>NZ_JBIURQ010000002.1:760569-785644 GCF_044740925.1 Streptomyces sp. NPDC088254 | reverse complement strand
TCCTCCGGGCGCTTCCCTTCGGTCTTGCGTTTCCGACTCTATCAGATCTTTTTCCGATCCGATTTCCTCGGTGCTTTCCGGTTCCCGCTCTCGCGGTTTCCCTTCCGGCGTTTCCGACTCTATCAGATCCTTTCGGCCCTGATTCCCAGTCAGAGGGGGGTGTCGTCCCGGCTGTTGGGCCGTTCCGACGTCTCAAACCTTAGCGGATCCGCCTCGGCGAGTGCTAATCGAGTCGATCGAAAGGATCGAGAGCGATCAAGCCGCCGAATGCCCCATCGAATGGAATTCGGGCGCGCCGAATTCGATCCCGTTGGGAGATCTTGCTGTGGTGTGAGGTGCCGCTTCTGCGGCGGAGGTGCTACCAGGGAACCGTTACGGCTCCGTGGCAACCCGAAGAACTCTACGGATCGACCCGGGGGATGTCAAGCATCCCTGTCAAGGTCTTTTCGGCGAGGTCAGTCGAGGTCGCGGAGACGCCCGCCGGCGTCGGGCTGGGCGTGCTCCACCCGGCGCAGGAGCCTGGTCAGCACCTCGCCCAGGGCGGTGCGGTCCGCCGCGGTGAGGTCCTGGAGCAGGTCCTCCTCGAAGACCGTCGCCGATCTCATCGCCTCCAGCCACTTCTCTCGACCCTCCTGCGTCAGCTCCACGATCACGCGGACCCGGTTGGTCTCGTCCCGCTCCCGGGTCACCAGTCCTTCGGAGACCATGCGGTCGATCCGGTGGGTCATCGCGGCCGGCGTGAGACCGAGTCGCTTGGCGAGGTCGCTGGGACCGAGGCGGTACGGGGCGCCGGAGAGGACGAGGGCCTTGAGGACCTCCCAGTCCGTGTTGCTCATGCCGAGCGCGGCGGTCTGGCGGCCGTAGGCGACGTTCATGCGGCGGTTCAGGCGGGACAGCGCCGACACGATCTTCTCGACCTGGGGGTCGAGGTCCTGGAACTCGCGCTGGTAGGCGGCGATCTGCTCCTCGAGCGTCGGTTCGCCGTCGAGGTCTGCGGTGTCGTCGGGGGTGTCGCCCATGGCCGCCAGTATCGCACGGGGCTCGTTCGCGTCGAAGTTCTCGAGACTGTACTGTTTAGCTTCGAAATTTATCTTCGAAGTCTTCGGTTGTAAGTCCTTGGGTCAGCCATCTACTGGCTGACCCCTGTCTTGAGAGAGGTGAACGTGACCAGGGCGATGGGCGCAGCGATGCGCCGGATCCACGTGGGCAACGCACTCAGCGCGTTCGGGCTCGGCTTCACGGTCCCGTACCTGTACGTCTATGTGGCGCAGGTGCGGGGCCTGGGGGCCATGACGGCGGGGCTGGTGCTCGCCGTGTTCGCCGTGGCCGCGCTGATCGTGCTGCCGTTCGCCGGTCGGGCGATCGTGCGGCGCGGCCCGCTGCCGGTGCTGGTCGCCGCCCTGGTCACCGCCGCCGTGGGCGCGCTGAGCCTCGGCCTCGCCGGCGACGCCACCGCCGTCCTGGCCGCCGCGGGCGCGCTCGGGGCGGGGCAGGCCGTGATGCAGCCGGCGCTGGCCACGATGATCGTGGACTGTTCCAGCGCGGAGACCCGGTCGCGGGCGTTCGCCATGCAGTTCTTCCTGCAGAACCTCGGGCTGGGCGTGGGCGGGCTCATCGGCGGGCATCTCGTGGACGCCACGCGGGTGTCGTCGTTCACGCTGCTGTTCTCGATCGAGGCGGCGATGTTCCTGCTGCTGGTCGTGGTGATGGTGACAGTGCGGATGCCGCGCGCGCCGCGGGTCGAGGACGCTCCGCGGGGATCGGCGAAGGGGAGCTGGAAGCAGCTGCTCGGGAACCGGGCCATGGTGCAGCTGTGCGTGCTGGGGTTCGTGCTGTTCTTCGCCTGCTACGGGCAGTTCGAGTCGGGGCTGAGCGCGTACGGCGTGGAGGCCGCCGGGATCTCGACGTCCGCGCTGGGCACGGCACTGGCCGCCAACACGGCGATGATCGTGGTCGCGCAGTTCGCCGTGCTGAAGTTCGTCGAGCGGCGCAGGCGGTCGCGGGTGATCGCGGCGGTGGGGCTGATCTGGGCCGTGGCGTGGGTCGCCGCCGGGTTCGCCGGGCTCGGGCACGGCAGCCAGGAGATGGCGACGGCCGCGTTCGTGTCGACGTACGCGCTGTTCGGGCTGGGTGAGGCGATGCTGTCGCCGACCGTCGCTCCGCTGGTCGCCGATCTGGCGCCGTCCGGGATGGCGGGTCAGTACAACTCGGCGTTCGCCCTGGTGAAGCAGTTGGCGCTGGCGGTGGGGCCGGCCGTGGGCGGGCCGATGGGCGCCTCGCTGCACGCGCCGTACGTCGTGACGTTCCTGCTGTTCTCGCTGGGGATCAGCGTGCTGGCGCTGCGGCTGGGGCGGCGGCTCACCGTGGCGCAGGACCAGCCGTGGCAGGCGCGCAACCGGGTGGTCGCCCGGGGCGGGGCCGCAGCGGAGCCGGTGGCCGCCGAGGCGTGAGGCAGGGCAGCAGCCGGGCAGGGGCGGCCGTCGTCATGGGCGACGGCCGCCCCTTTTTCCGTCAGTCGGCGGCTTTGGGCAGCAGGAACTCGCACCACACCGCCTTGCCGCCGCCGGGGGTGCGTCTGCAGCCCCAGTGGGAGGCGATGGTCGCGACGATCGCGATGCCCCGGCCCGACTCGTCGCCGGGTTCGGCGAGGCGGCGGAGCGGGAGGTGGTCGTCTCCGTCGGTGACCTCGATGATCAGGCGGCGGTCGGTGCGGCGCAGGCGCAGGCGCATCGGCGGGGTGCCGTGCTGGAGGGAGTTGGCGACCAGTTCGCTGGCGGCGAGGACGCCGAGGTCGTGCAGTTCGGTGGCGAAGCGCCAGCTGGTGAGGACGCCGGAGGCGAAGGCCCGCGCGCGGGGGGCGGCTTCGACGCCGCCGAGGAGTTCCAGGGCCGCGTTGCGGAAGAGTTCGCCGTCGGCGCCGGTGCGGTGGGGGTGCTGGAGGACCAGGACGGCGACGTCGTCGTCGTGGTCGGCGGTGACGCCCGCGGAGCGGACCAGGCGGTCGCAGACCACCTGGGGGGTGCCGGTGGCGCCGGCCAGGGCGCGCTCCAGGGCGGCGATGCCGTCGTCCAGGTCCTCGTCGCGCCGTTCGACCAGGCCGTCGGTGTAGAGGACGGCGGTGGAGCCGGGGCCGAGGGGGACGGTGCCGGAGGCGTGCATCCAGCCGCCGGTGCCGAGCGGGGGGCCGGTGGGCTCGTCGGCGCGACGGACGGCGCCCTTCTCGTCGCGGACCAGGATGGGCAGGTGGCCGGCGGAGGCGTAGAGCAGCCGTCCCTCGTTCGGGTCATGGACGGCGTAGACGCAGGTGGCGATCTGGTTGGCGTCGATCTCCATGGCGAGGCCGTCGAGGAGCTGGAGGACCTCGTGCGGGGGGAGGTCGAGGCGGGCGTAGGCGCGGACGGCGGTGCGGAGCTGGCCCATGACGGCCGCGGCGCGCACTCCTCGGCCCATGACGTCGCCGATGACGAGGGCGGTGCGGCCGCCGCCGAGGGTGATGACGTCGTACCAGTCGCCGCCGACGGCTGCCTCGGTGCCGCCGGGGTGGTAGGTGGCGGCGATGCGCAGATCGTCCGGTTGTTCGAGTTCCTGGGGGAGGAGGGAGCGCTGGAGGGTGACGGCGGTCTCGCGCTGGCGGCGTTCGCTGGCTCTGAGGCGGTCGGCGGCTTCGGCGTGGTCGGTGACGTCGGTGGCGAAGACGAGCACGGCGGACTTGCCGCCGTCCTCGGTGACGGGGGTGCAGGTGAAGGTGTAGTTGCGCCCGTCGGGGGCTTTGCGGGACTTCAGGGTGCGGGGTCTGCCGCTGCGTTGGGCCTGGTCGAGGAGGGGCATGAGGCCGAGGTCGCGCAGTTCGGGGAGGGCTTCGGCGGCCGGTGGGCCGGGGTGGCGTGTGCCGAAGGCCGCCGCGTAGGCGTCGTTGACGTAGGCGAGGCGATGGTCGGGGCCGTGGACGAGGGCGACGAGGGCCGGGACGCGGTCGAGGACCTCACGGACCGGGAGTTCGTCGACGGCGGGGGCCGGGGGCGGTTCGCCGGTGAGTCGTTCGGCGCGGGCCGCGGGCACGGAGCCCTCGCCCCGGCGGTCCGGGGTGGTGACCGTGTGCTCGGCTCGCGCGGCGGCGCGGCGCTGCGTTCCGGGGAGCCGGGCGCTCCAGCGCGTGAAGTTCACGAATCCTTGCCTCGCGTAGTCGTCGGCGGCCGGCTCCGGGCCCGGCCTGGGCTCCGGGGGCCGCGCGGCGGTGCACATCGTCGCAGCACCCGGGTGTTGCAGCAGAGAGGACGGCCTGGTGGTCGGGGATGGGCGGTGGTCCGCCGGGGCTCGGGAAGCGGGATGCAGTCTGGCAGTGCGGCCGCCGTCCGGACCGGCATTCGTCAGACGTGGGGGTGGTCGATGGAGTTCCTGATCCGGCTCAGGACGACCCCTTCGGGTTGCCGGATGACTTGCCGGAAGGCTTTCCTCCGGCAGCCAGTTCGAACTCCGCGCGCGGGTGTTCGAGTGAACCGAGGGAGACGATCTCCCTCTTGAAGAGTCCCGCCAGCGTCCATTCGGCGAGCACGCGTGCCTTGCGGTTGAAGGTCGGGACGCGGCTGAGGTGGTAGGCGCGGTGCATGAACCAGGCGGGGTAGCCCTTGAGTTTGCGTCCGTAGACGTGGGCGACGCCCTTGTGCAGGCCCAGTGAGGCGACCGAGCCGACGTACTTGTGGGAGTACGTGCGCAGGGGCTCGCCGCGCAGGGAGCACGCGATGTTGTCGCCGAGGAGCTTGGCCTGCCGCAGGGCGTGCTGGGCGTTGGGGGCGGTGACCTTGCCGGGTTCTGCGGTGACGTCGGGGACGGCGGCGGCGTCTCCCGCGGCCCACGCGTGCGTGACGCCGTCGATCGTCAGCTCGGGGGTGCACTCGAGGCGGCCCTGCGCGGTCAGGGGGAGGTCGGTGGCGGCGAGGAGCGGGGCGGGTTTGACGCCGGCCGTCCACACGACGGTGCGGGTGGGGAAGCGCGCGCCGTCGCTGAGGACGGCGACGCGGTCGGCGCAGGACTCCAGCCGGGTGCCGAGACGGACGTCGATGTTGCGGCGGCGCAGTTCGCTGACCGTGTAGCGGCCCATGTCCTCGCCGACCTCCGGCAGGATCCGGTCGGAGGCCTCGACGAGGATCCACCTCATGTCCTCGGGCGTGACGTTGTGGTAGTAGCGCGTGGTGTAGCGGGCCATGTCCTCCAGTTCGGCGAGCGCCTCGACGCCGGCGTAGCCGCCGCCGACGAAGACGAAGGTGAGGGCGGCGTCGCGGATCGCGTGGTCGCGGGTCGAGGAGGCGATGTCCATCTGTTCGATGACGTGGTTACGCAGGCCGATGGCCTCTTCGACCGTCTTGAAGCCGATGGCGTGGTCGGCGAGCCCGGGGACGGGGAGCGTGCGGGAGACGGATCCGGGCGCGAGGACGAGCTCGTCGTACGTCAGCCGCAGCGCGCCGGTGCTGTCCTCCTCGCTCGCGAGGGTGCGCACGGTGGCGGTGCGCGCGGCGTGGTCGACGGCGGTGGCCTCGCCGACGATGATCCGGCAGTGCGGCAGGACGCGGCGCAGCGGGACGACGACATGGCGGGGTGAGACGGCGCCGGCGGCGGCCTCGGGCAGGAACGGCTGGTAGGTCATGTACGGGTCGGGGGTGACGACGGTGATCTCGGCCTCGCCGCGGCCGAGTTCCCGTTTCAGCTTCTGCTGGAGCCGCAGGGCCGTGTACATCCCGACGTAGCCGCCGCCGACAACGAGAATGCGCGCACGTTCCTTCACCATCCCATGACGCACCCGTCGCCGGAGTTTGTCCACAGGCCCGGCAATTTGTGTGACCGGTTCCGTGGCGCGCGGCGGGTTGGCCGAAACACCGGCGTCCCTGACAGATGTGCAGGTCAGCGTGGGTGCGCTGGGGGGCGGGAAGGGGCGCAATCGGGACGTATACGACCCGTGCTCCGATCGGGGGGCGCTCCGTGCGGAACCTGCCCCTTCTGAATTGACTGCCTCTCAACTATGTTCGTGTGTCGACGGGGTGTCAGGGGGGAAGCGCTCGTCGGGTCCGCAGCGAGCGGGTCCGCCGGTCGCGGTCCCCTCTTCGCGCACCCCGGCTTTCGATGGCGGGGAGTGTCTCCGGGGGGAGACGTCATTACCGGGGGATCATTCATGCACATTCAGGACACGCATTGGTCGTCCGCGTCCGCCCTTGCACCCGGCGGCGCGGTGAGCGCGGCGGTGGGCAACGGACGCGGGGACGGCCCGCGGACCACGCCGCTGCGCGTGGACGCACAGCGCAATCTCGAGCACGTGCTGCGCGCGGCTCGTGAGGTGTTCGGCGAGCTGGGCTACGGCGCGCCGATGGAGGACGTGGCGCGCCGCGCGCGGGTCGGCGTCGGCACGGTGTACCGGCGCTTCCCCAGCAAGGACGTGCTGGTCCGGCGGATAGCCGAGGAGGAGACCTCCCGGCTGACGGACCAGGCGCGGGCGGCGCTGGGACAGGAGGACGAGCCGTGGTCGGCGCTGTCGCGCTTCCTGCGGACGTCGGTGGCGTCGGGCGCCGGGCGGCTGCTGCCGCCGCAGGTGCTGCGGGTCGGGGTCGCCGAGGACGGCGACGACGCGCCCGCCGCGGATCTGGCGCGGGTGCCGCAGCAGCGGTCCCAGTCGGCCGCGGGTGAGCTGCGGCTGGTGTCCGAGGCGAGCTCGTCTTCCGTCCTGGACGACGCCGGGGCGGCGGCGCTGCTCGACGTGGTGGGCCAGCTCGTGGAGCGGGCCCGGGCGGCGGGCGAGCTGCGGCCGGACGTGTCGGTGTCGGACGTGCTGCTGGTGATCGCGACGGCGGCCCCCTCGCTGCCGGACGCGGCGCAGCAGGCGGCGGCTTCCGCCCGCCTGCTGGACATCCTGCTGGAGGGGCTGCGGTCGCGGCCCTCTTCCTGACGGGTTGCTCCGATCGGGTGATTGTGGGGCGAGGGCGTTTCGGCGTTCCCGCCCCGACCCGCACTTTCGGGTTTTCGCGCGGCCGGGGAGCCGACTCCGGTGTGGCACTCTGACGCCGTGATCGGGACCGGTTGTGCGGGCGGCGGGGGCTTTGCGCGATGAGCGTTGACGGGCGGGACGCCTCACAGGACGACGGTGACGTACGGGCCGGGGGGCGGATCTCACCGCGGGCGCCCGGCCGGGACGGACGCGCGGGGGTCTTCTCCGCGGGCGGTGTCCCGCCCCAGCGCGAGCGGCGCGACGGCGACATCCCGCCGCCGCGGGAGACCCCGGCCGACGGCGACCTGGTCGCCCGGATGAGCGCGGGCGACGACACGGCGTACGAGGAGCTGTACCGCCGTCACGCCGACGCCGTACGCCGTTACGCGCGCACGTGCTGCCGCGACGCCCACACCGCCGACGACCTCACCGCCGAGGTCTTCGCGCGGATGCTTCAGGCGGTGCGCGGCGGTTCGGGCCCCCGGCACGCCGTACGCGCCTATCTGCTGACTTGCGTCCGGCGCGTCGCCGCGGGGTGGATGCAGTCGGCCAGGCGGGAGCAACTCGTCGACGACTTCGCGGTGTTCGCGGAGCGGGCGGCCCGCTCCGCCGAGGCCGCCGGGCACGACACCCTCGACGAGGGCGCCGACGTGAGCGCGATGCTTGAGGCGGAGCGGTCCATGGCGATGCGGGCCTTCCGCTCGCTGCCGGAGCGCTGGCAGGCTGTGCTGTGGCACACCGAGGTCGAGGACGAGTCGCCGAGCGAGGTCGCCACGCTCTTCGGCCTCGACGCCAACGGCACGCGCGTGCTGGCCAGTCGGGCCCGCGAGGGCCTCAAGCAGGCGTATCTCCAGGCTCACGTCAACGCCACCCTCATGAGCGACGAGGAGTGCGCCCGCTACGCCGACCAGCTCGGCGCCTACGCCCGCCGCCGCCTGCGCACCCGGGCCGAACGGGGCCTGCGCAGACACCTGGACGAGTGCGCGAGGTGCCGGCTGGCGGCCCTGCAACTCGACGAGGTCGCCGGCACGATCCCTGCGGTCGTCCCGCTGGCTGTACTGGGCTGGCTCGGCGCATCGGGCTACGCCAAGGCGGCGGCAATCCTGGCGGGGGGCGCGGCAGCGGGCGGGGCAGGCATGGCAGCGGGCGGGGGTGGTCTGGGCGGGGCTGCCGTAGCGGTTGGGGGCTCTTCGGCGGCGGGTGTCGGGGGAAGCGGCGCGTCGGCCGGGGCCGCAGGGTCCCTCACGAGCGGCGGCACCGGGGCTGGCGCCGCTGGGCCACTCGCGAACGGCGGCGTGGGGGCCGGTGGGGCCGTCAAGGCCGGTGTAGCCGCCGGGGTGGTTGCCGTGGCCGCCGTCGCGGTGGTCGTTCTCGCGCTCGTCGGTGACGACGGTTCCGGTGAGCGGCCTGAGGCGACGCCCTCCGTCTCCGCGCCGGTCGTTCTTCCGGAGGAGGTCACGCCCAGCCCGGCACAGCCGCCGCTCACGCCCTCGCCGACGTCCGGCCGCCCGTCGGTGGCGCGGGAAGAACCCCTTTCCGGACCTGCGGAGATCCTTCCCGTCCACGCGGTCGAGCCCACGCCCATGCCGACCACCGCCGAGCCCTCGGCGGCCCCGGTGGCACCGCCGCCGTCCCCTGCAGCCGAACCGACCCAGACCCCGACGCCCACCCCCACACCGCCCCCGCTCGCCCCGGCTCCCTCCGTCTTCCGGTTCGGCGAGCTCGACTTCGACGTCGTGGGCGACGGTTCCCGCCCCGAGATCCGGCTCGCCCAAAGCAGCTGGGTGTGGCGGCGCGACTGGGGAGTGACCGTGCACGGCGACTCCTCGGTGACCGTCGAGCTGAACCGCGCCTGCACGGCGTTCGACGCCCTGGTGGGCGTGGACGACCTCACGCGGAACCTCGGCGGCGTCTCCTTCGCCGTCCACGCCGACGGAGTCCCGCTGTGGACGTCCGGTGCGCTTGAGGACGGCGACCCCGCCGTACCCGTCCATGTGGACCTCGCCGGCCGCAGGACCGTCCGGCTGGAGGTCGAGCCGCGCGGCGGCCTCGGCGCGGTGGTCCTGGCCGACTGGGCGGAGTCGCGGTTCACCTGTTCCTGAGGGTCACCCGCCGGAGGACACCGCCCGCCGCTGCGGAGCGATCCCCGCCGGGACCGCGCGGGAGCGGGCCGGGGTGCCCGTCCAGCAGGTGCCCCTCCTGGCGAGGAGGCGGCGCAGCCACAGTTCGAGGGAGACGAGGTCGGCGAGACCGTCCAGCGGAAGGGGTTCGCCCGCGGCCGCCCCGCGCAGCGCCTTGCGGACCACGCGGGCCTCCACCAGGCCGGCTTCGGCGAGAAGGGGCGCGTCGAAGAGGGCGAGCAGCGGGTCCGTGGCCATGCGCAGGCCCGCTCGGGCCGCCGCCGCGGTGGAGGCCTGGGAGGGCGCGCCCCAGCCGGTCGGCAGTTCGGCGACGCCGGCCCCCTTCAGCACGGTGCGCAGGATCGCGGCCCGCGCCCCGGGCTGCACGCGCAGGGTCTCGGGCAGCGCGCGGCAGGCGCGGACGACCTGGTTGTCGAGGAACGGCGCGTGCAGCCGCTGGGAGCGCAGCTCGACGGCCTGCTCCAGGATGCGCAGGTCCGCCGCGTACCGGGCCAGCGCCGCACGCGCGCGGTAGTCGCCTGGGCGCTGGCCGGGCCCCACCCCGGCCCGGTGGGCCGTGCTCTGGAGACGAACCGATACTTCAGCGAGCGCCTCGCCGGTCAGCCAGCGTGCGGCGGGCCCCGGTCCGCCCCAGGCGAGGGCCGCCAGCGAGGCCCCGACGGCTCCGGCCGCGTCCCCGGGGTCGTCGAAACGGCGGTGCAGGAGCCGGTCGGCGAGGTTCTCCACGCCCGCCCGGTAGGGCGTGCGGGCGAGTCTTCGGGCGGCGCCGTACACACGCGCGGGGACGAGCACGGAACCGTCCGCCTTGGTGAGGGCGGCGACGGGGCGCACGAGGTGGCGTCTCTTGCGGTCCATCAGCAGGTCGGCCAACCGCGCCGGGTGGGCGTCGAGGACCTGCCGGGCGCCGTACCCGGTGAAGTGGTCGGCGCTGCCCGCGGCGAGGCGCGCGCGGTGCCGGGCGGCGGTCACCAGGCTCGCGCCGGGCTCGTCGGTCAGCGGCCCGTCGAGATCGGCGTACGGCAGGGTCTCCTCGCCGCCGGGGACGACAACGTGGTGCAGGCGCGGGCCGGCCGCGAGGGCACCGGCGCGCTCCAGTTCCGCTTCGTGGCCGCCGACGGCCAGGTCGTTGAAGGTGACGGCCAGCAGACGTTCACCGGCGCCCGTGCCGTGGCCCAGGACGGTGCCCGGCATGCCGGGCAGGCCGGCGGCGAGCAGCGCGAGGGTGGTGGAGGCGGGGCCGCCGGAGAGGTCGGCGCCGATCCCCGGCACGGGCATCCCGCGCGCGGCGCGTCGCTCGGCGGGCCCCATTCCGGGCACCGGCCCGGGATCGATGTCGGGGACGTGGCGCGGCGCGGACAGACGCGCGCGTACCGCTTCTACGAGCGCGTCGCGTACGGCGTCCACCGCGCTGTCGGGGTCGACGGGGGCGGCGGCCACGGCGAGCGAGGCGACCTGCTCGTACCCGGCGATCTCGCGCGCCCCGGCGCGCAGGATGAGCGCGTGCCCCGGCGGAATCCGTCGTACGCCGTCGTAGGGGGTGGAGTCGTGGACCGCGGCCGGGACGTCGGGGGCGGCGAGCAGGGCGGCCAGGTGGCCGAAGTCGAGGTTGGCCTCGATGAGGTCGGCCAGCGGCAGGGCGGCCGTCGCGTAGGCGGTGCCGCCGGCCCAGGGGGTGTGGAACACCGGGCGCGCGCCCGCCAGATCGCCGCAGACGGTGATGCGGCGTCCGACCTGGACGACCGCGGTGTAGCTGCCCGGCCAGGCCGTCAGATGCCGAAGTGCCCCTCCGCGCGCGGCGAACAGGCCCACGCGCAGCTGTTCGTCGGTGGCGCCGCAGGTGCCGAGGACGGCGACACGGGTCTGCGCGTCGGCGCGGACGACGCGGACCTCGTCGGGGCGCCAGTCGCCGACCGCCCACAGCGGGTCGGGGTCGCCCCACAGGAGCCGGGAGCCCACGGGGTGGAGGGTCTCGCCGTCGTGGCCGATCCGTCCGCCGTCCTCGCCGGCGTAGACCTCGGGACCGCCGTAGCCGTCATGACGTCCCCTTCCGGGGCCGCCGCGGCCGCCGACGCTCCCCGTCCCGGGGGCGCCGGGGCCGGTGGCTCCCGTGGCGGCGCTGCTCCATCCCACCAACCACCGCATCGACGCCTCCACAGGCTGTGGACAACCAGTGCACCGTACGAACGGTTCACATGCTGCCACGAAGAGCACGCCGCAGAAGGAGGTGACGCCGCTTGCGATCCCTGGAAGTGCGCCCCTGGCGCGCCCCCGCGCCGACCGGGAGCGTTGCGCGAACTCCCGCGCGGGGAGCGTCGGCAGTCGCACACGCCCCGGCGTGCGCGACACGAATGCGCCCCCTGTACGCTCCCTCAAACCGCCGCGTGCGCCGTCGATTTCCATGGTGAGAGGCGCGAACACCAGCGGAACACAGGGTCGATTTTCAGCCAAATCCGGCACGCGCAAAGGCTCTTGACGCAGCCTCGCACACGCTCCGTACACAACCGCGCCCTCGGCCGGACGCGCCGATCCGGAGGGCGGAGAACGCCCCCCGGACCGCTACGCCGCCCGCGGGGATTGTGGCGGCGGCATCCCCCAGCCCACTGGATCCAGTACAGCGGGCCGACCCACGCACGACCATGGAACCGCTCTCCCCCGGGCCACAGAAGAGCGCACGGGCGGGCGCACGGCCACATGGCGGGAGCACGCCGCAACCGTCCGTGCCGACGCCCGCACTCGCGTACGGACCACAATCCCGCCAACCGGAAGAATGCCCCTTAACGCTTGGGATGCGGCGAACTACGCTGGGTTTACGAATGCCGCGTGGTTATGCCAGCGCGGCAGCCGTCTGTGTCGAGGGGTGGCGCAATGTCCAGGGAGCAACGCGGGCCGAACGAAAAGCTCGGCGCCGTTCTCGCCCTCGCGGGAATCAGCAACGCCGGACTCGCCCGACGCGTCAACGATCTAGGGGCCCAACGCGGGTTGACGCTCCGCTACGACAAGACGTCCGTCGCGCGCTGGGTGTCGAAGGGCATGGTGCCCCAGGGCGCCGCGCCGCACCTCATCGCGGCCGCGATCGGGCAGAAACTCGGCCGCCCGGTGCCGCTGCACGAGATCGGCCTCGCGGACGCGGACCCCGCGCCCGAAGTCGGCCTCGCCTTCCCCAGAGACGTCGGCCAGGCGGTGCGCTCGGCGACCGACCTGTACCGCCTCGACCTCGCCGGCCGGCGTGCCGGCACCGGGGGCATCTGGCAATCGCTGGCCGGTTCGTTCGCAGTAAGCGCGTACGCGACGCCCGCCTCACGGTGGCTGATAACCCCGGCCGACAGTTCGGTGGCGCGCGAGGCGAACTCCGGCGACGGCTCCGGCGCACCGCTCAAGGTCGGCCACAGCGACGTGCAGAAACTGCGCGAGGCCGCCGAGGACGCCCGCCGCTGGGACTCCAAGTACGGCGGCGGTGACTGGCGTTCGTCGATGGTGCCGGAGTGCCTGCGCGTGGAGGCGGCCCCGTTGCTGCTCGGCTCCTACTCCGACGAGGTCGGCCGGGCCCTGTTCGGCGCCTCCGCCGAACTCACGCGGCTCGCCGGCTGGATGGCCTTCGACACCGGCCAACAGGAAGCCGCCCAGCGCTACTACATCCAGGCGCTGCGCCTCGCGCGTGCCGCCGCCGACGTCCCCCTCGGGGGCTACGTCCTGGCGTCCATGTCCCTGCAGGCGACCTACCGCGGCTTCGGCGACGAGGGCGTCGACCTCGCGCAGGCCGCCCTGGAGCGCAACCGGGGACTGGCCACGGCCCGCACGATGAGCTTCTTCCGCCTGGTCGAGGCACGCGCCCACGCGCGCGCGGGGGACGCCCCGGCCGCCGGCGCGGCCCTCAAGGCCGCCGAGAGCTGGCTGGAGCGCGCCCGCGACGGCGACCAGGACCCGTCGTGGCTCGGCTTCTACTCCTACGACCGCTTCGCCGCCGACGCCGCCGAGTGCTACCGCGACCTGAAGGCGCCGCGCCAGGTGCGCCGCTTCACCGAGCAGGCGCTGTCGAAGCCGACGGAGGAGTTCGTGCGCTCGCACGGGCTCAGGCTCGTCGTCTCGGCCGTCGCCGAGCTGGAGTCCGGCAACCTCGACGCCGCCTGCGAGCAGGGGGTGCGCGCGGTGGAGGTGGCCGGGCGGATCTCCTCGGCGCGCACCACCGAGTACGTCAAGGACCTCCTGCACCGCCTGGAGCCGTACGGCGACGAACCGCGCGTGGTGGAGCTGCGGGAAAGGGCCCGGCCCCTGCTGATGACTCCGGCGTAGCGCTCCGTCGAGCGTGGCTCGAGGCGCTGTACCTCTCGGCGTTTGAAGTGACTGTCAGTGGCGCAGGGCACTATCGGAGGCGGAGGTGGTGCAGGTGGTGGCGTACGACTGTGATGTGCTCGTCGTCGGTGGCGGCATCGTCGGGCTGTCGACGGCGCACGCGATCACGCGGGCCGCGCCGGGGACACGGGTGACGGTGCTGGAGAAGGAGCCCGGACCTGCCCGGCACCAGACGGGGCGCAACAGCGGGGTCATCCACAGCGGGATCTACTACCGGCCCGGCTCGCTCAAGGCGCGGTACGCGGTGCGAGGCGCCGCCGAGATGATCAAGTTCTGCGCGGAGTACGGCATTCCGCACGCTGTCACCGGCAAGCTGATCGTCGCCACCGACCGGGCCGAGCTGCCCCGGCTCCACGCGCTCGTGCAGCGCGGCCGGGAGAACGGCATCCCGGTGCGTGAGCTGGGCCCCGCCCAGATCACGGAGTACGAGCCGGAGGTGCGCGGGCTCGCCGCCATCCATGTGCGCACGACCGGCGTCTGCGACTACACCGCGGTCGCCCGGCAACTGGGCGAGGCGTCGGAGGCGGAGATCCGCTACGGCGCGCGGGTCGTGCGGGTCGACCGTCGTCCGGACCGGGGCGTCGCCGTGCGCACCTCACGTGGGGACGTCGTCCGCGGGCGGGTGCTGGTGAACTGCGCCGGCCTGTACTGCGACGAGGTCGCCCGGCTCGCCGGGGACGAGCCCGAGGTGCGGATCGTGCCGTTCCGGGGGGAGTACTACGAGCTGGCGCGGCCCTCTCTGGTGCGGGGGCTGGTGTACCCGGTGCCGGATCCGGCGTTTCCGTTCCTCGGCGTGCACCTCACGCGCGGGATCGACGGCGAGGTGCACGTCGGCCCCAACGCGGTGCCCGCGCTGGCCCGGGAGGGGTACGACTGGGGTGTCGTCCGCCCCCGGGAGGCGGCGGCCACGGCGGCCTGGCCGGGGGTGTGGCGGATGGGCCGGCGGCACTGGCGGTACGGGGTGGGCGAGCTGCGGCGGTCGGTGTCGAAGGGCGCGTTCGTCGACGCGGTACGGCGGCTGCTGCCGGCGGTGGAGGAAGCGGACCTGGTGCCCGCGCCGGCCGGCGTCCGCGCCCAGGCGGTGCTGCGGGACGGCACCCTGGTCGACGACTTCCTGATCCGCGAGACCCCCCGCACGATCCACGTACTGAACGCCCCCTCTCCCGCAGCAACAGCCTCCCTCCCGATCGGCCGAGAGGTAGCCCGAAGAGCCCTCGACGCACTGGGGACGTTGTGAGGGGGTCCGCCGGGGCTCGGGGCCCGGTCTGCTGGGTCACCGGGCAACGGGCCGGCGCGGGGCGCGGCGGGCCGACCGGCTGCGAGCCGTGAGCGAGCCGGCCGCGCCCCGGCGAGCCGGGAAGCTGCGGCCCCGATGAGCCGGCGTGCTGCGCACACGGGAGCGGACCTGCTCCGGGCTCCATGAGTCCGGGCTGCCGAGCTGATCTGCGCTGCCCTCCCCGCGGCCGCGGGGGGCCGGCCACTGCGGCCCGGGAAGTCGGCCGACTGCGGCCCCGTCAGTCGGCCGGCTGGAGAATTCCGTGCGCCGGCCCGGATGGCGTCTGGGAGCGGGCCGCGGCCGCCGCCTGTCGCGGGGCGACCGGTGTCGTGCCCTCGTGGGTGGCGCCAGCCCGGTCGCCTCGGGGCCCGCGTGCCTCGTGGTGGCACGTAAAATCGATCCACTGTGTCTGATTTCCTGAGCTCCGAGTCCTCCGCCCACGGTCATGCCCCGGGTGAGTCCGTCCGGCACACGCGGGCCAAGGGCGAGCCCCGTTTCCCCGACGGGCCCAAGGCCGATCCCGCCGGTTCGCACTTCGAGCGGCGGATCCGCAGCTTCCAGCCCCGCCGGAGCAGGGTGACCGCCGGTCAGGCCGACGCGCTGCAGCGGCTGTGGTCCAGGTGGGGCCTCGACATCGACGGCCGGCCCCTGGACCTGGCCGAGCTGTTCGGCGACGACGGTCCCGTCGTCCTGGAGATCGGCTTCGGGATGGGCGAGGCCACCGCGCAGATGGCCGCCGCCGACCCGGACACCAACATCCTCGCGGTGGACGTGCACACCCCGGGCCAGGGGAACCTGCTCGCCCTCGCCGACCGCAACGGCCTGGCCAACGTGCGCGTCGGCAACGGCGACGCGATCATCCTGCTGCGCGAGATGCTCACCCCGGACTCCCTCGCCGGGCTGCGGGTGTACTTCCCCGACCCGTGGCCCAAGAAGCGGCACCACAAGCGGCGCCTCATCCAGCCGGAGTTCCTCGACCTCGCCGCGACGCGACTGAGGCCGGGCGCGCTCGTGCACTGCGCGACCGACTGGGAGCCGTACGCGGAGCAGATGCTCGAGGTCCTCACCGCGCACCCCGAGTTCGAGAACACCAGCCCGGACGGCGGTTTCGCGCCACGTCCCGACTTCCGTCCGCTCACCCGTTTCGAGGGACAGGGGCTGGACAAGGGTCATGTGGTGAACGATCTGCTCTTCCGCCGCGTACAGCACGGGGAGCGCGGGGATCACTGACCGGCCGAAATCCCCTACACCGCCGTCCTCTCGCTCGTTAGGGTCGATGCCGTGGCCATCAGTCCGCCGTTTCCGCCGTACCCGCCGGACCCCGGCACAGCAGCCGAGGGCAGTGGGCTCCGACACGCGCACTGGTGGCAGCACAAGTGGGTCCGCTACGGCGCCCTGATCACCCTGCTCGCGCTGTCCGGACTGGTCATCCTGGCCCTCGTCCGCGAACAGACCGGCACGCAGGGCTTCCTGGTGGGCCTCGGGCTCGCGATCCTGCCCGTGCCGCTGCTCATAGCCGCCTTCCGCTGGCTGGACCGGGTCGAGCCCGGCCCCTGGCGGAACCTGATCTTCGCGTTCGCGTGGGGGGCGTGCGCGGCGGCACTGATAGCGATCGTCGCCAACAGCTTCGCGACGAGGTGGATCGCGACCTCGACCGCCGACCCCTCCAGCGCGGACACCCTCGGCGCGACGGTGATAGCCCCGGTCGTGGAGGAGTCCGCGAAGGCGGCGGCCGTGCTCCTCGTCTTCCTGTTCCGACGACGGGACTTCACCGGGCTCGTGGACGGCGTGGTGATCGCCGGCGTCACCGCGACCGGCTTCGCGTTCACCGAGAACATCCTCTACCTGGGCACCGCGTTCGGCACCGACCAGCTCAGCGGCGACAGCGGCATCGCCTCCGTGACCGCGGCGACCTTCTTCGTGCGCGTCATCATGTCGCCGTTCGCGCACCCCCTGTTCACCGTCCTGACCGGCATCGGGTTCGGTATCGCGGCGCTGTCCGGAGAGGGCCGGCGGGTGCGCAAGGTCCTCCTCCCGCTGGGCGGGCTGCTGCTCGCGATGGGCATGCACGCCCTCTGGAACGGCTCGTCGGTCCTCGGCGCGTGGGGCTTCTTCGCGGTGTACGGGGCGTTCATGGTGCCTGCGTTCGGCGTGCTGACCTGGCTGGTGGTGTGGACACGGCAGCGTGAGCTGGGCACGGTCCGCGAGGAGCTGCCCGCGTACGCGGCGGCCGGCTGGATCACTCCGGCGGAGCCGTACGCGCTCGGTTCGATGCGGGCGCGCCTGCTGGCCCGCAAGTACGCCCGGCAGCACCTCGGCAAGCCCGCCGCGCGGACGGTCGCGCAATACGAGGCCTACGCGACGTCGCTGGCGTTCCTGCGGCACCGGGGGCGGCTCGGCCGGGCCGGCGCCGACTTCCTCTCCCGGGAACGGGAGCTGCTCAACGAGCTGTGGCGGCGCAAGGACGTGGCCCGGCCCGCGCTGGAGCACGCGGCCCGTATGACGGCCCCTCCGGTACCGGTGACCGTGCCGCCCTGGCCGGTCCACGGGATGTACGGGCACCAGGCGCCGGGACCGTACCCGCCCCCCGGACCCGTACGACCCGGGTCGTACGGGGGCTACGGGTCGCCCGCGGGTCACGGGGCGGCCGGCGGATCCGGGTCGTACGGGTCTCACGGGGCGCCCGGCGGACCCGGGGCGCACGGAGCACCCGGCGCCTACGGGTCGTACGGGGGACAACACCCGCACGCCGTCGGCCCCACGGGACAGCCCGGGTACGCCGGACAGCCCGGTTACGCGGGACAGCCCGCACCCGTGGGCGGGCCCGGATACGCCGGTCACGCCGCGCCTCCCCCTTCGGGGCACCCCGCGCCCTCAGGACACGCGAGCTCCCCAGGACACAGAGGGCTTCCGACCCACCCGGGCCACACTCCCTACGGGTGACCCCCGGGGAACGGCACCCGCATCAGGCAGGCCTGACGCTCCACCGCGGCTCACGCCACTCCGGGACCGCTCACGCAGAAGCCTCCGTCAGCCGCGCGACCTCCGCGTCCGTCAGTTCCAGTCCGCCCACCGCGAGCAGCGCCGGCAGCTGGTCCACCGTCCGCGCGGAGGCGATCGGCGCGGCCACCGTCGGCTGGGCGGCGAGCCAGGCCAGGGCCACCGTGGCGACCTCGGCGTCGTGCGCCCGGGCGATCTCGTCCAGGGCGACCAGGACCCGCCGGCCCCGCTCGGTCTCGAGGTGCTTGGCGGCGCCCTCGGCCCGCGCGCTGTCGACCGTCGCGCCGGGCCGGTACTTGCCGGTGAGGAATCCGGAGGCGAGCGAGAAGTAGGGGACGGCGGCGAGGCCGGCCTCGGCGGCGGTCTCCTGCAGCGCGCCCTCATAGGTGTCGCGGGAGACCAGGTTGTAGTGGGGCTGGAGGGCCACGTACCGGGCGAGTCCCTCGCGGTCGGAGAAGTCCAGGGAGGCGCGCAGGCGCTCGGGCGAGATGTTGGAGGCGGCGATGTGCCGCACCTTGCCCGCCTTCACCAGCTCGTCGAGCGCGCCGACGATCTCCTCGACGGGCACCTCGGGCTTGTCGAAGTGGGTGTAGTAGAGGTCGATGTGGTCGGTGCCGAGGCGGCGGAGGGAGGCGTCGGCGGCGGCCTTGATGTTGGCGGCGGTCAGCCCCTGGTAGTCGGGGTGCTGGCTGACCTTCGTCGCGACGACGACGTCGTCGCGGTTGCCGCGCGCCCGGAGCCACTTGCCGATGAGCGTCTCGGACTCACCGCCGCTGTTGCCCTCGACCCAGGCGGAGTAGGAGTCGGCGGTGTCGATGAAGTTGCCGCCGGCGGCCGTGTAGGCGTCCAGGACGGCGAAGGTGGCCGCCTCGTCGGCGGTCCAGCCGAAGACGTTGCCCCCGAGGGCCAGCGGGAAGACCTCGAGGTCGGAGGAACCTAGCTTGCGCAGAGAAGTCATGCCTCACTTCAACGCGAAGGCCGGAGGTGCGCATTCCGCACCTCCGGCCAAGAGTTCGCAAACGTCAGGGAGACCTCAGGGGTTGAGTCCCTTGTCCCGCAGCCAGGCCGCCGGGTCGATGCCGGAGCTGCCGCCGCCGGGGTGCACCTCGAGGTGGAGGTGGGCGCCGGTGACGTTGCCGGTGGCGCCGACGCGGCCGATGACCTCGCCGGTGGTGACCTTCTGGCCGACGCTGACGCTGATGGAGGACTGGTGGGCGAACCAGATCTCGGTGCCGTCGTCCAGGGTGAGCACGGTCTTGTACCCGTACGACCCGTCCCAGCCGGCCGAGGTGATCGTGCCGCTGTGCACGGCCTTGATCAGGGTGCCGGTGGGGGCGGCGAAGTCGAGCCCGGTGTGGTGCCCGGAGGACCAGTAGGCGCCGGCCTCACCGAACGTGGAGGTGAGGGTGTACGAGGAGGTCGGCAGCGTGTACTGGCCGGCGAGCTTGGCCAGGCGCGCGGCCTCGGCCTTCTCCGCGGCTTCCTCGGCGGCCTTCTGCTTCTCGGCGGCGGCCTTGGCCTCCGCCTCCTGCTTGGCCTTCGCGGCGGCGTCGGCCTGGGCCTTGACGGCAGCCGCCTTGGCGGCCGCGGCCGCCTTGGCCTCGATCTGGGTCTGCTGCGACTCGGCCTGCGCCATGATCCGGCTGCGGAGCACCTCACCGGCGTCGGCGGTGCTCTCGGCGACGGTCTGGTCCGCGGTCGCGGTGGCCACCGGCTCGGCGGCGACGCTGCCGAAGGCGGCGAGGGCCGGTGCGCTCTCCTGGGGGGTGTCATCGTCGGAGATGAGGGAACCCACGGAGGGGAGGTCCGGCAAGGAGATGGAGACCGGCGGCTTGCCGGTGTTGGCGCTGGCCATGCCGGCGCCGCCGACGGCGGCGATGACGCCGACGCCGAGAACGGTGGAGCTACGGGCGAGTCCGCCGCGCTGCTTGGCGACACGATGCCGGCCGCGAACCGGGCGAACGGACTCCGCGGTGGGGTTCCATTCCTCCCAGGGGCCCTCGTCGGTGCGGTAGCTGCCATAGCCGAACGTCTGGCTGGGCACGGAGGGGGCTTCTGCGGCAGGCCGGTTGGACGCCACGCGGGCGTACTCCTTTCCTTCCGTCGCCTACCGGGTTAGCTGACGGGTTCGGAGCGGGAAGGTCTCCTACGCGCGTAAACCGGCCGTTGTCATACGGCGGCTTCGCGTGATTCACCCCATGGTGGTGGTTCCCCGGTTCCCTTGCGGGATTCGGCGCGTGCGCACGGAGCCGACTCTTGTGTCGGCTGGGACGACCGCGCTGCGTTATCGAACGTTAATAGACTCAGGGGCATGTTTCCAAGCCGTTCTTCTTGATCAACAACATTTCTGGCCTGGACGTTCTCCCCATGAGCGGTGAAAAACGGGCGAGTTGACCGTCCCTCCGCCCCTACGGGTCTCTCCTGCACCGGACACCCCAGGTCACGGGCGCCCGGACGCCATGCGCAGGGCGCTCATACGGTCACCTCGCGTGACGGCGATCAAGGGAATCATCCCTCCCGGGCGGTACGCGGGGTAGACCTCTGGAGGGAGACGCACCGAGGGCCGGAATCCAATGGATTCCGGCCCTCGGCCTTCAGTAGCGGGGACAGGATTTGAACCTGCGACCTCTGGGTTATGAGCCCAGCGAGCTACCGAGCTGCTCCACCCCGCGTCGGTATGACACCAGTGTAGACCATGCGCGGGACCCCCAATGACCACCGCCCGGATCAGGGGCGCTCAGGGCCCCGACAGACCCGACACCGGGGTGCGCTCAGGGTGCCGTCAGGTGACTGTTGGGAACTTCGGCGCGCTCCTCGTACTCGGGCAGCACCAGCACCTCCACTCCCGCGGACGCCAGCAGCCCGCTGCCGTCGGCCCTGCGGACGAAGGTGTCGGGCTCCCGCCAGGCCGTCACCACACGGCGGACGCCCGCGTCCAGGATCAGACGGGCACAGGGGGCCGGCCGGGAGGAGCGCTGCGCGCAGGGCTCCAGGCTGCTGTACACGGTCGCCGTGGCCAGCCGGGGATCCGCGGGGTCGATCTTCGCGAGGGCCGCCTCCTCCGCGTGGACGACCGGGTCGCCGCCCTCCCGCGAGTGACCGCGCGCCAGCTCCGTCCCGTCGGCGGCCACCACCACCGCGCCCACGCTGAACGCCGTCCGCGACGGCGGGCAGGCGGCCGCCAGCTCGCAGGCGAGGGCCAGCCAGTGCCGGTCGGCGGCGACGGGCAGCGGTCCGGTGCCGGGCGCGGTGGGCTCGTAGCGGGTGAGGACGACGTCCTCGATGCGCCGCGTCTCGACCAGTCGCAGCCGTCCGCCCTGATAGCCGCCGGGCCCGAAGAGCCGGGGCGCGTCGGCGTCGCCGACGAAGAGGGGGGCCAGGACGAGCTGGATCTCGTCGGCGAGGCCTTGCTGGAGGAGCTGAGTGTGGATCGTCCCGCCGCCCTCGACCATGAGGCGCCCCACACCCCGGACGTCATGCAGGTGTTCGAGGAGCCGGCGCCAGTCCAGGGCGGGGCCGAGCGGGACGACGTCGGCGGCGATGCCGAGCGAGCGGGCGCGCCCGGCGCCCTCGTCGGTGGTGTAGACGACCTTCTCGCCGCCCGTGTGCCAGAAGTTCGCCGCCGGGTCCAGCTCGCCGGAGCCGCTGACCGTGACCTTGAGCGGGTACTCAGGGCGGCCCGAAGCGACCCGGGCGGCCCTGCGGTCCGGAGAGTTGACCAGGAGCCGGGGGTTGTCCGCACGGATGGTGCCGGCACCGACCAGGATGGCGTCCACCGAGGCGCGCACCTCGTCGACCCGGTCGAAGTCGGCGGGGCTGGAGAGCAGCAGGCGCTCGGGGCCGGTGTCGTCCAGGTAGCCGTCGAGGGAGACGGCGGCGGACAGCAGGACGTACGGGTACGGCATCGCGCGACCTCTCCCTTGGTTCAAGTTTGAAGCAAACTTACACTGGTGGCATGACGACCCGCTGGCTCACCCCCGAGGAGCAGCGCGCCTGGCGCGCTTACGTCGCCGGTTACCTCCTCCTGGAGGACGCCATCGACCGGCAGCTCCAGCAGGAGGCCGGCATGCCCCATCTCTACTACTCCATCCTCGCGAACCTCTCCGAGTCGCCGGAACGCCGGCTGCGGATGACGGACCTCGCCGAACGGCTGAAGATCACCCGCAGCCGGCTGACGTACGCGGTCACCCGGCTGGAGAAGGACGGGCTGCTGCGGCGGGAGGACTGCCGCCGGGACAGGCGGGGAAGCGTCGCGGTCCTGACCGACGAGGGCATGACGGTCCTGGAGAACACGGCGCCCGGCCATGTGGACACGGTCCGGACCTTCCTGTTCGACCGGCTCACACCGGAGCAGGTGGGGCAACTGGAGGAGATCTTCACGCAGGTCACGCGGGGACTCCAGGGTGACGGCGAGGAGAGCCCGCCGGAGGACCTCCCGTGGCGCCGCCGGTCGTCGCCGTGCTCCGGAAACGAGTGAGGCCGACCGGGCACGAGTGAGGCCGGCCGCTCGCACCCGTGCCCCGCATGGCCCACGTCACAACCGGCCCCAGTTGCTTCAAAGTTAAAGCATGGGATAGCGTCAGGCTCGGTCGATCTGCTTCAAATCTGAAGCATCCGTTTCCCGGACCGGGAGGACCCGCATGCCCGACACCCCTGCCGCCACCCCGCGAGCCCGCGTCCGGGTGCCGCTGCGTTTCGGCGACGGATACTCCGTCGACGCCGAACTGGTCACCTTCCACGGCCTGGCCGACGGCCGGGAGCACGTCGCCGTGGTCCTCGGCGACCCCGGCCCCGTCCCCCTGGTCCGGCTGCACTCCGAGTGCCTGACCGGCGACGTCTTCGGCTCCGCCCGCTGCGACTGCGGCCCCCAGCTGCGCGAGGCGGTCGAACGCATCGCCGACCGCGGCGGCGTGCTGCTCTATCTGCGCCAGGAGGGCCGCGGCATCGGCCTCTACAACAAGCTCGACGCGTACGCCCTCCAGGACCAGGGCCTGGACACCTACGAGGCGAACGCCGCGCTCGGCCTGCCGGAGGACGACCGCGACTACACGGCCGCCGCCCAGATGCTGCGCGCCCTGGGCATCTCCGGGCTCGACCTGCTCTCCAACAACCCTGACAAGGCAGGCCAGTTGCGAGCGCTGGGCATCGACGTCCTGGACCGGGTGCCGACGGGCGTCTTCACCACCGAGCACAACGTCCGCTACCTGCGGGCGAAGGTCATCCAGACCCAGCACACCCTGCCACTGGCGAGCCTCACCGAACTCAGCGTCGGCTGAACCCCGTAGTACTGCGGGACTAGGCCGTCTCCACGACCCGGAACGCCAGACACACCACGGGCGTGTCGTCCTCCACCGGCGCGCCCTCGGAGTCCCAGAAGCGGCGGTGTCCCGCCCGCCACTCCTCCAGGTCGGCGTCGCCTTCCCCCTCGGCCGCCGCGTGCGCCCAGGTCACCTCGGCGAAGACGGTCCGCTCGACGCCGGTGACCTCGACGGTCGCGACACGCACACCGTCGACGTCGACCAGCGCGAGGCGCTCACCGACGTACTCCAGCCCCTCGGTCTCCTCCACGTACTCCGCGAGCAGCCCGGTCGTGGCCCTCTTCGACCCTTCGAGCACGAGGGAGTTGAGCCGCACCCGCATCTCGTCCGGGCTGCCGAGCTCCAACGCCCGCATACCGTCCACCCGTGGCCACATCGTCGTCTCCTCTGCCCGTAGGGGTCCGGCTCAGGGACCCGGCTTCGTCAGCGGACCCCATCTGCGCCGGCCGACAGCAGCCCGCCGAACGCGGCCACCGAAGCAGCATGATGGTCCCCACACCGACGATCACACCACCGCATAACCCCTACACACCGTGCGCGGTCCCCGAGCAGCTCTCGGGCCACGGCCCGGACCCCGCGTCGAGCCGTAGATCCGCGGATGGGCGCTGAGTCGGTGCACATGGGGGAAGCGTCCTTCCGAGAGGGATCCGGGCGAGGGACCGGAGTTCGGCGTCAGGCGAGGAGATAGGCCGCGGCCCGGGTCGCCTCGGCGGACGCGGCGTCGCCCGGCGCGTCGGCGTACAGATCGGGAAGCTTCGCGTCGCGGTAGCGGTCGAGCAGACCAGGAAGCTCGTCCCGCGACGCCTGCGGGATGCTCCGGGCGGAGGCGAGCGCCGCCTGCACCGCGTCGGAGGCGGTCGCCAACTTCCCGTCACGCAGAGCCCGCCGGGGCTGCCCGATGGGATCGGCGTCCGCAGTGCGTTGTCGTGCACGGCTCGCGCGGCCCGCGTCGGCGAGGACGACACGCCCTTTTCCGCCTGCGGTCCGCGGGCCTCCAGAACGTGTGCCCGAAAGCGACGCATCAGCGCGCCCGTCCCCGAACCTCCCACCCCGGCGACGACGCCCCCCGCCCGAGGCCAGACAGCGTTTCTGGCCCGGACACAGCACCGCACCCAGCCACCCCGAACCCCCGCATCGACCGCCGAAGGCCGGCGCCGATTCACTCGCGAGAGGTAGGCCGTACCACGTGATCAAGCGTCCCCTGGCTGTCCGGTCGGCCCGTGCGCCTCGGCCGAGGCGTCTGCCGAGGCGGCCGAGGAGATGCGGTGGCACACGCGACGAACTCGGTGCTGCCGAGAGGGCCCCGGCGCGGAAACGCAGCAGCGCCCGGATCAGCCGAAGCTGGTCCGGGCGCTGCGCGGCAGGTCGGGGGGAGTGCCTCTCCCCCGCATCCGTAGGCCCTGTGGGACTCGAACCCACAACCAATGGATTAAAAGTCCACTGCTCTGCCAATTGAGCTAAGGGCCCAGGCGATGTTGCCTCCCCGAGCATAGCGGGACGTGGCCGTGTCTCCGATCGGGTATCGGGGACACGGCCCTGTCAGCTGTCGGGAAGGGGAAGGAAACGGGCGCTTCGGGCGGCGTTTTCGCGCGTGGTGAATGTGGAAGGGCCCCGTGACATCTCGTGTCACGGGGCCCTTCATCACTTCAGCCGGACTCAGCCGTTGCGCTTCCAGCGCGGCTTGTCCTCGCGGCGGCCGAAGGAGCCGCCGCTGCGGTGGTCGTCACGGCGGCCGTACGGGCGGTCGTGGCCGCCGGTGCGGAAGCCCGGGCGGTCGTCGCGGCGGTCGCGGTTGAACGGACGGTCGCTGCCACGGTGCCCGCCGCGCTCGTCACGCCCACGGAAGCCGCCCCGGTCGTCGCGGCGCTCGAAGGAGCGGCCACCACGGTCACGGTCGCGGTTGAAGCCATCCCGGTCGTCACGACGCTCGAAGGAACGGCCACCACGGTCGTCCCGACGGTCATCGCGGCGCTCGAACGAACGGCCACCACGGTCACGGTCACGGTCGCGGTTGAAACCG
>NZ_JBIURQ010000002.1:0-760473 GCF_044740925.1 Streptomyces sp. NPDC088254 | reverse complement strand
TCCGCCACGGTCGTCACGACGCTCGAAGGAACGGCCACCACGGTCGTCCCGACGGTCGTCACGGCGCTCGAACGAACGGCCACCACGGTCACGGTCACGGTCGCGGTTGAAACCGCCACGGTCGTCACGACGCTCGAAGGAACGGCCACCACGGTCGTCCCGACGGTCGTCACGGCGCTCGAACGAACGGCCACCACGGTCACGGTCGCTGCGGTCGATGTCCCGCGCGGCCGGCTGCTCCGGCACGGAGACCTCGGCCACCGCCGACGCCTCCGCGGCCTCGACGGCCGCCGCCTGCGCCTCGGCCACCGCCGCCTCGGGGTCCTCGCCCCGCTCGCGCGCGACCCGGGCGACCAGCCGGTCGGCCTCCTCGCGCAGCTCGGTCGCACGACGCTGCGCGCGCTCCAGCTGCTTGGTGAGCTGGGAGACCTCGCGCTCGGCCTGCTGCGCGGCGTTGCCCGCGGACTCGGCCTGGACCTCCGTCATCGAGCGGGCGCCGGTGATCTCGGCGACCTCCGGGTCGAAGGCGGCCCCGCCCTGGATGATGTGACGCCCGGCGTCGACGCCCGCGTCCTCCATCAGACGGAAGATCTGACGCCGCTGGTGCGGCAGGGACAGGGAGACGACCGTGCCGGTGCGGCCCGCGCGGGCGGTGCGGCCGGCCCGGTGCAGGTAGTCCTTGTGGTCGCCGGCCGGGTCGACGTTCAGCACCAGGTCGATGCCGTCGACGTGGATGCCGCGGGCCGCCACGTCCGTCGCGACCAGGACGTTGACGTAGCCGTCCTTGAAGTCGGCCAGCGTCCGGGTGCGCGCGCCCTGGGTCATGCCGCCGTGCAGCGCGTCCGCCTTCACGCCCGCCTCGCGCAGCTGCTCCGCGACACGGTCCGCGCCGAGCTGGGTGCGGACGAAGATGATGGTGCGGCCCTTGCGGGAGGCGATCGCGGCGGTGACCGGCGCCTTGTCCTTGGGCTTCACGATCAGGATGTGGTGCGACATGGTCGTGACATTGCCCTGGGCGCTGTCGACCTCGTGCGTGACCGGGTTGCTCAGGTAGCGCTTGACCAGCGTGGAGATCTCGTTCTCCATGGTCGCGGAGAACAGCATGCGCTGACCGCCCGCCGGGACCTGGTCGAGCAGCTCCGTCACCTCGGGCAGGAAGCCCAGGTCGGACATCTGGTCGGCCTCGTCGAGGACGGAGATCTGCACGTCCTCCAGCGAACAGGCGCCGCGGTTGATGATGTCGCGGAGGCGGCCGGGGGTGGCGACCAGGATGTCGACGCCGCGCTCGAGGGCGTAGATCTGGTTGCCCATCGACGTACCGCCGCAGACGACCTTCATCTTCAGGCCGAGGACGTCGCCGTACGGCTGGAGCGCGTCGGCGACCTGCATGGCCAGCTCGCGCGTCGGGGTCAGGATGACCGCGCGGGGCTTCTTCTTCTCGGTGCGGCCGCCGGCCAGCGTGGCCAGGGTCGGCAGACCGAAGGAGAGGGTCTTGCCGGAGCCGGTGCGGCCACGGCCGAGGATGTCCTTGCCGGCCAGGGCGTCCGGAATGGTCGCCGCCTGGATCGGGAAGGGGGTGGTCACGCCGTTCTGCGCCAGCTTGCGCACGACGCCCTCGGGGAGGCCGAGGTCCGCGAAGGTGAGCTCGGGAGTCTCGTCGACCTGGGTGTCGGCGGCCTCGTCGTTCACGAGGTCGGCGTCGACGTTCTCGGTCACGACGTTCTCGGGCACGACGGCGTGATCAGTACTGGAAATGGACATGCGAATGCGAAACCTTCCGGAGTCTCGTCGGCACGCGCCCGTCAACTCCGTGTTCGCATTACGACCGCCTCTATGCGGTCCGCCGCCACGGCAAAGGAGAGTACGCGCCACACGGCGCGCTCTGCGGTGGCGCCGGGCAAATGGGATCAAACGATCTACCACCATACGCACCCTGCACCCCCTAAGGCAAACCGAGCTCTGTAGACGTACGTCACACCCGACACAGCCGGCCCCACGCCGAGGCGCGCCCCGCCCGAACGCGAACGAGCCGCCACCGCAACGCCCTTGAGCCGGCACACCTACACCGGCACCCCCGCCACCGGCGCCGGCTCCCGCTCGACCAGCTGCGGCGCCGGCTCCTCGTGCGCCGACGACGACGGCTCGGCGACCGTCGGCTCCGGCACGCTGGGCAGGGGCGGATCCGGCTGCGGGGCCGGCGTCTGCGGTTCGGCGGGACGCGTGGGCGCCGGTTCCTCCTTCGGCGGTTCCGGCACCCCCGGCTTCTCGCTCTGCCCGGGCTTGCCCGGCTGCGTTTTCACCGACGGCGCCGCGCTCACCTTCGGCGAGGCGGATTCCGACGGGGCCGCCGACGCTCCCGGCTCGCCCTTCTTCCCGCCCTTGCCCCGCCCGTGCCTGCCCTCGCCGCCCGCCGTGGCGAAGCCGTGCCCACCGGCCCACCCGCCGCCCCCGGCGTCCGCCGCCCCACCGCCCCGATGCCCCACCGAGTGCGACGGCCGGACCCGGCCGCCCTCGTCGTCGCCCACGCTCATGCAACCGGCGGCCGCTGCGACGACCAGGACCGTGGCGGCCAGGCGAACGGGTAGGTACAAGGGGCGCACGGGCCACCTCCGGTGACGAAGCGGGAGTCAACCACTTCAACTCCCGCCACCCGCAGGAGGACACGCGACCCGAAGGCCCGGCCGCACGCACCCCCTCAGCCGAGGGCGGCCATCAGCGGCTCGGGCGGCCCGAGCGACTCAGCCGTACCCCAGCGCGTGCAGCCGCGCGTCGTCGATCCCGAAGTGGTGGGCGATCTCGTGCACCACCGTCACCTCGGTCTCCGCGACGACCTCCTCCCGCGTCGCGCACATCCGCAGCGTCGGCCCCCGGTAGACCGTGATCCGGTCCGGCAGCACTCCCGCGTACCACTCGCCGCGATCGGTCAGCGGGGTCCCCTCGTACAGCCCGAGCAGCTCGGGATCGTCCGTGGGCGGCTCGTCCTCGACGAACACCGCGACGTTGTCCATCAGCCGCGTCAACTCCGGCGGAATCCGGTCCAGCGCCTCGGCGACCAGTTCCTCGAACTCCTCGCGCGTCATCTCCAGCACACGCCCATTCTCCGGTACGACACCGCCGTACGAGGGGTGCGAACGGCCCGCATATCCGGTCGCGCGCTTGGGCATACGCGACGAATGGTCCGCGTCCGCGTCCCCCTCCGCGCCTCCGCCGCCGCCCTGAACCCCATGAAGCACCGCAGGCCCCGCTCCCGCCCCGCCGCTCCCCGCACCGCCCCCGAACTCGCCGCCCGGCCCCGCCCGTGGACCCGCGCCCTCGGTCTCACCGCCGTCGTGCTGCTCGGCGCCTGGCTCGGGCTGCTGATCGTCGGCGACGTCCGCGCCCCCGTCGGACCGATGAACACGACGATGACCCTGCGCCCCTCCACCACCGGCGGCACCAAGATCAACGTCTCTCCGCTGGGCGCCCTCCAGCTGGACAGCCACACCGGGCCCGTCCGGCTGGACGTCAACGTCGACCAGCTCGACCCCGTCCGCGCCCAGGCCCTCGTCGACCATCCCGAGCGCCTGTCCGGCCTCCAGGACGAGATCGCCCGCGACGTCGAGCACGGCACCCTCGACCTCGCACTCCGCTCCTGCGTCGCCGTCGTCACCGGCGCCACCGCGCTCGGCCTCGCCGTCTACCGCCGCCCCCGCCGCGCCCTCGCCGCCGGCGGCCTCGCCCTCGGCCTCCTCACCGCCTCGGGCGCCACCGCGTGGGCCACCTGGAACCCCAAGTCGGTCCTCGAACCGCGCTTCTCGGGCCTGCTCTCCTCGGCCCCCTCCCTGGTCGGCAACGCCCGCAGCATCGTCACCGAGTTCGACGTCTACCAGAAGGAACTTGCCCGGCTGGTCACGAATGTGACCAAGCTCTACGACGTCACCTCGACCCTCCCGACCTACCAGCCGGACCCCACCACCGTCCGCGTGCTGCACGTCTCGGACATCCATCTCAACCCCGCGAGTTGGAAGATCATCTCCTCCCTCGTCGACCAGTACGACGTGGACGTCATCGTCGACTCCGGCGACACCATGGACCACGGATCAGCGGCGGAGAACGGCTTTCTGGATCCCATCGCCGACCTCGGCGCGCCCTACGTCTGGGTCCGGGGCAATCACGACTCGGCGACCACCCAGCGCTACCTGGAAGGCGTCCGCAACGTCCACGTCCTCGACGACGGCCGCGCCGTGACCCTCGCGGGCCTGCGCTTCGCCGGCGTCGGCGACCCGCAGTTCACCCCCGACCGCTCGACCGAACAGAGCGGCCAGGACGTTCAGGAAGCGGCCGGCGACCGGCTCGCGGACGCGCTCCGCGCCCAGCGGGCGGCCGGCACGCCCGTCGACGTGGCCGTCGCCCACGAGCCCGCCGCCGCCCGCCGCACCGACGGCGAGGTGCCCCTCGCCCTGGCCGGTCACGTCCATCACGAGGACATGGAGATCCTGAAGAACGGCACCCGGCTGCGCGTCGAGGGGTCGACGGGCGGCAGCGGCCTGCGTGCCGTCGAGGGCAAGTATCCCGATCCCATCCAGGCCTCGATCCTCTACTTCGACCGCGACACCCGGCGTCTCCAGGCCTGGGACGAGATCAGACTGGGCGGCCTGGGCCTGACGACCGCCGAGGTCAGCCGCCACCTGCCGAAGGAGAACCAACCGGGCGCCACCACCTCGCCCAGCCCTTCCGGAACGCCGACGGGACCGTCCGGAGCGTTGACGGGCGCACCGCCCACGGCCCCCGCGAACACCCCTCCCACAGGGGCTCCCGGCGCCCCGTCCCGGACTCCCTCCGCACCCGCCCGGTAAACCGTTTTGGCGATCCCTCCCGCCATCCCATATGCTTCTCACGTCCCCGACGCGCTGAGAAGCGCCCAGGCGGGCCGATAGCCCTCATCGTCTAGCGGCCTAGGACGCCGCCCTTTCAAGGCGGTAGCACGGGTTCGAATCCCGTTGGGGGCACGCATCACCGTGTGCGACACTGTCGTACACAACGCTTGGTCCTGTGGAGCAGTTTGGAGTGCTCGCCACCCTGTCAAGGTGGAGGCCGCGGGTTCAAATCCCGTCAGGACCGCTGAGGTTTCACGTGAAACCTCGTGGCTGGGTAGCTCAGTTGGTACGAGCGTCCGCCTGAAAAGCGGAAGGTCGCCGGTTCGACCCCGGCCCCAGCCACAGCCCGGAAGCCCTGTCCTCGCGGACAGGGCTTCCGCTTTTTCGCCACACCGGATCCGGGCTTCCCAGAGGTTCCGGGTATGTGCGCGCCTCCAGGCGGGGCGGGGCCAGGCGGTACAAGCCAAAACATTTTCTCCTGGTCCTCACAACCCTTCCATCCGTCCGCCGGTCAGACTGTCAGGCTGGCTCAGCGGGCCCACAGACAACGCCTACGAACGGTAGAGGGATGACGACGACGCACCGAACGGGACAGGTCGACGCGACCACGGACCTGGGAGGTGAGGGAGCAGCGGCGCAGAAGACACCGCCGACGCAGACCGCGCCCGCCTCCGGACGCGTGATCGTGTCCCGCTCGGGTGCCGGCGGGGGGCGGCTGGCCGCGCTGGACGGGCTGCGGTTCCTTGCGGCGCTGGCGGTGGTGCTCTTCCACTTCATCGGTCAGAAGCCGAAGACGATGGTCCACCTCTGGGGCCGCACGCCGGAGAACATCTTCCCGGACGCCCACCCGGTCTTCGCCTTCGGACGGCTCGGCGTCGACCTGTTCTTCCTGATCAGCGGCTTCGTCATCTGTATGAGCGCCTGGGGCCGCACCCCGCGCGACTTCTTCATATCCCGCGTCACCCGCCTCTACCCGATGTACTGGATCGGGGTCGTGGTCTCGGCGATATGCATCAAGTTCGCCGGTGCGCCGTTCGGGAGCACCGAGCCGCGGGTGATCCTCGCCAACCTCACGATGTTGCAGAAGCCGCTGGGCGTGGAGCACCTGGACTCGGTGTACTGGACGCTCTGGCCCGAGCTGTGCTTCTACCTGACCTTCGCGGTCGTGGTGTGGAAGGGCCTCACCTACCAGCGGGTGCTGGTCTTCGCCGGGCTGTGGACGGTGGCCGCCGTGCTCGCGCCGGCCGCGGACCTGCCGCTGCTGACGCTGGTGGTCAACCCGCCGTCCGCGCCGTACTTCATCGCCGGCATGGCCTTCTACCTCATGTACCGCTTCCGTCCGACGCCGCTGCTCTGGGGCGTGGTCGGTATGTCGTGGCTGCTGGCGCTGCACTTCCTGCTGACGCCGGGCGGGGGCCGTATCAGCTGGAACGAGTGGTCGCCGTGGCGCGGCTGGCTGATCCTGGTGATCACGGCGTTCTTCTTCATGATCGCCGCTATCGCGCTGGGCTGGACGCACCGGATCCGCTGGCGGTGGCTGAGCGTCGCGGGCACGCTCACCTTCCCGCTGTACCTGCTGCACAGCCCCATCGGCCTGACCGTCGCCTACCGCTTCGGCGACCGGGTCGACCCCCGGCTGCTGATCGTGGGCACGGTGATCGGCCTGGTGCTGCTCTGCTACGTCGTGCACCGCTTCGTCGAGCGCCCCTTGGCCACGGCCATGCGCCGCTGGCTGAAGACGGCCCGCTTCCGTCCGGCGAAGCCGGTCGCGTCGTCGGCAGCCCCCTCGTCGTCCTCCGCCGGGCACCGCCAGGGCTGAGTCCCACACCGCCCGCAAAAGGGTTCGCCAGGTTTTTCCCCGGGATGAGATCCTGGACCGCGTATGTCTACGCATCCCGCCCCCGCCCTCGGCGCCCTCGCCCCCCGTCTGACCGAGCTGTCGCTGCGCGATGCGCACCGGCTCGGGCGCAGGCTCGAAGGTGCGCGCAAGATCCGCAAGCCGGAGGCGCGGGCCGCCGTGCTCGCCGAGATCGAGGCCGAGGTCGTACAGGCCGAGGAACGGATGGGGACGCGGCGTGCCCGCGTCCCCGCCGTCACCTATCCCGAGCAACTGCCGGTCAGCCAGAAGAAGGACGACATCGCGGCCGCCATCCGTGATCACCAGGTCGTCATCGTGGCCGGTGAGACCGGGTCCGGCAAGACCACGCAGATCCCGAAGATCTGCATGGAGCTGGGGCGCGGGGTGCGCGGGATGATCGGGCACACCCAGCCCCGCCGGATCGCCGCGCGCACCGTGGCCGAGCGGGTCGCGGAGGAGCTCAGGACCCCGCTCGGCGAGGCCGTCGGCTGGAAGGTGCGGTTCACCGACCAGGTGAACCCGGACGCCACCTTCGTCAAGCTGATGACGGACGGCATCCTGCTCGCGGAGATCCAGACCGACCGCGAGCTGCGCGCCTACGACACGATCATCATCGACGAGGCCCACGAGCGGTCCCTCAACATCGACTTCCTCCTGGGCTACCTCGCCCAGCTGCTCCCCCGCCGCCCCGACCTCAAGGTCGTCATCACCTCGGCGACCATCGACCCCGAGCGGTTCTCCCGGCACTTCGGGGACGCCCCGATCATCGAGGTCAGCGGGCGGACGTACCCGGTGGAGGTGCGGTACCGGCCGCTCCTGGAGGAGGATTCCGAGGACGTCGACCGGGATCAGATCACCGCGATCTGCGACGCCGTCGAGGAGCTGATGGGCGAGGGGCAGGGGGACATCCTCGTCTTCCTCTCCGGCGAGCGGGAGATCCGGGACACCGCGGACGCCCTGGAGAAGAAGAGATACCGGTTCACCGAGGTCCTCCCCCTCTACGCCCGGCTGTCCCACGCCGAGCAGCACCGCGTCTTCCAGGCGCACACCGGGCGCAGGATCGTGCTGGCGACGAACGTCGCCGAGACCTCCCTCACCGTCCCCGGAATCAAGTACGTCATCGATCCCGGCTTCGCCCGCATCAGCCGCTACAGCCACCGCACCAAGGTGCAGCGGCTGCCCATCGAGCCGATCTCGCAGGCCAGCGCCAACCAGCGCAAGGGCCGCTGCGGACGCACCAGCGACGGCATCTGCATCCGGCTGTACAGCGAGGACGACTTCGAGGCCCGCCCGGAGTTCACGGACGCGGAGATCCTGCGCACCAACCTGGCCTCCGTCATCCTGCAGATGACCGCGGCCGGCCTCGGCGACATCGAGAAGTTCCCGTTCATCGACCCGCCGGACCACCGCAACATCCGCGACGGCGTGCAGCTGCTGCAGGAGCTGAACGCGCTGGACCCGGCCGAGAAGGACCCGCGCAAGCGGCTCACCCAGACCGGCCGCAAGCTCGCCCAGCTGCCGGTCGACCCGCGCCTGGCCCGTATGGTCCTGGAGGCCGACAAGAACGGCTGCGCACGCGAGGTCATGGTCATAGCCGCCGCGCTGTCCATCCAGGACCCGCGTGAGCGCCCGGCCGACAAACAGGCGCAGGCCGACCAGCAGCACGCTCGCTTCCGGGACGAGACCAGCGACTTCCTCGCCTACCTGAACCTGTGGCGGTACGTGCGGGAGCAGCAGCGCGAGCGGGGCTCGTCCTCGTTCCGCCGCATGTGCAAGCAGGAGTACCTCAACTTCCTGCGCATCCGCGAGTGGCAGGACATCTACACCCAGCTGCGCACGGTCGCCAAGCAGATGGGCATCCACCTCAACGAACAGGACGCCGCCGGCGACAGCGTCCACGTCTCTCTCCTCGCCGGCCTTCTCTCCCACGTCGGGATGAAGGACGTGAAGGACGGCAACAAGAACGAGTACCTGGGCGCCCGCAACGCCAAGTTCGCGATCTTCCCGGGTTCGGCGCTGTTCAAGAAGCAGCCGCGGTTCGTGATGTCGGCGGAGCTGGTGGAGACGAGCCGGCTGTGGGCCCGCGTCAACGCGAAGATCGAACCCGAGTGGGTCGAGCCCCTCGCCGGCCATCTGCTGAAGCGGACGTACAGCGAGCCGCACTGGGAGAAGGACCAGGCGGCGGTGATGGCGTACGAGAAGGTCACGCTGTACGGCGTGCCGATCGTCGCCCAGCGGAAGGTCAACTACGGCCGCATCGACCCGGAGACGAGCCGCGAGCTTTTCATTCGCAACGCGCTCGTGGAGGGCGACTGGCGCACGCACCACAAGTTCTACGCCGACAACCGCAAGCTCCTCAGCGAGGTCGAGGAGTTGGAGCACCGGGCCCGGCGGCGGGACATCGTGGTCGACGACGACACCCTGTTCGACTTCTACGACCAGCGGGTGCCCGAGCACGTGGTGTCCGGCGCGCACTTCGACTCCTGGTGGAAGCGCAAGCGGCACGAGCAGCCCGATTTCCTGGACTTCGAGCGGGAGATGCTCATCCGGGAGTCGGCTGAGGCGGTCACCAAGGCCGACTATCCGGACTCCTGGCGGCAGGGGCAGCTGAAGTTCCGGGTCACCTACCAGTTCGAGCCGGGTGCGGACGCGGACGGCGTGACCGTCCACATCCCCCTCCAGGTGCTCAACCAGGTCACCGACGAGGGCTTCGACTGGCAGATCCCCGGCCTGCGGGAGGAGATCGTCACCGAGCTGATCCGCTCCCTGCCGAAGCCGATCCGCCGCAACTACGTGCCGGCGCCGAACTTCGCCAAGCGGTTCCTGGAGCAGGCGGCGCCCTCTCAGGAGCCGATCACGGTCGCCATGAGCCGCGAGCTCAAGCGGATGGTCGGCGTGCCCTTCGAGGCCGAGGACTTCGACTGGTCGAAGGTCCCGGACCATCTGAAGATCACGTTCCGGATCGTCGACGAGCGGCGGCGCAAGCTCGCCGAGGACAAGGACCTTCAGGCGCTGAAGCTCCGGCTGAAGCCGAAGGCGCGCCAGGCCCTCTCCCAGGCCGCCGCGGCCACCGCCGAGCGGCAGGGCGGCGAGTCCCTGGAGCGGTCGGGGCTGACGGACTGGACGATCGGCGCGCTGACCCCCGTCTTCGAGACCCGCCGCGCCGGGCAGCCGGTGAAGGCGTATCCGGCGCTGGTCGACGACGGCCCGGCGAAGAACACCGTCTCCGTACGACTGTTCGACACGGAGGCGGAGCAGGCGGAGGCGATGTGGAAGGGCACGCGCCGCCTCATCCTGCGGTCCATCCCGGTCAATCCGGCGAAGTTCGCGTCCGAGAAGATGACGAACGCTCAAAAGCTCGCGCTGTCGGCGAATCCGCACGGTTCGATCCAGGCGCTGTTCGACGACTGCGCGATGGCGGCCGCGGACAAGCTGATCGGCGACTTCGGCGGTCCGGCGTGGGACGAGGAGTCGTACCGGAAGCTGTACGACAAGGTGCGCGCCGAGATCGTGGACACGACCGTGCGGGCGGTGGGGCAGGTGCAGCAGGTGCTGGCCGCCTGGCAGGCCTGCGAGCGCCGGCTGAAGGGCGTGCGCAGCCCCGCGCTGCTCCAGAACCTGGCGGACGTGCGCAAGCAGTTGGACGCGCTCGTACGGCCCGGGTTCGTGACGCAGACGGGTCTGCGCCGGCTGCCGGACCTGATGCGGTATCTCATCGCCGCGGACCGGCGGCTGCAGCAGATGCCGACCAACGTCCAGCGGGACACCACCCGCATGGAGAAGGTCCACGAGATGCAGGACGAGTACGCCTGGCTGCTGGAGCAGCTGCCCGAGGGCCGGCCGGTGCCGTCCTCGGTCCTGGACATCCGCTGGATGATCGAGGAGCTCCGGGTCAGCTATTTCGCCCACGCGTTGGGCACGGCGTACCCCGTCTCGGACAAGCGGATCGTGAAGGCGATCGACGCCGCCGCGCCGTGACAGGCACTGCACGGAGGGTGAGTTCGACCAGGCGGGCCACCCTCCTGTAGAGTCTCGTCTCGCAGCACGGCGCAGCGGGAAGGCGCCGCAAAGCCTGGTCCTGTGGAGCAGTTTGGAGTGCTCGCCACCCTGTCAAGGTGGAGGCCGCGGGTTCAAATCCCGTCAGGACCGCACAGATCGAAAAGAGCCCGGGTCTTCGGACCCGGGCTCTTTTCGCGTGCCCGTGGCGCCCCGTACGCGCCGAGCCCTTGACGGCGTCACGTTCCCTCGGTACCCCGGAGTTCAGGACACCGCCGTCGGCGTGGTCCCGCTGGAGGTGACGTATGGCGGCATCGGCCGGGCACGAGACGCGGGCGCTGCTCCGCGCGCACCTGTCGGCCGCGTCGTCCTACCGCCACCTCACCCGCCACTGCCCCATCTGCCACCGCCTCCTGCGCCTCGCCGAGAGCGACCACAGGGAAGAGGATCGGGAGAGCCAAGAGCCCCGGGGAGCTTGCGCCTTCGAGGGCCGCGAGTCAGAGGCGGTCCCGGCAGACCGGCCCGACCGGCAAGCCGACGGACCTCCGGAGGCCGGCGGGAGCCGGCAGGCCCGCCAGACGGAACCACCGCGCGAAGCCGGGGACGCTCACGTCCCCCAGCAGCCCACTCGAACGTCCGAACGACCGCCGGAACCACAGCCGGACCGCCGTCAGCCCGGAGTGCCACCCAAAACCCCTCCGAGCCCCCGAGCCGGGCCTCCACGAGACGGCCGGCCACAACTCCGGGCCGAGCCGCCACCCGCGGCCGCGCCACAGCCCAGCCCGGCCGAGCCGCCACACGGAGTCCCTGCGAGCAGCTGGCCCGAACTGTCGTACGGGGCCCCGCGGCCGCGCCACGCCGAACAACGGAACGAGCCCCAGCAACCCCGCCGAGCCGAACCCCCGCACGGCCCCTCACCGAGCCCCCCGGCCGAACCACCACGAGCGGCCCCGCCGCAGAGCCGCCAGGGCGAGTCGCCACGAGCGGCTCCGCCGCAGCCCCGCCGAGCCGCATCACCGCCCGAGGCCCCGCCGGAGCGTCCCCGAGCCGGGCAGTCGTGAGGGATCGCGCAAGCCCACCTTCCCTGGCCGCCCCCGCTGGGCACCCCCGCCGGGACTCCCGGGCCACCCCGGAGCACCGGGGCAGACACCACCACCCCGTACAACAAGCGCTTCCACTAGCGCACTTGGGATGACGCGTTCAAGGTCGACAGCATGTGACGGGTGTCACCGCATGAGTTTCCGAAACGCCGGTTCTTACCAGTCTCCTACAACCAGTCAATTTAATATGTGCAATTGCACTACCTTGAAGGGCCACCCGCGCAACCCTCCACGAACCTTCCCAGAGACTCCCCAGACTCCGACAAGGCCGCTCACCGCCCTGCCGAAAGCACCGCTCACACCGCCGCCCGCCCCACCCCGCCCGGCCCGAAGAACCCCACCGAGCCCCCGTAACCCACCCATGAGCACCGGCGAGTGGCGGGCCGGAGAGCAAAAAAGAATCGCGCTGGACCCGGCGGAGTCCAGCGCGATCGACGACGCACCGTGTGGGCGACGGGCCTGTTGGGGCAGGACCCGCGTCGTTTGGAGCTAGGGTTCAGGCACCTCGACAGATTGGGGGACCTGCCGTTTTGCCCGGTTATTGAGTTGTTCAGGCCTCGCTGCGCTGCTGCGGGATGCCCGCCAGCAGGGCGCGGACCTCCGCCTCGCGGTAACGGCGATGCCCGCCGAGCGTGCGGATCGACGTGAGCTTGCCGGCCTTCGCCCACCGCGTGACCGTCTTCGGGTCCACGCGGAACATGGTGGCGACCTCAGCCGGGGTCAGCAGCGGCTCAGCATCAGGGGTGCGAGCGGTCATGAGCGGCCTCCTCGGGAGAACCGAACCTTCTCGGTTCTTTCCTCTAAATTCTGCACCTTGACCCGCGTTGCCCGAAATGGCGGACGCGAGTCGAGTCGGTTATAGGACGAACGGCTTGTCCTCGGCACTACAACTACACCATCTGTCCAGCCGCGTCGGCCAAACCGATGGAATTGCCCCCCAGGTGTTCATCGGCGACGGAAGCCGATGGACCATGCCATAGCGGACAGTCACGCCGGTGTGACGATCAGTCACATGGCGATCAGGAGTCACCAGACCCCCCAAAGCGTGCAATGCTGAGATTCCCCCCACAATGGAGCACACGTGGACGGACGGAGTCCTCCCCGGACTCCTTGTCCTATTTTGGCACGAGGAGGGGCAAGCGACGCAAGGGCCCCGTACGTGCGGTCCGTCACCCTTGAGACATAAGCCCGGATCGGGATCTACGTCCCGTCCGTTCCGTGAAGTTCGGTTGACCGTACGCTGATCGCCCGCTTATGGCCGTGACCCACGTCACCCAACGGACAGATCACAGGAAAAGGGCACGCCACCGCCGCTGCCGCGCTGCCGCCGCCCCCGCTCTTGCCGCCCCGTCAGTTCGCGGAGCGCCGGTCCCGCACCGACCGCCACCGCTCGACGAGCCTGCCGTAGGCCTCGCCCGCCGCCGCGCCGTCCCCCTCGCGCAGGGCGTCGACGCCGGCGGCCACGTCCGCCGCCGAGTGGTCGTCCTCCAGCTCGCCGGCCGGCAGCGCGTGGACCAGCCCGCCGTAGTCCAGCTCGACCAGCGAGCGCGGGTGGAACTCCTCCAGCCAGCGCCCCACGTCCACCAGGCCCTCGATCAGCGGCCCCTCGTCGAGGGCGTCCTTCAGCGCGCGCAGAGACCGGGCGACGCGCCGGCGGGCCTGGACCATCGGCGTGCGGTAGCGCAGCACCGGGGCGAGCCCGGCGGTGCCCTTGTCGTACTCGCGCTCCTCGTCGGAGACGAGGGCGAACCAGTTCAGCGGGACCTGCCAGGTCGCGGTGCGGATCCAGGGGCGGGCGTCGGGGTTGCGGGTCAGCCAGCGTTCGTAGTCCTGCGTGGCCTGGAGCCGGACCACCGGGGGCAGGACCGCGTCCAGCACCGGCCCGGGCAGTTCGTCGCCCAGTTCGCCCAGGGCCTGCCAGCCGCGCAGCCGGGTGCGCCAGGGGCACACGCACACCACGCCCTCCACCTCCAGCACGAAGGCGTCCCCGCTCTCCTGCACCGGCACCGCGATCGGCGGGGTGGCCAGCAGGTCGGCCAGCGAGCGGCGCAGTTCGTCCTGGTAGGAGGGCCGGTCGGTACGGCGGGCATAGCGCTCCCAGTGGCCGCGCTCCGGCTCGGGGAAGGCGGCCAGCGGCTCGTACACGCGCAGATAGGCCGCGTACGGGACGGTCACCGAGGACACCTGAGGCACGCCTCCTTCCCTCCCCGTCAGACCGGCCGGGAAACCTTCCGGGCCGGCCTGGCGGGCAGGCCGGAAACATGGAAATCGTCCCGCGTCCTTACTCCGGGAGAAGGGGATCGCCGCCCCGCGGGAAAGTGATCGCGCACAGCAGGCGATCAGCGGACCGTCCAGGCTCTACGCTCATCCCACGGGCCCCGCCACCTCTACGGGGCCCCCGCCCCCACCCGCCGCTAGTTACCCAGGAGTCACCACAGTGACCGACGTATCCGGCGCGCATGCTGATGTACTGCACACCCTGTTCCACTCGGACCAGGGGGGTCATGAGCAAGTCGTGCTCTGTCAGGACCGCGCGAGCGGCCTCAAGGCCGCCATCGCCCTCCACTCCACCGCGCTGGGCCCCGCCCTCGGCGGCACCCGCTTCTATCCCTACGCGACCGAGGCCGAGGCCGTCGCCGACGCGCTGAACCTCGCGCGGGGGATGTCGTACAAGAACGCCATGGCCGGGCTCGACCACGGCGGCGGCAAGGCCGTGATCATCGGCGACCCCGACACGATCAAGACCGAAGAGCTGCTGCTGGCGTACGGCCGGTTCGTGGCCTCGCTCGGTGGGCGGTACGTGACCGCCTGTGACGTCGGCACCTACGTCGCCGACATGGACGTCGTGGCGCGCGAGTGCCGCTGGACGACCGGACGCTCCCCGGAGAACGGCGGCGCGGGCGACTCCTCCGTCCTGACCGCGTTCGGCGTCTACCAGGGCATGCGGGCGAGCGCCCAGCACCTGTGGGGCGACCCCACCCTGCGCGGCCGCCGGGTCGGCGTCGCCGGCGTCGGCAAGGTCGGCCACCACCTGGTGCGGCACCTGCGCGACGAGGGCGCGGAGGTCGTCGTCACGGACGTGCGCGAGGACGCCGTACGCCGGATCCTCGACCGGCATCCGCAGGGCGTGACGGCCGTCGCGGACACCGAGGAGCTGATCCGCGTCGAGGGCCTGGACATCTACGCGCCCTGCGCCCTCGGCGGGGCGCTCGACGACACCTCCGTCCCGGTGCTCACGGCCAAGGTGGTCTGCGGCGCGGCCAACAACCAGCTCGCCCACCCCGGCGTCGAGAAGGACCTCGCCGACCGCGGGATCCTCTACGCACCGGACTACGTGGTGAACGCCGGCGGGGTCATCCAGGTCGCCGACGAGCTGCACGGGTTCGACTTCGACCGGTGCAAGGCGAAGGCCGCGAAGATCTACGACACCACGCTCGCAATCTTCGCACGTGCGAAGGAAGACGGGATTCCGCCGGCCGCGGCGGCCGACCGGATCGCCGAGCAGCGGATGCACGAGGCGGCCCGGGCGCGCGGCCGCTGAGCCGGGCGACCGGGCGGACGAGGGGCCGGGCGAGCCCGGCGGCCGACCGGAGCGTACGGTTTCGCTGGGACCGCGGGGCCGCTCCGGAGGCTTTCGCCGGTACCGCCGGGCGGAAAGTTGGAGAGAACTCTCACTCTTCCCGGCGGGTCGGCCGCGGATAAGTGGTTAAAATCGCCACTGACCAGCGAGGACGGGGCGCCTCGAAGGCTCTGTGCACACGCGCGTGCCACGGGCGACGTACCGTATGGGTGCGGGCTCAGGTACCGTGGAAGCCCTACGGACCGGCCTCTCTGCGGAGAGTCCGTTCCGGATCATGAACGCGTGTCAAGACTCTGGGGCCGTCGAGCCCCGTCGTTGAGGGGGTCGAGCCATGGGGCGCGGCCGGGCCAAGGCCAAGCAAGCGAAGGTCGCCCGCCAGCTGAAGTACAACAGCGGCGGGACGGATCTCTCACGCCTGGCCGAAGAGCTGGGCGCATCGCCATCGAACATGCCGCCGAATGGTGAGCCGTTCGAGGACGATGAGCAGGACGACGACCCGTACGCCCGGTACGCCGAGCTGTACGGGGACGACGACGATGGCGAGGACGAGGAGTCCCCGCACCAACACCGTCGCGGCGCTTGACCCTGCATCAGTGCACTCACCCGGTCGGTGACTTCGGTCACCGACCGGGTCTTGCGCTGCGCGCGGGGCCCGGCGCCCGCAGGCGTCAGACCGCGTAGTCCCCGACGAGCTCCGCCCCCGTGGGGTGCTCGCCGCGCTCGGTGATCTCGCCGGCGACCCAGGCGTCGACCCCGCGGTCGGCCAGCGTCGCCAGGGCCACGTCGGTGGAGTCCGCCGGAACCACGGCGATCATGCCCACGCCCATGTTCAGCGTCTTCTCCAGCTCCAGCCGCTCGACCCGGCCGGTCCTGCCGACGAGGTCGAACACCGGGGCGGGCGTCCAGGTGGAGCGGTCGACGACGGCGTGCAGCCCGTCCGGGACGACCCGGGCGAGGTTGGCCGCCAGGCCGCCGCCGGTGATGTGCGAGAAGGCGTGGACGTCGGTGGTGCGGGTGAGCGCCAGGCAGTCGAGCGAGTAGATCTTCGTCGGCACCAGGAGCTCCTCGCCCAGGGTGCGGCCGAACTCCTCGACGTGCGCGTCGAGGGAGAGGCCGGCCTGCTCCAGCAGGACGTGCCGGACGAGGGAGTACCCGTTGGAGTGAAGGCCGGAGGCCGCCATGGCGATCACCGTGTCACCCGTGCGGATGCGGTCGGGGCCCAGCAGGCGGTCGGCCTCCACGACGCCCGTACCGGCCCCGGCGACGTCGAAGTCGTCCTCTCCGAGCAGGCCCGGGTGCTCGGCCGTCTCACCGCCCACCAGGGCGCAGCCGGCCAGCACACAGCCCTCGGCGATGCCCTTGACGATGGCGGCGACCCGCTCGGGGTGGACCTTGCCGACGCAGATGTAGTCGGTCATGAACAGCGGCTCCGCGCCGCACACCACGATGTCGTCCATCACCATGGCGACCAGGTCGTGGCCGATGGTGTCGTAGACGCCGAGCCGGCGCGCGACGTCCACCTTGGTGCCGACGCCGTCCGTGGCGGAGGCGAGCAGCGGGCGCTCGTAGCGCTTGAGGGCGGAGGCGTCGAAGAGGCCGGCGAAGCCGCCGAGGCCGCCGAGGACCTCGGGGCGCTGCGTCTTCTTCACCCACTCCTTCATCAGCTCCACGGCGCGGTCGCCCGCGTCGATGTCGACGCCCGCGGCTGCGTAGCTGGCGCCGCCCTCGGCGATGGGGGTCTCAGACATGGCTAGGAGAACCTTCGTGTCGTACGGCGGGTGTTACGGACCGTCTACGGGCGGCGGATCGCGTCGGCGGCGGCCGTGGCGGCGGGGCCGGCGGCCAGCTCCGTCTCCAGCAGCTGCTTGCCGAGCAGCTCGGGGTCCGGGAGTTCCATCGGGTACTCGCCGTCGAAGCAGGCGCGGCACAGGTTCGGCTTGGCGATGGTGGTCGCCTCGATCATGCCGTCGATGGAGATGTACGCCAGGGAGTCGGCGCCGAGCGAGGTGCCGATCTCGTCGATGGTCATGCCGTTGGCGATGAGCTCCGCGCGCGTGGCGAAGTCGATGCCGAAGAAGCAGGGCCACTTCACCGGCGGCGAGGAGATCCGGATGTGGACCTCGGCGGCGCCCGCCTCGCGCAGCATGCGGACCAGGGCCCGCTGGGTGTTGCCGCGCACGATGGAGTCGTCGACGACGACCAGGCGCTTGCCCTTGATGACTTCCTTCAGCGGGTTCAGCTTCAGGCGGATGCCCAGCTGCCGGATGGTCTGCGAGGGCTGGATGAAGGTCCGGCCGACGTAGGCGTTCTTGACCAGGCCCGAGCCGAAGGGGATCCCGGAGGCCTCCGCGTAGCCGATGGCGGCCGGGGTGCCGGACTCCGGGGTCGCTATCACCAGGTCGGCCTCGGCCGGCGCCTCCTTGGCGAGCTTGCGGCCCATCTCCACGCGGGAGAGGTACACGTTGCGGCCGGCGATGTCGGTGTCCGGGCGGGCCAGGTACACGTACTCGAAGACGCAGCCCTTGGGCTTCGCTTCCGCGAATCGGGAGGTGCGCAGACCGTTCTCGTCGATCGCCACGAACTCGCCCGGCTCTATCTCGCGGACGAAGCTGGCGCCCGTGATGTCGAGGGCGGCGGTCTCGGAGGCGACGACCCAGCCGCGCTCCAGCCGGCCGAGGACCAGCGGGCGGATGCCCTGCGGGTCGCGGCCCGCGTAGAGGGTGTGCTCGTCCATGAAGACGAGGGAGAAGGCGCCGCGGACCTTCGGCAGGACCGCGTGGGCGGCCTCCTCGATGGTCAGGGGCTTGCCGTCCTCGTCGACCTGGGCCGCGAGGAGCGCGGTGAGCAGGTCGGTGTCGTTGGTGGCCGCCACACGCTGGGTGCGCCCCTCCTGCTTGGGCAGGTCGGCGACCATCTCGGCGAGCTGGGCGGTGTTGACGAGATTGCCGTTGTGGCCGAGCGCGATCGATCCGTGCGCGGTGGCGCGGAACGTCGGCTGGGCGTTCTCCCACACGGAGGCACCGGTGGTCGAGTAGCGGGCGTGTCCGACCGCGATGTGACCCTGGAGCGAACCGAGCGAGGTCTCGTCGAAGACCTGGGACACGAGGCCCATGTCCTTGAAGACGAGGATCTGGGAGCCGTTGCTTACCGCGATTCCCGCGGATTCCTGACCCCGATGCTGGAGGGCGTAGAGCCCGAAGTAAGTGAGCTTGGCGACCTCTTCACCCGGAGCCCAGACACCGAAGACGCCGCAAGCGTCCTGGGGGCCTTTCTCGCCGGGGAGCAGATCATGACTGAGTCGACCGTCACCACGTGGCACGACATCGAGTGTAGGCGAGGTCGTCCACTGGTCCGAATTGGGGATACTCGCCGGTAACTCGATCTTGAGCTGCCCCGGCCTCCTCCCACGGGCGCGTTTACGCAGGTCAGCTCCGTGTTTCGCTGCTTCGTCAAGGTTCCGGGAGCGCTCCCGCGACACCCGTCCCGGAGCCCTCCTCAAGGGTGCGAGTGAGGTGTCGCACACCGATCGGCGGGTGTCAGGACATCAGCGGCAGCAGCGGGGCGAGGTCGGCGCGCTCGCCGCTCGCGCTCACCTTCGCCCCGGCGACCGCGTCCGCCCAGGCGAGTCGTCCGGTCGCCAGCCGGATCCAGGTCAGCGGGTCGGTCTCGACGACGTTGGGCGGGGTCCCCCGGGTGTGCCTGGGCCCCTCGACGCACTGCACGACGGCGAACGGCGGCACGCGCACCTCGGTCGCTCCGCCGGGGGCCCTGACCGCGAGGGCGTCGGCGAGGAGCCGGGTGGCGGCGGCGAGGGCCTGGCGGTCGTAGGGGACGTCCAGACCCGGGACGGCGGCGTTGAGGTCGTCGGTGTGGACGACGAGTTCGACGGCGCGCGTGACCAGGTAGTCGCCGAGCGGCATGGCCCCGACCGCGGTCTGCAGCAGCCTGTCACCGGGCTGGGCGTCGAGCTGCTCGGCGAGCTGCCGGGCCACGCCGGTGAGGTGGACGTCCGGGTCGGGGGTGCGCTCGGCGAGCGCGCGGGCGGACTCGTCCATGGCCGCGGCGTTCGCGGCGGTGGCGAACGGCCAGTCGAGGACCGTGGCGTCCTGTCGTGTCGGCTCCGGGAGATCGAGGGCCCGGCCGACGGCCGTGAGGGCTGTCCCGACGTGCGCGACCAGCGCCCGCACGTTCCATCCGTCCAGCCGTGTGGGGAGGGCCAGTTGCTCGGGGGTGAGCCGGCGGACGGCCAGATGGACGTGCCCGAGCTGGCCGAGGACGGCCGCGCGGATCCTGGCGGGGTCGTAGCTCCTGGTGCGCTTCTTCGCCGGGGACATGCCCATGAGCCTATGCGGCGGCCCACCCCGGGACGGACGAAGGCCCCGCCCGCCGAGAACCGTCTCGGACGGGCGGGGCCTTCGGCGTCGTACGACGGCTCAGCAGGCCGTGCGGCTCCTACGCCAGCAGCGCCGGGATGGTCTCCTCGTGCGCCGTGCGCAGTTCGGCCAGGGAGAGCGCGAACTCGCCCTGGACGTCCACGGTGTCCCCGTCGACCACGCCGATGCGGGTGGCCGGCAGACCCCGGGCGCCGCACATGTCGTTGAAGCGGAGCTCCTCCGAGCGCGGGACGGCGACGACCGCGCGGCCGGCCGACTCCGAGAACAGGAAGGTGAACGCGTCCAGCCCGTCCGGGACGATCAGTCGCGCGCCCTTGCCGCCGAGCAGCGCCGACTCGACGACCGCCTGGATCAGACCGCCGTCGGACAGGTCGTGCGCGGAGTCGATCATGCCGTCGCGGGAGGCGGAGATCAGGATCTCGGCGAGGAGCCGCTCCCGCTCCAGGTCCACCTTGGGCGGCAGACCGCCGAGGTGGTCGTGGACGACCTGGGACCAGGCCGAGCCGCCGAACTCCTCGCGGGTGTCGCCGAGGAGGTAGAGCAGCTGGCCCTCCTCCTGGAAGGCGACCGGGGTGCGGCGGGCCACGTCGTCGATGACGCCGAGGACGGCCACGACCGGGGTCGGGTGGATGGCGACCTCGCCCGTCTGGTTGTAGAGCGAGACGTTGCCGCCGGTCACCGGGGTGCCGAGCTGCTGACAGGCGTCGGCGAGACCGCGGATGGCCTCCGCGAACTGCCACATGACGGCCGGGTCCTCGGGCGAGCCGAAGTTCAGGCAGTCGGAGACGGCGAGCGGCTTGGCGCCGGTGGTGGCGACGTTGCGGTACGCCTCGGCGAGGGCCAGCTGGGCGCCGTGGTACGGGTCCAGCTTGGCGTAGCGGCCGTTGCCGTCGGTGGCGATGGCGACGCCGAGGCCGGTCTCCTCGTCGATGCGGATCATGCCGGAGTCCTCGGGCTGGGCGAGGACGGTGTTGCCCTGCACGAAGTGGTCGTACTGGGAGGTGATCCACTGCTTGGAGGCCTGGTTGGGGGATCCCACCAGCTTCAGGACCTGCTCCCGCAGCTCCTCGGACGTCTCCGGCCGGGGCAGCTTGTTCGCGTCGTCGGCCTGCAGGGCGTCCTGCCAGTCCGGGCGGGCGTAGGGGCGCTCGTAGACCGGGCCGTCGTGGGCGACCGTGCGCGGGTCGACGTCGACGATCTTGCCGCCGTGCCAGTAGATCTCCAGGCGGTCGCCGTCGGTCACCTCACCGATGACGGTGGCGATGACGTCCCACTTGTCGCAGATCGCGAGGAAGCGGTCGACCTTCTCCGGCTCGACCACCGCGCACATGCGTTCCTGCGACTCGCTCATGAGGATCTCCTCGGGCGAGAGCGTGGAGTCGCGCAGCGGTACGTCGTCCAGGGTGACGCGCATGCCGCCGGAGCCGTTGGAGGCCAGCTCGGAGGTGGCGCAGGACAGGCCCGCCGCGCCGAGGTCCTGGATGCCGACGACGAGCTTCTCGGCGAAGGCCTCCAGGGTGCACTCGATGAGGAGCTTCTCCTGGAAGGGGTCGCCGACCTGGACCGCGGGACGCTTCGACGGCTTGGCGTCGTCGAAGGTCTCGGACGCCAGGATCGACGCGCCGCCGATGCCGTCGCCGCCGGTCCGGGCCCCGTACAGGATGACCTTGTTGCCCGCGCCGGACGCCTTCGCGAGGTGGATGTCCTCGTGCCGCATGACGCCGATGGCGCCGGCGTTGACCAGCGGGTTGCCCTGGTAGCAGGCGTCGAAGACGACCTCGCCGCCGATGTTGGGCAGGCCCAGGCAGTTGCCGTAGCCGCCGATGCCGGCGACGACGCCCGGCAGGACGCGCTTGGTGTCGGGGTGGTCGGCCGCGCCGAAGCGCAGCGGGTCGACGACGGCGACCGGGCGGGCGCCCATCGCGATGATGTCGCGCACGATGCCGCCCACACCGGTGGCCGCGCCCTGGTAGGGCTCGACGTAGGAGGGGTGGTTGTGCGACTCCACCTTGAAGGTGACCGCGTAGCCCTGGCCGACGTCGACGACGCCGGCGTTCTCACCGATGCCGACGAGGAGGGCGTCGCTCTGCGGGGCCTTCTCACCGAACTGGCGCAGGTGGACCTTGGAGGACTTGTACGAGCAGTGCTCGGACCACATGACGGAGTACATGGCGAGCTCGGCGCCGGTCGGGCGGCGGCCGAGGATCTCCACCACCCGCTCGTACTCGTCCTTCTTCAGGCCGAGTTCGGCCCAGGGCAGCTCGACGTCGGGGGTCGCGGCCGCGTGCTCGACCGTGTCCAGAGGCGTCCGGCTCATGCGTTGACCAGCTTCTTGAGGATCGAGGTGAAGAACGGGAGTCCGTCGGTGCGGCCGGAGCCGATGAGGGGCTCGACGGCGTGCTCCGGGTGCGGCATGAGGCCCACGACGTTGCCGGCCTCGTTGGCGATGCCGGCGATGTCGCGGAGCGAGCCGTTGGGGTTGAAGTCCCTGTAGCGGAACGCGACCCGGCCCTCGGCCTCCAGCTTGTCGAGGGTGTACTCGTCGGCGACGTACCGGCCGTCCATGTTCTTCAGCGGGATGTGGATCTCCTGGCCGGCCGTGTAGTCGGCGGTCCAGGCGGTGTCCGCGTTCTCCACCCGCAGCTTCTGGTCACGGCAGATGAAGTGGAGGTGGTCGTTGCCGAGCATCGCGCCCGGGAGGAGGTGGGCCTCGGTGAGGATCTGGAAGCCGTTGCAGATGCCGAGGACCGGCAGCCCGGCCTTGGCCTGCTCGATGAGGGGCTCCATCACCGGCGAGAAGCGCGCGATGGCGCCGGCGCGCAGATAGTCGCCGTAGGAGAAGCCCCCGCACAGCACCACGGCGTCGACCTGGTGGAGGTTCTTGTCCTTGTGCCACAGAGCGACCGGTTCGGCGCCCGCGAGGCGGATCGCGCGCTGGGTGTCCCGGTCGTCGAGGCTGCCCGGGAAAGTGACGACGCCAATACGAGCGGTCACTTCGCGGCCTCCGCGACTTCCTCCACCTTGACGGTGAAGTCCTCGATCACGGTGTTGGCGAGGAAGGATTCCGCAAGATCATGGATGCGGGCGAGCGCGGCCTCGTCGACCGGGCCGTCAACTTCCAGTTCGAATCGCTTTCCCTGACGTACGTCGGAGATCCCCTCGAAACCGAGCCGCGGCAGTGCGCGCTGCACCGCCTGGCCCTGGGGGTCGAGGATCTCCGGCTTGAGCATGACGTCGACTACGACGCGTGCCACTGGCACTCCCGGTGTTGTGGTGCTGAGCAGGTGCCCGCAGATGTCTCCAACAGGTGTCTTCAGACTACCCGTACAAAATTTCTACGCGAGTAGAGTTGTAGGAAGCTACGTGACAGCCATCACGATCCGGTACCGGAAGGGGGCGTACGCGAAAAGTTACGGGAAAGATCCCCGATGAACCCCGGATACCTATTGCACTCGGACACGCGGACAGATTTAGTCGAGCTTCACATTGCATTGCCGCGCACTGTACAAATGAATTAGAAATAGCCGAGACTCGGCACGTCGCAGGCAGCTGAGCTGTATGCCGTGCCGAACGAAGGGACCGATATTCGTGGCGCAGAAGGTCGTGGTCACTCTCTTTGACGACATCGACGGCTCGGAAGCGGCGGAAACGATCGCCTTCGGACTCGACGGCAAGTCGTACGAGATCGACCTGAATGAAGCCAATGCCAGGAAACTGCGCAAGGCGCTCGCGCCCTACGTGGAGGCCGGCCGCAAGCGGTCCAGGTCCGGCAAGGCGTACCGGCAGACCGAGGTCGCCCCGGACCCGGCGGCGGTCCGGGCCTGGGCCCAGGCCAACAAGCTGGAGGTCCCCGCCCGCGGACGGATCCCGAAGAAGGTCTACGAGGCGTTCGCCGACGCCCGCTGAACCGCCCGCGCCCGCCCCGCGCCGGCATCCCCCCGGTGTCCTCAGCGGGCCCCGGGGGCAACCGACTTGCGCTACCCCCCACATGGTCGGCTAATGTCTGGAGCACGCCGCCGGGCAGGGCCGAAAAGCCCAGCTCACGGAGGCCACGCGGGTGTAGTTCAGTAGTAGAACATCCCCCTTCCAGGGGGAAGGCGCAGTGTGCGATCCCTGTCACCCGCTCTGCATCACCGTCCCGATCACGCTGTTCGATCGGGTAGGATGGTGCTCGCACCGATCGGTGAGAGCCGATCGGAGGCAATGCGGACGTAGCTCAGTTGGTAGAGCGCAACCTTGCCAAGGTTGAGGTCGCGAGTTCGAACCTCGTCGTCCGCTCGGGAATCAGACCCCGGTCCATCGGACCGGGGTCTTTTCGTGTGCCTTCACCGTGCTGTGCGATCACTCCCCGCCCGTCGCCTTCTGACATTTGTCATACGGAGTGGTGACAGCGCGCACTGCCGACGGCGTCCGCCCGCCGGGACGCTGAAGGCATGGAAGCCAGGGACACGAAAGAGCACGTGATCGAGGTCACCGACCTCCGGCGTGTGTACGGGGGCGGGTTCGAGGCGGTCCGCGGGATCTCCTTCCACGTCGGCCGCGGCGAGGTCTTCGCGCTGCTGGGCACGAACGGGGCCGGGAAGACCTCGACGGTCGAACTGCTGGAGGGGCTGACGCGGCCCGACGGCGGGCGGGTGCGGGTCCTCGGACATGACCCCCACGCCGACCGCGCCGCCGTACGGCCGCGCACCGGGGTGATGCTGCAGGAAGGCGGCTTCCCCTCGGAGCTGACCGTCAGGGAGACCGCGCGGATGTGGGCGGGCTGCGTCAGCGGCGCCCGCCCGGTCGACGAGGCGCTGGGCCTCGTAGGACTCGCCGGGAAGGCCGGCGTACGGGTGAAGCAGCTGTCCGGCGGTGAGCGGCGCCGGCTCGACCTGGCGCTCGCGCTGCTCGGCGAGCCGGAGGTGCTGTTCCTCGACGAGCCGACCACCGGCCTGGACGCCGAGGGCCGCCGCGACACCTGGAACCTGGTCCGCTCGCTGCGCGACGCCGGGACGACGGTGCTGCTGACCACGCACTACCTGGAGGAGGCGGAGGGTCTCGCCGACCGGCTGGCCATCCTGCACCAGGGGCGCATCGCGGCCGCCGGCACACCCGCCGAGGTGACCGCCGCCCAGCCGTCCCGGATCTCCTTCCGGCTGCCCGAGGGGTACTTCCTCGGCGACCTGCCGCCGCTGGGCGAGCTGGGCGTGTGCGGCCACGAGGTCGACGACCGGGTCGTACGGCTGCGGACACGGGAGTTGCAGCGGGCGGCCACCGGGTTGTTGGTCTGGGCCGAACGGGCCGGGGTCGAGCTGCGGGGGCTGGACGTGCGGTCGGCGTCGCTGGAGGAGGCGTTCCTCGGGATCGCCCGGGACGCGGCGGCCGCGGCGGGGTCAACGGGCGCGTCCGGTACGGCGGGTGCGGTGGAGACGTCTTCGGAGCGGGAGGTCGCGGCATGAGCGGCGCCATGGTCAAGGGTTCGGACACGGCGGCGAGCGGGGCGCGCCGGGGGGCGGTGACCACGTCGGCCGGTCGGATGACGGCTCTCGGCCGCGCCGAACTGTCCCTGCTCGGACGGAGCAGGGCCACGCTCCTCACGGGCGTGCTGGTGCCGCTCGCCCTGCCGTTCAGCCTGCAGCCGCTCCTCGAGGACATGGACATCGAGGACGCCGGGCTCACCGTCGGGCTCGTGCTGCTGCCCGCCGCGATCGGGTTCTCGCTGCTGTTCGGCGTCTACGCGGCGCTCACCGCGATCTACACCGCCCGGCGCGAGGAACTCGTGCTGAAGCGGCTGCGCACCGGTGAGCTGCGGGACGCCGAGGTCGTCGCCGGATCGGCGCTGCCGGTGGTGGTCCTGGGGCTGGTCCAGTGTCTGGTGATGGCCGTCGGCTGCGTCGCCTTCCTCGGCGTCCCCGCACCCGAGTCGCCCCAACTGGTCGTACCGGGCGTGCTGTTGGGCCTGGTGATGTGTGCGGCGCTGGCGGCTCTCACGTCGAGCGTGACCCGTACCGTGGAGAGCGCCCAGGTCACCACCCTGCCGTTCCTGCTGCTCTCGATGGCGGCCTCCGGCGTCAGCGTGCCCCTGGAGATGCTGCCCGACCGGGCCGCCTCCTTCCTCGAACTGCTGCCGCTCACCCCGGTCATCACCCTCGTTCGCAACGGCTGGAGCGGTGACCTGTCGGCGTACGAGGCGCTGGGCTGCCTGGCGACCGCGCTGGCCTGGACCGTGCTGGCGGTGTTTGCTGTACGGCGGTGGTTCCGGTGGGAGCCCCGGCGCTGACGGGCCGGGGGGACGGGGGAGTCGTGGGGATGGGCAAGGCCGGCGGCTGGTGGCGGCGCAAGAGCACGCCCGCGAAGGTGGAGACGTACACGCGGTGGACGTTCCACTTCTTCGCACTGGGCGAACTCAGCACGGCCGCCCTGCCGTTCGGCGGCGGCCTGTGGACCGGGGCCGCGCTGTGGCTGCCGGTCCTGGTCGTCGGACACTCCGTGCTCTGCGCGGTGATGGCCTCGCGGGCGCTGGACTGGACGCGTGGACGCCGCTCCCGGCCCGTCCGGCTGATGTGGGCGCTCGCCGCCGCCACGGCGGCGGTCGGCGTCCTGGCGGGGTGGATCGCCGAGCACAGCGGGGGTCACGACGGCATCGAGTCCGCCGCCGGCGGGGTCTACGGAGTCACCCTGGTCTTCGCCGCGGGCAACTCCACGCTGGGCGTGCGCGGCCGGCGGCACGTGAGCGCGGTCGTCGTCGGCTACAGCCTGGGCAGCGGGGCCCTGATGCTCGTCTTCGGCACACCCGTGCCGGACATCCTCGTCTCGACGGTGGCGCTGCTGCTCGGCGCCGCGTTCCTCGCCGCCACCTTCGTCTTCTCCGTCTGGCTCCTGGACGCCGTGTACGAGCTCGACGAGGCCCGCGAGACCCGGGCCCGGCTCGCCGTCGCCGAGGAGCGGCTGCGGTTCGGGCGGGACCTGCACGACGTGATGGGACGGAACCTGGCCGTGATCGCGCTGAAGAGCGAGCTGGCGGTGCAGCTGGCCCGGCGGGGGCGGCCGGAGGCCGTGGAGCAGATGATCGAGGTGCAGCGGATCGCGCAGGAGTCGCAGCGGGAGGTGCGGGACGTCGTACGGGGCTACCGGGAGGCCGACCTCGAGGTCGAACTGAGCGGTGCGCACGGGGTGTTGACAGCTGCCGGGATCGACTGCGAGGTGCGCGGAGAGGCGGCGGGACTGCCCGCCGAGGTGCAGTCGGCGCTCGGCTGGGTGGTGCGGGAGACCACCACCAACGTGCTGCGGCACGGCGACGCCGCGCGGTGTTCGGTGGAACTACGGGTGACTGAGGGGCTTGTGGTGCTGACGGTGGAGAACGACGGGGTGGGCGGGGCGGGTTCCGGCGGCGTTGGGAGCCGGGGCGGCCGGGCGGGTTCCGGCGAGGGCGGCAACGGCGGGAGCCGGGGTGGCGGATCGGGGCTCGCCGGGCTGCGGGAGCGGCTGCGGCTGGTCGACGGGACGCTGGAGGCGGGATTCGCCCAGGCCGGGACGTTCCGGGTGGTGGCCGAGGTGCCGCTGAGCGGGACCGCCGCGCTGAGCGAGGTCGCCCCGTGACGATGCGGGTGCTGCTCGCCGACGACGAGCATCTGATCCGGGGCGCGCTGGCCGCGCTCCTGTCGCTGGAGGACGACCTCGTGATCGTCGCCGAGGCGGCCACCGGCCCGGAGGCGCTGGCGATGGCGCGGGCGCACCGGCCGGACCTCGCCGTCCTGGACCTGCAGATGCCGGGCGCGGACGGTGTGAAGGTCGCCACATCGCTGCGGGCCGAGCTGCCCGACTGCCGGGTGCTGATCGTCACCAGCCACGGCCGGCCGGGACATCTGAAGCGGGCGCTCGCGGCGGGTGTGCGCGGGTTCGTCCCGAAGACGGTGAGCGCGCAGCGCCTCGCGGAGATCATCCGGACCGTGCATGCCGGGAACCGGTACGTCGACCCCGAGTTGGCCGCCGACGCGATCGCCTCCGGGGACTCGCCGCTGACCGCGCGGGAGACGGAGGTGCTGGAACTCGCCGCCGACGGCGCGCCCGTGGCGGAGATCGCGGAGCGGGCGGCGCTGTCGCCGGGGACCGTGCGGAACTACCTCTCGTCGGCCGTGTCCAAGCTGGGGGCGGAGAACCGGCACGCGGCGGTGCGTCTCGCACGAGAGCGCGGTTGGGTATAGTTGCTCTCGCGCCACGGCGCACTGCGGACGTAGCTCAGTTGGTAGAGCGCAACCTTGCCAAGGTTGAGGTCGCGAGTTCGAACCTCGTCGTCCGCTCCGTTTCGAAGGCCCCGGTCCGGTGGACCGGGGCCTTCGCGCGTTTCACGCTGGTGCTGTGACCGGAAAGGTTTGCCGGGAAGCTCGCGGCGTCCGGTGCCGGGGATACCTCCCACGCCTTTCAGGCAGTGGGGGAGCATCGCACGGCGGAGCATCGCCCGCGCACCGGACGTACGCGGGTGATGCGACAACGCGGCGGTGGGGCCCCCTCGCGAGCGAAGCCGAGCGGGAGGGGAGCCGTGCCGGACGCCGCGAGCCGGTGAACCTTTCCGGTCGCAGCGCTAGCTCCAGGCGGTGCCGGTCAGGAGCTCGTAGGCCTCGACGTACTTCGCCCGGGTGGCCTCGACGATCTCCTGGGGCAGTGGCGGCGGCGGGCGCTCGCTCGTGCGGTCCCAGCCGGACTCCGCCGAGGTCAGCCAGTCGCGCACGAACTGCTTGTCGTACGACGGCTGCGCGCGGCCCGGCTGCCACCGGTCGGCCGGCCAGAAGCGGGAGGAGTCCGGGGTGAGGACCTCGTCGGCGAGCACGAGCGTCTCGTCCTCGTAGCCGAACTCGAACTTGGTGTCCGCGAGGACGATGCCCCGCTCGCGGGCGATGTCACGGGCGCGGCCGTAGACGTCGAGGGTCTTCCGGCGCAGCTCGGCGGCGGTGTCCGCGCCGACCTGGCGGGCGACCTCCTCGTAGGGGACGTTCTCGTCGTGGTCGCCCACGGCGGCCTTGGTGGCCGGGGTGAAGATCGGGGCGGGCAGCTCGGATCCGTCCACCAGGCCCTCGGGGAGGGCGAGGCCGCAGACCGTGCGGGACACCTTGTACTCGGCGAGGCCGGAGCCGGTGAGGTAGCCGCGGGCCACGCACTCGACGGGGACCATCCGCAGCGACTTGCAGACCAGTGTGCGGCCCGCCCAGTCGGCGGGGGCGCCGGCGGGGAGTTCGGTGCTCAGGACGTGGTTGGGGACCAGGTCGGCGAGCTGGTCGAACCACCAGAGGGAGAGCTGGGTGAGGATGCGGCCCTTGTCGGGGATCTCCGTCGGCAGCACCCAGTCGTACGCGGACGTACGGTCGCTGGCGACCATCACGAGATCGCCCGCCTCGTCGCGGTACAGCTCACGCACCTTGCCGGTGTGGAGGTGCACCAGGCCCGGCACCTGAAGCGGCTCGGGCTTTTCTACGAATCCGGACACGGTTCCTCCCCGTGGTTCTGTACAGATGGCCTGATTGTCCCGTACACGGGGGCGGGCCGGGGACGGAGGGTCGGGGGGAGGGGCGGCGGGCAGGGGGCGACGGACTTCAGTCGCGCTTGCAGATGCGGTCCAGGAGGTTGGCCGTGGCGCGCTGGACACGGGGGTCCGCGTGGCCGGGGCGGTCGAGGGCGGGGGACCAGGCGAAGGTGCCGGAGGCGAAGACCAGGGCGCCGGAGGGGGCCCGGTACAGCGAGGTGTCCTGATGGCGCGGGACGCCTCGGGCGTCGGTGTAGGGCGAGTGGGCGAGCAGGACGCGCTCCTCGTGGGGCGGGAGCGCGGTGCGGGGGTGATAGCGGTCGGCCTCGCCCGCCACGAGGCCCTCGATCGCGTCGCCCTCGTGCGCCCCGGTCGCCTCCCACAGCCAGTGGCCGGCGTTGCGGACGATCAGCGGGTGCGGCTCGGGCACGCGGCCCGCGTACTGGATGCCCAGCAACTGCTGCTCGGCGCGGTCGATCTCCCGCCACAGGGCCGCCTTGCCGGGCCCCCTGCGTTTGCGGCAGGTGAGCAGCCGGCCGGGGACACCGGACGGCGACGGGCCCAGTTCGACCTGCCAGTAGAGGCTGTTGGCGGAGAGGAAGACGAGGGAGGCGCCTTTGCCCCGGGCGAGTTCGACGGTGCGGCGCATGCCCCGCGACCAGTACTCGTCGTGGCCGGGGAAGATCAGGCCGCGGTAGCGGGCGGGGTCGATCCGGCCGGCTTCCAGGTCGCGGGCGTCGGCGTAGGCGAGGTCGTAGCCGTAGCGCTCGGCCCAGCGGATGACGTCGTAGGCGTGGCCGACGTGCAGGGGCAGGCCCGCGCCCGCGTAGGGGCGGTCGAAGGAGACCGTCGTCGCGGCGTCGGCCTCGCCGAGGAGACGGCCGTCCTCGTCCCAGGCGTGGTAGAAGCTGGCGCCGGTGCGGCCGTCCTCCGGGTAGAGGTTGTACGCCTGCCAGGTCACGTCGGGCAGGACGAGCAGCAGGTCGGCGGGACGGTCGTCGCCGACCGTGAAGGGGATGTGGGAGCGGTGGCCGTCGGCGGTGGTGAGGACGGCGACGTACGCGCCGACGTTCCAGTACGACGGCACCTGGAGCCGCCAGGAGAGCCACCAGTGGTGGCAGGAGACCGTGCGGTCGGCGGTGAGGGGCGGGGGCTGGACGATCCCGGAGAGGCGCGGGCTGGTGGTGATCTTGGCGGCGCCGTCGCCCTGGTAGTGGCCGACGCGGTAGATGTCGACGCTGAACTCCTGCGGCGGGTCGACCGTGATGTGGAAGTCGGCGGCCTCGCCGGGGGCGACCCTGCCGGTTGAGGTGAACCCCTTGATCTGTCGGCGCACGTCGTCGGCGGACCGGGGGCCCCCGGTCGCGGCGCGCGGGAGGGGGATCCTGGGGGCGGCCGTACGGGTGGCGGCGTCGGCGGGGGCGGCCGGCCGGGCCTGTGTCGAGCGGGGGGACGACGCCGGTGCGGAAGCCGGAGCGGCGGTCTGGTCGACGTACCAGGGGACGAGCCGGCCCGTGTCGTCGAAGTACGTCTCGGCGCCACGCAGCCAGGGGAGGGGGCCCTGTCCGAAGGGGTCCGTCACGGCGTGCGCGAGCGCCCCCGACTCCCATCGGCGGATGTGCGGCTGTCCTCCCATGGTGCTCCCCTCCCTATGACCCCCGTGGTCGTGTGCGGTGCGGCGTTCGCGCGGCGCCCGGACGGCGTTGTGTGCGTGCTCGGCGTTCCACGTTCGACTGTTCGTGTGGTTGTCCTATGTCGCACGCCCATGCCATGGGCTCTATCGGTCCCAGCACATCACATAACGCGCGCAGGCAGTCACTATTCGTTGCGAATTGGCTGAAAGTGGAACCAAAGCTTCCTCACCGGTCCTCGCTCGCGGGTCACCGGTCGGTGGTCGGTGGTCGGTGGTCGGTGGTCGGTGGTCGCCTCAGCCGAGCCGCACCGGCTTCTCCGGGCGTATCCCCAGCTCGATCAGCCAGGTCCGCAGCGGCACCGCGTCTCCGTCCTCGACGAGGCTGAGCACTCTGGGCGTCAGGTCGGCCACGCGCACTCCGTCCACCAGGAGGGTCGGGCCGTCGAGCCAGTCCAGGCCGGGCGTGGCGCCGACGGTGTCCATCGCGGCACAGCAGACCATCGCCGTGACGTGGTCGGCGAGCAGCTCGCGCTCGGTGCGCGGGGGCTGGAGCGGGAAGAGCGGGAGCGCCGCGTCGTCCCAGAGGGCAGCGTCGAGGCCCTGGCCCGCGGCGGCCGCGACCGCGCCGTGCGTCGACTGCGGCCCGGCCTCGGCCTCCTCCCGCGCGACCTCGGCCCCGAGCCGGACGGCCAGGGCGCTCTCCGCGCCCTCGACGCTCTCGGTCTCCGGCGCGGTCGGCCCCGCGCCCTTCGCGCCTCGGCGCGCGCTCTCCGTGAGGTGGTCCAGCACCCGGGCCAGCGTCGGGCCGTCGGGCGACGGGACCGCGGGGTCGGGGGTGCGGCGGACGCCCAGGGCGTCGAGGACGCGGTGCAGCCGGGCCGCGTCGGTGCGCCACTTGCGGTCGACGACCTCGTCGGGATACTCCTGCCAGCCCACCGGAGCCCAGTCGGGACCGGACTCCGCGGGGCCGCCGTGGAAGAGGCGGGCCGCGAGGAGGGAGGCTGCCTCGTCGATCGCGCCGGGCTCCTCAAGGAGGTCGCAGGCCGGACGCTCGCCGAGGCGGGAGGCGAACCCCTCGGCGAGACGGTCGCGCCGGGACAGCTCGGTCAGGGCGGCCACGACGCCCGCGTCCAGCCGCGAGGGCCAGCGGCCCATCCGCCAGGCCGGCAGCGCCACGCGCGTGAGGAGGCGGTCCCAGCCCGCGTACGCGAGCCCCACCTGCTCCTGTGCGACGATCCGCAGCCCGTAGTCCACGGCCTGCGCGCGCTCCGCCGCCGCGGCGGCCACCCCGCGCTCCATCTCGGCGGCGTGCGCCTGGCAGGCGCGCAGCATCACGCGCGCGGCCCAGCCGATGCCCGCGCACACCAGCCGTACGCCGGGGCAGCGCCCGCGGTCGGCGGAGACGGCCACCGCGGCGTCCAGGCCGCGCACGAACCGCCGGGCCGCCGCTATGTCGGGGTGCGCGGAGGGGCCCGTACCGGCGACGACCGGCGCGAGGACGGCCCGCAGCTCGCCCACCCGCATCCACCACAGGAACGGCGAGCCGATGACGAGGATGGGCGCGGTGGCCGTACGGCGGTTCAGCCGGTGCTGGGCGGCGCCGGCGATCTCGTCGCGCTCCCGGGGCGGGGGCGGGCCGTGGGCCGGGTGGGTGCGGTCCTCCAGCCAGCTGTCGCAGTCCGGGGTGAGCGCTATGGCGGACGGCGCGGGCACGTCCAGCCGGTCGGCCAGGTCACGCACCATCCGGTACAGGTCGGGGGCCGCGCTCTCGGCGACGGCGACGGTCGGACTGAGGGCGGGACGGGCACGCGCGACGACCAGGGCGACGACGGCGGCGGCCAGCAGGACGAGGACCGCGAGGACGCTGACCGTCCAGCGGGCTGCGTCCCACCCCGGGCCCACGAGGTGGCCCGTGGAGCCACCGGCGAGCAGGATCACGGCGGCCGCAGAGGGCAGCAGCGCGACGGCGAGCGCCCGGCTGCGGACGCGCAGCACGGCAAGCGCCCGGGCGCGCGCGGCTTGCGCGCCCGCTTCCACTCCCGTTCCGGTCACGACCGGACGTCACCCCCTCCCCGCGGTCCTGGCGGTGCTTGCCGTGGCGGCACGCCCCGTCGGCTTCGTAGTGCTCACTCCCCCACTGTGGCACCCGCCACTGACATCGCAATGCCGGTGAGCCAAGTGCCGGAACGCTTGCGCCGCACCCTAGTTGGCGCTTCGGCCCGCGTCAGCCGGATGGGGCAGCGCTCACACGATGGAATGGCTCTGGGGAGAGGTGGATGCCGCTGGGCAAAGGTCAGGCCCCGGATTCCACGGCTGTCGCCGTGGGGGTTCCGGGGCCTGTCCGAGGGGCGTGCGGGGCCTGTTCGAAGGGGGCGCGCGGTCCGGTTTGCGGGGGCGCGGGGGTCTGCTCGAAGGGGCGTGCGAGGCGGCGCGTTCGAGCCGTGTGCGAAGTCGGCGCGGGGTGTGCGTCGTTCGGCGCCGCGGGTCCGTCCGGGTTCCTGGCGTGATGCTTGACCGGGTTCCTGGCTGCCGCGCGACTGGTCGGAGCGCGCGCCGATACGGCTCGCGCCCCTTGCGGAGCCGGACGGGTCACGCCCCCGTCGGGGCCTCCGTCGCCGCCTTCGCCGCGATGTCCGTGCGGTGCTGGGAGCCGTCGAGTCCGATGCGCGCGACCGCCCGGTACGCCCGCTCGCGGGCCTCTGTGAGGTCCGTGCCGGTCGCGGTGACGGACAGGACGCGGCCGCCCGCGCTGAGCACGGCGTCGCCGTCCCGCTCGGTGCCCGCGTGCAGCACGTACGCGTGCGGGGCGTCCTCGGCCACGACCGCGTCGAGACCGGTGATCGGGTCGCCGGTGCGCGGGGTGCCGGGGTAGTTGTGCGAGGCGACGACGACGGTCACGGCGGCCTCGTCGCTCCACCGCAGCGGCGGGAGGTCGCCGAGGTTGCCGGTGGCCGCCGCCATGAGGACGCCGGCGAGCGGGGTCTTCAGGCGGGCGAGGACGACCTGCGTCTCGGGGTCGCCGAAGCGGGCGTTGAACTCGATGACGCGGACGCCCCGGCTCGTGATCGCGAGGCCGGCGTAGAGCAGCCCGGAGAAGGGCGTGCCCCGGCGGCGCATCTCGTCCACGGTGGGCTGCAGGACGGTCGCCACGACCTCGTCGACCAGCTTCGGGTCCGCCCAGGGCAGCGGGGAGTACGCGCCCATGCCGCCGGTGTTCGGGCCCTCGTCGCCGTCGAGCGCGCGCTTGAAGTCCTGCGCGGGCTGGAGCGGGACGACCGTTTCGCCGTCGGTGATCGCGAAGAGGGAGACCTCCGGGCCGTCGAGGAACTCCTCGATGACGACCCGCTCGCAGCGCGCCGCGTGCGCCTTCGCCGCCTCGGCGTCACCGGTCACGACGACGCCCTTGCCGGCGGCGAGACCGTCGTCCTTGACGACGTACGGGGCGCCGAACGCGTCGAGCGCCTCGGCGACTTCCTCCGGCGTCGTGCACACGTAGGAGCGGGCGGTGGGCACGCCGGCGGCGGCCATCACGTCCTTGGCGAACGCCTTCGAGCCCTCGAGCCGCGCGGCCTCGCCGGACGGGCCGAAGACCGGGATGCCCGCCGCGCGCACGGCGTCGGCGACCCCGGCGACGAGCGGCGCCTCGGGGCCCACGATCACCAGCTCGGCGCCGAGCTCCGTGGCCAGCGCGGTGACGGCCCCGCCGTCCAGGGCGTCGACCTGGTGCAGCTCGGCGACCTCGGCGATGCCGGCGTTGCCGGGGGCGCAGTGCAGCGCGGTGACGGCGGGGTCGAGGGACAGTGAGCGGCACAGGGCGTGTTCGCGGGCGCCGTTACCGATGACGAGGACGTTCACGGGGGTCAGCCTAACGGGCTGAGGGCACGCGGGTTTGTGCGGGCTTCCGAGAGACGGGGGGCGGGGGAGCTGTGCGTTCCTCCAAGGCGGGCTACTCGTTGGTGAACTCCTCCACCACCGTCGCTCCCAGCTCGCGCATGATCAGGTCGTGCCCGGAGAGCGCGGACTCGTTGAGGTCGGGATCGTCGTCCTCGGGGATGTCGTCCTCGATGGACACCGGGTCCGGTGCGGAGGGCCGAGCGGCGGGGGTCGACGGCCGCTGGGCGGGCGCGGGACCGGAGGACGATGTGGAGCCGGAGGAGGGCGCGCCGGAGCCGCTGGAGGAGGCCGAGGACCCGGCGTTCGAGGCGGAGCCACCGCCGGAGCCGCCCTTGCTGCCGTGAGTGCCGGTGTTCCCGGGCGAGCCGGGATTGCCGTAGCCGCCGCTGTGGGCACCGCCTCCACCGTGGCCCGGACCCTGCCCGGACGAGCCGGGACCGCCCGGGCCGCCGAAACCGCCGGGCGAGCCCGAGTAGCCGGACGGAGCCGAGTGGCCGGACGGTCCGGGGCCGCCGAAGCCGCCGGACGGCGGGGCTGAGGCCGATCCGCCGCCGGACGGGTCGACGACCGCCTCGATCTTCCACTGGACGCTGAACTGCTCGCTCAACGCCTGACGCAGCACGTCCTCGCTGCCGCTGCCGGCGAAGTTGTCGCGGGCTCCGGCGCTCGCGAAGCCGAGCTGGAGCGTGGTGCCGTCGAAGCCGGTGACCTGCGCGTTCTGGCTGAGCAGGATCCAGGTGAAGCGCCGGCGGTTCTTGACCGCCTCCAGGATGTTCGGCCAGAGCATGCGGGGGTCGAGACCGCCTGCGGGGGGCGCGTAGGACGCAGGTCCCTGGGAGGCCGGGGCCGCGGGCTGGGGCGCGGCCTGCGGCCCGGGGGCGGGGGCCGAGGGGGCGGAGGGGGCAGCCGGTCCGGGGGCCGCCGGGGGCCTTCCGCCACCCGCGGCGGCGGCCGTGGGCCAGCCGCCGGGCCGACGGCCGCTGCCGGCGGCGGTGGGGGTCGGCCAGGCGCCGGGGGCGGGGGCCGCAGGGGAACCGGTGTCCGCGGGGGTGGCCGGGGCGGATTCCTGCGCGGCGGCGGGCTGCTGCGCGGGCTGGGGCGCCGGGGCGGGCGGCGTGGGCTCGGGGGCCTGGGGGGGCTGGGCGGCCTGACCGCCCGTGGGACCGCCCCCACCCGGACCACGCACCGCGGCACGGGCCGCGGCCGCACCGCCGCCGGGCGGCACAGGCACGGTGTCGCCGTGGGCAGGACCGCCGGCGGGAGCAGCCCCCGCCGCGAAACCGGAACCGGAACCGGAATCGCCGCCGTGTGCCTCCGGCCCCGGCACGTATCCCATCGAGGGCATGCCGCCGCCCCCGGCGAAGTTCACACCGCGCTCTATCCGGTCGAGGCGGGCCATGACGGACCGCTCGTCGCCGTAGGCGGCGGGCAGCAGCACGCGCGCGCAGATCAGCTCGAGCTGGAGACGGGGCGAGTTGGCGCCGCGCATCTCGGTGAGACCCTCGTTGACGAGGTCGGCGGCACGGCTGAGCTCGGCCGCGCCGAAGACCCCGGCCTGGGCCTGCATGCGCTCGACGACGTCGACGGGGGCGTCCAGCAGCCCCTTGTCGGCCGCGTCCGGAACGGCGGCCAGGATGACGAGGTCGCGCAGCCGCTCCAGCAGGTCGGCGACGAACCGCCGGGGGTCGTTGCCGCCCTCGATCACCCGGTCCACGACCTCGAAGGCGGCGGCCCCGTCGCCGGTGGCGAAGGCCTCGACGACGGAGTCGAGCAGCGAGCCGTCCGTGTAGCCGAGGAGGGAAGTGGCCATGGCGTACGTCACACCGTCCTCGCCGGCGCCGGCGAGGAGCTGGTCCATGACGGACATGGAGTCACGCACGGACCCCGCGCCCGCGCGCACGACGAGTGGAAGGACCCCCTCGTCGACGGGGATGTCCTCCTGGCGGCACACCTCGCCGAGGTAGTCCCGCAGGGTCCCCGGCGGGACGAGGCGGAAGGGGTAGTGATGGGTCCGCGACCGGATCGTCCCGATGACCTTCTCGGGCTCGGTGGTGGCGAAGATGAACTTCAGATGCTCCGGCGGCTCCTCGACGACCTTGAGGAGCGCGTTGAAGCCGGCCGACGTGACCATGTGGGCCTCGTCGATGATGTAGATCTTGTAGCGGCTGCGGGCCGGCCCGAAGAAGGCCTTCTCACGCAGGTCACGCGCGTCGTCGACACCACCGTGCGAAGCGGCGTCGATCTCGATGACGTCGATGGAGCCGGGCCCGTTGCGGGCGAGGTCCTTGCAGGACTCGCACTCGCCGCAGGGTGTCGGCGTGGGCCCCTTCTCGCAGTTCAGGCACCGGGCGAGGATGCGCGCGCTGGTCGTCTTGCCACACCCGCGCGGCCCGCTGAACAGGTACGCGTGATTGACCCGGTTGTTCCGCAGCGCCTGCTGCAACGGGTCGGTGACATGCTCCTGCCCGATGACCTCGGCGAACGACTCCGGGCGATAGCGGCGGTACAGCGCGAGAGACGACACGCTTACGAGGTTATAGGCGCACACTGACAACCGGCCCCGCCGTCCGGAAGGCCCCTCGACTCCCCCGGGAACGCAAAACGCCCCCCACGCACCCGCCAGAGCCAACCTACCCTTGCTGCCTTCCGGCCCTGGGGGAGTTCAGTCAGATAGCGCCGCGTGGGGAGCTGCGCTCAGGTTACCTGATCCCGCACCCATGGATCGAGTTCGCGAGCACTCCTCTCGGTCATGTAATGTTTCCGGCGGAGGATTCGCCTAGAGGCCTAGGGCGCACGCTTGGAAAGCGTGTTGGGGGCAACCCCTCACGAGTTCGAATCTCGTATCCTCCGCCAGTGCCTCACCGGGCACGATGTCGAAGGGCCTCACCGCTTGCGGTGGGGCCCTTCGGCGTGTCCGTCTCAGTTTCCGTCTCAGTTCGTTTTCGGCAGCCCCCAGAGCGCGTCGCCAACCTGCTGCGCGACCTTCCGGAGCATGGTCCCCGTCACATGCATGCAGCGGGCGGGCGCGCATACGGGCCGCTCCCTCAGGCTCCCACCCCATGATCGAGTCGATCACGACGTCAGGGATGCCGAGGATCGACAGTGCCTCGCCATCCAGGGCGACGGCGTGAAGCCGGCGGACAGCCCGAGGAGAACGGGGAGCCAGGTTCCGCTGGGGTCCGTCCCTCGCGAAGGGCGAGTGCGGGCGACGTCGGACGGCAGTACAGGCTTGGCCTCACGTCTGAACCAGTTGCCCGGATGCGGCTGGTTGGTGGTGACCACGAGCGTCGTCCCGGAGCCGTCCGCATGCTCGACCGCGAACGTGCACGGCGTCCAGGCCAGGGCCTGAAAACAGGTCGGCCTACGTCGCCGCCGCCAGCGGTAGGCCGTGCCGTCGGCGACGATCCGTCGTGAGCCCACGGCCCTGTACGCGGCACTGCGAGGCGCCAGCACAGTGAATGCGTTGGGGGCAACCCCTCACGAGTTCGAGTCTCGTATCCTCCGCAGCCGCCCGACCAGGCACCATGAAGAGCTGGACCGCTCATTGCGGTCCAGCTCTTCGGCATGCCCTGGTTGCAGTTTCAGATGCATTTACAGGCGACATTCGGGACATCCGCGTCAAGGGGGAAAGGTGCACGCTTGCACTCCGCAGGGCGACCGACGCAGACTCCGTGACGGAGCCACGGCGGCGGTCATAGTCCGATCATCCGGAGCTTGCTGCCGCACAGCCGGGCCATGTCCTCGACATCCGACGTGAGGATGGCGACCGGGCCAGGCTGACGCAAGGCCGCTTCCGCGACGGTGGCGTCGATCGCGTGCTTGTGTCCGTGCAGACCGGCGCCCTTGAGCAGTTGGGCCGCCGCCTTGGCCGCCGCCTCCGTGATCGGCTCCACCTTGACCCGGGAGAGCGCCCATTGCAGTCGGGACAGTTTCACCCTGGCGTGACTCACCTCCACGACAGTGTTGGCGCTGACGACAAGGTCCGCTCCCATGTCGTGGAACACCTGGAACATCGCCAGAACCTTTCGGTCCTGCGCCACCCAGGCCGACAGCCCCTCGCTGTCCAGGACGACGGTCTCGATGTGACCGCTCACGCGGCGCTCGCGCCGCCGGCGACCGACGTCGTACCGAAGATCCGCGCCCGCGCCTCGGCCAGCTCTTCCTCACTGAAGGACCCGTACTCGTCTGTGTGGCTGCGCAGGTCGGCCCCCAGGAGCTGGTGCCGGATCTGCCTGGCGACCGCTTCGGCCACGTAGCCGGAGATGTTGTCCGTGATCTTCTTCAGCGTCCCTTCCTGTTGCGCCGCAAGAAGTCCGACCCCGGCATCGCGCCCGAACTGCCGCCCAAGACCGAGACCGACCACGTCGTCCCACTGACGGCCGAGCAGAGCAGTCTGTACGAGGCACAGGTCCGCGAGACCATGGCGAAGATCGCGGAGTCGGAGGGCATGGCCCGACGCGGTCTGGTACTCAAGCTGCTCACCGCGCTGAAGCAGATCTGCAACCACCCCGCCCAGTATTTGAGAGAGCACAGCCTGCGCCAGTCCACTCCATTGCGGGGCCGTTCCGGCAAGCTCGACCTGCTCGACGAACTTCTCGACACCATCACCGCCGAAGGCGAATCCGTGCTGGTCTTCACGCAGTACAAACAGATGGCGGCTCTGCTGGAGAAGCACCTCGCGGAGCGCGGCGTCCCCGCCCTCTTCCTGCACGGCGGCACCCCGGTCGCGCGGCGCGAGGAGATGGTGGACCGATTCCAGCGCGGTGAAGTGCCGGTGTTCCTGCTGTCGTTGAAGGCGGCGGGCACCGGACTCAACCTCACCCGCGCCAGCCACGTCGTGCACTACGACCGCTGGTGGAACCCGGCCGTCGAGGACCAGGCCACCGACCGCGCCTACCGCATCGGTCAGGACAAACCCGTCCAGGTACACAAGCTCCTGGCAGAGGGGACCGTAGAGGACAAGGTAGCGAAGCTGCTCGAAGCCAAGCGTGCCCTCGCCGACGCCGTCATCGGCTCCGGTGAGGCGGCCCTGACGGAACTGTCCGACGCCGACCTCGCCGAACTCGTCGCCCTGGGAGGGCAGTCATGAGCCCCGCTGCCCCCGGCCCGCGCCGTGCGCCCGCCCGCGGCAAGCGAGCCTTCGCCGCGACCTGGTGGGGCCAGGCATGGGTGGCCGCCCTGGAGGACTCAACCCTGGACGCTGGACGGCTCTCGCGCGGACGTACCTACGCCCGCAAAGGCATGGTCGGTCCGGTCACCGTCGTTCCGGGCAAGGTCAGTGCCGCTGTCCAGGGCAGCCGCCCGCGCCCGTACCGCTCATCGGTCCACCTGCCCGTCCTCACCGACGCTCAGTGGGACACCCTGCTCGACACGATCGCGGCCCGCGCCGGGCATCTCGCAGCACTTCTCGACGGCGAGATGGCCGCCGAACTCGTGGACGACTCCCGGCGCGCAGGCGTCCCACTGCTCCCACTCCCCACCGAGCTCGATCCGGAGTGCTCCTGTCCCGACTGGGGATACCCCTGCAAGCACGCCGCGGCACTCTGCTACACCATCGGTGCCACCATCGACACCGACCCGTTCGTGCTCCTCGCGCTGCGCGGCCGTGGTCGCGAGGAGGTCTTCGCCCAGCTGCGCGCACTCCGTACGGCAGCTCAGGACACCGCCGCCCCACCAGCACCGGCCGGCATCCCGGCCGCCGCCGCGTACGCCCACTGGGCCGAACAGCCCCCCGAACTGCCCGGACTCCCGGAACCCGCCGCCCACCCCACAGCGCTGCCCGTCCCTGCGCCACCCGGCACCGGCCTGGCCGCCGCGGACCTGGAACGCCTCATGGCCGACGCCACCGCACGCGCCGCCCGGCTCCTCGCGGGCGACACCGCCGACCTGCACCTGACCCAGCACCAGGACGCCGTCCGCATCGCCGCAAGCAACCCCGGACCCGAGTGGTTCCACCACCTGATCCAGAACACCGGCACCAACCCCACTGTCTTCGCACGCCTCACCCGCGCCTGGCGCCACGGCGGCCCCACGGGCATCACTGTCGCCGAACAGCCCTACACGCCCGACCCGACGGTGATGAAGGCCGCCCGCACCGCCCTGGGCGCGGCCCTCGCCGAGATGACCGACTCCCGCACACACCTCAGAACCTGGCGCAACCGCCTCACCCTCACCCACCACGGCATCCAGCTGCGTCTGGGGCCCGACGCCCGCTGGTACCCCTACCTCCAGGACGACGACGGCGAATGGTGGCCCGCGGCCCCAGCCGACAGTGACCCGGTCACCGCGCTCACCGCGGCCTGGTCGCAGAACGGGGAGCAAGGAGGCGATTCCCCGCCGCCCAGGAATCAGGAGCAGTAGCTGGACACACTCACGCAGCTCCACTTCCGTGGCTGCAGTTCCGGTTGCATTCACCGGCGTACAGCAGCATTTGACGTTCCGGGTGACGTTCACGGCTTCAGCATGTGGTCGGCGACCAGGTCACCGCATGGGTGCGGTTACTCAGTCAGGCTTCGCCCACCGCATGAGTACGTGCAGCCGCAGGCGAGCTGTCTGTCAGCGTTCGATGCGTACCGGGCGGGTCACGCTCACCTGGTCGATCTCCGACACCCGCACCGTCAGCTTCATCTCCCAGGTGCCAGGGAGGGGAAGGTTGACGGAGGGGGTGCTCCAGTAGCCGCCCCGGTCGGCGAGCTTGGCGTCCAGGGGGCCTATGTCCTGGTTGGGGAGGGTGAAGGACATGCGCAGCTCGGGGAGGGGCACGAGCCCTCCGTCGACCGCGTAGGCCACGGCCTGGACCGAGTTGCTGCCGACGCGGCCCGGGTCGAGGGTGACCTGGACCTTGCCGCGGGCGTTGCCGACGGCGAAGGGGACGTCGGTCACGGAGGCGGCCGGCAGGCCCGCGGTCCGCTCCGCGGCGGCCGCCTCGGCCGCCGCCCGGCCGGGGAGCGTCGCGGTGAGGATCGTCGTCAGCAGCAGGACGATCACGGAGACCGCCACTTCCACGAGGACGGACCGGCGCAGGGCACGGCGGTGGGCGTCCTCCGGCGGAGCGACACGTGCCGGGTCGGTGGCCGGCGGCGAGGGTGTGCTGTCCGTCGCCGCGGTCGGCTTCGCCGTCATGTTCGCTCCCACCGCCACCGGGCTCGGTTCCGTCTTGGGCGCGGCCTCCGTCGCCGCCTCGGCCGTCGTCTCCGGCGTCGCCGTCGTCCATCGCTTCGTCCAGTGCCGCGACCACGCGCCGGCCAGGAGCAACAGGGCCACCGCCGCCAGCTTGGCGAGCAGGACCCGGCCGTACGTAGTGGTCGTGAGGGTGTCGAGCGTGCCGAGGCCCCGCCAGGACTGGTAGACGCCGGTCGCCGCCAGGACGATCACCGAGGCGGTGGCCACGCGGGAGAAACGGGCGGCCACGGCGGCCGGCAGGTCGGTGCGGTGCAGCAGGGTGAGCAGGGACGCCAGGCCGCCGAGCCACGCCGCCATGGCGAGCAGGTGCAGCGCCGACGAGGCCATCGCGGCCGGGACCTGGATGCCGGCCGAGGCGTGTTCGGCGGCGGCCCAGGTCAGGGCGAGGCCCACGGCGAGCACGGCGCCGGCGGCGAGGTACGCGCGCGTGGGCTGTTCACGGTCGCCCTGTCGTCGCAGGCGCCGCAGCCGCAGGAGCAGGACGGCGGTCGCCGCGAGCATGGCCAGCCGGGCGATCAGGGCGAGGCCCGGGCGGCCGGTCAGGGTGCGTTGCAGGCCCGCCAGGTCGAACGCCCCCGCCGGGCCCGTGCCCTCTTCGTAGGGGGCGCGCAGCAGGAGCAGGAAGACCGACGTGCCGACGAGGACCCAGAAGCCGGCCAGCAGCGGTTTGCGCAGGGGGCGTGCGTCCGGGGGCCGGCAGACCGCCACGAAGACTCCGATGCCGATGACGAGGGTCGCGGCGCCGTACGCGAGATAGCGGCCGATCTTGAACAGGCCGCTGGTGGCCGGGTCCTCGGTGGGTCCGGACGACAACACGGCCGTCGTCGGGGACGGCTGCCCGACGGAGAAGGTGAAGGCTCCGGAGACCGGGTGGCTGTCCGCCGAGACCACCCGCCAGGCCACCGTGAAGGTGCCGGTGCCGAGCTTCTCGGAGAGGGGGACCTGCGCCGTCTCCGAGCGGCCGTCCGCGTGCCGGGCCTCGCCGGTGTCGACCCGCTGGTTGTCCGGGTCCAGGACGCGGAAGGAGTCGTCGAGGAGGCTGACGGACTCGGTGAAGGTCAGGGTGATGCTGCCAGGGGAGCTCTTGAGGACGCTTCCGTCGGCGGGGTCGGTCGAGCGGAGGGCGGCGTGGGCCGACGCCGGGCCCGCGCCTCCGAGGACGAGCAGGACCAGCAGGGCGCCCAGCAGTACCAGCCCTTGAAGCCGCCGGACGCCGCTTCCGTCACCGCCCGCGCGTCCTGCGCCTCCCGCACCCCGGACCCGTCCGGCGCTTCCCGCGCCGTTCGCGTCCTCCGCGCCGGCTGCCGTACCGCGCCGTCGTCCGCCATCGTGCCCTTCGCTCACGTCACCGCTCCGTACGACTCGTGTGCTCGGGGATACGTACGGAGCGGGGGGCGGTCCTGCTCACCCGGGCTTCTCGCAGGTCACCGGGTCAGGCGTCCCGCCGCCCAGGTCAACGTGCCCCGGGGAAGGCCACCTCCCGGCGCAGGAACGCCAGTTGGGCCTTCTTCTCCGGCAGGAACACGTCCGGCAGGTCGATCTCCGGGAGGGTGACGACCGGCCCCGCCTCGAAGCCCTGCCGCAGGAAGCGGGCGATCGCCTTCTCGTTGCGCACGTCGGGGTCGACGACGACCCGCCGCCGGTCCAGGCCCAGCAGCACGTACGCCGCGAGCACGCCCATCAGCAGCGCCGACCAGCCTGACCGCGCGCCGCGCGCACCGGCGGGTGCGAGGAGCAGGTGGATGCCGATGTCGCCGGGCTCGACCTGGTAGCACTCGCTGACGCGGTCCGCGGCCGGGTCGTACGTCTGGAGCAGGCCGACCGGTTCGCCGTCCAGCTCGACCAGATGGGCGTGGTGGGTGTCGAGGCCTGCCATGTGGGCGTAGATCTCGGCGACCTGGTCGCGAGTCAGGCCGTTCATGCCCCAGAACGCGGCGCGTTCCTCGCTCGTCCAGCGGTGGACGACGTCCGCGTCGCCCTCGGCGTCGAGGGGCCGGATGCCGACGGTTCCGAACCCGTCGACGGTCTGCTCGTACGCGTACCGGTCGGACATCAGTGGTCGCTCTCCTTCTTCAGCAGCGCCCAGTCGGTGACGACCGGCGCGAGCTCGCCCGTGAGCCAGAGGGGGAGCTGGTCGTGGTGGTGGGGGCTGTCGGGGCGGCCGGAGGCGCCGAAGGGCACGACCCAGCGGCTGTCCTCGCGGCGGGCCAGGTCCCAGACGTAGCGGGCGGCCGGGCCGCGTGCGGCGAGGTCGGTCCAGCCGGGCACGGCCGAGGTGCACAGCACGCAGTCGTGGTCGCCGGAGAGGGCCGGGGCCTCGTACGAGGGGTCGGGCAGGGCCCGCCAGGGGGCGAGGCGGTGGGTGTCGCCCCAGCGGGCGGCCGGCTGTCCTGCGACCTCCTCGACGGCCTCGCGGACGAGCGCGCGGCGGTCGACGCCGTACAGCTCGTCGGCGCTGAGCAGGTGGGCGAGTGCGAAGCCGATGCGCGGGACGAGGGCCAGCCAGGGCAGGAGCACCTCGGGGTAGGCGGGCGGGGTGGTCAGGGCGGCGAAGGCCGGGTGTGCGGCGAGGCGGCGCACGACGGCGCTGCGCAGGACGGCGTAGGCGGCCGCGTCCCGGCTGTCGGCGTCCATGCGGCGGTCCCAGCGCAGCAGGCGTTCGCGCAGGCCGGCGGCCGGCCCGGTCAGGTCGTCGAGGGCGGCGAGGTGATCGAGGAGGGGGCCGGCGGACGCGAGGTGGGTGTCGGTGTGCAGGGCCGGCATGTCGGCCGCCGCCCACTGCCTGCGCCCGTCCAGCAGTTCCCGGATGCGGTCGGCGCGGTGCGGCGGGGCGAACTCGACGCCGAGCGGGGCGGCCGGGCCGCGCTGGTTGGCCATGACGGCGACGCCGTCGGTGAGACCGGCGCGGGGCGTCTCGTGCCAGCCGGTCCACTCGTGGCCGGGCTCCCAGGCGGGGACCAGCCGGACGCGGTTGGCCTCGGCGCGCACGGGCACGCGGCCGGCGACCCGGTGCAGCAGTCCGCCCTCGGTGTCGGCGGCCTGGACGACGTTGACCGGCTCGGCCCAGCGGTCGAAGGCACGGTCCACGTCGGCGACCCGGCGGGCGCGCAGGAGCGGCAACAGGGCGCTGAAACCGAGGTCGGCGGTGACGCGGGGCGGGTAGCGCAGGGCCAGGGCGAGCGGGGCGCAGGCGTGGTCGTGGTCCGGCGCGATCCCCTCGGGGCGGCCTGCGGTGACACCGTCACGGTCCGGCGCGATCCCCTCGGGGCGGCCTGCGGTGACACCGTCACGGTCCGACGCGATCCCCTCGGGGCGGCCCGCGGTGACACCGTCGGCCCCCGCCGAGGTCCCCCCTCGAAGCCCGCGAAGGTCCCCGATGCCGCCCGCGGCATCGCCGTCGGGGTCCGGCGCGGTCCCCTCAGGCCCGTTCGCGACCACCACGTCGACGTCCGCCGCGGTCCCCCCGCCCAGGCCCTCGGGTCCGCCCGCGATGACGGGCCCGCGTTCGGTCTCCAGGATCTCGACCTCGACGCTCTCCTCCCCCGCGACCCGGATCAGCTCGGTGTGGCGGGTGACCCGCCGCCAGACGCCGTCCGGGCCGAGTGCCTCGACGTCGGCGCCGATGCGGCGCAGACGCTCGCGGTAGAGGTCCTGGTAGTCGGCCATGGCGTTGGTGATGGCCCAGGCGACGGTTCCGGTGTGCCCGAAGTGGGCGATGCCGGGGATCCCGGGCACGGCGAGTCCCACGACGTCGAACTCGTCGCAGGCCAGGCGGATCTGCTGGTAGACGCCCGGGTCCTCGATGAAGCGGTGCGGGTCACCCGCGATGACGGCCTGCCCGGTGCGGGTGCGCTCACCGGCGACCAGCCAGCCGTTGCTGCCGGAGGTGCCGGGGCCGTCGGTGGCGAACAGCCCGACCGCCTCCGGGCCGAGGTGCCGGATCGCCTCCTCACGCCACAGCTTGGCGGGGAAGCCGGCGAACAGGATGTGGGTGGAGAGCCAGACGGCGAGCGGGGTCCAGGGTTCCCAGCGGCCGGGGGTCAGGCCGAGGTCCGCGAACTCGGGGGCGGGCGGCGTGGGGGGCTCCTGGGCGGTGCCGGCCCCGGTCAGGCCCTCGTTGACGCCGTCCACGTACGCCCGTGCCCAGTCGGCCGTCTCCGGGTCGCGCTCCTCCAGGGCGGCGAAACAGCGGCGGGCGGTGTCGTCGAGGCGGGCGCGGCGCACGAAGCGGTCCCAGGGCAGGGCGTCGGCGCCCAGGAAGGACGCCGAGGTGCCGCGGGCGCGGTGCCGTTCGACCTCCAGCTGCCAGGCGCGGTCGCGGGCGGTCACCCGCCCCTGGAGCCGCGCGAGTTCGCGGGCGCTTCCGGCGCGCAGGTGCGGGATGCCCCAGGCGTCCCGGAAGACGCCCTCGGGTCTGTCGGTCTCGGTCGTCACCCTGTGACCCCTCTTGCTTTTAGGTTAGCCTCACCTAACGATCAGGCAGAAATCGTACGCGAGAGGTGCAGAGGTCATGGGGCAGGGGCGGGGCTGGGAGGGCGCGGTCCTCAAGTTGATGCGGGCGAAGGACTACACGCTCACGGTGACGGACGCCGAGGACGTCACCCCGCACTACCGCCGGGTGCGCCTCACCGACGGCGGCCTGCTCGCGGCGACCGGGGTGCACCCGACGATGTGGGTCCGGCTGTGGTTCACCGACGCGGGCAAGCCGCACCAGCGGGCGTTCACCCTGGTCGACCCGGATCCGGCGGCGGGCGCCTTCTCCCTGGAGTTCGCGCTGCACGAGGGCGCGGCGAGCGACTGGGCGCGGGCGGCGGAACCCGGCGACACCATCGAGGCGACCGTCCAGGGCACCGGGTTCGAGGAGCCGTCGCCGTCCCCCTCGCACGTCCTCGCCGTCGGCGACCCGGCCTCCCTGCCTGCGATCAACTCCCTGCTGGACGCCCTGGGTTCGGCGCCGGCGACGGTGTGGTTCGAGGGCGACGCGGACGGCCTGCCCTTCCGCGCCGACCCGTCCCGGCACGAGATACGGCACGTGCCCCGCCGCGACGACGGGGCGCACCTCGTGGAGCGGGTGAAGGCGGAACTCCCCGAACTCCTCCGTCTGACGCCCGACCCGTACGTCTGGATCGCCTGCGACACGCGAACCACGCGCGCGCTGTCGACGTACGTGCGCAAGGAACTGGGCGTGACGAAGGACCGCGCGCACGCTCTGGGGTACTGGCGGGCGGATTGAGCCGGGGGCCGGGGGCGGCTCCGATGAGCCGCCCGGACGGGAGGGCGCACGGCGGGCAGCCCCGGCCCGTACGCGGGATGATCGAGGGCATGGACGTCACCCTTCACCTCGCCCAGGACCCCGACGCCGACGAACTCCTCGGACGTTCGCCGCTCGCCGCGCTGGTCGGGATGCTGCTCGACCAGCAGGTCCCGATGGAGTGGGCGTTCAAGGGGCCGCGGACGATCGCCGACCGGCTCGGCGCGGACGACCTCGACGCGCACGACATCGCCGCCCGCGACCCGGAGGCGTTCGCCGCCCTCCTCTCCGAGAAGCCGGCCGTGCACCGCTACCCGGGCTCCATGGCCAAGCGGATCCAGCAGCTGTGCCAGTACCTCGTCGAGCACTACGACGGTGACGCCGCCGCCGTCTGGAAGGACGCCGGCACCGGCAAGGAGCTGCTCAGGCGGCTGGAGGAACTGCCGGGCTTCGGCAAGCAGAAGGCGCGGATCTTCCTCGCGCTGCTCGGCAAGCGGCTCGGCGTGCGGCCGACGGGCTGGCGTGAGGCCGCCGGCGCCTACGGCGAGCCCGATTCCTTCCGCTCGGTCGCCGACATCACGGGCCCGGAGTCGCTGGCGAAGGTGCGGGCGCACAAGCAGGAGATGAAGGCGGCGGCCAAGGCCGCCAAGAAGGCGCCTTCGAGCTGACGCCGCACGCACCAGGGGACTCGCGGCCGAGCGGGCGGGTGCTGCTCCGAACGGGCGGTTCCCGGGCTCCGCGTGCTGGGCGGCCTGTGCGTCGTGGGCAGAGCACCTCCCATGAGCACCGCACGACGTCTCCCGCGCAGCCGCCGCTGGCTGCGGGTCCTCGTGCTGCTGCTCGCCGTCCTCGTGCCGGGCGCGGCCGCCGAGGCCGCCGCCGTTCCGGAGCTCCCCGCCGCGGTCGTCGAGACCGCCGAGCACGACGGCTTCGACGCCGCCCCGCGTCCCCCGGCGGGCGGCGCCCACCGCGCCGTCGCCCCCGCCCGGCCCTCGTCCCGCCCGGCCCGGCCGCCCGCCGCTCCCCCGGGCCGCCTCCTGCCTCCTCGGGCCTGCCCGCAGGACGCCCTGGACGTGGCGGACATCCTGCGCACCGTCGTCCTGCGCTGCTGACCGGGACCGCTCCCGCGTAAAGCCCGTCAGCACCAGGTACGAACGAGGAACACAGGACCCAGCCATGCCTACAGACCCTTATGCCGTTCTGCGCGCCCTGCTGCGCGCGGAGGCGGCTCGCAGTGCGCCGAAGTCCCGGTCGACGATCAAGGACCGGGAGGAGTCGCGGCAGGTCCCGGAGGACCACCGGGGCGGCCGGGGCCGCTGACCGGGGGACGGGACGGAGGCGGGGTCACCGCCTCCGTCTCGCGGTGCCGAAGAGCGAACGGGTGATCTCCCGGCCGATCTGCGTGCCCACGGAACGCGCCAGGGACTTGAACACACCGCTGTGGACGACCTGTTCAGCCAGGGAAGGCTCGTGGTCGGCGCGTCCGGCGGGCCTCCGGCTCTCGGCCTTCGGCCCGCCGGGGGCGTCGGCCGGACCCCGCGCCGCCGCCAGCCGCTCGTAGGCCGACTCTCTGTCCACAGCCTGTGCATACCGCTCGAACAACGCCGAGGCGCGCACCGCTGCGTCCAGGGCCGCCGCGTCGACCGGGCCCATCAGGGACGCCGGGGCGCGCAGCCTGGTCGCCGCGACCGGGGTGGGGGCGCCGTTCTCATCGAGGACGGTGACCACCGCCTCGCCGGTGCCCAGCCCGGTCAGCAGCTCCTCCAGGTCGTAGGCGGAGTCCGGGAACGTCTTCACCGTGGCCCTCAGGGCCTTCTGGTCGTCCGGGGTGAAGGCGCGCAGGGCGTGCTGGACGCGGTTGCCGAGCTGGGCCAGGACGTCCGCGGGCACGTCCTTCGGGGTCTGTGTGACGAAGAACACGCCGACCCCTTTCGAGCGAATGAGCCGGACGGTCCGCGTGAGGGCCTCCAGGAACGCGCGGGAGGCGCCGTCGAAGAGGAGGTGCGCCTCGTCGAAGAAGAAGACGAGCTTGGGCCGGCCGACGTCGCCGACCTCCGGCAGGTCGTGGAAGAGGTCGGCCAGGAGCCACATCAGGAAGGTGGAGAAAAGCTGGGGTCTGTCCTGCACGGCGGGAAGTTCCAGCACGGAGACGATCCCGCGCCCGTCGCCCGCCGTGCGCAGCAACTCGCCCGTGTCGAACTCCGGTTCGCCGAAGAAGTCGGCCGCACCCTGCGCCTCGAACACGGTGAGGGTCCGCAGGATCACCCCGGCGGTGGCCGGGGACACCCCGCCGACGTCCTTCAGCTCGCTCCTGCCCTCGTCGGAGGCGAGGAAGGCGACGACGGCCCGCAGGTCCTTGAGGTCGACCAGGTCCAGGCCCTTGCGGTCGGCGTAGTGGAAGATCAGGCCGAGCGACTGCTCCTGGGTGCGGTTGAGCTGGAGCACCTTGGCGAGCAGCACCGGCCCGAAGCTGGTGACGGTGGCCCGGACGGGGATGCCGTGGCCGAGACCGCCGAGCGCGTAGAACTCGGCGGGAAAGCCGGCCGGCGCCCACCGCTGACCGACCTCGGCGGAGCGGGAGGCCACCTTGGGATTCGGCGCGCCCGGCGCCGCGACGCCGGACAGGTCGCCTTTGACGTCCGCGAGGAAGACCGGCACGCCCTGCGCCGAGAGCTGCTCGGCCATGAGCTGGAGCGTCTTGGTCTTGCCGGTGCCGGTGGCGCCGGCGACGAGGCCGTGCCGGTTCAGCACGGCGAGGGGGACGCGGATCGGGGTGTCCGGCTGGCAGGCCCCGTCCCACAGGAGGGCGCCCAGGTCGAGGGCGGGACCGGTGAAGGCGTACCCGGCAGCGATCTCGCTGGCACTCATCGACGGCCCCTCGCTCCCGTTTCGCCCCCGTTCAGCTTGTTTTTTCCAGCGTCGCACTCGCCCGCCATGGCTGCGCCCGGAAGGTCTGGGCCGGTAGGCTTTCCGTGTGATCTTCAAGCGCATCGGAAACGGCCGGCCGTACCCCGACCACGGCCGGGAAAGCACCCGGCAGTGGGCGGACGTCGCGCCGCGCCCGGTCCGCCTCGATCAGCTGGTGACCACCAAGCAGCAGCTCGACCTGGAAACCCTGCTCGCCGAGGACTCCACGTTCTACGGCGACCTCTTCGCGCACGTCGTGAAGTGGCAGGGCGACCTGTACCTGGAGGACGGCCTCCACCGCGCCGTGCGGGCGGCCCTGCAACAGCGTCAGGTGCTGCACGCCCGGGTGCTCGAGCTGGACTGACGGCTCCCCGGCGCGGCTGACTCCCTGTCGGGCGGCTGCGCCGGCCTTCGCGGATTGCCCCTTTCGGGTTCTCCTGCGGGAGTCGAATGATCATCTAGTAGGCATGGCCGCCGCGGCGCACTACGCTGCGTTCATGAGCATGCTGACTCCCCCGGGCATGGGCGGCAAGTACCGGATCACGGGGGACAAGTACCCGCGTATGCGCCCGCCCCGGCGGCGGGGCCGGCTGGTCGTCGTGGTCGTCGCCTGTGGCGCCGTGCTGGGCGTCGGCGGCTGGGGGACGCTGCAGCTCATCGACGTCTTCACGGGCGGCGGGGGCACGGCCTCGACGGCGGGCTCCAAAGCCGGCTGCACCACCAAGGCGGCCAAGGCGAGCCCCGCGGCCGCCGCGCTGCCGGCGCCCGCGCAGATCACCGTGAACGTCTTCAACGCCACCACGCGCGGCGGCCTCGCCAAGACCACGGCGGACGAGCTGAAGAAGCGCGGCTTCAAGATCGGCCAGGTGGGCAACGCGAGCAACGAGTACGACAAGAAGGTCCCCGGGGCCGGTGTCCTGCTCGGCCCCGCGGCCTCCCTGAACACCTCGCTGCCGGTCCTCGCCACCCAGCTCACCACGGCCGAGCGCCGCACCGACGCCGCCCGCACGGGCCCGGCGATCGACCTGATCATCGGCAACGCCTTCACGGCCCTCACCGCCCGGCCGGAAGCCACCAGGGCCCTGACCGCCCTGACGGCCCCTCGCCCCGCGGCGACGGCGACCACGAAGGAGCACTGCTAGGGCCGAGCCGCGAGTCCGCAAGGGTCCCGCCACGGCTCGGCCCGGCGGTGGCGTGGTGGGCTCCCCGGAGGATTACTCCGCCGCGCCGTACAGGCGGTCGCCCGCGTCGCCCAGGCCCGGGACGATGTAGCCCTGGTCATTGAGGTGGTCGTCGACCGCCGCGGTGACCACCGTGACCGGGGTGCCGGCGAGGTCGCGTTCCATGACCGCCACGCCCTCGGGGGAGGCCAGCAGCACCACAGCCGTGACGTCGTCCGCGCCGCGCTTGATCAGCTCGTGGATCGCCGCGACCAGCGTGCCGCCGGTGGCCAGCATCGGGTCCAGCACGTACACCTGGCGGCCCGACAGGTCCTCCGGCATGCGCGTGGCGTAGGTGGAGGCCTGGAGCGTCTGCTCGTCACGGATCATGCCCATGAAGCCCACCTCGGCGGTCGGCAGCAGCCGCACCATGCCGTCCAGCATGCCGAGCCCGGCCCGCAGGATCGGCACCACCAGCGGACGCGGGTGGGACAGCTTGACGCCCGTGGTCTCGGCGACCGGCGTCACGATGTCGACCTGTTCGGTGCGCACGTCACGCGTGGCCTCGTAGGCGAGGAGGGTGACCAGCTCGTCGGCCAGACGGCGGAAGGTCGCGGAGTCGGTGCGCCGGTCGCGCAGGGTGGTGAGCTTGTGGGCGACCAGGGGGTGGTCGACGACGTGAAGACGCATGTCCACAACAGTAACCGGGCCCGGCCCGCCCGCCGCCCGCCCGCCCGGCGAGCCCGGTGACGACCCCGCGACGGCAACCGCGGTGAGCCGTCCGCCCGCATCAACCGCCCTTCGGGGGGAAACCGGACTGGACGGACCGGGGTGGTGAACAGCAATGCATGACCTGCCTGACCAGAAGGCACGAGAGGCGGACGCGGCGCCGCTGACCGAGGCGCAGCGCCGTCGGCGGCGCGCCCAGTTCCTGCGCGAACTCGCCGAGGCCCGCGCGCTGCGCGACCGCGTCCAGCCGCGCCGCGCCAAGGTCGCCCGTCTGCGACACGCGATGCGCATGCGCACGTTCCGCTGGTAGTCCCGCCGGCCGCCCGCCCGTGGCCCGTACAGGGACGATCGCCCGCCCCCGGCGCGAAGATCGCCGGCGTCACGGGCGCCGCAGGGGGTGGTCGTGCGTGGGCCCACGGGAAACCCGCGTACGATCCGCTCGTGACGGCAACGAGTGCGCTGGTGGGTTGCTCGTGGACGGACGTGCGCGGACGCGTACGGACCCGCGATCAAAACGACCGGACACAGGGAGCGGAAGACGTCCCCTGAACGCCTTGTTTCTGCCACGATTCCGAGTGGGCGGGGCTCGGAGCACAGCTCTCTCCGCCCGTAACCTCCGCCGGGGGGACCCCCAACCGGCACGCCTATGACCAGTGGGAGAGTCACGGTGTACTTCGCCGCACTGCTCGCGCGCACCGAAGACGGGTGGGAAGCGAGCGACACAGAGCTCGACGATGTGGAGACCCTGTCGGATCTGGCCGACCTGGCCCGGGAAGCCTCTCCCGACGAGGACACGGTGCTCGTGCTGATCGAGCAGGAGGACTCCTGGTTCGGGGTCGTCCGCATCGACGGCGAGGAGGACCCTCGCATCTACGTCTCCGACGCCGCCGCCGCCGCCCGCAGTTCGTACGGCGAGATCCTGCTCACCGACGAACTGCTCGGCCGGGATTCCGACGCGGCCGACGACCTGGACGCCCTGGACCTCGACGGCACCGAGGACGGTGAGGACGACTCCGACGAGGACGACGGCTCCACCGGCGGGGCAGTGCCGCACGGCCCGGTCGGCGACCCCGGCATCCTCGACGACCTCGGCGTCGGCGTGAAGGAGCTGAAGTCGCTGTCCTCGGACGCGCTCACCGAGATCGCCGAGGCCCTCGGCGCCTCGGAGGTCCTGGAGACCGTCCGCTGAGCGCACCCGACCCCGTACGCGATCCCTGGCGGGCCGCCATGCGGCTCGCCCTGACGGAGGCCGCGCTGGCCGCCCGGGGCGGGGACGTCCCGGTCGGCGCCGTGGTGCTGGCCCCCGACGGCGTCACCGTCCTCGCGGCCGGTCACAACGAGCGCGAGGCCGGCGGCGACCCGACGGCGCACGCGGAGGTCCTCGCCCTGCGGCGGGCGGCCGCCGAGACGGGCGCGTGGCGGCTGACCGGCTGCACGCTCGTCGTGACGCTGGAACCCTGCACGATGTGCGCGGGCGCGCTCGTGCAGTCCCGCGTGGACCGTGTCGTCTACGGCGCCCGCGACGACAAGGCGGGCGCGGCCGGCTCCCTCTGGGACGTCGTCCGCGACCGGCGGCTCAACCACCGGCCCGAGGTGATCGAAGGCGTCCTCGCCGACGAGTGCGCGGGCCTCCTCACGGAGTTCTTCCGCACCCGCTGACCTCGGCGGGCCCCGGCTGCGGATATCGATTTCGGAGCACGCCCCGGCGTGCTGTAAGGTCTCCCTCGGTAGCGTGTCCGAGCGGCCGAAGGAGCTCGCCTCGAAAGCGAGTGTGGCGCAAGTCACCGAGGGTTCAAATCCCTCCGCTACCGCTTGAGAAGGGCCCCGTCGTGAGACGGGGCCCTTCGTGCGATCATGTGCGCTCATTCAGCCATCAGTGACAGGGGAGGCCGCGGTGGCGGTGAATGCCAAGAAGATCGCCGTCTACGTGCTCGTGGTCTTCGCGCTGTACGTGATCATCACGGACCCGGCCAAGGCCGCCGACTACGTCCAGATAGGGTTCGAGGGCATATCGGACGCCGCCAAGGCCATCGGCGACTTCTTCACCTGGCTCGCCGACGGGGCGAAGTAGCACGCATCGGGAGTGCCCATGATCCGCCACCTGGTCCTCTTCAAGCTCCACGACGGCGTCCGGCGCGACGACCCCCGCGTGGTGGCGGGCGAGGCCGCCTTCCGCGCCCTGGGCGGGCAGATCGAGGAGCTTCGCTTCTGGGAACTGGGCTGGAACATCAGCGAGCGCCCCGTCGCCTACGACTTCGCCATCAACTCGGCGGTGGAGGACGCGGACGCCCTGAAGCGCTATCTCGAGCACCCGGCCCACCAGGCGGGCGTCGCCCTGTGGCGGGAGTTCGCCACTTGGGTGGTCGCCGACTACGAGTTCTGAGCCGCGCGCCCGCGACAGGGCCGCAGGACCCAGGGAAGCCCTCCACCGGAACGGCGGGGGGCTTTCGCGTGCGCCGGGCGGCCGGGTCACACCTCAACTTGTCCCTCAACACGGGGTTATGGGGTGCTTGCACACAGTGCACATGTCTTGTGATGCTATGACCGCTTTTGACGGATGATTGACCGATGAAGAGGTGGCGTTGACCGTGTCGGCCAGTACTGCGCCGCCCCAGGTGGAGGCATCCGCCGCTCCGGCCCCCGACCCCGCCGCCCCCGATCCGGGCGCCGACCCGGCTCCCGCACCGGAGAAGCGCCGGGGCGCCGACACCCGGGCGCTCACCCAGGTGCTCTTCGGCCAGCTGAAGGAGCTCTCCCCCGGCTCACCCGAGCACAACCGCGTGCGCGGGGCGCTCATCGAGGCGAACCTCCCGCTCGTGCGCTACGCGGCGGCCCGGTTCCGCTCCCGCAACGAGCCGATGGAGGACGTCGTCCAGGTCGGCACCATCGGCCTGATCAACGCCATCGACCGCTTCGATCCCGACCGCGGGGTGCAGTTCCCGACCTTCGCGATGCCGACGGTCGTCGGGGAGATCAAGCGGTACTTCCGCGACAACGTGCGCACCGTTCACGTCCCGCGCCGGCTGCACGAGTTGTGGGTGCAGGTCAACAGTGCCACGGAGGACCTGACCACCTGCTTCGGCCGCACTCCGACCACCGCCGAGATCGCCGAGCGGCTGCGGATCGGCGAGGACGAGGTGCTGTCCTGCATCGAGGCCGGACGCTCGTACCACGCCACCTCCCTCGAGGCCGCGCAGGAGGGCGACGGGCTGCCCGGACTGCTGGACCGCCTCGGCTACGAGGATCCCGCGCTGGACGGGGTGGAGCACCGCGATCTGGTCCGCCACCTCCTCGTCCAGCTCCCGGAGCGGGAGCAGCGCATCCTGCTGCTGCGCTACTACAGCAATCTGACCCAGTCCCAGATCAGCGCGGAGCTCGGGGTCTCCCAGATGCACGTGTCCCGGCTGCTGGCGCGCAGCTTCCAGCGGCTGCGCTCCGCGAACCGGATCGACGCCTGACCGGACGGGAGCTCGACCGGACGGGGGCCTGACCGGACGGAGGCCCGACCCGGCGATGGACGGAGTGAATCGGCGTCTGCCGGACAGAAGACTGACGGACCGACACCCGACCGGACAAAGGATCGATCCGTCACCGTCCCGAGCGAATCGCTCACGAGGACGGATCCCGACAGATTTGCCCTGATACCCCGTCACACCCTCTGTTTCCAGGGCTGTTTCGTCACTCAGATGTCGACATGTCACTACAGCGCGTTGCCGACATGTGACATTCTGCGGGAAGAGCGTTTGCCGGGGCTTCGGCTCCGGTATTCAGGTGAAGGCCGACCTTCCTCTCCGGGAGCGTCAGCCGCGACCGTCCCGCGACCCAAAGGGGGTGGCATGTCCGCAGACCAGGGCAGCTCGAAGGTGCTCACGCTCACGCCGAGCGAAACCGCGCCCGCCGAGCCCGTCACGCCGGTCGAGCCCGACGTGCTCGACGACGTCACGGCCCTCGAGGCCGCGCCCGCCCCGGCCCTCCCGGCCACCGGGGCCCTCGACACCCGCACCCTGTCCCGCTCCCTGTTCCTGCGGCTCGCCGCCCTGGACGAGAACAGCCCCGAGCGCGCCTACGTCCGGGACACCCTCATCGAGCTCAACCTCCCGCTCGTGCGCTACGCGGCGGCCCGGTTCCGCTCCCGCAACGAGCCGATGGAGGACATCGTCCAGGTCGGCACCATCGGCCTGATCAAGGCGATCGACCGCTTCGACTGCGAACGCGGCGTGGAGTTCCCGACGTTCGCGATGCCGACGGTCGTCGGTGAGATCAAGCGCTTCTTCCGGGACACCTCGTGGTCGGTGCGCGTGCCGCGCCGGCTCCAGGAGCTGCGCCTGGCCCTCACCAAGGCCAGCGACGAGCTCTCCCAGAAGCTGGACCGCTCGCCCACGGTCGCCGAACTCGCCGCCGTGCTGGGCGTGTCCGAGGAGGACGTCGTCGACGGCCTCGCGGTCGGCAACGCGTACACGGCCTCCTCGCTGGACTCCCCGGCCCCCGAGGACGACGGCGGCGAGGGCTCCCTCGCCGACCGCCTCGGCTACGAGGACACGGCCCTGGAGGGCGTCGAGTACCGCGAGTCGCTGAAGCCGCTGCTGGCCAAGCTGCCGCCGCGCGAGCGCCGCATCATCATGCTGCGCTTCTTCGCGAACATGACGCAGTCGCAGATCGGCGAGGAGGTCGGCATCTCCCAGATGCACGTCTCCCGCCTCCTGACCCGCACGCTCTCCCAGCTGCGCGAGGGCCTGATCTCCGACTAGCGCCTGTCCGGCGGCTCAGACCGCGGACGCACGATGATCACGGCGGCGCGAGGAACGCGTCGCCCGTGTGCCACGACATGGCCGCCGGGGCGCCCTTGAGGGCGCGCCGGCGGCCGTCGTCGTGTACCCGGGCGGTAGCGGCCGGGGAGGCCCCGGCCCGCCGGACGGCAGGCGGGTGCGTCCGGCCGGCGGTGCTCTGTCTGCGAGGGGAAGTGCCGTTCGGTGGGGGCTACTTGAGTGCCAGCCAGGCGACTGCCGCGACGATTGCCACCGCCACCACTACGCCCACGATCAGACCGATGCGGGGGCCGGCGGGAGCGGGGGCCTGGCGGGAGGACTGGGGCGCGCCCTCGTCGACGAACGCGCGGAACATCTGGGTGCTGCCGGCGGGGTCGTGGTTGCCCTGGGGGCCCTGGGTGTTAGCCATGCCCCGAGACCCTAGCGAAAACGCCGGTGCCGCCCCAAGTGGGCCCCTCCCGACGGTCGTCCCTCCCACCCCCGCACAGTCTCCACACCCGCTTCCATCGGGATCCGGCCCGACTCCGGCCCGCCCCACCTGCGCGTTTACTGCCGCAATACTTGCCTTTGCCAAGTTTTTGCGGCCGCCGCCCACTATTTATTTGCCTGTAGCAACCAAACGCTCCTATGGTTGCCCTAAGCAACAAACACGGGAGGTGTGATGGCCGAGCAGGTGCGATACGCGCAGTACGCGGAACTCGCGCGTCAGCTCAGCGGCGTAGGCGCCGTGAAGCGGGACCTCGGGCGGATCCTGCCCGCCGACTGCTCCGCGGGCTCCGCGGCGGTGCTGACGCTGCTCGGACGCCACGGCGACCTCCGGATGAGCGCGCTCGCCGAGCTGCTCGCCGTCGACATGTCGGTGACCAGCAGGCACGCCGCGCACCTCGCCGAGCGGGGCTGGATCGAACGCTCCCCCGACCCCGCCGACAAGCGCTCCCGCATCCTGCGCCTGACCCCCGAGGGCACCGCGATGCTCCTCGAACTGTCCCGCCGCAGCACCGACCTCCTGGCCGAGCGGCTGAGCGACTGGACCGAGGACGAGGTGGGCCAGCTCATCCTGCTGATGACCCGCCTGCGCGCCAGCTTCGGCGACTGCCGCACGACAGCGCACCGGCCGCCGCCCGCACCTCCCTCGCCCCCTCCCGTTCCCGGGAGCGAACCGACCACCCGTACACCCGCACAAGCGACGTAAGAGAAGGAAGCCCATGGCAACGACCACACCAGCCGGTGTGCGGGCGCACGCGAAGCACGCCGGAGGGCACGGCGACGACGCCCCGATGACGCACCGGCAGATCATGGAGGCCCTCTCGGGCCTGCTGCTCGGGATGTTCGTGGCGATCCTGTCGTCCACGATCGTCTCCAACGCCCTCCCGGAGATCATCGGCGACCTCGGCGGCGGCCAGTCCGCCTACACCTGGGTCGTCACCGCCACGCTGCTGGCGATGACCGCGGCGACCCCCCTGTGGGGCAAGCTCGCCGACCTCTACAACAAGAAGGCGCTCGTCCAGATAGCGCTGGTCATCTATGTGCTCGGCTCGATGGCCGCCGGTCTCTCGCAGAACTCCGGCATGCTGATCGCCTGCCGCGTGGTGCAGGGCGTCGGCGTCGGCGGCCTGTCCGCCCTCGCGCAGATCGTGATGGCCGCGATGATCTCCCCGCGTGAGCGCGGGCGCTACTCCGGCTACCTCGGCGCGACGTTCGCGGTCGCGACCGTCGGCGGCCCGCTGCTCGGCGGCGTCATCACCGACACCAGCTGGCTCGGCTGGCGCTGGTGCTTCTACGTCGGCGTGCCCTTCGCCGTCATCGCCCTGATCGTGCTGCAGAAGACCCTGCACCTGCCGGTCGTGAAGCGGGACGTCAAGGTCGACTGGGCCGGCGCGTTCTTCATCTCGGCGGCCGTCTCGCTGCTGCTCGTCTGGATCACCTTCGCGGGCGACAAGTACGACTGGCTGTCCTGGCAGACGTACGCGATGGTCGCGGGCGCGGTCGTGCTGGCGCTGGTCTTCCTGCTCGTGGAGTCCAAGGCCAGCGAGCCGATCATCCCGCTGCGCCTCTTCCGCAACCGCACCATCACCCTGTCGTCGATCGCCTCCCTGTTCGTGGGCGTCGCGATGTTCTCCGGCACGGTGTTCTTCGCCCAGTACTTCCAGCTGGCCCGGGACGAGTCCCCCACCATGTCCGGCGTGCTGACCATCCCCATGATCGGCGGCCTGTTCGTCTCCTCGACGGTCTCCGGCCAGCTCATCACCCGCACCGGCAAGTGGAAGGCCTGGCTGGTCGGCGGCGGTGTCCTCATCACGGCCGGCCTCGGTCTGCTGGGCACGATCCGCTACGACACCGACTACTGGAAGACCGCCGTCTTCATGGCGCTGCTGGGTCTCGGCATCGGCATGATGATGCAGAACCTGGTGCTGTCCACGCAGAACCAGGTCGACCCGGGCGACCTCGGCGCCGCAAGCTCCACCGTCACCTTCTTCCGCTCCCTCGGCGGTGCGATGGGCGTCTCCGCGCTGGGCGCCGTCATGGCCCACCGGATCACCGACTACGCCCGGGACGGCATCGCCGACCTCGGCCCCCGGTACGCCTCCCTCGCCTCCGGCGCCGGCTCCACCGGCGAGATCCCGGACATGGACAAGCTGCCCGCGCCGCTGCGCACGGTGATGGAGAGCGCGTACGGCCACGGCATCGCCGACGTCTTCCTGATCGCGTCGGTCCTGGCGCTGCTCGCCTTCCTCATCACGCTGTTCATCAAGGAGGTTCCGTTGCGGACCAAGGGCGCGCTGGCGCAGGCGGCTGCCGGAACCACGGAGGAGACCGCCCCCGCCCAGACCGCCACCGCGCAGACCGACACCGCGCAGACCGACACCGCCGTCGAGACCCCGGCCGGGGCCGTCGCCGAGGAGAAGGTCCCGAGCTGGGCCGTCGCCGACGACGAGAGCGACGGCACGGCGAACGCCACCGAGCCGATCCCGGCCGTCGCCGGCGCTGCCGAGGACACCGCCGGCACCGGTGCGAGCATCCCCGTCCACGGTCACGTCCGCGGCGCGGAGAACACGCCCGTCCCCCGGGCCGCCGTCACGCTGATCTCCCTCGCGGGCCGGCAGCTCGGCCGGTCGGTCGCCCAGGCCGACGGCTCCTACACGCTGGACGCGCCGGGCGCGGGCTCGTACGTCCTGATCGCCTCCGCCGACGGGTTCCAGCCGCAGGCGTCCACCGTCGTCGTGAACGGCGACCCGGTCGCGTACGACATCGTGCTCAGCGGCACCAGCGGACTGCGCGGTGTCGTGCGGGCCGCGGTGACCGGGGAGCCGGTCGAGTCCGCGATGGTGATCGTGACCGATGTGCGCGGGGACCTGCTGGCCACCGGCACCACGGGTGAGCAGGGCGACTTCTCCTTCGCCGAGCTGGTGCCGGGCGCCGTGACCGTCGCGGTGAACGCCGCCGGGTTCCGCCCGCGCGCCCTGCCCGTCGAGATCGGCCTCACCGGGGTGACCCGTACGGAGGTCGTCCTCGACGCCGGGGCACGGCTCCGGGGCGTCGTGCGGGCGCCGCACGGTCCGCTGGCGGACGCGCGCGTCACCCTCGTCGACGCGGCGGGCAACGTGGCCGGCACGGCCACCACCGGCGACGACGGTGCGTACGCCTTCACCGACCTCGACGGCGGCGAGTACACGGTCATCGCGACCGGCTACCCGCCGGCGGCCACCTCGCTCACCGTGAGCGGCCCGGGCGTCGACGACCACGACATCGAGCTCGCCCACCCGGGCGAGTAACGGGTCCGTCCCCTTCGGGACCGACCAGAACGACCAGCGACCAGCAGGACACACGGCCCGTGGCGGGGCGATCCCCCGCCACGGGCCGTGCCTTCAGGAGGAGTTGCCCGAGATGGGACTGACTGCCAGGATCCGCACCAGGGACGGATGGGCCGTGTCGCACGCGATCGTCACGGTGACCGACATGACGGGCACGCAGGTGCTGCGCGCCGAAGCCGACCCCGAGGGCGTCGTACGGGACACGACGGCGCTGGCTCCCGGGGCGTACACGGTGATCGTCACCGCGGTCGGGTACGCGCCCGTCGCCTCCAGCGCCCTCGTCACGGCGAGCGGACGGGCCGAGGTGGGCACGGTGACGCTCGCCCGGCAGGGCGGGGCCGAACTGCCGCCGCCCGGCCCGTGGACCGTCGACCCGGCGCACTCCGCGGTCGGCGCGGTCGCCCAGCACCTGGGGATCTCCAGCGTGCGCGGCCGGTTCACCGACTTCTCGGCGCGGGTGGAGATCGCCCCGCACGACGTCACCGAGTCCCGGGTGGAGGCCGTGATCCGGGCCGCCTCCATCGACACCGGCAACAGCATGCGCGACACCCACCTGCGCTCCGCCGACTTCCTGGACGTGGAGACGTACCCGGAGATCACCTACCGCTCGACCGGGCTGACGGCCGCCGGTCCCGACCGCTGGACGGTCCACGGCGACCTCACCCTGCGCGGGATCGCCCGCCCCGTCGACCTCGACCTCGCCTACCTCGGCACCGGCGCCGACCCGTGGGGCGGCACCCGCGCGGCCTTCCGCGCCACGGCCGACCTGGACCGCGAGGACTTCGCCATGAACTACAACCAGATCCTCCAGGCCGGCATCGCGGCCATCGGCACCACCCTGAAGGTGGAGCTTGACGTGCAGGCCGTCCAGGGCGCGTCACTGCCGCAGGCGTAGGGCCGACAGGGTCGGTCTCCCGGCCTCCGCTGCGCCTTCGCTGGCGGCATGGCACCGAACATCGCGACCAACACCTCGGTCACCCTCGACGAGCTGCTGGACTTCGTACGTCCCCGGCACCGCGCGATCCTGCTGACCAGGCGGGCCGACGGCAGCCCCCAGGGGTCGCCGCTGACCTGCGGCGTCGACGACTCGGGCCGGATCGTCGTCTCCACCTACCCGGAGCGGGCCAAGACGCGCAACGCCTGGGGGTAACGCCCAGGCCCTTGAGGCACTGGGGGAGGGACGAGCGGGTGAGCCTGATCGTGCTCAGCGACGAATGGAACGGACCCTCGGTCCAGATCGACGGCACCGCCGAGGTCATCGACTCGCCGGACTCCGTCGAGCCGCAGGTGGAGTACTTCCGCAACATCTCCGGCGAGCACCCGGACTGGGACGAGTGCAGGGCGGCGATGGTCGAGCAGGGCAAGTCGATCATCCGGGTCACCCCGCAGAAGTGGGGACCGGTCGCCACCGGCGGCTTCCCGGCACGACTGGCGCCGGAGCAGTGGAGGGGGCGGAGCCCTCAGTCGCAGCCCTCAGTCGCGGTCCACCATCGCCTCGATGCCCGCGACCAACAGGTCCAGGGCGAACGTGAAGTCGCGGTCCAGCATCTCCGCGACCGTGTCGCCGCCTCGGGCCGCCATGATGTCCTTCGACTGCTCCACCATCTCGGCCGTCTCCGGCACCCGGGTCACCGATGCCATGGCGTTGTGGAAGTACTCGTCCGCGCTCATGCCGGTGTCCGCCGCCCGGCCGAGGAAGTGGCTCTCGATCGTGCCGTAGCCGTACACGAACTGGAAGACGGCCGAGATCGCGCCGGTGATGCGGTGGGCGGCGAGTCCGGTGCCGCGGACGACCTGCTGGACCGTCCGGGAGAACGCCAGGGAGTTCGGCCCGATGTTCAGGTACCGCCCGGCCAGCGGGGACAGCCAGGGGTGGCGGACCAGCAGCGTGCGGTATCTGGTGGCCAGCGTGCGCAGCTGCCCGCGCCAGTCCTCGCCCGCGGCGTCCGGGTCGGGCAGCTCCATCTCGCCGAAGGCCGCGTCCAGGGCGAGTTCGAGCAGGTCGTCCTTGGTGTCGACGTACCAGTACACCGACATCGCCGTCACGTTCAGCTCGGACGCCAGCCGCCGCATGGAGAACTTGTCCAGTCCCTCGGCGTCCAGCAGCCGCACGGTGGCCTCGATGATGCGGTCCCGGTCCAGTCCGGAGGGCTGCCCGCCGCCGCGACGCCGGTGCGCCTTGCCCTCCAGCCAGACACTGGTCCGCGCCGCCTTCCCGGCATCGGCCTTCGCCATGGGCGCAACCTTCCGACGTCGCTGTTCCTGGGGAGAATGCTAGGGCGTGCCGCGAACGGCACCTCCGCCCCGTATCCCCTGGTCCCGCGCCTGTCACTCCGGCGGAGCCGCCCGCTCCGCCCGGCGCAGCAGCGCCGCCGCGACCAGACCGCCCAGGAGGACGGCGACCGCCCCCACCAACTGGCTGGTCTCCAGCCCGGAGGCGAACGCGTCGGCGATCCGCTCCCGCTCCCCCGCCCCGTCCGCCGCGGCCAGCGCCGCCGGGAGCGACGCCGCGGACACCGCCACCAGGGACGCGAAGCGGGAGTTGAGCACGGCGCCCAGGACCGCGACGCCGAGCCCGTTGCCGAACTCGGCGAGCGTGCCGTTGATCCCCGCCCCGACGCCCGCCTTCTCCGGCGGGATCGCGCTCATGATGGCGTTGGCCATCGCCGGCATCGACAGCGCCACGCCCGCGCCCATGACGACCAGCCCCAGCAGCGTCCCGCCGTAGCCGTGCCCGCCGAGCAGCGCGATCGCCGCCAGCCCGGCCGACACCAGCGTCATCCCGAGCGCGATGGCCGCCGGCGTGCCGGCCCTCAGCACCAGTTTCGCCCCGACGCCGGTGAAGTTGAGGACGACGACCGTCAGGGCCAGTGGCGCGGTCCGCAGCCCGGCGTCCAGCGGCTCGTAGCCGTGCACGAACTGCAGGTGCTGGGTGAGCAGGAAGAGCGAGCCCGTCATGCCGAACGCCACCAGGATCGCGCCCGCGACCGCGCCCACGAACCTCTGGTCGCGGAAGAAGTGCATGTCCAGCATCGGGTGCTCCGTGCGCAGCTCCCACAGCACGAAGAGGCCCAGTACGACCGTCCCGGCCGCCGCCGGGACCAGCACCCGCGCCGAGGTCCAACCGTGCTCGGGGCCGGTGATGATGGCGTACACGACGGCCGTCATCCCGACGGTCGACAGCACCGCGCCGACCAGGTCGGGCCGGTCGCCGGCCTTGTGCCTGGACTCCGGTACCAGTGCGGCGACCGCGACCAGGCCGAGCAGGGCGACCGGGATGTTGATCAAAAAGATCGCGCCCCACCAGAAGTGGTTCAGCATCACCCCGCCGATCAGCGGCCCGGCCGCGAAACCGAGCGAACTGACCGTCGACCACAGCGCGATGGCCTTCACCCGCTCCTGGTCGTCGAAGATCTCCACGACGACGGCCAGGGTCGTCGTCATCAGCAGCGCGCCGCCGATGCCCATGCCCGCACGGGCCGCGATCAGCTGGGCCGGGCTCTGCGACAGCCCTGCCGCCAGCGAGCCCAAGCCGAAGACTGCGAGGCCCGACATCAGCATCAGCTTGCGGCCGTAGCGGTCGGCGGCGTTGCCCGCCGTGAGCAGCAGGCCGGACTGGACCAGGGAGTAGGCGTTCATCATCCACTGCACGTCGGCGGTGGTCGCGTCCATCTCGCGGGTGAGCGAGGGGATCGCCACGTTGAGGATCGTGTTGTCGAGCAGCACGGTGAGCTGCGCGAGACAGATGACGCCGAGGATCAGCCAGCGCTGAGGGTGACCGGCCGACGTGGTCTCGGGCAGGGCGGTTTCCTGGGGGGACATCGTCATGCTGTACACCGTAGAACGGCTCTCGTACGGTGTACAACGAGGTTTCCGGGCACGGGGGTTTCCGGGGTTTCCGGGGTTTCCGGGGTTTCCGGGGTTTCCGGGTCCGGGGTTTCCGGGGTTTCCGGGGTTTCCGGGGTTTCCGGGGTTTCCGGGTCCGGGGTTTCCGGGCACGGGGAAGGGCGGTGACCTGAGGCCACCGCCCTTCGCCGTGTCGTGCGCGTTTCCCGCGGGGTCAGCCGCTCGCCTTCTGCGTCAGGTCGTAGAAGGTGGCCGAACCCACCGTGACCTGCTTGAAGTTGGCCTGCACCCATGCGCTGATCTGGGCGGACGTGCCGTTGTCGCTGCCGCTGCCGCGCATGCCGCCGCCTGAGCCGCCGGAGATGAAGTAGTGGATCTTTCCGTCGGTCACGTACTGCTTGAACTGGGCCAGTGTCGGGGACGGATCGGTGCCGTTGAAGCCGCCGATCGCCATCACCGGGTCTCCGGTGGAGAGCTGGTAACTCGCGGCGTTCTGGGCGCCGATGGCCGCCGCGACCCAGGTGTAGTCGCCCGAGTCGGTCTCCAGCAGCTTCTTCGCCTCGTCGGAGACACTGGCGCCGTTGATCAGACCGCCCATGCCGCCACCGCCGCCCATGCCGCCCATGCGGCCGCCGGTGCCGTTCTGCTGGTTCTGCCGGCCATTCTGCTGACCCGGCATTGCGCCGCCGAAGCCGCCGCCGGGGAAGCCGTTGCCGTTCTGCTGGCCCTGCTGACCCTGCTGGCTGTTCTGCTGCCCCTGCTGGTTCTGGCCGTTCTGGCCGTTCCGGCCCCCGCCGGGGAAGCCCCCGCCGCCCGGGCCGCCGCGACCACCCGCGACCGCCGGGCCGGCGGTGACGATCGAGCCGGTGTGGCCCTCGTTCACCGTGGTCAGCGTGTACGCCGTCGGACCCGCCAGCGCCGCGACGACACCGATGCCGGCGACGCCCAGGGCCAGCCCCCGCCCCAGCCTGCTGACGAAGATCAGTCCGAGCGCCGCGGCCAGGCCGCCCACCAGCACGAGCCACTTCAGCCAGGGCAGGTAGTCGGAGGAGCGGTTGAGGAGGACGTACCCCCACACCGCGGTGGCCGTCGTCGCGCCCGCCAGCGTCAGCGACGCCCACGCCCTGCCCCGCAGCTCCCACAGCGTGACCGCGCCCATGCCGATCAGCGGCGCGATGTAGGGAGCGAGGGCGACGGTGTAGTACTCGTGGAAGATCCCCTGCATGTAGCTGAAGACCACCATGGTGATCAGCAGCGCGCCGCCCCACACCAGGAACGACCCTCGGGTGACGGACGTCCGTCGGGCCCTGCCCGTGGCCACCAGGCCCGCGACGAGCAGGATCAGCGCGGCCGGGATCAGCCAGGAGATCTGGCCGCCGATGCCGGAGCCGAACAGCCGGTCCCAGCCGGTCTCGCCCCAGTTGCCGCCGCCGTTGCCGCCGCCACCGCCGCCGACGCTGCCGGTCTCCTCGCCGTTGAGGCGGCCGAGACCGTTGTAGCCGAAGGTCAGCTCCAGGAACGAGTTGTTCTGCGAGCCGCCGATGTACGGGCGGGAGGAGGCGGGCCACAGCTCGACGATCGCGACCCACCAGCCGCCGGAGAGGACCAGCGCGCCCGTCGCGGCGGCCAGCTGTCCGAACCGCTTCCTCACGCTCACCGGCGCGCAGACCGCGTACACGACCGCCAGCGGCGGCAGGATCAGGAAGGCCTGGAGGGTCTTGGCGAGGAACGCGAAGCCGATCGCGGCCCCGGCCCACATCAGCCACTTCGTCCGGCCGTCCTCCAGGGCGCGGATCACGAAGTAACAGGCCACGGCCATCAGCAGGGCGAGCATCGCGTCCGGGTTGTTGAACCGGAACATCAGCGCGGCCACGGGGGTGAGCGCGAGCACGGCGCCCGCGATCAGGCCGGCCGCGGCGCTGAACCGGCGGCGCACCGCCGCGTACACCACGGCGACCGTGCCGACGCCCATGAGGACCTCGGGGACCAGGATCGCCCAGGAGCTCAGGCCGAAGATCCTCACGGACAGCGCCATCGGCCACAGGGACGCCGGCGGCTTGTCGACGGTGATGGCGTTCGCCGCGTCCAGGGAGCCGAAGAAGAAGGCCTTCCAGGACTGGCTGCCGGCCTGCACGGCGGCGGAGTAGAACGAGTTGGCGTAACCGGAGGCGCTGAGGCCGTAGAGGTAGAGGACGAGGGTGGCGGCCAGCAGGCCGAGGAAGGCGGCACGGGCCCAGCGGGGGTCCTCGGGGCGGCCGCGCCACAGTCTGCGCACGAAGGGCTGCTTCGGCTCACCCGACTCGGGGGCCGGGACGAGCGGTTCGCGTCCGGCGTCCGCGGCGTTCTCCCCCGTGGGCGTCTGCGGCGGACTCCAGGCGGTGGTCGCGGTCGTCGTCGGGTCGAGGTGCGTGGTCATCGGGCGTCCCCCGGGTCGGTGTCGTGGGGGCGCACCGGCTGCAGCCGCATGGTGGCGTCGGTGGCATCCCCCCAGGTGCCGTCCGCGGCTTCGCCGGCGCGGAACTGGGTGGCGGAGTCGTACGAGCCACGCGGGTCGTACGGGTCGTCGTGCCGGACGGAACCCGCCGCCGGCGTCGGTTGTGCGTCGTCCCCCCGCCGGTCGGCGAACACCCACGCGCGGAAGAGCAGGAAGCGCAGGACCGTCGCCGCGAGGTTGGCGGCGACCAGGACCGCCAGTTCGGTGGAGTGCGCGGGGTCGGAGGTCGCCGCGTTCAGGGCGAGGAGAGAACCGCTGGTCAGCGCGAGCCCGATGCCGAAGACGACCAGCCCCTGCGCCTGGTGGCGGACGGCGCCGCCGGGACCGCGCACCCCGAAGGTGAGGCGGCGGTTGGCGGCCGTGTTGGCGATCGCCGACACCAGCAGGGCGAGCGCGTTCGCGATCTGGGAGCCGGCGAACAGCCTGAAGCCGCTGTAGAGCAGCAGGTAGAACAGCGTGGAGAGGCCGCCGACGACACAGAAGCCGACGAGTTGGCGGGCCAGGCCCTTGGGTACGTCCATGATGTCGCGGTCGCGGGGGTCGTCGCCGAACGGCCTGGTCAACCGGTCCAGGGGGAGCGAACCGGTGGCCAGGGCCTTCCCTACGCGCCATACCCCCTTCAGGTCGTCGGTCGCCGTCTTGACGATGTGCACCGTGGAGTCCGGGTCGTCGACCCAGTCGACCGGCACCTCGTGGATACGGAGTCCGGCCCGCTCGGCGAGCACCAGCATCTCAGTGTCGAAGAACCAGCCGGTGTCTTCCACCAGGGGGAGCAGGATCCGGGCGACGTCACGGCGGATCGCCTTGAAGCCGCACTGGGCGTCGGAGAAACGGGCCTGGAGCGAGCCGCGCAGGATCAGGTTGTAGGAGCGGGAGATGAACTCCCGCTTCGCGCCGCGCACCACGCGTGAGCTGCGGGAGAGCCGGGAGCCGATCGCCAGGTCGGAGTGGCCGGAGATGAGCGGCGCCACCAGCGGCAGCAGCGCGTTGAGGTCGGTGGACAGGTCGACGTCCATGTACGCGAGGATCGGGGCGTCCGAAGTGGACCAGACGGTCCGCAGCGCACGGCCGCGGCCCTTCTGCGCCAGCCGGAAGGACCTCACCTCGGGGATCCGCGTCTCCAGCAGTCGCGCCACGTCGGGTGTGGCGTCCGTGGACGCGTTGTCCGCGATCGTGATGCGGAAGGAGTAGGGGAACGTCCGCGTCAGGTGGTCGTGCAGTCTCCGGACGCACGGCTGGAGGTCCTTCTCCTCGTTGTAGACGGGGATCACTACGTCCAGGACAGGCGTACCGGCGGTGGCGGCCGGGAGGTGCTCCCGCGCCGGCAGGGTGCCGGGAGAAGAGTCGGTTCGCATGAGGACGACTTTCGTCAGGCGCCCTGTCGCACCCGTGTGCCGGCCCTGTGCTGGTCCTGTGAGTCCAGTTGCCAGTTCGTTTCGGGCGCGGGCTGGGGCAGGGCGGGGCCGAGGGCGGGCAGGTGCAGGGTGAAGACGGTCCGGCCGGGCACGCTGTCGACGGTCACGGCGCCGCCGTGCGCGGCCGCCACGGCCTGCACGATGGCGAGGCCCAGACCGGTCGAGCCGGAGGCGCGCGAGCGCGAGGAGTCGCCGCGGGCGAACCGTTCGAAGACGTGCGGGAGCAGGTCCGGCGGGATGCCCTGGCCGTCGTCCTGGACGTCCACGCACAGCCAGGGGCCGCGCCGACCCACCCGTGCGGTGACGGTCGTGCCGGGCGGGGTGTGCGTGCGGGCGTTGGCGAGGAGGTTGACCAGCACCTGCTGCAGCCGGGCCGAGTCCGCCGACACCATGGCCGGCTCGTCAGGCAGGTCGAGCCGCCAGATGTGCTCGCGGCCCGCGGCACGGGCGTCGCTGACGGTGTCGATGACGAGGGGGACGAGGTCGGTCTGCTCGAACTGCAGCGGGCGGCCGGCGTCGAGGCGGGCCAGCAGGAGGAGGTCCTCGACGAGGAGGGTCATGCGTCCGGCCTCGGACTCGATGCGGCCCAGCGCGTGCCGGGTGTCGGGGCCGACCTGCTCGCGTCCGCGGCGGGTGAGCTCGGCGTAGCCCCGGATGGAGGCCAGCGGGGTGCGCAGTTCGTGGCTGGCGTCCGCGACGAACTGCCTCACCCGCGTCTCGCTCTCCTGACGCGCGTGCAGCGCGCCGTGGACGTGGTTCAGCATCCGGTTGAGCGCCGCGCCGACCTGCCCGACCTCGGTGTGCGGATCGGTCTCTGACTCCGGGACCCGCTCGCTGAGGTTGACCTCGCCGGTGTGCAGGGGCAGTTCGGAGACACGGGTGGCGGTGGCGGCGACCTTGCGGAGAGGGCGGGTGGCCACGCCGACCATGACGGTGCCCGCGAGGCCGGCCGCGATGAGTCCGGCGGCGGTGAGGCTGATCTCCACGAGGATCAGGGTGTTGATGGTGTTGTCGACGTCCTTGGTGGGGATGGCGACGTAGTAGCCGGAGTCGTCGTTCCACGCGTACCTGACGCGGTACGAGCCGAGGCCGGGGAGTTCCACGGTGTGCGGCTTCCCGTCCCGGGAGACGGAGCTGAGCGCCTTGACCTGGGCCGCGTCGAGATTCGCGGCGGTCATGGTGAAGGCGTCGGCGGACGCCACACCCCGCTTGGCCTCGGTGACGGAGCCGTCGACGACCTTGGCCGCGACCGTTCCGGGGGGCTGCGGTCCCTTGGTGACGAAGTCGGAGAGGTCGGCCACCTTCAGCCTGCCCTGCTGCGTGGGCGTCCCGGCGGCGTTCGTGAGCCGACCGGGCAGCCCACCGAAGTCGCGCGGCGCGACCCGTGCCGCGGCCTCGGCGAGCCGCCCGTTGAGCTGGCCGTACAGATGGTCCCGCAGCACGATCGTGGTGACGGTGCCGATGACCGCGCAGACCACGGCGATCAGGGTGACGGAGACGACGACGAGCCGCGTCCGCAGGGTGCGCGGTTGCCCGGTCCGTCTCTTCGCCGTCCTCGGCTTGCGCGGTCGCCGCCGCCCGCTCATGACGCGGCGGGCTTGATCAGGTATCCCGCGCCACGCCGGGTGTGGATCATCGGCTCGCGTCCCGCGTCTATCTTGCGCCGCAGGTAGGAGATGTACAGCTCGACCACGTTGGCCTGCCCGCCGAAGTCGTACGACCACACGCGGTCCAGGATCTGCGCCTTGCTGAGCACGCGCCGCGGGTTGCGCATCAGGAAGCGCAGCAGCTCGAACTCGGTGGCGGTGAGGTGGATGTCCGCGCCGGCGCGGGAGACCTCGTGGCTGTCCTCGTCGAGGGTGAGGTCCCCGACGACGAGCATGGAGTCGGAGCGGCGGTCGGCGGCGCCGGAACGCCGGATGAGCCCGCGCAGCCGCGCCACGACCTCTTCGAGGGAGAACGGCTTGGTGACGTAGTCGTCGCCGCCCGCGGTGAGGCCCGCGATCCGGTCCTCGACCGCGTCCTTGGCGGTCAGGAACAGCACCGGGACGTCCGGCAGCTCGCGCCGCAGCCGGCCCAGCACGGTCAGACCGTCCATGTCGGGCAGCATCATGTCGAGGACGACCGCGTCCGGCCGGAACTCCCGGGCGGTCTGGACGGCGCCGGTGCCGTCGCCGGCGCTGCGGATCTGCCAGCCCTCGTAGCGCAGGGCCATGGACAGCAGCTCGGTGATCGACAACTCGTCGTCCACCACAAGCACTCGGACGGGGCTCCCGTCCGGCCTCAGCAGTTCGGTGCGCCCCTGGGGCGAGGTCGTGGTCATACGGCACACGATGTCGAGGGGCTCTGAGAGCACGCTTTCGGCTGTCTGTGATTTCCCTGAGAAACGCACAGCCGGCTCTCAGCCGAGCCGCCTTGCGCGGGCTGTCACTCCCTCAGAACAAGCCGTCCTGGAGGCTCGAGTTGGTGAACTCCTTCACCGGCAGGGCGACTTCGGGACTTCCCTCCACCGGGACGAGCTGCCACCCCCGCATCAACCGGGTGTCGAGCACGACCGCTCCGGTCGGCGTCCCCAGGTGGAGGTCGGGGCCGGCGGCCGCCAGGAGTTCGCCGTTCAGCATGCCGCCGGGGACCAGTTCGCTCACCTGGCCCAGCGGTGCCGGTGTGCCGTCGATCCCGAACGCGCGGACATGGTCCACGGGGAGGAATGGCTCCCGCCGCAACGACTCGGGCCAGGAAGCCAGTTCGACGGCCGACGGCCTGTGCGTGCAACTCCCTGATCTCCGCGGCTCTTTCCTCGGGTCTCAGCGGCAACTCGGCGCGTACGGCACGCTTCTCGGCGTACGGGATCCGGTCCGGGACGCGCAGGGCGGCCCGCAGCAGCTCCTCCGTGCGCCGGGCGGCCATCAGCGGGCCGGCGCCGAGCCAGCTGAAGCAGACCGCACCCTGCTCCAGCAGCCGGGCCGAACCCCGCTCGACCGCCGTGATCCCGACCTTGACCATGCCGGGCCCGAACCATGCGAGATACACCCGGTACGGCCGGGGATCGTCGGCGATCCCGTCGGCGGCCACCGAGTGCGCCCGGTCCAGCCGCGCGCACTCCTCGCACCGGCCCCCCGTGCTCCGCCCCGGCACCTGCGCCCGCACCGGACACGGATGCCCTCGCGCCCCCGCGCACTCCCGCACACCCCCCTCCACGACCCCGAAGGCCACCCGCTTCCCCCAGGACAGCGGACTACGACGCCCGCCGTCCCACATCAGCTCGGGCCCCCGCTCCGACCACCGCAGCCCCGCGCACTTCCATGCCTGTGCCATCGCCCACCACCGTAGGCCCTGCCACTGACAAAGCCCCCGCCCTTCCGCGCCCACGCCCGGCGAGGCGGCACCCCAGGCACTCCGGGTGGCCGCCCCGGGCATGCGGGTCGCGCACCCGCATGCCCCACTCCTCCCGCGGCCGCACCCCGGGCGGCTTGCCCCACCCCGTCAGATGCAACACCCAGGTGACCAGCGCGGCCAGGGCGACGATCACCAAACCGACCGAGACCAGCGCGCCGGAGGAGACGCACACCCCGACGCCCGCCACCGAGCCGCCTACGGCCGTGACGGCGACCCCGGTCCAGCCGGCGATCGTGTGCCCTTCGTCGTACAGAGACATAGACCCCTCACGCTCTAAGAAGTTGTATTGCTTAACTTCTTACAAGGTAAGAGAAACCGAAAGCGGATAACAAGGAGCCAGCACCACCGGAACCGGAGAGGAAGCGAACCCCCGCGATGACAGCCGCCCAGCCCCCTCGCCCCGCCGCGACCCCAGCCCAGGCGCTGGCCGCGATGGACGACCTCATCGCGGCCCACCTGGTCGGCCAGCAGGAGATGGCCCAGCGCCTGGGCCTGAACGTGAGCGACCTCACCTGCCTCGGCTACGTCTTCCAGGCCGGCGAGGACCTCCTCACCGCGGGCGACCTAGCGACCCGGGTCCATGTCACGACCGGCGCGGTCACCGGCATCCTCAACCGCCTCGAACGCGCCGGCTACGTCACCCGTCGCCCGGACCCCCGGGACCGCCGCCGCGTCCGTGTGGCCCCCCGACCCGATGCGGCGGCACGCGTCCAGGCCCTCTACGAGCCGTACTACGCCCGCCTGAACGCCCTCTTCGCCGACTACGCCCCCGAGGAGATCGCCGTCCTCACCGACTTCTTCACCCGCACGACGAACCTGGCCAACGCCTACCGCGAGGAACTCCGCGACCAGGCCGACGAGTCCTCCTGACCACGAGAAGCCGCCGGGCCACCGCGCTCGCACACGACGAAGCCCCCTCCGGGAGGTCCCGGAGGGGGCTTCGATACGCCGAGACGGATGTCAGCCGACGAGGCCGACGGACACGAGCCCGCCGCCCGCGGCGATCGCGCAGGCGATCCCGCGCTGCCACCACGTGACGGTCTCCGGGCGTCCGCGTGTCGCCATCACCAGGACGGAGTTGGCGGCGAACGCCGGGAGCAGGACGCCGAACAGGGCGAACGTCCCGACCGCGGACAAGGACAACTCCACCCGCGCCATCAGAGCGCCCACGGCCATGGCGACGGCGGCGAGCGCGTACAGCGCCGCCGAGACGAGCGTGATGTCGTCCTTCTTCAGCGGCACGGGACCGCGCCGCTTGTGGTGGTTCCAGTGACGCCGCTCGGTGCCGAGCCGGGCCAGCACCATGATCACCACCTCGACCGCGAGGGCGATCACCGCCACGTGCTCGATCGTCATGCCGTCACCTCACTTGTGGCAGGCCTGGGAGATGGCCGAGATCCCGATGAACGCCTTCACCGCCTCACGCTCCGCGGAACCGACAAGCTTGCCGTTCACGAAGCGCCAGATGATGTTCGCGGTCTTCTTCGCGCCGTACCTCTTGAACAGCGCCACGGCCCGGACGACCTTGATGCTGGAACCGGCCGGCGCGAAGCTGATCAGGACGGCCGCGATGGCCGCACCGCACGTGACGACGAACTTGGTCTTGTCCCACCACCCGAAGGCGGCGCCCGGGTGGCCACCCTTGCTGCCGCCAATGAGCTGGGCGAGGACGGTGTCGCGCACCTCCGCGTTGGCGAAGACGGGCAGCAGCGCGGCCTGGGCCTCGGCGTCGCCGGGGTAGGCGGCCTGCACCAACCGCTGGGCGGTGGGCTTCGCCGGCAGCGCGGCCAGACGGGCCCGGAAGGCCTCCGCGTCCGGGGCGGGGCGGGTCAGCGCTGTGTCCAGCGCGGCGGCGAACTGCTCCTCGGTCACGCCGAGCGCGGACACGCTCTCCGAAAGCGCCGCGCCCTGCTCCTTCTCCGCGGGCGTGAGGCCCGAGTCGTCGACGGCCACGGCGGCGCTGACAGCGGTCTGCGGCGCCGGCTCCGCGGCATGGGCGCCGGTGGCGGTGGCGAAGAGGGCCCCGGCGGTCACCGCGGCGACGATCATCGCGCTGGTGCGGTGGAACGTGCTGCGCGGCCCCGTACTGGTGGTCATGCTCAAGTCCCCGTGTTTCATGTTCACTTGTATGAGGCGGTGTGTGCCTCGGTGGTCGAAATGAACGTATGACTTCGGAGAAGCCCCGTAAAGGATCTTGAGGATGATCAGAGCCGGCGACGAGCGGCCCTCGGGTGACGAGACCGTCGTGGGCTTCGGCTACAAGACGTCATGGCTGGCGGTGCCCGGTGCGGTTGGCGGCGAACTCGCTGACGCACTGAAGCTGACCGGGCGAGTGAGGATGGACCGGGAGGCGGCCTACCGGCGGGGTGCGTTCATGGCCTCCCCGGTGAACGGCTGGCCCCTGACCCACGGCTGGGCGAGGGTGCAGACCGGCCGAGTCGTCCGGGCCTACCGCTACGACGGCGCACGCGGCGACGTGGCCCTGCGCGTCGGCGAGCCCACCACGATCGAGCACCAACTCGACGCCGGCCACCGAGCCCTCGGACCCCCGTCGCCCGGCTGCCGCCGACCCCGGAAACGCGAGAGGCCCCGGATCTCTCCGGGGCCTCTCGCCTGTGTGCACTCGGCAGGATTCGAACCTGCAACCTTCTGATCCGTAGGATCGGGCAGGCCGTTGGGTGGGGGCGCCGTCTTCCTCCCGGATGATTGCTAGCGATCGTGATCAACAGCGTATGTGTGCCGTCGTTGCCGTCAGGGTTGCCGTCGGTTCGGACGGCGCACACCGACCAGCGACAGCTCCCAGCATGCGCAGGACTCCGGTCCCAGGCTCAGATCACGGTCCGGCCGACGGGGCTTGCTTGCCGAGTGATCAGGCCGGATGACCTCAGCGACTTCCCCGCCCGTAGTTCGCATCGAGCGGGTAGTGAGTGAGCTGTTCCAGCAAGTGGTGCCGGAGGCGCCGGCCCGGCCTCAAGGCGGTGGCAGGCGTCGGCACGGTGACCGTGAGGTGCTGGCCGCGACAGTTTTCGTTGCCACGTCGGACTGCACATGCCAAGATCGCGCCTGACTTTGATCGCTCTGATGCGGAAGGGCTTCTGATGGCCAAGATGAGGAACCGGATCGTCACCCTGCTGGCGGCGACCGCCGTGATGGTCGGCGTCTCCTTCGGCGCCGGCGCGGGCACCGCCGCGGCAGCGCCCCGGCTCACCTACACGACGAGCTGGTATCAGGACTACGATTCGGTCATCGTCTACCTCTACGCCGACGGCAACTACGCCGGATATGTGAACTGGAACTCGGACCCGGACAGCTTCGGCACCCCCGGAGACGCGCTCCGGGCGCATGACGGCGGGGCCGACGGGTGGGGCGTCGAGGGGACCGTCATGAACGGCCAGGTCTACCGCGTGGCTTCGACGGCGGGCCACGCGTCCCCCTACACGACCCCGTGGCAGACCGGCGACATCCCCGAGGGGCAACGGATGATGCTCGACGCGTGCCTGGTGAAGGGCTCGGAGGAGGTCTGCACCGGGTTCGACTTCTACGTCTACGCGTAGACGCGATCGCCCCACCCGGGCGGGCGGGGGTGTGGCGGCAGGGAGCAGTGAGCCTTTTCAGCGTGGCCACCGATCGGGTGATGCCTTGGTGCCCGCAACGGACAGGGCTCCTGTGCCGTTGGGTGAAGTGTTCGACGCCTCAACCTGCCGGTCCAGGAGCCCTGTTGGTTCCCTATCCTGCCGCACTCGACCTGCCTCATGCGCTGGTCGAGTAGGTCACGATGCTTATCGTCACCCGTGAGGGTGACCGCCGCTGCAAGCTCCCGCCGCACCAGCGTGCATTCGTCGCTCTCGCCTATCTGCGCAAGCACGACACTCTCGGGCAGATCGCCGCCGGGTTCGGCATATCCGTAGGCACCGCCCACGCCTACACCACCGCCGTCGTGCAACTCCTCGCCGACCGGGCGCCGGGCCCGCTCAAGACCCTGCGCGAGCACGACCCGGACTTCGTGCTCCTGGACGGCACCCTCAGCGAGTGCGACCGACCCTGCTGTACTTCGCTGCTGTACGGCACGACAAAGCCCCCTCCGGGATGATCCCGAGGGGGCTTTGACCTGTGTGCACTCGGCAGGATTCGAACCTGCAACCTTCTGATCCGTAGTCAGATGCTCTATCCGTTAAGCTACGAGTGCTTGTCTGTTTTCAGTTTTTGTCTTCGCTCTCGGTCCTTTCGGCCCGCTCGCGGCGACAGGAAGAACATTACATGACTGCCGCCGCCATGTGAAATCCGATTCGCACACCCCTTGTGACCTGCGGAAACGCCGTGATGGCGGGGTAACGACGAAGCCCCGGTCGCGGGGACCGGGGCTTCAGGATCTGCGGAGGCGGAGGGATTTGAACCCTCGATGGGCCGTGAGGCCCAAACCGCATTAGCGGTGTGCTGGGGCTCGTCCGAGCATGATCCGCTTCGCCCGACGGCGACCCGTGTGCCCGGCTCATGGGTAGTTGACCGATGGCGACGGATGGCGTCCGAACGCGTCCCGCGCTCTTGGTGCCGTCCGTCTGCCATCACCGTGCCGACAGCTCACACACTCCCGGAGCGCTCCGCCGTGGGCGTACGGCGGGGCCGGCCCCCTTGCGCGAGCGGCGTTCGGCGAGCTCGCGCTCCGCGGCGAGGAGGGCCTCCTGGTCCTCCTCGGTGCCGTGCTTCGCGGCACCAGGGCGCGCAGGTGGTCCAGGAAGTCCGCCCCTGGGACGGCCGCTGGACCCAGCGCCCGCCCCTCGTGGGTCCAGCACCCCCGCTAGGAGCGAAACCGGGCCTTGACCAGGCAACTGGTGTCTGGCAGGGCTCGGCCCGGGAGGCGGGAGCCCGCCCGGAACCGAGGTGATGAGTCCGATGCTCGCCGCTGTGGCAACCGCCCTCTTCGGCCTGCTCGGCTACTTCGCCTTGTGCGCGGCCGGCCGTTCGCCCCGTGCCGGAAGTGGGCCGGCACCGCAAGACCAAGCACTTCGGTAGGGCCTGGACGTGCTCGCGTTGCCGGGGCAGGAAGCACCGGATCCGGGTCGCCAGGCGCCTCCCACACCCCCCCCCAGACCGTCGGCACCACGCCTTACCGGCCAGTACGCAATCCTCACGACCGGAAAGCAACAGCTTCCGACGGAGTCTCAGAGCTGTTGTCGGTTTGGCTCAGGTGCCCCTTCCGGCTCTGGGCGGGGAGGCGGTGTGAGCCTGGCGGACAGGACATGCGAGACCACGACCGAGACGATCACCAACGGCATGACGGTGAGCCCCTGAGACCCGAGCAGCAGGGTGGCGAGCAGGACCGAGACCAGGGGAAGTCTGAGCATCGCGGCGCTCATCGCTCCGACGCCCATGGCGAACCCCGCGACGAGGGACAGCCCCGGCAGATGGGAGAGCAGGATGCCACCGGCCGCTCCCACGAACATCGAGGGGAAAACCGGGCCTCCCCGGAAACTGCAGAGCGAAGCGCAGTACGCCAGGCCCTTGCACGACACCAGCAGCAACAACGCTCCGATCGAGTACGCGGTGCTGTGCGCGAGGAACGGGCCCAGCGCCGACTGTCCCGAATACAGCACGTCGGTCGCCGGCTTGCCGGTGCCCTCCGCATAGCCGATCGCCAGTCCCGCCACGGCCAGGCCCATGACCACGGTGGCCGGCACACGTCGACGTTCGACGTGCGTCTTCAGGTGAACGGCCAGCCATCGGATTCCCACGCCCACGCAGGCGGCCGACAGCCCGATGACAAGCGCCCAGCCGAATTCCGCGACGGTCGGCGTCGATGCCTCGGGCACGTCGGGAAGTGCCAGCGAGAAGGTGCCCAACCCGGTCCAGGATCCCAGGCCGACGAAGATGAGCGCGCCGATGCCCGCGGCGAGCAGGCCGGGCACCAGCACCAGGGCCAGGGTCGCCCCACCGAGCCCCGAAGCCTCCATCAGGAGGAACGCGCCGAGCAGGGGCGACCCCAGCAGGGAGCTGATCGCCGCGAAACTGCCTGCCGCGCCCATCATCGCGGTCACCCGCTCCGGGGCGTCACGTTTGACGAGGCGCACGGCACCCGCGGCCAGTCCCCCACCGAGAGCGATGAGAGGCGCTTCCGGTCCGAGGACCGCACCGAAGGCCAGAGTCGCGAGGGCGGCGAAGAAGACTCCGGGAAGCTCGACAGGTGTGGGGGCGCCGGCGCCGGCCTTGAACCCGCCCGACGGCTCGTGGCCTCCCGTCCCCGGCAGGTACTGCACCGTAAGCCCCACGAGCAGTCCCCCGACGGCGAGCAGGGGCAACGGCCACCACGACGGAGTGCCGCGGAAACCCAGCGCCCTGGGCAGATCGGTGTAGAGGATCGGCTGGAGTTCGGCGACCAGCGCGAGGAAGCCGAAGGCCGCCGCGGACACCGGCACGCCGATCAGCGCGGCCATCACCAGAAGCACGACGTAGCTGCGGCTCCGGAGGACCGTGAGCGGATCCGGCGGTGACGCGTCCGAGGGTTCCGCCTTGGCGACCGGCATGCGCCTTGCCTCCTTGTGACGCCGACCCGATACGTGGTCAGTTGCCCGCAGTGAACCCCGACCGCCCCGGCACGCGCTCCCGGCGGCGTTCCCCACCCTGGCACGCCCTTCACACCCCGGCATTCCAGGGCCGCCCGTGCAGGTCGATCGCCCCACTCCCTGCCCGACGCGGCTGGTGGTCGGACGTCGCCGGCGCCGCCCCGGCGACTGATCCACGCGGTCAGAGACGGCCTGCGCGAGATCCGTCCGTGCAGAGCGCGCTCGTCCGGCAACCGGGTGGGCAGCGGCCGGTCTACTCCGGCGGACTCTCGGCACCGCGTCCGCCCGGGGTCAGCAGGATGACCGTGTCCCCCGGCCCGGGCAGTGGTCTGTGGGATTTGGTGACCGGATCGAGGCGACCGTCCGGCCCTACGAGGAACAGCATGTCGGCGCCGTGCGGCAGCGCGCGCCCGGCGGGCTGCGCCAGGACGACGGCCCCCTCCTCGTATCTGCGGGAAAGAGTCGGCCAGGTCAGATCTGTGCCGAACAGGACCTCGCCCCCGATGAACGGCGCTACCACGCCGCTGCTCTCGGGTGGTGCGCCGAGGTGGTGGACCACCCCCTCCACGCTGCCACGCAGAATCGTTGCCGCCAGTGCGTTGAAGTCGTCCTCGGCGGTGAGGAAGAAGACCGCCGTGATGCCTTCGAGCTCGGGGTCCTGGCCCGTGACGGCGGCCAGCAGTTCACCGGGCGCCAGCTCGATCCCGGCCCGCCTGATCCGTTCGCGCTGCCGCTCCTGCCCTGCCCACATCAGCACCTCCAGCCCCGCCGATTTCAGGACCACCCCCAGGTCGACCACCCACGGGTCACCGCCGACCAGGAGCGGACGCGAGCGGGAAGGGCGCACGACGCCCAGACGCCGGGCCACGGGCGAGGCGGTCAGGCCGTAGAGCGTCACGGTCGCGACGATGACCACGAACGTGGTCGGGAGGATCTTCGACGCGCCACCGATCCCCTTGGCCACGAGGCCGGCCGAGAACGTCGACGCGGTGGCGGCCGCGACGATGCCTCGCGGCGCCATCCAGCCGATGAAGCCCCGCTCACCGCGCGTCAGGTGGGTGCCGAGGGTGGACACGGCCGCGACCAGTGGCCGGACGGCCAGCACCAGGAAGGCGGCGAGGCCGAGGGCGGGCAGCCCCACATGGCGCAGCGACTGCGGCGTGACGGTGGCCGAGATGGAGATGAAGAGCAGGCCGAGGATCAGGCTGACCAGGGTCTCGAAGAACGGCCGGCGCGCGGGGACGTCGATGCCGGGGAGGTTGGCGACGGCCAGGCCCATCGTCACCGCGGCGATGAGTCCTGTGTCGTCCCGCAGGACGTCGCAGAGCGCCGCCACACCGATCACCGCGGCGAGCTGGGCCGTGGTGCCGAGGACCTCGCCCAGCCTGAGCCTGCGGAACAGCACCCACAGCAGAGCCGCCCCGATCACTCCTCCGGCCGCTCCGATACCGATGCTGGCCAGGAAGCTCGCTACCCCGCTGACGAGCCGGTGCTGCGTGCTCGCCGAGACCGCATGGAAGACCAGCGCTCCCAGAATGCCTCCGACCGGGTCGATGAGGGAGCCTTCCCAGACCAGGATGTGCTGGAGCCGGTCCTTGGGTCGTACGAAGCTGAGCAGGGGGCCCACGACGGTCGGACCCGAGACCACGAGGATCGCGCCGATCATGACGGCCGCGCGCCGGGACATGCCCAGGAGCGGCGCGGCGAGGAGCGCGGCGAGCAGCCAGGTGATCAGGACACCGATCCAGATCAGTCTGACGACGACGCGCCGGGTGTGCCCCTTCAGCCTCGTGACGTCCAGGCCGAGGCCCGCGTCGTAGAGGATCACGGCGACCGCCAGGGACACCAGCGGTGAGAAAGCCGGCCCCAGCAGCCGCACGGGGTCGACATCGTCGATCAGAGCACCGGCGGCGAAGCCCACCGGCAGCAGGACGATGAGGGCCGGGATGCGCAGGCGGCTCGCCAGGATCTGCGATCCGACGGCGAGGACCAAGGTCAGGCCCACTCCGGTGAGCACCTGATTCGTCGTCACGGACGGCCTCTACGTCGCGGGGTGATGAGTCGGGTGGGACTGGCCCATGAGACGGCAGTGGCGATCTCGGCCTCTACGACCACGGCTTGGTGACGGTGCCGTCATGTCCCCCATGGCCTGATCCCCCAGCGGACGGTGTGCCGCTCTCCCGGCCCGAGGCGGACGAGAGCTGTGCCGCTGCCGAAGGCGTCCGGCGGGCACGTCATCGGTTCGACGGCGATCGCGCGACGGCGCTCCCCGGGTGGGAGGGTGTCACCGGTGTAGAGCTGCACGTAGTCGGCGCCCTCACCGAGCCACACGTCCGTACCGAACGCACCCGAGGGATGAGCCAGACGGACCACGGCCCGGCCGTCCGTGTCCCGGTCGAGGTCGCCGAACGGGGTGTCGAGTCGGCGCGCTCCGAGTGCCTGGGGTGTACGCAGGTCGTACGGCGTCCCGGCGACCGGCTCGGCGGCCACCGGCAGGCCGCGCTCATCGGTGCGCAGCCATGTCCGTGCGGGGACCGTCAGCACCGCCTGGTCGACCACCGCGGTGCCCGCCGTGATGTAGGGATGCTGGCCGAACCCGTAGGGTGCGGCGCTCGTGTCGAGGTTGCGCGCGGTGACGGCGACAGCGAGCCCGCCGTCACCCAGGGCGTACTCGGCGCGGACGCTCAGGTGGAACGGGTAACCCGGCTGCGGCCACAGCGAGACCTCCAGGACGACCCGGCTGTCGCTCGCCTCCACGACGTGCCACGAGGTCCACCGGAGCAGTCCGTGGATGGCGTTGCCGTCGGCCGGCTCGGTGAGCGGCAGCTGCTGGTCCGCTCCGTTCCAGCGGTACCGGCCGTCGCGGATCCGGTTGGGCCACGGCACCAGGATCTGGCCGCGCCCGCCGGTGATCCGGTCCTGTGCGGCGAACCCGTCGAGCACCGCGCGTTCACCGAACGAGTACGACCGGAGTGCCGCGCCCAGCTCGACGACGACCGCACGGTGCGCGCCGTGGCTCAGGGTCAGTTGCCGTCCGGTGCGGCTCTCCGGCACGCGTGGCCTCCTCGGTCCGCCCGGCCGACATCGTCGGCGTCATGGTGGCCTGCGGTTTCGGCCTCCTCGTCGGGAGGGTGCGGCCCCCCTCCGGCCCGGTCAAGCGCGACACGTCGCTGCCGGCTGAATCGCCGGGCACGTTCGCCCGGTGGGGTCACCGGCGGCGGAGTGACGGCTCCGCCCGGCTGCGCGGCGGCCGGTCGGCGCATGGGGATGTGCCGCTTCCGGACGGGACGGCGGCTTCATCTGCTGTCGGAACGCCCGCTGCGCCGGCTGATGTACCGCCAGGCAGCCCGCTGGAATCTGAGCGTCAGCAAGCCCACGACGATCAGCAGCACGATGTTGAGAAGGAGTTGCATCAGGGATCCGCGCGCCTCGCTCCAGCTGGAGAACGCGCAGGAGACGCCGATGTCCGCGGCGGCGGGGATGGTGGTGACCGAGATGAAGACGCCGAGCAGCGCGCTCGTCCTGGCCTGGGTCAGGGACATGATCCCGACGATGCCGGCCAGCACCGCGACGACGACGGAGAAGATGTCGGGGGCGTCGATCAGCTTGGAGACCGGCCGGATGCCCAGGTCGTATGCCGCTGATTGAAGGCCGAGGCTCCGGATCACCCATGAGAACAGGAAGGTCACCAGGACGGCCGACAGGAAACCCACGGTCAGCGCGAACAGGCCCTGCCGGATCCTGGTGCCGTTGCCACGGTCGAGGCCCAGCGCGACGCTGGTGATGGCGCCGTACTCCGGTCCGACGACCATCGCCGCGACGATCAGGATCTGGGAGTTGGTGATGATGCCGACCGCCCCGATGACGCCGGCGATGACCAGGTAAACGTAGAAGCTCGGCAGATACGTGCCCTCGGCGCGAATGCGCGCTTCGACCTCCTCCCAGAAGGGCGCGTGCGCGAGCGCCCCGAGCTGCCGCTCCTCCGCCTCGGCGGCTGTTCCGGAGAAGGCCATCTCGACCGGCTCGATGACGATGGATCCGCGGCGGTCGACTTCCAGATCGCGCAGGCCGCGCAGCACGGCGTTGGCCGCGCCCGCGAGAATGTCGCACTCGACCGCGTCGCCGTCGGGGTTCTGCGCCCGTCCGGGAAGGACGACCAGGTTGAAGACATAGCGGTCATCGGTGAGCAGCCCGACTGCCCGAGGGGTGAGATCCACCGGGCTCACCAGTCGGACGTGAATCATCTGCATCCACAGCCTCCGTCGCTCGGCATACGGCCGAACGGGGTGTCGGTGCCCGCGTGCCGGGGTCGTGGCCCGCTCGTGTCCGGCCGAACACAGTCAGTAACACCCCAAGGAGGGCGCACAGCAAGCCGAAGGCGCTGCTCGGCTCCGGCGTCCGGGGTGACTTCGTCCCCGCCGGGCGCCGATCACCGCGCCTGCGGCCGGTCGCCGTCGCACCACGAGGGTGTCGGCGCGCGGGCTGTCGTGCGGCCCTCGGGCAGGCGGCCCTCGACCGCATCGACATGGCAGGGACGACAGGGGTGCCGGATAGTGGATGGACGTGGGGGGTTTCGGGAGACCTGGGAGCAGCAATGGACCGTTACCCTCCGATCGCCGACCACGGCCTGGTGGGCGACCTGCAGACCGCCGCGCTCGTGTCGTCGCAGGGCGTCGTCGACTGGTTCGCGGCTCCCCGGTTCGATTCGCCCAGCATCTTCGCCGCGCTGCTCGACCACGACGGCGGCGGGTACATGCGGCTGGCCCCCGAGCATCCCGACGCGATCTGCAAGCAGCTCTACTACCCCGACACGGCCATTCTGGTGACCCGGTTCATGTCGCCGGACGGGGTGGGCGAGGTGGTCGACTTCATGCCTCCGGACCGGACCCGCACGGCGACCGACCGTCACACCCTGATCCGCGTCGTGCGCGCCGTGCGAGGAACCGTCGACTTCACGCTGGAGTGCCGGCCGCGCTTCGACTACGGCAGGGCCGAGCACACGCTCGAGCTCGGCGAGAACGGCGCGCTGTTCAGGGCCCCCGGGATCGACGGGCACCTGCGGTCCACCTTCCCGCTGGAGCGAGAAGGCCAGGACGTGCGCGGCACGGTGACGCTGAGGGCCGGCGAGTCGGGCGGCGTCGTGTTCACCGTCTGCGCGTCCGGCGGCGAGGCGCCGACACCTCCCACGGTCGACGGGCTCACCGAGCAGCTCGAGGAGGTCAGCCGGTTCTGGCAGCACTGGCTGCGCCAGTCCCGCTACCGGGGACGGTGGCCCGAGCTGGTGCACCGTTCGGTCATCACCCTCAAGCTCCTCACCTACGCCCCCACCGGCGCCCTCATCGCGGCGGCCACCACGGGCCTGCCCGAGCAGATCGGCGGAGAGCGCAACTGGGACTACCGGTTCACCTGGATACGCGACGGCGCGCTGTCGGTGCGGGCCATGCTGGACCTCGGCTTCGTCGAGGAGGCCACCGCCTTCGTCCACTGGCTGGTGGACAGGCTGCGTGAGCGCGAGGGCAAGGAGGGGGAGCCGCTCCAGACGATGTACCGGATCGACGGCAATCCCGACCTTCCGGAGGAGACACTCGACCACTTCGAGGGCTACCGCGGCTCCTCCCCGGTCCGCATCGGCAACGGCGCCGCCGGCCAGCTCCAGCTGGACATCTACGGCGAGGCCCTCTACGCGTTGTCCCAGGGGCGCGAGATCGCCCAGCAGGCCAGCTTCGAGGGATGGCAGACGCTCGCCAGGATGCTGGACTGGTTGGCCGACCACTGGGACCGGCCGGGCGAGGGCATCTGGGAGACCCGCGGCGGCCGCCGGAACTTCACCTACAGCCGGGTGATGTCGTGGGTCGCCTTCGACCACGGGCTGCGCCTGGCCGACCACTTCCGCCGGCCCGCCGACGTGGAGCGGTGGCGCAAGGCGAGGGACACCGTGTTCGAACAGGTCATGGAACGCGGCTGGAGCGAGAAGGAGCGCGCCTTCGTCCAGCACTACGACGGCGACGTCCTGGACGCCTCGCTGCTGCTCATGCCCAGGGTCGGGTTCACGCCCCCCCGGGCCCCTGCTTGGCTCTCCACACTCGACGCGATGGACCGCAAGCTCGTGTCCGACAGCCTCGTCTACCGCTACGATCCGGCGGCGTCGCCGGACGGGCTGCGCGGCTCGGAGGGCACCTTCAGTCTGTGCACCTTCCTCTACGTCGACGCGCTGGCCAGAGCGGGGCGGCTGTCCCAGGCCCGCTACACCTTCGAGAAGATGCAGACCTACGCCAACCACGTCGGCCTGTTCGCCGAGGAGGTCGGTCCGACCGGGGAGCAACTGGGCAACTTCCCGCAGGCGTTCACCCACCTGTCCCTGATCATGGCCGCCATCACGCTCGACGAGGCGCTCGACGCGGAGCACGGACGCTGACCCATGGTCACGCATACCCGCCCGGCAGAACCGCCGCGGCTGACCGAGGGCGAGTTCGACGTGCTCTACCGGCGCATGGTGTCGCGCGCCGCCTGGGCCGAGGATGACCGGGGTGCTCTGGCCGCGCTCACTCCCGCCCGGGTGCTCGCCGCCACCCGGGAGGTGCGGACCGGCCGGACGGTCACGCTCGCCGCGCCGGTGGAGACGCTGTCCGGTCCGGACAATCCGCAGCCCGCGCGGCACCGGATGAGCGGGCAGCCGGAGGAACACGCCTCGACCGGGCTCCGCTTCGCGATGGACAGCTTCGCGATGAACGTGCACGGCGACGCCGACAGCCACATCGACGCCCTGTGCCACGTGATCTACGACGGCACGCTGCACGGCGGCGTGACCGCGAGCAGCGTCACGGCGGACGGGGCCACGGCGCTCTCCGTCGAGGCGGCGCGCGACGGGATCGTCGGACGCGGCGTGCTGTTGGACATCCCGCGGCTGCGCGGCGTGCCGTGGCTCGAACCGGGTGACCACGTGACCGTCGACGACCTCATCGCGGCCGAGACCGCCCAGCATGTCCAGGTGGGCGAGGGCGACCTCCTGTTCGTCAGGGTCGGCCACCGGCGACGCCGCGGGGAGCTGGGCGCGTGGCACGCGGCGGACGCACGTGCGGGGCTGCATCCGTACGCGTTGGAGTTCCTGGCGGACCGGCGGGTCGCCGTGCTCGGCGGCGACGGGAACAATGACACCGCCCCCAGTTCCACGGAGGGCGTCGACTTCCCCGTGCATGTGCTGGCGGTCCACGCCATGGGCCTCCACCTGTTGGACTACCTGCAGTTCGAGGACCTGGCACCGGTCTGCGAGGCGGAGGGACGGTGGTCGTTCCTCTGCGTGATCGCCCCGCTGAGGCTGCCGGACGCCACCGGCTCACCGGTCAACCCGATCGCCGTTCTCTGAGACGTCGAGGGGCCGCGCTCAACAGGTGGGACAGTCATCGCAAGGAGGTGACACGACTCCCGATCACACGTTTGGCCAGCGGATTCACCCGATCTCCTGGTCGGTCCGCGCGTAAAGCGCGGACGAGAGGGTGTTCGTCTGTCGTCACACGGGTGTCGGACACCCTCATTCCTCACCGGCAGCCGGCTTCGGACAGGCGCCATCTCGGAGAACGTTGTGCGAGCAACTCACAGGGTGCCCAGAGTCGTCGTGGTCATGGGTGTCTCGGGGTCGGGGAAGTCCACTGTGGGGCGACTGCTCGCGCAGCGGCTCACGGTGCCCTTCCTGGAGGGCGACGACGTCCACCCTGCCGCGAACCGCGCCAAGATGGCGGCGGGGCGTCCACTGGACGACGAGGATCGCAAGCCCTGGCTGCGGTCCCTCACCCAATGGATCCGCGAGGCGATCGATGACGGCACGGGCGGGGTGGTGGCGTGCTCGGCCCTCAAGCGCGAGTACCGGGATGCGCTCCGCAGGGCAGGCGCAGGTGTGTGGTTCCTGTACCTGGCGCTCGACCGGGCGACCGCCGACCAGCGGGTCGCGGACCGCGTCGGCCATTTCATGCCCGCCCGGCTCGTGGACTCCCAGTACGCCACCCTCGAACCGTTGCAGTCGGACGAACACGGCCTGACCGTCGACGCGGCGGCGACCGCTCCGCAGGCGATCGTCGACGAGACGGTACGCACGCTGCGGAAGGCCGGGTAACCATACGTGTGTTCGATCTTGTCGGGTCGCGGCCGCCCGGACCACCCGATATTTTGGGAGTTGGCGCCCCATGTCCGGATTGTGCGAGTGTCCGTGCGGATCAGCACAGTCCCGCAGACCCCTCGGACGGGCGCTACGGCCAGGACGGCTGACGACTCCCAGAACGGGGACCCTCTCATGGCCGACGATCAGCACTACGACGTCATCATCATCGGTACGGGAGCGGGTGGCGGTACGCTCGCCCACCGGCTGGCCCCCACCGGCAAACGGGTACTGATCCTGGAGCGTGGCGGTTACCTGCCACGGGAGCGGGACAACTGGGACTCCACCGCTGTCTTCGTCAAGGGCAAGTACCGCGCGCCCGAATTCTGGTACGACAAGCACGGCAAGGAGTTCCCCCCGGAGGTCAACTACTACGTCGGGGGCAACACCAAGTTCTACGGCGCCGCACTCTTCCGGCTCCGCCCCGAGGACTTCGGCGAACTGCGCCACCACGACGGCATCTCTCCGGCCTGGCCGATCCGCTACGAGGACCTGGAGCCGTACTACACCCAGGCCGAACACCTCTACCTGGTGCACGGCCGCCACGGCGAGGACCCCACCGCAGGCCCCACCAGCGCGCAGTACGCCTATCCGCCGGTCGAGCACGAGGAGCGCATCCAGCAACTCAGCGACGATCTGGGGAAGGCCGGCCTGCACCCCTTCCACCTGCCGATCGGTGTGAACCTCACCCAGGACGAGCACGGCCGCCCCACCCACGACAGCGTCTGCATCCGCTGCGACCGGGTCGACGGCTTTCCCTGCCTGGTGGGCGCCAAGTCCGACGCGCAGGTGATCTGCGTCGACCCCGCGCTCACGTACGACAACGTCACGATGGTGACCGACGCCCATGTGCGGCGTCTGGAGACCGATCCGACCGGACGCACCGTCACCAGGGTCGTCGCCGAGCTCAAGAACGGCGCGACCGAGACGTTCGGCGCCGACATCGTGGTGGTCGCCGCCGGCGCGGTCAACTCCGCCGTTCTGTTGCTGCGTTCGGCCAACGACAGGCACCCCGGCGGCTTGGCCAACAGCTCGGACGTGGTGGGGCGCCACTACATGCGTCACAACAACCTGGCGCTGATGGCGGTGTCGAAGGAACCGAATCCCACCAAGTTCCAGAAGACCCTGGCGCTGAACGACTGGTATCTCGGCGCGGACGACTGGGAGTATCCGCTCGGCGGCATCCAGATGCTCGGCAAGTCGGACGCCGACCAGATCCACGGCGAGGCGCCGCGCTGGGCCGGTGCCGTCATGCCCGACATGCCCTTCGAGGTCCTGGCGCACCACGCCGTCGACTTCTGGCTGTGCGGGGAGGACCTTCCGCTGCCCGAGAGCCGGGTCACCCTCGACCAGGACGACGCCATCCACCTGGCTCTCGACGAGAAGAACAACATCGCCGGGCTCAAGCGTCTCCAGCACAAGCTGCGGGGGATGCTCGGGCACCTGGGCATGCACGAGCACCACCTGCTGGATCACAGCATCTACCTGCACAAGGGCATGCCGATCGGCGCCACCGCGCACCAGGCGGGCACCGTGCGGTTCGGCGACGACCCGAAGAGTTCGGCCCTCGACGTCAACTGCAAGGCCCACGACCTCGACAACCTGTACGTCGTCGACACCAGCTTCTTCCCCAGCATCGGCGCGGTGAACCCGTCCCTGACCGCCATCGCCAACGCCCTGCGGGTCGGCGACCACATCGCCGCCCGGCTGAATTGACGGGGGAGTCGCACGCGGCGTCGGGGCCGGCGGCGGGTGGGCGTGCCACCCGCCGCCGTTGCTCGTTGCGCGAACCGGCGCTGCGCCGCTACACGTTGTCCCCGGGTGTTCTGGCGGCCCCGGTGTCGGCGTCGGTGAGCTCCTCCAGCTCACCCATGGTGTCGAGCCGGTAGAGCAGCACCAGCGCCGGACCGACCAGCACGATCGCGATGCCCGTGACGATCATCAGCCAGCGCAGGGTGTGCGCGGCGCCGGCCGCCTCCGCCACGGTCAGCGAGGTGGGAAGCACGTAGGGCCGCTGCGCGAAGCCCCAGGCGCCGACGGTCAGGGCGACGCTCGCCACCGAGGTGTAGCGGGACCAGCCGAAGGATCGGCGCCACAGCAGCAGCACCGTGGCCAGACCGGCCACCGCGGCCAGAATGATCAGCAGCAGTCCCAGCCCCCCGGTGAGGCCCTCCCAGACGTACCGGGCGTCGTCGTGGGTGACGGGCAGACCGATGAGGGCGAGGACGACGACCGCGGCGAAGGCGAGCATCGCGCGCAGACGGAAGTAGTCGACGAGGTCGTCGGCGCCGAACCGCAGGGCGTCGGAGCAGAGGAAGACCGCTCCGAGGAACGCGGTGGCGGCGATGGCCAGCAGTCCCACGAGGACGGAGGTGCCATTGGCCCAGGCGTCCGCGGAGGCCGTCGTGCCGACCTCGACCCGACCGGAGGCGATGCCGCCGAGCACGGCCCCGAGGAAGAACGGCGTCACCAGCGACGAGACGGCGAACATCGCGCCGTACACCCGTTGTTGGGCCAGGCGGCGGGTCGGCTTGCGCAGGGCGAACCCGGCGCCGCGCAGGACCAGGCCGACGGCTGCGAGGGCGAGCGGCAGCCACATCGCGGAGAAGACGGCCTGGAACATCGTCGGGAAGCCGGTCCACATGATCACCAGGACGAAGATCAGCCAGACGTTGTTGACCTCCCAGACCGGTGCCATGGCGTGATCGATGAGCCAGCGGGGCCGCTTGCCGCGCTCCGCGCCGCCGGCCAGGAGGTCCCAGAAGCCCGCCCCGTAGTCGGTGCCTCCGGCGCAGGCGTAGGCGGCGATCACGATCACCAGCACCCATGCGATGAACTCGGCCATTACGACGCACCGCCGGAGGTGTGGCCGGACCCGCCGTCGGGCGCGGCCCCGGCGCTGGTGGGCTCGGGCTCGCTTCTGGGCCCGTACGGAGTGTCGGTCTCCGGCGGCAGCTCGGCGCGTGCGACGGCCGCACCCTCGTCGGCGATGCGCCAGCGGGTGCGCATCTTCAGGACCACCGCGAGGAACGCGCCGAACACGGCCACATACACGACGATGACGATGCCGAGCATCGTCCACAGCGATCCGGCGCCTGTGCTGGTCACCGCCTCCGAGACCCTCATGTGGTTGTAGACGATCCAGGGCTGACGACCGACCTCCGTGGTGATCCACCCGCACTCGACGGTGACCAGGCAGGCGACTCCCGCGAGCGCGGCGCAGCGGTAGAACCAGCGGCTGCGGGGGTTGTCCCGATGCCGCCACCAGCACCAGGCGTACCAGAGCGCGAGCAGGATCAGCACGCTGCCGATGGTGGCCATGATGTCGAAGGCCCAGTGGACGATGGTGGCCTGAGTCGCCGTCGGGCGGTCGCTCGCCGCGACCGACGACAGGCCCGTCACCTTGGTGTCCGGACTGAAGCCGGCGAGGATCGAGTCCAGCTGGGGGATCTTGAGACCGCCGGACGTCGTCCCGTCGGGATGCAGCCGCCCGAAGATGTACTCCGGTACGTGGGTGTCGGTCTTCCAGACGATCTCCATGGCGGCGAACTTGATCGGCTGCTTGTGGAAGACCGAGCGAGCGGCGGAGTCGCCGAGCATGAACTGGACCGGAGTGAGGATCGCGGCAACCGTGAACGGCACGGTGAAGCCGAGCCGGTGGTAGCGGTCACGCCGCCCCCGCAGCCAACCGACCGCGTACACACCGGCGACCACGTAGCCGGCGGTCAGGAGCATCGCGACCACGAAGTGCCAGTACTCCGGGCCGAACATCGGTGTGAAGATCGCCTGCCGGACGTCGACGTCGACGGGTCTGCCCTGGGCGTCCAGGCGGAACCCCTGCGGGGTGTTCATCCAGGAGTTGGCCGCGATGATGCCGAACGCTCCCATCAGGGCGGCCAGCGGCAGCGGTACGGCGAGCCAGAAGTGGGTCCAGGGCTTGAGCCGGCGCCACCCGTAGAGATAGATCGCGATCAGGACGGCCTCGAGGAAGAACGCCCATGCCTCGACGCCGAACCCGAGGCCGAAGACATCGCCCCAGCGGCCCATCATGCCGGGCCACAGCAGCCCGAACTCGAAGGACAGCACGGTGCCGGTGACGATGCCGACGGCGAACTGGACCGCCATCACCGCCGACCAGCGCCGGGCAAGCTTGAGGGCGACGGGATCGTTGCGGCGCAGCCCCCGGTGGTGCATCAGCAGCGTGATGAACGGCAGTGCCACCCCGAACGGGACCAACAGGATGTGCGAGGCCAGAGTGAAGGCCATCAGTTCGCGAGCCGGCAGGAGCTGGGCCGGGGCGTCGTTCGCCAGAAGAACGGCTGTACTGAGCATGTGCGCCTCGATGGTCTGCCCTGCGGAGATGGGCTGAGGAGGGACAGGATGCGGAGGGTGCCCGTGGAGGAATCGGCCGGCGTGCCCGAGCTCAGGGAGGCGGCGGGGGCGGCTTCCGCCCGGGCGCCCGGGCGGCCGAAGCGTCCGTGTCGGGCATGGTGAAGGCGCGTTCGCGGCGCGAGCCGTTGGCGAAGGCGACGGACCAACTGAGCACCGCGCCCAGCCTGCTGCGGAAGCCGGTGAGGAACGCCAGGTGGATGAAGAGCCAGGCCAGCCAGCCGGTGAGGCCCGACATGTGCAACGGTCCGGCCTTGACGACGGCCCGGCCACGGGCGATGTAGGCGGCGCTGCCGAGATCCACGTACTTGAAGGGCTTCGGCTGCTTCGTCCTGCCCTCGACGGCGTGGCGCACGCTCCGGCCGGCGTACGCGCCCGACTGCATGGCGACCTCGGCCAGTCCGGGCAGCCTGTTCAGGCTCATCACGTCGCCGGTGACGCGGATCTCCGGATGACCGGGGATGCTGAGGTCGGGTTCGACGAGGATGCGTCCGGCCCGGTCCTGTTCGGCGCCGGTCGCCCGGGCCAGTGCGGCGGCGATCGGCGGGGCCTCGACGCCCGCGGTCCACAGCACGGTGCGGGCGCCGAACCGGGTGGTCCCGCCCGCGTGGTCTCGTACCGTCAGGCCGTGCACGTCGATGTCGGTGACCATCGTGCCCAGGTGGAGTTCGACACCGAGGTTCCGCAGGGTCCGGGCCGCACGGTGAGCCAGCGGAGGGCCGAACGCACCCAGCACCGCGTCGGACCCCTCGAAAAGCAGGACCCTGGCCTTGGCGGAATCGATCCTCTGGAACTCCCGGTCGAGCGCGTGTCCGGCGATCTCCCGGATCTGTCCGGCGAGTTCGACACCGGTCGGCCCACCGCCGACGAGCGCGAAGGTGAGCCACTGCTGCCGTTCCCGGTCGTTCGCCGCCGTTTCGGCCATCTCGAACGCCCGGTAGATCCGTCGGCGGATGTCCAGCGCGTCGTCCAAGGTCTTCATGCCGGGGGCGTGCGCGGCGAACTCGTCGTGCCCGAAGTAGGACTGGCGCATGCCCACCGCGACGATCAGATCGTCGTAGGGCAGCTGGACGATGCCGCCCCCGGGCCGGCGGGCGTGCACCAACCGGGCGCCGACATCCACGTCGGTGGCCTCGGCGAGCACGCACCTCACATTGTGATGGCGCCGAAGGACCCGGCGGAGCGGTTGCGCGATCTGCCCCTCGGACAGGATCCCGGAGGCGCACTGATAGAGCAGCGGCTGGAAGAGGTGGTGGGCACGCCGGTCGACCACGGTCACCGCCACCGGTGACTTCCGCAGGGCACGGGCGGCGAACAATCCGGCGAAGCCCCCGCCGAGGATCACCACCCGGCGGGGCGTGATGTGATCCTGCATCGGGGATCAGCCCCCGGTGGCGAAGCCGGGGAAGAGAGTCATGCCGCCGTCGACGTAGAGGGTGGTGCCGACGACGTAGTCGAGCAGGTCGGACGCCATGGCGACGACGGCGTTGGCGATGTCCTCCGGGTCGCCCACGCGGCGGTACGGGATGAGGCGCAGCAGTTCGGCCTCGGCCTCGGGGGTGGACCAGGCGTCGCGGTTGATCGGCGTGCGGATGGCACCCGGCGCGACCGCGTTCACCCTGATCCGCTTGGGGGCCAGCTCCTGGGCGAGGGTCTGCATCAGCATGCCCACACCGCCCTTGGAGGAGGCGTAGTTCACGTGCCCCGACCACGGGACGATCTGGTGCACCGAACTCATACAGATGATCTTCCCGGCCGAACGGGAGACCTCCTCCACCACGCCGCGCCGCATGAACTCCTTGGCGGCCTCCCGCGCGCACAGGAACTGGCCGGTCAGGTTGACGTCGATGACCTTCTGCCACTGGGCGAGCGTCATCTCCGTCACCGCTGCGTCCCGCTGGAGGCCCGCGTTGGCCACCATGATGTCGATGGTGCCGAACTCCTCGACCATCCGCGCGACCATGGCCGTCACCTGGTCCTCGTCGGACACGTCGGCCTCGTGGGCGTAGGCGCGGACCCCGAAGCCCTCGATCTCCTTGACGACGTTCTCTGCCTCGTGCGCACCGACGACGTAGTTCACCACGACGTCCGCTCCGGCCCGGCCCAGAGCAATGGCGGTCGCCAAGCCGATGCCCGAGTTGGCACCGGTCACCAGCGCCTTCTGGCCCCTGAGAAGCTGCGCGGGCATTTTCCCGCGGCTCTCCTTGACGTTTCCTGCCACCACGATCTCTCCTTTGGCTTTTCGGACGGCACGCCCGCCGAGAACGCGCGACGCGCATGACAAAGCCGGGAGTCGGCCGGCCCGCCAGGACAGCCCCAGGAGCCGTCGTGCGCCCGGCCACCAGACGAAAGCACCTTGCTTCGCGGGCGAGACAGACCGGCGCGCCAGGGGAGGGCGATTCGGCTGGGCATGTCACACCGTCGGACTACGAGCCGCCCCGGCCCCTCCCAGACACTCCTCCGGTCGTACGCGCGGGCGGGCGGGCGCCCCCTGGCCGCCATCGGATGCGGCCACCCGCCGGCCACCCTCCTCGACTCGTTCCACACGCCGGATGTCCCCCGTGTCTTCCGCCTCGGGCCGGCGGCCACAGGTGTCAGACCCGCATGCCCGGGACGTGCCGCGGTTCGGCGACCAGGCCGAAGATGACGAGCACGGACAGGGCCATGGTGACGACCGACCACCACGGGAACGCGGACAGGAACATCAGCTGGCCCACCAGGCAGGCCGAGGCCAGCACGATCCCGGTGAGCCGTGCCGCCCGAGACCCCACGAGCACGCCCACGCCCGCCAGGACCTGGGCGATGCCCACGACGATCCAGATCCAGCCCCAGGCGTCGTAATTGAGGATGAGGAGGCGTTGGCCGTGGTCGTAGGTCGTTTCGTAGTAGCCGTTGTCCAGCAGGGCGACGAAGCCGTTGATGATGTCGAACAGGCCGCTCAGAAGCAGCAGGATCGCCGCGAAGGCCACCCAGTGCGACCGCTCCAGCGGTGGCTTGGGGTGGTCTTCCTGGGCGGAGGGCTCGGGCTGCATGCCTCCACTCCACTGCTGGGCCCGGGGTGCCGCAAGAGATGATGAGCCGCTGGGGTGAGGTCTGACGGCGCGCGTTCAGAAGCAGTGGGCTGGGGTTCGTCCGAGCATGATCCGCTTCGCCCGACGGCGACCCGTGTGCCCAGCTCAGCCGATCCGCTGGGTCATCGCCCCGGCCCCCCTCGTCGCCGACCAGACGCAGCAGGAGCCGACCGCCGCGCCGGACCCGGCCGACGTCTACGCCCCGGAGGAGATGCCGGAGACCCCGCCTCATCGACGCCGGGGAGATCCCGGTGCCGCTCGTCAAGGACGGCGCTGAGGTCCCGGCCGTCGAGGATCCACAGGAGCCGCCGCGTCCTGTGGACAACCCCGACCTGCCCGCGCCGGGCGTCGTCGACTGCCGGCGGCGGCCGATCATCGCGCCGTGGCTGACCAACCGCCGTGCCCTCCTGGCCACCGTCGAGCGGGCCTCCGGGCGGGTGCTCTACGCGTCGCTCCACCACGGGCTCCGCGCGCCCTGGTACGGGAGTACGCGGTCGTCGCCGAGGAGATGGCGGCGGACGCCACGCGCCGGATCGCGGCGTTCATCCCGCGTGCGGACCGGGCCTCGGGACAGGCCGCAGAAGTGCCCGCTGCACCACTCTCAGCCGTTGGTGCCGTCACCGTGCCGTCAGGGGGTTGGAAATGGCCCTGAACGCGACTCAGGGAGTCCAGTCGAAATCAGCCGAACTCCCTGGTCAGAGGGCGGAGGCGGAGGGATTTGAACCCTCGATGGGCCGTAAAGCCCAAACCGCATTAGCAGTGCGGCGCCATAGACCGGACTAGGCGACGCCTCCAGCACAGCCGCTCGCTCGTGTGCGAGTGGTGCGTGCAGATGATGACACAGTCGAGCGTCGTGTCACCAATCGGCCTCCACGGTACTAGGCAGGCGGGTCGCAGGGCAAAGCCATTGGGCGGCGCAACGTCCGCGCGCCGGTCGCGTTGGTCAGGTCATGCCGCAGGTCATCTCACGAGTCGTGTCACAGCGCGCGCCGCTCCGGCGCCTCGCCGTCACCGCCCTCGTCCTCGCCGTCTCCGTCACCTCGTCCGCCGCCTTCGCCGCCTCCGCCGGGCCCCTCGTGCCGCCGCCTCCGCCTGACGACGACCGGGTGTTCGGCGATCACCTCACCGTCACCGTGCGCGACGCGGGCGAGGGAGCGGACGGGACGTTCGAGCTGTACTGCCATCCCGCGGGCGGCACTCACCCGGACCCCTCGGAGGCGTGCCGGGCGCTGGAGCAAAACGCCCGGTGGGGGACGGACACCTTCGCCCCCGTCCCGGACGACAGCGTGTGCACCATGCTGTACGGCGGCCCCGCCACCGCCCATGTCACCGGCCGCTGGGCCGGCCGTCCGGTCGACGCGACCTTCGACCGCGCCGACGGCTGCCGCATCGAGCGGTGGGACCGCTTCGTACCGCTGCTGCCCGCGGTGGGCGGGCAGACGCCCGCGATGGCCGACGGGGCGGGTGGGGCGGGCGGCCGGGTTCCGTGACGGAGGGCGGGGCGGGGTGTGGACGTCGCGGGGAGGTCACGCGCAGTCGTCGGGGGCGGTCACACGTTCTCCGTCACTTCGTCGTGCGAGCTCCCTCGCATCCGGCACCGGCAGCCCGGCCCGAGCCCTTAGACTCCCTCGCGTGACACGCTGCGGGACGGTTGGCAAGATGGCCCGAGCGGTCGGCAAGGTGCGGTAACAGGGAGGAAGCGACTCGTGAGCAGCAGGCCATCCCGAGGCGCTGCTCGCCTCGCAGCCATACTGGACGCCCTTCCCGACGCGTTGGTGCTGGTCAACGCGAACGGGACCGTCGTCAACGCGAACACCATCGCGCTGGAGGCCTTCGAGGCTCCCGGGACCGCCCTCGTCGGACGGGGGCTGCTCGATCTGCTTCCGCAGTTCGACTCCAAGCTCATCCCCGGCTCCATGCGACGCCCCGACCACATGGATCCGCGCGGACGCACCAAGCCGACCAGGATGGTCGCCCGGCGCACCGACGGCACCGAATTCCCCGTCGAGGTCACCAGCGCCAACCTGGAGAACGCCCAGCAGGCCTACGACAACCAGGGCTACGCCGGCGACGAGCTGCTGATGCTCGTCGTACGCGACCTGTCGGGCACCGTCGACACCGAGGCCGAACTCGCGCGCTCGCAGCGGCAGACCGAGATGATCCTTCGGGCCGCCGCCGAGGGCGTCGTCGGCACGGACACCGACGGGCGGATCGTGCTCGTCAACCCCGCCGCCGCCCAGATCCTCGGCTACCGGGCGAGCGACCTCGGCGGCAAGGAGCTGCACGCCCTCGTCCTGCACTCGCGCACGGACGGTACGCCGTTCCCGTACGACGAGTCGCCGCTCGCCGACACCCTGCGCTCCGGGCGCAAGCACCGGGTGCGCGGCCAGGTGCTGTGGTCCAATAGCGGGGACAAGGTCTCCGTCGACCTGACGACCGCGCCCGTGCGCGACGGCGACCAGCTCGTCGGCGCCGTCATGACCTTCACCGACCGCCGGCCGTTCGACTCGCTCGCCGAGGAGAAGGCCGCAGTCGAGAAGCGGCACGAGGAGGCGCTGGAGAAGCTCTCCGAGGAGCACGCCTCCGATCTCACCGCGCTGCGCCAGCAGCACGTCGCCGAGCTGGAGGAGCTGCGCGACAAGCACGAGGAGGAACTCGCCGCCGGCGAGGAGCGCTACGCCGCGCTGGGCGAGCGGGAGAAGGACCGCTACGAGGCCCTCGCCGCCCGGCACGAGCAACTCCTGACCCTGCTCGGCCGTTCGCTGCGCGGGCCGCTGGACGAACTGCGCCGTGAGCTGTCCGCGCTCGCCGCCGACGACGCCGGGCAACTGTGGCCCGAGGCCAACCAGGTGCTGCACCACCTGTCGGCCGGGTACGCGCGCATCACCACCCTCATCGACAACGTCCTCGGCTACCAGCGGCTCGACGCCGGCGGCGAGGGGGTCAGCCGTACGAAGGTGATGCTCGACGCCGTGGTCGCCGCGGGTGTGGACGGGGCCGTCGAACTCGTCGGACCGGGGCGGGTGCAGTTCGCCGTGCACGCGCCGCCCATCGAGGCCGAGGTCGACGCGCGGCTCCTCGCGACCGCGCTCGCGCACCTGGTGGCCGACGTCGCCGGCGTCGACGCCACCGGCAACGCGCCCGTCTCGACGGGCGGTTACATGGACAACACGGTCGTCGTGGCGGCCGCCCAGCGCGGCGAGGTCGTCCGGATCGAGGTGCGCGGGCCGTACGCGGGCGGCGACCCGGTGCACGAGCCGATCGTGCGCGGGATCGTGCGGGCGCACGGCGGTGTGCTCCAGACCCACGAAGTGCCGGGCATGAGCGGCAACGCCTACGTCCTCGAAGTCCCGTTGGGCGGCGGGGCCGGCGCGGTCGCCGCCGCCCCGGCCGCCCCCGTGGGCTCCGCGCTCGCGCTGCCCGCGCAGGCGGGGCACGAAGGCATGGCGGCGGGCGCGGGAGCGCTGGAGGCGGTGGCCCCCGACGGCATGGCCGCGGGCGCGCCGGGTTCCGGCGCGGGGCGGCGGCGGGCCCGGCGGTCCGTGGACGCCTTCCTGGAGAGCGACCTTCCCGGCGCGGCCGCGGACGACGGCGAGGCGGAGGCCGCCACGCCGACCGGACGGCGGCGCCGGCGGGGGCCGGCCGCCGAGGAGCCGCAGGCCGAGACGCCGGAGGAGCAGACGGACGCCTCCGGGGGCACCGGGCGGCGACGCGGACGGCCGGCCGAGCCCGCGGGCGTCGACGCGGAGAACGCCGCCCCGGGCACCGGTTCCGGTGTCTCGGAGGGCGCGGTCGTCACGGCCGCCGAGCACGCGGCCGGGACCGCGGCCTCGGGCACGGGGCTCGGCGGCACCGTTCCGCCGCAGGGCGTGCCCGCGCCCGCCGGACGCCGTGCGCGGCGCGGCGGCGACGAACAGCACGCCCTGCCGCCCGCCCTGCCGGCGGTGGCGGGAGCGCCCGCGCCGGGCGAGGCGGCGGACGGCGAGGGCGGCGGCGCGCAGCCGACCGGACGCCGTCGGCGCGCCCTGGCCGCCGCGAACGAGCGCGCCGCCGCGCAGGAGGCCGCGCCCCGCACGGTGTTCGCCCTGCCCCCGGCCGAGGCGGACCGGCCGGCCGAGGACGAGGCGACCGCCGGGGTTGAGGCCGCCGCCGGAGCCGAGGGGGCTGCAGGAGCGGTCGCGGGAGCCGGCGGCGGTGCGGGAGCACAGGCCGTGGGACAGGTGCCGGGGCCCGACGCGCAGCCGGCGCCCATGCCCATGCCGATGCCCATGCCGGTTCCGGTTCCTGTGGTTCCGGTTCCTGCCGCGGGCCAGCAGGTTCCGGTGCCGGGTCAGCAGATCCCTGTGCCGGGGCAGCAGGTCCCCGTGCCGGGGCAGCAGGTCCCCGTGCCGGGGCAGTCGGTGCGGATCCCCGCGCCCGGGCAGCCGGGGCCGATCCCGGTTCCCGTAGCGGGACAGCAGGTCCCGGCGCCCGCTCAGGCGGTCCAGCAGCCGACGCCGGCTCAGGTTCCGGCGCAGGGCACGTCCGAGGACGCCCTGCTCGAACACGCACGCCATGACACCGCCCCGCTCGACCAGGCCGACGACCACACGCCTCCCCAGCCGCATCCGACGAGCGCGCCCACGGGACGTCGTAGGCGTGCCGTGGGTCAGCCGGCGGCGGAGGCCGCCGCGGCGCCCGGCGCTGTGCCGCCCGGTGCCGTACCCGCGCAGGCTCAGGCGCAGGAGAACGGCGGGGCGTCCGCGCCGGCCGCAGGGCAGCCCGTCGCACAGGTCCAGCCGGATCCGGCCGGGCGGCAGCCGGGGGTCGCCGCACCCGTGCAGGGCACGGCAGGTCAGGCCGATCCGGGTCAGCCGAACCCCGGCCGGCCGGCTCCCGCGCAACCGCCCGCCCCCGGGCAGCCCGCCGCCGCACCCGCCGCCGCGGCCGGACAGGCCGCCGCGCCGGGGCAGCCGCTCCCGGTCCAGACGGCCCCGGCTCCCGCCCAGGCACCGGCCCCCGCTCCTGTGAACGAGGCGGCGCCGACGCCCACTCCGAGCACCGGCACCCCGTTGCCGCCGGAGGCCGCCGTGGCCCAGCCGCGGGTCGCGCAGCCGCTGCCGGCGGAGACCGCCGCCCGGCCCGAGGACCCCAACTCCACGCAGGGACGCGCGATCAGCGTCCGGACGCTCGGCCAGGGCGTGCCGTTCACCCGGCAGGCCGCCCAGGTCCAGCAGGCGGCGCGTCAGGTGCCGCAGCCGCTCCAGCCCTCGGGCACGCCCGCGCCGAACGCGCCGGGCGGTTCCGGCCGCCGCCGCAAGCTGGGCACGCCGCCCGACCCGGCCGCGCGACCGGAGCAGACGGCACGTCCGCACCCGCAGAACGAGCAGCCCGCCGGGGCGCAGGCCCCCGTGCCCCAGGCGCCGGCCACCGCTCCGCAGGCCGCGCCCGCGCCGCAGCCGTCCCTCGCGGGCCAGCCGCTGCCCGGGCAGTCGATGGCCGGACAGCCGCTGCCCGGACAGCCGCTGCCCGGACAGTCGCTGCCCGGACAGTCGATGCCCGGACAGTCGATGGCCGGGCAGACGCGGCTCGCGCCCGGGACCGAGGGGATCGGGCGGTCGTACGCCATAGGCGCCCCGGACGAGAACGCCGCCGAGGGGCCCGAGCCGCTCGACGGGCCGGGCGGGGCCGTCGAGGTGGCGGACCCGCCGCGTCCGCAGCCGCTGGACGACGAACTGCCGCCGGAGCCCCTGGACAACCCGCGTCGGCTGCTGGTCTGGCCGGCCCCGGACGTCAGCACCCAGCAGGCGCTCAGCGACCGCGGGTACCGTCCGGTCATCGTGCACTCCCGCGAGGAGGTCGACGCGCAGATCGCCGCCTTCCCGGCCGCGCTGTTCGTCGACCCGCTGACCGGTCCCATCACGCGCACCGCGCTCCAGTCGCTGCGTCAGGCGGCGGTGGCTGCCGAGGTGCCGGTGCTGGTGACGGCCGGTCTCGGACAGGCGACGCGCGAGGCGGCGTACGGTGCCGATCCCGCCGTTCTGCTGAAGGCGCTCGCCCCGCGTGACAGCGAGCAGCATCCGCCGCGGGTGCTGCTCATCGAGGAGCACGCGGAGATCGCGCTGGCGCTGACCTCGACGCTGGAGCGGCGCGGAATGCAGGTGGCCCGGGCGGCGAGCGACGCGGACGCGGTCACCCTGGCCTCGCAGCTGCGGCCGAACCTGGTGGTGATGGACCTGATGCAGGTGCACCGCGGGCGGGCCGGGATCGTCGACTGGCTCCGGGCCAACCAGCAGCTCAACCGCACCCCGCTGGTCGTCTACACCGCCGCCGTCGACCAGGCCGACCTGCCGCGGCTGGCGTCCGGCGAGACGGTGCTGTTCCTCGCGGAACGGTCCACCAGCGCGGAGGTCCAGGACCGGATCGTCGACCTGCTGGCCCGCATCGGCACCAACTGACGCCCGCCGCCCCGCCCTCCGAAGGGGTGCGGGGCGGTCCCGTCGGTCCACCGCCCCCCTTCGGCGCGCGATGTGCCCGGCCCGGCACACAACACGCGTGCGGCCTCACCGGCCCGACTCGGGCAAGCGCACGACAGGAGCCCCCGACTTACCGGGTCGGGGGCTCGTGACTGCTGTTGAGGTCAGCTGAGAGTGGTGACGTCCAGCTGACCCGACCTGTGCGCTTCGCGAATCTTCTTCTTGTCGAACTTGCCCACGCTCGTCTTCGGGACCGTCTCGACGATCGTCCAGCGCTCCGGGAGCTGCCACTTGGCGATCTTGCCCTCTTCGGCGAGGAAGGCGCGCAGGCTCTCGAAGTCGGCGGTGGCGCCCTCCCTGAGGACGACCGTGGCCAGCGGGCGCTCGCCCCACTTGGCGTCCGGGACCGCGACCACGGCGGCCTCGGCGACGTCCGGGTGGGACATCAGCGCGTTCTCCAGGTCCACCGACGAGATCCACTCGCCGCCGGACTTGATGACGTCCTTGGCGCGGTCGGTGAGGGTGAGGAAGCCCTCGGGGGAGATGATGCCGACGTCACCGGTCTTGAGCCAGCCGTCCTCGCTGAACTTGTCGGCGGGGCGCAGGGGTTCGGCGTCGGGTCCGTTGTAGTAGGCGCCGGCGATCCACGGGCCGCGCACCTCCAGCTCGCCCGCGGACTCGCCGTCCCAGGCGAGGCGTGCGCCGCCGGGGCCGGTGAGGCGGGCCTCGACGCTGGCCGGGAAGCGGCCCTGGGTGAGGCGGTAGGCCAACTCCTCGTCGGTGCCGACCGCGGCGGCCGGCGGGCGGGCGATGGTGCCGAGCGGGGAGGTCTCCGTCATGCCCCAGGCGTGGCAGACCCGCATGCCCAGGTTGTCGAAGGCCGTCATCAGGGAGGGCGGACACGCGGAGCCGCCGATGGTGACCTGGGTGAGGGAGGAGACGTCGCGCGGCTTGGCGGTGAGCTCGGCCAGCAGACCCTGCCAGATGGTGGGGACGGCGGCCGCGTGGGTCGGCTTCTCGCTCTCGATCATCTCGGCGAGCGGGCCGGGCTGGAGGAAGCGGTCCGGCATCAGCATGTTGATGCCGGTCATGAACGTGGCGTGCGGCACGCCCCAGGCGTTGACATGGAACTGCGGGACCACGACGAGCGAGGTGTCCTGGTCGGTGAGGCCCATCGACTGGGCCATGTTGACCTGCATGGAGTGCAGGTAGATGGAGCGGTGGCTGTAGATCACGCCCTTGGGGTCGCCCGTGGTGCCGGAGGTGTAGCACATGGCGGCGGCCTGGCGTTCGTCCAGCTCGGGCCAGTCGTAGGCGGTGGGCTTGCCGGCGATCAGGTCCTCGTACTCGTGGACCCGGACGCTCGCGCCGGCGAGGAGGGAGCGGTCGCCGGGGCCGGTGACGACCACGTGCTCGACCGTCTTGAGGTGCGGGAGCAGCGGGGCCAGCAGCGGCAGCAGCGAGCCGTTGGCGATCACGACCTTGTCGGCGGCGTGGTTGACGATCCAGGTGAGCTGCTCGGCGGGCAGACGCAGGTTCAGCGTGTGGAGGACGGCGCCCATCGAGGGGATCGCGAAGTAGGCCTCGACGTGTTCGGCGTTGTTCCACATCAACGTCCCCAAAACACTTCCCTCGGTCACTCCGAGGTCATCGCGTAGGGCGTTGGCGAGCTGTGCGGCGCGGTCGCCGATCTCGGCGAACGTGCGGCGCTGGGGTTCGGCCTCACCTGTCCACGTCGTCACCGTCGACCGGCCGTGAACGCGTCGGCCATGTTCGAGAATCCGGCTGATCGTGAGGGGAACGTCTTGCATGAGACCTTGCACGGCAAACCTCCCGGTGGTCGTCGCCACGTCGCGACGGCGTGCACAGAGCATGCACACATACCACGCGGTATGTCACTAGCTGTCGGCTGGTTCTTTCCTTGTCGTGGGGGGCGGCTCCGGCCACGGGTCCGGCTCCCACACGGGGTGAATCTCTATCGTGTGGTTCTCAGTTCCGGGGCCGTGCCGGGTGATCGCTACTCGTCTGATCAGCTTCCGAAGCATCGCGTTCCGCTCGCGCGTTTCGAGGGCCGGCCACTCCTTGACCGTCCCGACCGCCAACGGCACGAACTCGCCTCGGTCCGGTAGCGGCTCCGCCTCCGGAATGCTGTCGAGTAGCGTCTGTGCCTCGGCCCGCTTCTTACGGATCAGGTCGGCGGCCTCTTCGTACTCGCCCGGCCCAAAGTCGTCCGGGTTCGCCGCGCGCTCGGCGCGGAGCCGCGCGAGCGCCTGGCGCTGTTTGTCGACCTCGGCCTGTGCTCGGGCGCGCGCTGCGATGTTGGCGGCCTGCTCCGCGGCGAGGTTGCGCTCGGGTGACTCGGTCTCGGTCGGCGGGGCCGCGTCTATGTCGTCAGCGGCCTCGCGCTTCAACCATTTGAACACCTCCTCTTCGACGTCAAGCCGATCAATGAGGATGCCCGTGCACGCAGTCGCGCCCGACTTCGCTCGCAGGCTGCACCGGTAGGCGAACCCCGGTACGTTGCGCCCCTCGCGGCGTGCCGTGTTCAGGCTGGTTCCCTTGCGGCAATGGGAGCACTTGACCAGGCTGGTCAGTTCGTAGATGCCCTCACGAGAGCGCGGTACGGTCTCGGCGACTTCCTTCCTGCGCTGCCGGTAGCGCTGCCACAGGTCAAAGTCGATCAGTTCCTCTTGGGCCCCCTGGATGTAGACGCGGTTTCGGCAATGGCCGTCGGTCTTCCGGCACCGGCATTCGGGGTCGTGCACGATCAGCAACCCCGCCGCAAATCCGCTGTCCATGTAGCGGGACAGGGTCTCGGTCTGCCAGACCCGTCCCTGAGTGGTGCGGTGTCCGGCGCGGTTGAGCCTGCCGCACAGTGCGCTGAAGCCGGTACCGGCGACGTAGTCGCGGTACAGGTCGGCGACGAACGGCCCGATCACGGGTTCGGGTTCGTACCGCTCTTTCTGCACTTTCCCCGTGGCGGGGTCGTATCGGCGGTGCCAGATGTAGCCGAAGCGCCGGCGCCCGCTCGCGGGCAGGTGCAGCTTGTAGCGCCGGTGGTCGTGCGTCTCCTTCCACTGCTCCCCGGCGCGGTCGGACTCGAACGCTGCGAACTCCAAGATCATGCCGCGCTGAAACCGACCGATGGCGGTCGAGGCGTCGACCGGTTCGGTCGCCGACTCCAGTTCGCCGCCAGCCTGCTGGAGTCGGGCGAGGTTGATCGCGTTGCCTGTGCGGTCCCGGCCGAACCGGGAGTAGCGCCAGACGGCGACGCCGCGCGCCTCGCCGCCCTCGACACGCTCGATGCACTGCATGATCTTGCGTTTGAAGTGGCGACCGGACACGTCGAGATCTTCGATCCATCCGACGATACGGCGCCCGGTGCGCTTGGCCCAATGGCTGATTGCGTCCCGTTGCAGCTCGGGACTGATCTTCTCCTCTTTCCATGTGCTGACGCGGATGTATGCGAGCCACGGCTCGCCGTCCTCATCAGTCGGTGAGCCGTGGAATGTTGCGGGTGTTTCCGCTGGTGTCATACCGCTTTCCAGTCGTCCTCTTCGTCTTCGCGCGACCGGATCGGCCGCACGTTGTCGGGAAGATCTTCGCTACGGATGATCGACATCCCTTGCGTGTCTTCTTCCTCGACGCCCTCGCCCCCGTCCGGCGGTGCGGCCGGCGAGTCGAGGAGTCCCATGTGTACGTGCTGGAGTGCGAGTTGGTAGCCGGCGCGGTGCGTCTCGGCGAGCTGGTCGTCGCTGTTCTGCGTGGCGCGGTTGGTCAGTGAGTAGCAAAGGGGTGGGATAGCTCCGACCGTGACGAGCAGGCCGAAGTGATGCATAGGCATGTGGTTGAGGAGGACTCCCAGCGCCGCAATGCAGAAACCAAGAGCAACGGCGGTAACCGACGGGACGTAGAGGCGTCGGGCGAGGTGTGACATGTGCGGGTGTCCTCCGTGCTTGTCGATCAATCGGCGAGTTTGTGTTCGCCGTCATTGGGTGCGGAACGGCTAAGGGTCTGCGTCATGTTCACGAACACCTTGCGTTCCGCGGGGTCTGTGATGCCGAGTTCGTCGGCGGCCTCTTCGGGGGTCATGCGTCGCCCGGGTGCGGGGCGTCGCTCTTGGATGGCTGCCAGTTCATCGGGAGTCATGACGCCGGCGCGTACCAGCACCTCGGGATAAGGGACGTCGATCGACTCGGCGAGCGTCCGCAGGATGCGGGTATCGGTGGGCATCTCGCCCCTTAGCAGGCGGGTGACTGTCGATGGACTAATGCCGGAGTCTTCGGCGAACGCTGTTCGGCCGCCGCTGCGGGGTCCCGACAGGTTGTAGCCCTTGGCTTCGAGCCGCTGGGTAAGCCACCTGCCGAACTCGGCAGACGCACGAGCGGCATCGTTGGTTGTATCGCGCTTGCTGTTTTTCATGGTTGAAAACTAGCGCACGGTCCATTCGATGGACACGCCACCTTTCAGACATGGCGTTTCGTCCCACTTCGCCCCCCCTTGGCGTGCGGCTTTGCGCCGAAACCGACGCTCCGGTTCGTACGCGTGACCGATTCTCATATGTCCTGTCACGGCCTGTCAACGCGTGTTTCGGATCTGTGAACACCCCTCAACTTTCGAACTTGAAAGAAAGGTGTTACTTTCTGTCCTGGCAGGTAGCTGCCGAGACAGAAAGGTATGCGCTTACTCATGTACGACCGCGCCCTGTTGCACACCGCCGCCCGCATGCGCGGCATCGACACCCCCTCCGCCCTCGCCCGCGAGGCCGGCCTGTCTGTGCCCACCGCGTGGCGCATTTGGAACGGCGTAGGCGCCCCCCGCGGCGACCACGCCGACCGCGTCGCCGACATCGTCGGTATCTCCGCGTCGACCCTCTACACCCGCTCCGCCGAGGCCGCCGCATGACCGGCGACGTCATCCCCCGCGACCAGGCAATCGCCGCCGCCCGCGCCGTACTTGACCGCGCCCGCGTCCGCATCGCCCGCGACCGCGCCGCCGGCCGCCTCTCCCCTGAGCACGAACTGATCTGCCGCCGCCTCGAACGCGAGCAGGCCCGCCGCGCCGCCGAGCAGACCCCCCGCCGCAACGCGGCCTGAACACGAAAAGGGCCGCCCCGGACGCGACCCGGAACGGCCCACACGACCGCCCAGAAAGGCACCGATCGTGAACTCCCAGCGTATCCAGACACCCCGCGTCGTCCTCGCCATCAAGGGCGCCCAGGCCGCCCGCCGCCGTACCCGATTCGTCGCCACCGTCGCCCGCCAGCTCGACGCGATCGCCGCCGGCACGGTCCGCGTGCACACCGCGCCGACGACACATTTCGGCCGCGAAACCAGGCTGGTTGTCCTGTTTTCGAGGTCCGGCAGCGTCCTGCCGACGACGCGCGAGCAGCGCAGCGCCGCTTACGGCCTGCTCGATCGAGCGTTCCCGGGCGCCGATTGGAGCCGCGCCCGCACGTACGACGCCGCTACCGGCGTCCTCGCCGTCGACGAGCCGATCGCCCCGGCCGAGCTCGGCCTCGACACCGCGCCGGAGGCCCGCCAGTGATCCGCCCCCAGCTCAGCGCCGACGGCCTCGCCGTCCGCCTCCCGCTTGCCGAGCACGTCGACCCCCTGCTCGACGAACTGGCCCTCGCGTACGCCCAGGACCCCGACGCCGTCGGCCGCCTGCTCGCCGCCCACGCCGCGAGCGTCGTCGCCCTCGACTACATCGCGTGCAGCGGCGACGCCACCGACTACGAACGCGCCATGCGCGCCGCCGAGGCCGACGCCACCCGCGAGGCCCTGCTCGACGACTGCCCGGCCGCCGCCGCCGTCGACCCCCTGCTCGACCCCGACGACGCGATCAGCCTCGCCGGCCGCATCACCCGGGCCGCCGCCCACATTCGCCACCGCACCGCACAGAACAGGAACGCCCGCCCGTGACCGTGACCACCCTCCCCACCGCCCACGCCCCGGCCGCCGTCGCCCCGGCCCGCGGGGGCGCCCTGTCCCTCTCCCACATGTCCCCGTATGAGGCGTGGCAGTTCTGCGAGTCCCTGGCCAACACGCCTCTACTGCCCGACGCCTACCGCAAGCAGCCCGCATCGGTCCTGTGGGCGATGGAGTACGGCCGGGCACTCGGCCTCGACGTCGTGACGACGATCACGACCATTCACGTGATCAAGGGCAAGCCGTGCCAGTCGGCCGACCTCATGCTCGGCCGCGCCCGCAACGCCGGTCACCGCGTACGGATCAAGTCGGAGCGCACCCGGTGCGAGGTGCGCATCATGCGCCACGACGACCCCGACGACGAGACCGTAATCGAGTGGACCCTCGACGACGCGGTAATCGCGGGTCTGTGCACGCTCCGCGACGGCCGCCCGTACGCCCGCGACCAGAAGAACCAGCCGCAGCCGTGGGAGAAGTTCCCCCGGGCGATGCTGCGGGCCCGTGCGATCGCCGAGGCCGTACGTATCGCGTGCCCCGAAGTGCTGCACGGCGCCATCTACACGCCCGAGGAACTAGGGGCCGTCGTCGACCAGGAGGGGAACCCGGTCGTCGTCGAGCGTGTCGACGCCCCGCCCATGCAGCAGGGCGTGACCGTCGTGCAGTCGACGCCGAACGGCCCGCCGACCGCGCCGACCGAGCCGACCGTGCCGCCGCGTGACTACCTCGCCGAGGCCGCCGAGACGGCCGACGCCGACCAGCTCGCCGCCATCATCGGCGACGCCCAGGCCGCCGGCGCCCCCGCGGAGTACATGACGTGCCTCGCCGAACTCCGCGACGCGCACGCCGCCGAGACCGTCGGCCCCGTGCGCGAGCTGCACGCCGCGGCTCAGGCCCGGGGCGCGCACCCCGACCACCTCGCCCGTCTCGCCGCCATCGGCGCCACCAAGCCGGGCGCCAAGCAGCAGGCCGGCGGGGGCGAGGAGCAGTCGACGCCCGCCGAGCAGGGCACGCCGGCCGGACCGACGCCGCACTCGGTTTCTGACGCGGTCGCCGCCGAAGCAGCGATACCCGCCGGCGTCGCCACCGCCGAGCAGGCAGCCGCCGAGGCCGAGAACGCGCTCAGGCTCGCCGCCTCGCGCGCGAGCCTCCCCACCCTCGACGCCGATTTCGAGCGCGTCTACGGGGTGCCGATCGAGCAGGCCCCGGCCGCCCAGCTCGACGCGTTCCGCGCCATGATCGAGAACGGGGGCGCCCGATGACCGAGCAGCCCACCCCCGAGCAGACCGAGGGCAAGCCGGCCGCGCCCGACCCGGTCAAGGTCCGCGACGCCGTGACCCGACAGGCAGTGCTCGGCGCCCTGCTCGACGAGGTCAAGAGCGCTTACAAGGACGCCAAGAAGGACGCCGACGACCTGCTCGACAGGGCGTACAAGGCCGGCGGTACGACGAAGTTCGACGCACTACTCCCCGACGGGACGAAGGTCGGTTCGTCGTCCCGGCAGGGGGGCGAGCGCGAGGCCCAGGTCGTCGACGCCGAGTTGTTCCGCGCGTGGGTTCGGGACCACTACCCGACCGAGCACGTCGTCGAGTTCGTGCCCGCCCAGGTGATCACCAGCGTGCGCCCCGGTTTCGCCGGCAAGGTGCTTGCCGAGGCGACCGCGGCCGGTACCGCGAAGTACGTCGACCCCGGCACGGGCGAGGTGCACGAGGTGCCCGGCGTCGAGTTGAGGCCGTCGAGGGCCGCCTCGCACCGGCTCACCTACACCCGAGGCAGCAAGGCCCAGCCGACCGACGGCCGCGCCCTGGTCGCCGCCGCGTGGCGAGCCGGCGCCCTGGTCGAGCATCTGCCCGCCCTCGCCCCGGCCGCGCCGCAGGCCGCCGGGAGTGGTGCCGAGTGACCCGCGACAAGGTCGCACAGAAGATCGCCGAACGCTTCCCGGACGTGCCCGGACAGCTCGCCGTCGAGGTCCCGGCCGGCGAGGACAAGCCGCCGAAGGTGTGCGACTACGGCAACCCCCGATGCGGAGCCGTACCCGTCCGCTTCTACCCGAACGGCTGGAAGTGCGACGAGCACCAGCCGGCCCGCACCAGCCGCCGCACGACCCAGTGATCAGCCCCGGGGCGAGGAGACGACCGCGCCCTCGCCCCGGGCGCCCCACCCCCGACAGGAGCGACACCCCGTGACCCTCGACGCCATGGATTGGGTGTGGACCCGTGCGAAGTCGCGCGGGAACGCCCGCCTAGTCCTGCTCGCCGTCGCCGACGCCACCACCGGGCCGGACGCCACCGCCCGCATGGGTACGGCCGAGTTCATGCGCCGGCTCGCCGCGTCCCGCTCGACGACGCGAGCCGCCGTCGACGCCGCCCTCGCCAGTGGCGAACTGATCGAGGACGAGCCCGCCCAGGGCAGCCGCGCGACCCGGTACAAGATCCCCGGGGCCGTCGGGTACGTCCGTACCTACCGCGCTACCGGGCCGGAATCCGGCCCCATAGCCGAGACGACCCCCGGGCCGGAATCCGGCCCCCTACCCGCTACCGGGCCGAATCCCGGCCCCTCTACCGGGCCGGAGTCCGGTCCCCCCGCCGATATCCCCGACACCCTGTTTGGGACCGAGATTCGGCCCCCTATGGGGCCGGATTCCGGCCCCCATCACTCACCCATAGAGGGAGTGAGTGAAGGAGTGAGGGAGCGCGGGCGCGAGGTCGCAGTGATCCCGGAGTTCGCCCGTCCCCTGGTCGACCAGATCACGGCCGCCCAGATCTACCCGGCATGGACCCTCGCCCCGGCCGAGTGGTTCATCGTCGACAGCCTGATCAAGCGCAGCGGGCCCGACATGCTCGCCGCCGCCGCCGTGCAGGCCGCCCAGCGCGCCCGGAACGGAGTCGCCCACGCCCGCTACTTCCTGCGGGCGTGGCAGGCCCTACCGCCCGCCCCGGCGCCCGGCACCGTCCCGGCCGCCGCCCCGGCCCGGCCCGCCTCGAACGTGATCCCCCTCGACCGCGCCCAGCCCCGCGGACGCGTCGCCCAGTCCGCCGACTACCTCGCCGAAGCCCTCGCCGCCATGGAGGCCCAGCAGTGACCCCCCGCGAAGTCGCCGCCCTGATTGCGTACGTCGTCAAGCTCGACCCCCGGCTCGCCCTCGACGACCAGGCCGCCGCCGCCGAACGGCTCGCCCAGTGGTGCGACCTGCTCAGCGACGTACCCGCCGAGGCGCACGGGTGGGACGCCGCCCGCGTCGCCCGCGACTACATCGCCCGCAACCCCTACCGCATCCAGCCGTCGGACATCTCCCGGCCGTGGCACACCCATAAGGCCGATGTGATGAGCCGGCACGTGGGCACGTTCGAGCCGACCGCGCACCCCGAGATCAACCCCGACGACGAGACCGGCGACGCGTATGTCGCCGCACTCCGTGCCGAGCGCCAGGCCGTCGCCGCCGGCCAGCAGGCGCCCGTAACGCACCGCGCCCTCACCGCGGGCCCGGCCGCCGCCCAGGTCGAGCGCCGACTCGCCGCACTCGGCGAGTACATGCCCCCCAGCGTGAAACAGGCCCTCGCCCGTCACCGACCGCGCCGCGCCCAGCGCGAGCAGGCCGCCGCCGCGAACCTCCCCGACGCCCTCGACGTCGCGTGCCCTTACGAGCACTGCCTCGCCCCCGCCGGCGACCCGTGCCGCAACGCCCGCCGCGCCCAGCGCAGCACCCCGCACCCCTCCCGCACCGAACTTGCCACCGCCAGGCACTACGCCCAGGAGAGCGCAGCATGAGCCCGACCCCGAAGCAGGCCCGCCAGCACCGCCGTAAGGCCGTGCCGACCGACCGGACGAAGAACGTCACGTCGTGGCGCGTCGAGGCCAGTTGGGACCACCGCCCCGACGCCCCGGTCGTGATCCGCACGTCGGACAAGAAGCGGGCCCGCCGCAAGGTGACCGAGCTCGCCGACAAGGGCGCATACGTGATCTTCCAGGAACACGAAGGGTGGGACCGGTGGCGCACGCTCCGCGAGGTCGACGGCGCCGCCCTGCTCGCCGAGCGCGACGCCGAGCAGCAGCTCGCCGCCGTCGGCCACCCGCCGACCCCGCCGGCGTACCGGCCAGAGGCCGAGGACCGTCACCGCACGTGGCTTGCACGGATGGACGCCCGCGCCGAGGCCGACCGCCGCGCCGCCGAACAGGCCGCCCGCGAGCAGGCCGAACAGGGCGCCCGCCGCCGTCGCCTCGCCGCCGAGGCCGCCCGCGACGCCCGGGCCCTCATGTCGCCGCCGGCGATCGTCCGGCCCGAGAACCGGCAGCGCGCCCGGCACATCACGGGGGCGCAGCGATGACCCCGGCCGCCCTCGCCGTCGTCCGGGCCGCCGTCGAGGACGCCCAGCGCGACCGCGTCGAGCAGCCGGCCGCCCTCGCCGCCCGGATCGTCGCCGAGCTACGCGACCAGGGGTGGACGCTCGCCCCGCTCGACCAGGTCGAGCAGCAGGCCGCCTAACCCCCGCAGGACAGGGGGGGCGTACGCCCCGCGACACCGCGCCCCCCTACCTGCTAACTTTCTGTCTCGGCAGAAACGTATCTGTCGAGAAAGATCTCTCCCACGTCCCGTAGGCCGCCGCACATCCCCCGGAGGTACGTCCCCGATGGCTCGCACCACCTCGACGCCGGCCGAACGGTTCGCCGCCAAGACGACCCCCGGGCCCATCCCCGCCGGCCCCAACACCCCCGACACCCCATGCGCGTTGTGGCCCGAGACCGCCCTCGACCGCGACGGATACGGCCGCTTTTGGGTTGACGGCCGGTACGTCTCCGCCCACCGATGGGCGTTCGAGCAGGCCCGCGGACCCGTCCCCGACGGCCTCGACCTCGACCACCTGTGCAGCGTCCGCCGATGCGTCGCCGACGACCACCTCGACCCCGTCGACCACCGCACCAACGTTCTTCGCTCGACCGGCCCGTCGGCCGTCAACGCCCGCCGCACCAGATGCGTCAACGGCCACGACCTCACCGACCCGGCCGTCGTGCACGTCAGCTACCCCCCGTCGCACCCGCATGGGATGCGCAAGTGCCGCGTGTGCGCCCGCGACCGCGCCCGCCGCACCCGCGAGCCCCAGCTCGCCCCCGTCGCCCTGATCTCCACCCGCACGACCCCCGAGAGGACTGCCGCCTAATGGCCGGAGAGACCCCGATCACCGTCGTTGGCAACGTCGTTGCCGACCCCGAGTTGCGATTCACCCCGTCCGGCGCCCCCGTGGCGAACTTCCGTATCGCCTCGACGCCCCGCACGTTCGACCGCGTCACGAACGAGTGGAAGGACGGCGACACCCTGTTTCTGTCCGTCAGCGTGTGGCGCCAGCAGGCCGAGAACGTCGCCGAGTCCATCAGCCGCGGCGACCGCGTGATCGTCGTCGGCCGTCTGGGACAGCGCCAGTACGAAAAGGACGGCGAGCGCAAGTCGTCGTATGAGGTGCAGGCCGACGACGTCGCCCCGTCCCTACTCCGCGCGACCGCCCAGGTCACCAAGAACGGCCAGCAGAACGGCCAGCAGCAGCGCGCCCAGGGATACGGCCAGCAGGCCCCGCAGAACGGCTACGGAGCCCCCCAGGGCGACCCGTGGAACCAGCAGCAGCGCCCCCAGGGATACAGCGCCGAGCCCCCGTTCTAAGCCTCGCCGCGACCGGACGCGGGCCCGCTCACGCGCGGGCGCGCACGCGAGTACCGACCACCACTGACACCCCGGAGCGACCCCATGCCCCGCATTCCCGACGCCGTCGCCGTTGCCTCCCTCGACACGCACCGTCTGATCGTCGCCGTCCCGAACGACGGCCCGGCCGAGATCACTTGCAACCTCCCCCGCCCCGTCGCCGCGTCCGTACTGCGCCAGCTCGCCGACGGCCTCGACAGCCCCGCCGGCCGTTGCGAGACCGCCCTCGCCACCGGCCACCCGTGCCCCGTGCACGACGCCCCCGCCCCGATCTCCGAGGGCATGCTCGCCGCCGGCCGCCAGGCCGCCGAAGGGTTCGCCCGCGGCATGGCCAAGGCGCAGCGCCCCGCCGGCCTCGACGCCCTGCTCGACCACGTCGCCGCCGCCATGACCCCCGACGGCGACCAGGCCGTCGAGGAGCCCGACCAGCTCACCGCCGGCGACGTGCGCGACGCCCTCGCGTTCAACGCCGACGACCGCGACCCCACCCTCGCCACGCTCCGCGACGTCCTGCTCGACACCACCGCGACGCGCACGCCCGAGCAGGCCCTCGCCGCCGCCCGAATCCTGCTCGAAGCGCACGCCCGGCAGGTCGCCGGCCTGGTCGAGGCGCACTACCGCGCCACCCGGACCCGATGGGGGCTGTCCCGCTCAACTCGCGGCCTGCTCACCGGATACGAGGGCGCCCGGAAGATCGTCACCGCGTACGCCGACGGCCTCGCCGACGAGCAGGCCCTCGCCGAGAGCGCAGCGAACGAGCAGAGCGAGCAGTGACCCCGGCCGTCGCCGTCGCGGCGAACCTCGCCGTCGCCGTCGTCCTGCTCGCCGCCGCCGTACGGCTGATCGTGTGGGCCCTGTCCGGCGAGCCCGGCCGCGCCCACCACGGCCAGCAGGACGGCGAGCAGTGACCCCGGCCCGGACGTGTCGGGCGTGCCGCCGCCCACTCCGCGCACCCTCGCCCGACGGATACGGGCCCAAGTGCCGGCGCAAGCAGCAGCCGCCCGACGCCCGGGCCCACGAGGGAGCCCTGTTCAGCCTCGCCCAGCAGCCGCGCCCCGCCCCGACCGAACAGCCCACCCTCGACGACACGGAGCCCGAGCAGTGAGCACCGCCCCGACCGAACCCGAGCAGTACGCGACCGACGCATACGGCACGCCCTGTTACCGGCACACCGACCCCGACGGCGACCAGTTGCTCGCCGCCGCGTCGCTCATCCCCGAGCAGGGCCCCGGCGTGTACTTCCGAACCAGCCCGGCCGGCGCATCGATCCCCCTCGACCACCTCGACCAGTTCATCGCCCGTTTGCAGACGATCGCCGACGTCGCCAAGGCCGAGGCCGCCGCCAAGGAGCAGCAGACCGCATGACCCGCCGCCCTTACCACCGCCCCCCAGAGGGCCGCGACCGCGACCGCGCCGACCGCGACCGCGTCGTCGACGTCCTGCTCGCCCGAATGCACCGGGGCGCCCTGTCGCCGGCCGAGGCCGCACTACTCGCCGAGCACGTAGGCGAATACCGGCGCCTCGCCGACGAGAACCGCCTCGCCATGGCCGGCACAACCCGCGCCCTCGCCAAGCACCGCGAGGCAGCCGACGCCGCCATACGCGAGGCCGAGCAGCGCGCCGAGCAGGCCGAGGAGATAGCGCGCGCCGCGCACCAGTGCAGCAACGAGGCCGAGAGCCACCGAGCCGCCGCCGAGCAGCAGCTCGCCACGGTCGAGGCCACCCTCGCCGAGGTACGCCGCCGGCACCGCGGGGCGTGCGAGCGCGTCGACCAGTTGCTCGGCGTCCTCGCCCGCGTCCGCAAGGCTCAGTCACTCGGCGAAGCCCTCGCCGTCGTCGCCGAGCACGACGGCATGTCACCGACCGCCGCCCGCATGCACGGCCGCATCCTCGACCGCGCCGACTCGACCGAGGCCCGCCTCGCCGAGCAGCAGCGCGACCACGACATCGCCCTCGCCACCGCCCGCCGCAACACCGTGGCCGCCGCCGAGGAGGCCAGGGAGCAGCGACACCGGGCCGGCCGGTACCGGACGGCATGGCTCGCCGCCCGCCGCGACCGCAAGGCCGACCGCGCCGCCATGGCCGCCGACCTCGCCACCATGCAGGCCGCCGAGCAGCAGCTCGCCGCCGTCCGGGCCGCACTGCCCGACGAACCCCGACCGCGTCTCGGTCTCCCGAACACCCTCGCGTATGAGGACGGCCGCCACGACATGGCCGACGCCGTACGCGACGCCCTCGCCAAGGAGCACACCACCGCATGAGCACCGCCCGAACCACCGTCGCCGCCGGCGCCGCCCTGGTCGTGCTCGGCGCCGCCGCCGTCGTCGCGTGCAACGCCTCGCCCGCGTGCGCCGTCGTCGTCCCCCGGCCGGCGCCGGCCCCCGCGCCGCGCGTCGTCACCCCGAAGACGCCCAGCACCCCGAAGACGCCGAAGGCACCGCGCACGCCGTCGAGCGTCGTCCCCGTCCCCGTCGTCGTCGACGCCGACCCGTGCGAGTGACGACCCCGGCCCCGGCCGTCGACCCCGAGCGCGTGCGAGCAGCCGTCGAGCAGATGCGCGCCGCACTCAGGGCGTGGGGCGAGGCCGTCGCCCCGGCAGTCCGCGCCATGGCCGAGGAGTTCGCCCGCCTCGCCCAGCACCTACGCGAGGCCGGCGTCGTCGACGACCACGGCCGCCCCGTCCGCCGCGACCGCCCCGCATGGCAGAGCCCCTACGGGCCGCCGCCCCGCCGCCGCCAGCACTGAGCACCAGGAGCAGCACGACATGACGACCACCCCCGGCCAGCAGGCCGCCGACGACCTCGCCGCCGTCCGCGAGCAGTGGGGCGACCTGCTCGCCGCAATAGCCGAGCCGCCGCGCGCCGCCGATTGGATGCCGTACGAGCGCCGCGGATTCCTCGACCAGCTCGCCGCCGACGACCGCCTCGACGACGACCCGGCCCTCGCCGAGGCCGCCGTCGGCCGTCTGCCGCTCACCATCCGCGAGCACCCCGCGCCGGCGAACCTGCGGGCCCTCGACGCCGCCCTCGACGTCGAGCGAGAGGTGTTCGACATGTGCGACGCCGTCGCCGAGCGCGTGCAGCTCCCCGCCCGCGACCGCGCCGGCCGATGGACACTCGGCAGCGACCCGAGCGACCCGCGCTTGTGGCACGTGCCCACATCCCGCGACGCGGGCCCGGCGACGATCGCCTCGACCGGATCACGCGTGTTCGGTCTCCACTGGGCCGCCGTATGGCTGGAGGGCCGCGCCCTCGACGACGACCCGGCCGACCGCGCCCTATTCGCCCCCACGCCGGCGACCCTGGTCGACCAGATCGCCGACGTCGCCCGCACCGCGCGCCGCAGCGTCGAGGGCGCACTCGGCCGCGCCGCCCGGACGATCACGCTCGACGACGCGTGCCCGTTCTGCCGCGCCGGCCGCGTCACCGTGCACAACGGAGGAGGCGACCCGCGCGCCGCCGTGGCGACCTGCTCGACCGGCCCGTCGTGCCCGGCACCGGTCGACACCGAGCAGGGCCGCCGCGCGTGGCGTGGGCCCGCCCTGGTCGGCCTGTTGACCGCACTGGAGGCCCGCCGCACCGCCCCGGCCGCGTAGGGCGAGCAGGCCCACACACCCCCGGGAGCCGGCGCCCGGGGGTGCCGTCGTTCCTGGCCCGGACCGCCCCGCATCACGCTTCGGTAACGCTTGCTGTAACCATTGCTGTAATCGTTGCTGCAATGACTACTGTGGGCATTCCTGACGGGCCCTCACCCCGGCAGGACCGCCGGCCCTCACCCGGCACCCACACCGACCAAGGGAGCGACCCCATGGCAACCGTGACCATCCCCGGCGCCCTCGCCGACCACCTCGCCGACCACTTCATCAGCGACGACGAGACCCGCGCCGCCCTCGACGCCGCCCGCCGCGGCCGGGGCCGAACGCTGATCATCGAGCCCAAGAGCACTCGCGTACTGCACGTCATCAGCCGCTTTGCCGAGCACATCCTCGCTATCCCCCGCGCCTACACCCGCGCCACGCGCGACGCCGCCCGCCTGTGGATCACGCGCGCCGGCCACTCGCCGGCCGTGATGGTTCACCACTTCGACAGCACCGGCAGCGCGTACAACCAGACGCAGTGCCGCGACGACATCCGCGACGGCGACGTGCTGGTCGTCGAGGGCGAGGGCGTCGTCGGTTTCCTCCGTAGCGCGTGGCCGGCCGCCGTGACCGTCGCGTATGGCGAGCTGCACCGCATCGAGGGCGACCCGCGCACCCTCGACGACGGCCAGTACGCCGGCAGCGTCGAGGCCGCCGAGCAGATCGCCCGCGAGCACGGTTTCGCCCTCCCTGCCCAGCAGCCGGCCGACGTCGTCGAGGTCGCCGTCGAGCAGTTCGACCGCACCGCGCGCGCCGTCGACGCCGTCGAGTACGCCGAGCAGGTCGAGGCCGCCGTCGCCACCGTCGAGGACGCCGAAGCGCTGCACGCCGTGCAGCTTGTCACCGAGGCCGACGCCACCGACGGCACGTGGCGGGGCGCATGGATCGGCGAGCAGCAGGCCGACGACGCCTTGTTCGCCCTCGACCTCGACGTCGAACAGGGCGCCCTGTTCGACGACCGCGCCGCCGCGCCGGCCGCCGTCGAGGTCAAGGTCGAGCGCGTCGACGCCGCCGCCCCGGAGCAGCCGGCCGTAACGCCCAACTGCCCGCCCGAGGTCACCCGCGCATCCGTCGACGCCTACCTCGCCCGCGAGTACCCCGCCCTGTTCGCGCCCGAGCAGCCGCAGCCCCTCGCACTCCCGCCCGTACAGATGTGGTCCGTATCGCACCGCGTCGTGATCCGCGGCGAGTGGCAAGGGCTGATCATGTGCGGACTCGGCTACCGCGAAGCCCAGGACCGCGCCGGCGTACTGCGCGCCACCGGCAGCAAGGCCGTTCAGGTCGAGCTGTGCGAGCACGGGCCCCACGCCCACCGCGACGCCCAGCTCGCCGCACGCTGCGAGGGGTGCGGGTACCCGATCCCCACCGGTACCGAGTGGCACGACGCGTGCCGCCCCCGGCCGCGCCCGACCCCGCTGGAGCGCGCCCGCCGCGCCGCCGCGCGCGACGCCGGGTACGCCCGCGCCCTCGCCGCGTCCGACCGCGTCGCCGACCTCGACGGCGAGCCCCCGTTCTAACCACCATCCGGCCCGCCCTCGCCCGAGGGCGGGCCCAGTACCGAACCGACAGGAGCACCGCAGATGAGCAACGAGCAGCCGCCCCCCGACGACGAGCAGGGCGACGAGCCCACCGTCGCCGAGTACCACCGCGCCGACGCGTCCAAGTTCCCCACGGTGCCCGCCGGACAAATGGCCGCCGTTGAGGCCATGGCCGCCGCCGCGGGATTCCTCCCCGACGACGACTCGAAGCTCGCCGAGCACAACCGCAAGATGTTGCGCCGCCAGTTCGGCACGGCCGACACCAGCACGCCCGCCGGCAAGTTTCAGGCCCAGATGCTCGACGCCATCGAGCAGTACGAGCGGGAACGGGCCGCCGAGCGCGCCGCCCAGGGCGATACCAACCCGTACGACCTCGCCCCTTGGGAGGACGCGCACGGCCTCACCAACGAGTACGAAGCGGCCCGTGCCAGCAAGGACCCCGGCGCCCTCGACCTGTTCCTCGACAACCTCGCCGAAGACTTCCACCTCGACGACGTTCGAGCCCTACGGACGGCCGCCGCCGCCGTACAGGCCGCCATGGGCCGGATTGCCCTCGCCGCCCGCGTGAAGGGCATGAGCCCCGACCAGATCGCCGCGGAAACGGGATACACGGCGAGCCGCATCGCTCAGTTCATCCGCGAGGAGAAACAGCGCCTCGCCACCCCGTAAGCCCGCACACGACAACGGGCCCGCCCGGTTCCTCACAAACCGTATGGGCGGGCCCTACCACCAAGGAGCGACCCAAAGTGGCTACCGAGAAGCCTACCCAGCGCCGAGCCCGGCCCATTGCTGGCACCCGACCGAACGTGCGCCTCGACCAGCAGCTCGCCGACGACCTCGCCCTACTGATGACCGACGGCAGCAGCCTGACCGACGCCGTGCGCGACGCCGTGCACATGGTCGCCGAACTCCGCCGACAGGCCGCCGACGACCTCGACGTCGTCACGCAGACTGCCGACGGACTGACGACGGCCGTCCGCATGGGGGCGACCATGTACCGCACGGCATGGCTGCACCGCGTCGTCCCCGTCGGCACCGCGCCGACCCTCGCGTCGTTCAAGTTCGTCGAGAAGCCGCCGCAGCCCGGCCCGCCGTCCCTGCCGTGGGCACCGGGCAGCAGCCTGACCAGCGCTGATGACAGGCGCCGACAGGCCCCGCCGACACCGCCCCGAGCCGTCCGTCGCCCGGCCCCCGTCAGGTAAGCGTCCGTCGGCACCTCGACCGCGCCCCGTCCGCCGCACCGTCGGTAGGCGGGGCGCAGCGATGCCCGGCCGTCCGCAGTCGTCAGCAGCCGCGCCGACCGGTCGCGCCGGCCCCCCGCGCGCGAGCCGATCAAGGTTGCGTCGTTATCGATTCGTGACCTAGAGTTGGGGCCGTCTCCGGCGTGCCCGGAACACCCCAGACCCAACGCCCCGCCGGCCCCCGTTCCCGGCGGGGCGTTCGCATGCCCCGGCGAGGAGGTGACCGCCGATGGCACGCCCCATCACGGACGCCGACCGCCGCAAGGTGCGCGAGCTGCACGCCGCGGGCAAGTCCCGGAACCAGATCGCCCGCCAGATCAACAGATCGCCCTCGACCGTGTCGAAGATCGCCGGATCGTTCGACCCCCCGTTGACGTTCGACCGCGCCGAGCAGGTCGAGGCCGCGACCCGTGTCCGAACCGCCGACCTCGCCGCGCGCCGCGCCGGCCTCGCCCTCGACCTACAGGGCGCCGCCGAGCGCCTGCTCGGCCAACTGTGGCAACCGACCACGCACGGGGAGTTCGCCGGCCGCGACGGCGAGTGGCACGAGACCCACCTCGCCCAACCCCGGTTCGCCGACCAACGGCAGATCATCGCGTCGGTACAGACCGCCGTCGGCACCTCGCTACGCCTCGCCCCGGCCGAAGGCGGAGAGAACGCCGAGCAGGTGCGTTCGATGCTCGGCGCACTCGGCGAAGCACTGACGCACGCCGCCACCGACGACCAGGCCCACGACGACGGCGGGGGCGACGCCGGGGGGTGAGCCGCGTTGCTCGACCTCGACCGTCTGCCCCTGTCCCGTAAGCAACTCCGCTCGATTGGGCAGGCGACCGGCCGTATCAACCTGTGGCACGGCAGCGTCCGCAGCGGTAAGACCATCGCGTCGTTGCTGGCGTTCGTGATCGCCGTCGCCACGGCGGGCCCGTCCGGTCTGATCATCGTTGTTGGTCGGTCGTTGCAGACGATCGAGCGCAACGTGTTGGAGCCCCTACAGGACCGCGCCCTATTCGGCCCCCTCGCACGGCACGTCGTGCACACCCGCGGGGCGACCACGGCAACGATCCTGGGGCGCACCGTCCACCTGATCGGCGCCGCCGACGCCCGCGCCGAGGGCCGCCTACGTGGCCTTACCGCGCAGCTCGCCTACGTCGACGAAGCAACGTTGCTCCCCGAGGCGTTTTGGACTCAGCTACTCGCCAGGTTGAGCGTCCCGGGCGCCCGCCTGTACGCCACGACCAACCCCGACAGCCCGCGGCACTGGCTCAAGGTCGGATACCTCGACCGCATCGGCGAACTGGACATGCGGGCGTGGCACTTCCGCCTCGCCGATAACCCGTCCCTGTCCGCCGAGTACGTCGCGTCGCTCGCCGCCGAGTACACCGGCCTATGGCGTAAACGCATGATCGAGGGCGCGTGGGTTGTCGCCGAGGGCGCCATCTACAGCGAGTGGGACGAAGACCGGCACGCCGTCGACGAGTTGCCCCCCATGCGCCGGCACTGGTTGGGCGTTGACTATGGCACGACGAACCCTTTCTCGGCCGTCCTGCTCGGTCTCGGCGCCGACGACCGCCTGTACGCGGTCGCCGAGTGGCGATTCGACTCGCGCGCCGCCCACCGCGCCATGACCGACGCGCAGTACAGCGCCGCCGTCCGGGCGTGGCTCGCCGACATGGACGTCGCCCCCGAGTGGACGTTCATCGACCCGAGCGCAAAGTCGTTCAGCACCCAGCTTTGGCAGGACGGACACCCGGGCGTCGCCCGCGCCGACAACACCGTCGCCGACGGCATCCGATCCGTGGCCGCCCTGCTCGCCGCCGGCCGCCTGTTCGTGCACCGGTCGTGCGACGGCCTGCTCGGCGAGCTCCCCGGTTACGCATGGGACCCCAAGGCCACCGAGCGGGGCGAGGACGCCCCGTTGAAGATCAACGACCACAGCGTCGACGCACTGCGCTACGCCATCCACTCGACCTCGCACGAGTGGCGCCACCTGCTCACCGCGCGCACGCCCGACCCCACGACCAGGAGGTGACCCCATGGCACTGCCCGAGAACGGCGCAGCGTGGCCGCCCCCCGAGTGGGCCGCGTACTACGACCGGATAGCCGTCGACGACGCTTGGTACTCCGGCGACCGGGGCCGGCTCGCCCGGATCTACGGCCGCGAGACCAAGACGCCGCGCCGCCGTCTGTGGAGCCGCCGCAGCACCGCGCACCGCCCCGGCCGCGACACCCGCCTACACGTCCCCCTCGCCGGCGACATTGCCCAGACGTCCGCCGACATGCTGTTCGCGGACATGCCGCGGATCGTCGTCGAGGACGCCCGGACACAGACCCGCCTCGACCAGATACTCGACGCCGGCCACGTTCAGCAGATGCTCTTGTCGGCCGCCGAGCAGTGCGCCGCCCTGTCCGGGGTCTACCTCCGCGCCACGTGGGACCGCGACCTTATCGACCGGCCGCTACTCACCGCCGTGCAGCCGGACAACGCCGTGCCCGAGTTCAGGTTCGGCATGCTCGCCGCGGTGAACTTCTGGCGTGAACTGTCGGGCAGCACGACACAACTTGTGTGGCGCCACGTCGAGCGGCACGAGCCCGGCCGCATCGTGCACGCCCTCTACCAGGGCAGCGGCGACAACATCGGCCGGCGCGTCCCGCTCACCGAGCACCCCGACACGGTCGCCCTCGCCGGCAGCATCGAGAGCGACGGCGAGTCGACGACGACCGGAATCCGGCAGCTCACGGCCTGCTACGTCCCGAACATGACCCCGAACCGGTTGCACCGCGGGTCGCCGATCGGGCGCAGCGACTACGCCGCCCCCATCTATGACCAGCTCGACGGCCTCGACGAGGTGTGGACGTCATGGATGCGCGACATTCGCCTCGCCCGCGCGCGGCTGATCGTCCCCGACGGCTACCTACGGAGCAACGGGCCCGGCAAGGGAGCGTCGTTCGACGAAGACGCCGAGGTGTACGCGCAGTTGAACATGCCGCCCACGGAAAACGGCGGCATCACGTTGAGTCAGTTCGATATCCGCGTCGAGGAGCACCAGCGCACGGCCGAGGCACTGACCCGGCAGGCCGCCCAGTCCGCCGGGTACGCCGCCCGTTCGTTCGGCCTCGACCAGGACGGAGGGCAGGCCCGGACCGCGACCGAGGTCGACAGCGACGACGATAAGAGCATGATCACGCGCAGGAAGAAGGCCGGCCACTGGAAACAGGGCCTCGCCGACATCCTGCTCGCCCTGCTCGACCTCGACGCCGTGCACTTCCGTACCGGGGTGATCCCGGAGCGCCCGCGGGTGGAGTTCTCCGACGGCGTCGCAGAGTCGCCGATGGACGTTGCGCAGACCCTCGACCTGTTGAACCGGGCGCAGGCCGTATCGACGGCGACCCGAGTCAAGATCCTGCACCCGGATTGGGACGACAAGGAGGTCGCCGCCGAGGCCGCCGCGATCCTTCGGGAGACCGGCACCGCCGCCCCGGACCCCGGCGACACGTACCCGCTCACCGCGTAGGACGACGGGGGGTGACCCGTGCCGATTCACCCGGGCATGGTCGAGCCGTTGGCCGAGACGACGCGCGACATGTACGCCGCCGCCGAGGAGCGGCTGTTGGGCATCATCGCGCGCCAGCTCGCCGCCGGCCTCGACGCGCCCGGGTGGGTCGAGGCCAAGCTCGCCGCCGTGCAGCCGCTACGCCGCGCCGCACAGGCCGTCGTCGACGAGCTGGGGCGCGCGACGCAGCTCGAAGTGTTCGACGCGGTCGCCGAGGCGTACAACGTCGGGCACCGCGCCGCGGTCGCCGAGCTCGGCGCCCTGTCCGACGACGCGCGCGCCCTGGTCGACGACCGCGTGCCGAACGCTCAGGCCGTCGACAGGGTCGCGCAAGAGGCCGTCGACGTCGTCACCGCGACGCACCGGTCGATCTTGCGTGCCGTCGTCGACACGTTCCGGGCCGTCGTCACGTCGGTGGCCGCCACGCCGCTACTCGGTATCGGCACCCGCCGGCAGGCCGCACAGGACGCCATGCGGGCGTTTGCCGACCGCGGGATACGGGCGTTCGTCGACCGCGCCGGCCGCCGTTGGCAGCTCAGCTCTTACGCCGAGATGGCCGTAAGGACGGCGACCGCACGGGCCGCGACAGAGGCGCACATGCGCACGCTCGCCGAGGCCGGCGTCGAGTTGGTCGTCGTGAGCGACGCCCCCCGCGAGTGCCCTTTGTGCGCCCCGTGGGAGGGCCGTGTGTTGACGATTGGCGGGCCCGCGGGGGCGCGTACGGTCGAGGTCGAGCACGCCGTCGAGGACGGCCGCATGGTCCCCGTACGGGTGGCCGGCAGCCTCGACCAGGCCAGGGCCGCAGGGTTGCAGCATCCCAACTGCCGCCACAGCGTGAGCATGTACTCGCCCGGCTTGACCAGGGTCGAGCAGGCCACCAGCGACCCGGCCGGGTACGAGGCCGGGCAGCGTCAGCGCGAGATCGAGCGGACCATACGGAAGTGGAAGCGCCGCGAGGCCGCCGCCGTCACCCCGGAGGCGCAGCGCGCCGCCCGCGCCAAGGTCCGCCAGTGGCAAGGCGCCATGCGCCAGCACCTCGCCGACCACCCCGACCTACGCCGCAACCGCGTACGCGAACAGATCGGCGCCGGCAACCTCCCCGAGCCCCGGACGGAGGCGACCGCCGAGCAGGTCGAGGCCGCCCGCGTCTGGTCGGGCGACGACGCCAACGTGCGCGAGATGAGCGACGACCAGCTCGCCGCCGCCATGCGCTCGAACCTGCTCGACGACCGCGCCCGCCGCCGGCTGGAGGTCGAGGCCGACCGCCGCGACCTCGACGCCCTGCTCGACCGCGCTGCGCCCCGCGGCACCCTCGCCGCCGATCTGACCCCGTTCAGTGACGCGGAGTTGGGCCGCCTGGTCGGCCACGTCGACGACGCCGACGCCCTACGGATCGCCGCCGAGCTCGACCGCCGCGACCTCGCCGCACGGCTCCCGGGCGTCCGCCCGGATCTGGTCGGCCTGTCCGACGACGAGCTCGCCGCCCGCGTCCGCTACGCCATCGAGCACGGCCTCGACGACGTCGACCAGCTCGCCGCCGAGGCGCACCGCCGCGACCTGCTCGCCGCACTGTTCCCCGGCGGGCGCCTGCTCGACGACCTGTCCGGTCTCGGCGACGACGACCTCGCATGGGCGATGCAGTACGCCGACAACGGCGAGCTACTGCGGATCGCCGGCGAGATGGACGCCCGCGAGGCCGTCGAGCTACCCGAGCCGGCCGACACCGGCGACGCCGTCGAGGACCTGCTCGCCGACCGCGACGCCCTCGCCGAAGCCATGGGCGACACCGTGCCCGGGCCGGCCGCGTGGGGTGCCCTCGCCGCCGACCAGGCCGTCGACGACCACCTCGACGACGACGCGTTTTGGGCCGACCTACGCGACGCCTCAGCCGCCCTGTACGGGGGCGACGACGACGAGGACCAGGACAAGGACGAGCGGCACCTGATCACTCGCCGCGAGGCCCGGGCCCTTTACGACGAGTACGTATATCGGCAGTACCTACAGGCCGAACAGGACTGCAACGGCTACCTACTCAACAAGAAGGCCAAGGCCGCCGGGCACAACCCCGCATCGCTGTTCAGCGGGCCCGCGCGCATCGCATACGCGCGAGCAAGCGACGAGCTGAAAGAGTGGTGGAAGGAACACGGCCGGCTCACGCAAGCCGAGTTCATCGAGTCCGTGACCGGCAAGGCCCAACGGTGGGCCGACGGCGCCCGTAAGAACGAGAGCGACCAGCAGAACAAGAGGTGACCCCATGGGCACGCGCGAGGAGATCGTGAGGGCACTCACGGCCGGCCGCGAGGCAGGCGACCGGGGCGACCCGCCGACCGCGTGCCCGTACCCGCTCACCTCGACACTCAGCACCGCGTGGATACGCGGATATGCCGAGCGCCGCCCCGTCGCCGACCAGGGCGACCAGGACGTCGACGACTGACAACCGAACACCGCAGCACGACCCCGAAGGGGGGTCCGCCACCACGGCGGGCCCCCCTTTCGTATGCCCGATTCCGCCCCGTCCCAGGAGAGCCACCGTGCCCGACCCGAACCCGAACCCGAACCCGTCGGCCGACCCCTCGACGGACCCGGCCAACCCGCCCGCGCCGCCGGCCAACCCGCCGGCCCCGGCCGCACCCCCGGCCAACCCGCCGGCGCCGCCGCAGGGCGACCCCCAGACGCCCGCCGAGGGCGACGTGTCCGCGCTCCCCGAGTGGGCCCAGCAGCTCATCAAGGACGCCCAGCAGGCCCCGAAGGAGCCGGCCCCGGCCGCGCCCGAGCCGGCCGCCGAGGGCGACCTGTCCCGCCTGCCGAAGTGGGCACAGCAGCAGCTCACCCAGGCGCAGGAGCAGGCCCGCACCGCCGCCGTACAGGCCGCCGTACTGCGCACCGCGCCGACCGCCGGCGCCAACGCCGCCGCCCTGCTCGACTCCCAGTCCGCCATGACCGCGCTCGCCGCGGTCGACCCCAACGACCACAACGCCGTGACGGAGGCGATCAAGGCCGCCGTACAGGCACAGCCGCACCTCGCCGCCGCCGTCGGCCCCGCCCGCGGGGGCGCCGACTTCGGCAGTGCCACCCCGCAGGAGCGCCGGCCCGGTTCCCTCCACGACGCCATCGCCGCCCGTCTGGGCGCCTGAACCTAGGAGCACCCCATGCCCGTCACTCTGACCGAGGCGAAGAACAACGCGCAGGACGACATAGACGTCGCGGTGATCGACGAGTTCCGCAAGGAATCCGCGATTCTCGACTCTCTGACGTTCGCCGACGTCGTCAACCCCGCCGACGGGGGCGACACCCTCACGTACGGATACCGCCGGCTGATCACCCAGCCGACCGCGTCGTTCCGTCCGATCAACACCGAGTACACCGCGTCGGAAGTCCAGACGCAGCGATACACCGTCGACCTCAAGGTGATGGGTGGATCGTTCCGCGTCGACCGCGTCGTCGCCCGCATCGGCCCGGCCGCGTCCGGTGCCGTCACGCTGAACATGCAGCAGAAGATCAAGGCGACCCGTACGCAGTTCCAGGACACCGTCATCAACGGCGACACCGCCGTCGACGCCGAGTCGTTCGACGGCCTCGACAAGGCACTGACCGGCACGGCGACCGAGTTCCGCGCCGGCGCCGTCACCGACTGGTCGGATTTCGACACCGACCCGCGCGCCGAACACAAGGCCCTCGACGCCATCGACGAATGGCTGTCCCTGCTCGACGGCTCGCCGACGATCATTCTCGGCAACAAGCGTGCGCTTGCCCGCGTCCGCGCCGCCGCGCGCCGCGCCGGCATGTACACACAGAACCCGCTCGACGGCCTGCTCGGTCCCAACGGCCGGCCGATCGTCCGCGAGCAGTACGGCGACATCGTGTTCGCCGACCCGGGCGACAAGGCCGGATCGAACGACCCGATCATCCCGGTTGAGAACCGGACCGTCGGGGGCACGCCCGCGACCGGCCTTACCGACCTGTACGCCTACCGCGTCGGCCTCGACGGCTTTTTCGGCGTCGCGTGCATGGGCGGGACCGTCGTTCGTCAGTGGCTCCCCAACTTCGACACCCCGGGCGCCGTCAAGTTCGGCGAGGTCGAGCTCGGTCCCGTCGCCGTCGCGCTCAAGAGCACCAAGGCCGCGACCGTCTTCCGAAACATCAAGGTGGGCTGACCCATGGCAGTGATCCGCACCCCCGTGAAGGACTACAGCGGGCCCGGCGTGGCCGGCCTGCACTTCGTCGACGGCCAGGCCGAGACCGACGACGAGGCCGTTATCGCCTACGCCCGCCGGCGCGGGTACGACGTCGAGGACACCGCGCCGAAGCGGAAGGCCCCGGCCAAGACCGAGACGCCGAAGGAGTAGCCCCGGTGCCCCGTGTCTACGCGACCCCCGAGCAACTGGCCGCGTGGACGGGGGAGCCGGCCCCGCCCGACGCCGAACGGTTGCTCGCCCGCGCGTCCGCCGACGTCGACGCCGCCCTGTTGTGCGCGTTCTACGCCACGAGCGACGCGGGAATGCCGACCGAGCCGCACGTCGTGCAGGCCCTCGCCGACGCGACGTGCGCACAAGTCGAGTACCAGCTCGCCACGGGCGACGACGGAACCGGCGCCGCCGGCAGGTGGGGCAGCGTCTCTATCGGCCCGGTGTCTCTCGGCGACCGCCGCGACGACCCGCGGGCCCCGGGCGACCTCGACCTCGCCCCCCGCGCGCACCGCGCCCTGATGTTGGCCGGCCTGCTCCCGGGGGTGATCTGGTGAACGTCCCCGGGTGGCTGTTGCGCCACCGCGTCACGGTCGAGCCGTACGACGGCGACAGCGCATACGGCCCGACCTACCGCCCGGCCGTCGAGGTGCGGGCCCTGGTCGCCGAACAGACCAAGCTCACCCGCAACCGCGAGGGCGTCGAGGTCACGTCGACGACGCAAGTCATCACCGCGCCCGACCTCGACTGCCCGCCCGAGTCCCGCCTCACCCTGCCGTCCGGGCGAGTGACCAAGGCGATCAACGTCGCCAACCACACCGCGCCCGGCCTACCGGTGCCGCAGTCCACGGAGGTGATGTGCGAGTGACGCAGCGATCCCGACTCAGGCTGAACGGGGCCGCCGTCATGCGCGGCACCCGGGCCGGCGCCGTCCGCGGCCTACGCCTCGCCGCCGAGCACGTGCTCACCGAGTCACGACGCGTCGTGCCGATCGAAGAGGCCACCCTCGAACGCTCCGGCGTCGCCACCGTCGACGAGTCGTCGCTTACGGCCGCAGTCAGCTACGACACCCCGTACGCCGTCCGGCAGCACGAGGAACTGACCTATCAGCACGACGCGGGCAGGACGGCGAAGTACCTCGAACGGCCCATGTCCGAGGAGGCCGACACCGTCGGCGAGATCATCGCCGCTCAGGTGCGGAGGTCGCTGCGTGGCTGATGTGACCGACGGCGTCGCCCGCCTGCTCGACGGCCTCGACCTGCTCACCTACGACCCGACCGGCAAGACCGGCGACACGTTCGTCGAGCGCATGCCGTCGACGCCGGATGCCGCCGTGTGCCTGTCCCTGTACGACGCCGGCCCCCCGGACGCGCGCAACGCCTACGACACCGTACGGCTTCAGGTGCGCGTGCGCGGGGGCCCGGACCCGCGCACCTCCCGCGACCGCGCGTGGGCGATCTACCGCGCGTTGCACGGCCTCGCCGGCGTCGAGTTGCCCGACGGAACGTGGCTCATCCTCGCCGCCGCCCGCGCCACCCCCGGACCGATGGGCGCCGACGCCCAAGGCCGTCACGAACACGTCGTGAACGTCGACCTCGACGTGTCGTCCCCCAGCACCCACCGAACCGAATAGGAGGCCCCAGCATGGGCAGGCCCATCGACGCCCGCGGCTGGTATTTCGAGGTCGAGGACCCGACCGGAACCCCCGCCACATGGCACCGCATCGGCAACGTCAACTCCTGGTCGTACAGCCCGTCGGAGAACGAGGAGACGGCCGACACCACGACCAACGACTCGGAAGGCGGATACGAACAGGACGTCATGCAGCGGGGCGCGACGCTGGAGGTCACCGGCCTTTGGTCGCAGACCGGCACCACCCGCGACCCCGGACAGAACTACATCGACAACACGTGGGCGTGGAAGCTCGGCAGCGAGTCGCGTGGCCGGATGCGCTACCGCCACAAGTCGCAAGCCGACTGGACCGTGTGGGAGTGCACCGTTACGCCCGGCGAGCAGGGGGGCGAGCACAACGCGAAAACGTCGTGGGGCGCCACCTTCACCCGGTGCGGATTCCCGGACACCGAGCCCGTCACCACGACCCCGGAGCCGTAACCATGATCGAGCAGCACGACCAGGCCCTCGACGTCGACCAGCCCGTCGACGACGTCGCCGACTTCGACGCGTTTTTCGCCGAGCAGGCCGAGCCGGAACGCCGCGGCGTACCGCTGCGCCTGTACGGCCGTACGTACACCCTGCCGCCGAGCCTGCCCGCGCTCTACATGCTCCAGCTTCACCGCGTCATGCACAGCGCGCGCCCCGAGGACATTCGACGCCTGCTCGGCTCGCTGTTCGGCCCCGCGGCCGTCGACGACTGGGCAGAGGCCGGCATGGACGACCGGAAGCTCGGCATCGTGTTGATGTGGGCGACCGCCAACGTCGCCGACCCCGGCTCGCTGAGCATGGAGCAGGCCGCCGCGGCGTACGACAAGCGCGAGGCCGCCAAGGCGGGAAAAGCCCCGCGGCCGGCGACGCCGCAGAGGCCGAAGAACCGCCCGAAGGGCAAGGGGAAGGGTCGCAACTCTGGTCGGCGGTAGTCCGCCACTGGGGAGCGGTCGAGGCTGACCTACGCCGCGAGTACCAGCTCACCGCCGGCGAGGTCGCACGGCTCACCGTGCGCGAGTTCCTGGTGTGTCTGGGCGGCCTGACGTCCGAGTCCCGGTTCGCCCGCGTGTGGCAGTCGACGCCGCGCGTCGTGACCGACCCCGACGAGATCGCACGACTCACCGGCAGGTGACCAGCACGACAACTGAATAGCGCGCCCCGCGGGGCGCCGATGGGGGGTGCAAAGTGGCCCTCACCATCGGCGAGTTGGTCGGGTATATCGACCTCGACGACTCCGGGGCGCAACGCGGCGTCGACCGGACCGAGGCCGCCCTCGCGGGTCTCCAGCGCGACGCCGACGGCCGGTTGCGCGACATGCGAGGTCGCTTCGTCGCGGCCGGCGCAGAGATGGGGGGCGCACTCGGCGACGGCATCGGAGGGGGCGCCGAGGAGGCCGGTCGCGGCCTCGCCGGTATCGGCCCGCTACTGGGCGCCGCGGCGACCAGTACCAAACTCCTGTCTGTCGGCGCCCTCGGTGCCGCGGGCGCCCTCGCCGCTGTACCGCTCGCCGTTATCGGTCTCGGCGCGAAGGTTCTCGCCGAGAACGAGCAGGTCAAGAGCGCATTTAGCGACCTGGGCGAGCACGTCAAGGGGCGAATGCAGGAGCTCGCCGAACCCCTGGTCAAGCCGTTCACCAACGCGGCCGGACAGCTACAGGGGATCTTCGACGACCTCGCCCCGCAGATCGGACAACTGTTCGAGGGCGTCGCCCCGCTGGTCGAGCCGCTGGTCGACGGCATCGGCGCGTTGGCCAAGGGCGCCATGCCCGGACTGGTGTCCGCGGTTGAGGCCGCGGGCCCCGTGATCGACGCCCTGTCGTCCGGTCTCGGCGCGGTCGGCGACGGCATCGGGGGTTTCTTCGAGGGCGTCTCCACGGGTGCCGACGGGGCCGCCGAAGGGCTGGGCGGACTGCTCGGCGCGGTAGGCGAGATCCTGCCCGCACTGGGCGGCCTGATCGGGACACTCGCGGAGGCCGGCGGGCCCGTCCTCGCCGCGGTCGCTAAGGCCCTGGTGCCGGTCGTAACCGGCCTCGCCGATGCGCTGGGCCCCGCGCTCGCCGCACTCGGGCCGCCGCTTGAGACGTTCATCGGCGCACTCGGCGACGCCCTGGTGCCGATCGTCGGCGAACTCGGCCCGGTCCTGGCCGCCCTGGCGGAAACGTTCGGCCTAGTCCTAGAGGGCGTATCGCCCATACTGCCCATATTGGGGCAATTGATCGCCGCGGTCCTGCCCGTTTTCGCGGAGCTGCTGACCGCCGTTCAGCCCCTACTCGTCACCCTGGGCGAGGCGTTCGCGCAGGTCATGACCGCACTCGAACCACTGGTGCCGATCATCGGCGAGCTACTGCTCGCCGCCCTCGACGCCCTCATGCCGATCATCGAACCTTTGATCGGCCTGGTCGGAAAGCTCGCCGAGATCCTGGCCGCAGGACTCGCGCAGGTGATCACGTCCGTTGTCCTGCCGATCCTGCAAGCCCTGGTCGCGCTGCTGCAAGGCGACTTCGACAAGGCGTGGCAGCTCGCCAAGACGGCCGTACTCAACGCAGCGAAGCTGATCGGCGAGGCTGCCGGCAAGCTCGCCGAGTGGGTCGGCAAGGGCATATCCGCCGCCGTCGACTGGATCAAGGGACTCCCCGGCCGCGCGTACAACGCCCTTGCGCCGTTCGCCGGCCAACTCGCCGAGCGCGCGCGCTCTGCCCTGTCGTCCTTCAAGACCAGTGTGGTCAACAAGGCCAACGAGGCGATTTCGTGGATGCGTGGTTTGCCCGGCCGGATCTCCAGTGCCATCGGGAATCTTGGTTCGCTGCTGGTCGACAAGGGCCGCGACGTCGTGCGCGGCCTGCTCAACGGCGTAAAGAGCATGGGCGGTTGGCTCCGCTCGCAGTTGATCAGCTTCGCGAAGAACATGATCCCCGGGCCGATCGCCGATGCACTCGGCATCGCCTCGCCCTCGCGCGTCATGGCGAAGGACGTCGGCCGGTGGATTCCCGCCGGCCTGGTCAAGGGGATTCAGGGTGGAGCCGGCGCCGTCGACCGCGCCATGCGGTCGCTGGTCACCACGCCTGCCGTTCCCCAACTCGCCCCCGCCGGCGCCACCGTCGGCGCCTACGGCTCGCCGTTCGCCCCGGCCGCCGGGGGCGTGACTGTCCAGATCGAGCATTGGCACGCCGCCGAGCACGGCGGGCCCGACGACAACGCGCGGGCCCTCGCATGGCTCGCCAAGGCAAGGGGGTGACGATGCCTGTCACCGCCATGGGCGCCGCCGGCGCCCTGGTCACCCGGCCCGGACATGTCCAGTACGGCGACCTGTTGCTCGGCCCCGACACCCCGTACCGGTGGCGGACGCTCACCGGGTGGGGCGACCTCCCGCCCCTCGACTCAGGCACCGTGCAACGGGCCGACGCGCACGGGGCGTTCCCCGGCCAGTTGCTCGCGCAGTCCCGCACGATCGGTCTCGACGGCCTGGTCGTGCGCGCACCGCGCGCGCAAATCGGCGAGGTCGTCGGCCGGCTGGAGGCCGCGACCGCGCCGCGCGTCGACGAGATTCCCCTCGTGGTGTGGCTCGACGAGCGCGGGCCCCTGCTCGCCTACGCCCGCGCCGTACGCCGCGCCGTCCCCACGACGACCGGTTACCGACTCGGAACGATCATCGGAGGAGCGATCGAGTGGGTCGCCACCGACCCGCGCCGCTACGCCCTCGCCGAGCAGGCCGCCACGGCAACGCTCCCCGTGTCCGAGGCCGGCCTCGCGTGGGAGTCGGCCGAGGTCGAGGTGTTGCCCGCCAGCCAACGCGCGGGCGTGGGCGAGCTGTGGCGATGGTGGAGCGACGGCGACCCCGTCATCAGCGGCGACGGCACCGGCCCCGTGTCCGTGCGACCCCTCGCCGAGTTCGCCGAACTCATCTGGGCCGCCGCCGGCAGTAACTACGGGTGGGCCGTCGCCGCCGGCCAGACCGTCACGTTCGCATCGCAGGTCGCCGCCGAGCAGGACGCCACGACGACGCTCCGATGGTGGGGACCAGGTGGGCAGCACCTCGCCGACCAGGCGAGCGCACCAGGCGACGCGTCGCTCACCGGCACCGCGCCGGCCGGCGCCGCGACCGTGCAACCGGTCGTCAGCTTCCCGGCCGCCCTCGCCTCGCCCGTGCCCGTGGGCACGTCGTCGCTACGGATCAGCACGACCGCCGGCGTCCTCGCGTGGCCGCTCAACTTCGGTACGCCAGGCAGTACCGGCCGCATGTCGGCCGTCAATACCGGCACCGCGGAGACGCACCCGGTCGTCGAGTTCCGGGGCCCGGTCACCGCGCCGAGCCTGACGAACATCACGACCGGCGACGTCCTCGAATACGACCTCCCCCTCGCCGCCGGCGACGTCCTGGTCGTCGACACCCTCGCCGGAACCGTGACGCTCAACGGCACGGCCTCGCGCCTCTACACCGCGAGTAGCCGCAGCGTGCCCGAGCAGACGTTCACGCTCGCGCCCGGCACAACCCCCCTGATGTTCCGCGCCGCGCCCGGCAGCAACGACCCGGCCGCGTCCGTCGTCGTGCGCTACCGCGCCGCCTACTGGTAAGGAGCCCCCGCCGTGACCGTGCGCCCCGCATGGCTGTTGCCGCTTGGGCAGACGAGAGAAGACACCCGCCTCGCCCCCGTGGGCACGTGGTCGCCCGACGGCGAGATACGCACGCGCGACGGCGTGATTCCGGGCGGGAACCCGTTCGCCGCGACCGGCGCCGGCGCCATGTCCCTACAGGTTGGTATCGGTCGGGCCGCCGTGCAGGGGACGACCGCGCAGGGCGCCTACCCCGTCGCCGTCGACGCCCCCGAAACCGTCACGTTCACCGACGGGAACGCCCAGTTCGCCCGCATCGATTCTGTGATCTTGCGCGTGTACGACGGCCTGTTCGACGAGAGCGACAACGCCCTCGCCCGCGTCGAGGTCCTGGTCGGCACAGCGTCGGCGACGCCGACCGCGCCGACCCTTCCCCCCTGTTCGCTGCGACTGTGGGACGTCACCGTGCCCGCGGGCGCGTCCGCGGGCGTGGGCGGTATCAACTGGTCGTCGGCCCTCGCCGACCGCCGCCGCTTCACGGCCGCCGTGGGCGGGATCATCCCCCAGGGGTGGGGACTCAGTTTCAACGGGGCGTACGACGGCCAGTACCGCGACGCCGACGGCACCCTCGAACGCTGGAACGCAGCCGACGGCACGTGGGAGACCTACCGGCCGCCCGAGCGCGCCACGGAGACGATCAGCGGAGGCGTAAGCACCGCGGCCGGCTGGTCGCTGAACACTTTCGGCGCCCGCCGCCGTAACGGCGTCGTACAGATCGTCGGTTACTGGACCCGGACCGGCGCGACCCTGCTCGCTAACCCCAACCTCGCCGACACCCTGGTCGCCACGCTCCCGATCGGGTGGCGCCCCGTCCTGCTGGTCGAGGCCGTCGCGTCGAACGGTTACGGATTCGGCGCATGCGCCATCGGCGCCGACGGCCTGATGACGCTGCGTTCGTGGGCGGGGGGCGGACCGGCCCGCACCGACAACGCCCTCGAAAAGGACACGAACGTGCGGATCTCCGCGACGTTCGTGCAGTAGGGGGCGCCGCGTGCAGACCCCTTACCGGTTCGTGTTCACCGACCTACGAAGCGACCAGGTACTCGACGCCCTGCCCGTGACCGGCGTGAGCCTCGACGACTACATAGGCAAGGTGGGTCGGCTCACCGGCAGTGTGCCCATTCCGAACCGGGAGATCGCCGAGCGGGCCCGGCGGGCGTTGCAGCCCGGCCGTACGGGCGTATGGGTCGAGCGCGGGCGCGACATCTGGTGGGGCGGCATCCTGTGGACGCTGCAAGTCGCGTCCAGCGCACGGGGGTTCCTCACCGCACAGATTCAGTGCGGGGGGTGGGAGTCGTACCTGTACCGGCGCCTACTGCTCGACACGCAGCTCGCCGAGCAGGTCGACCAGTTCGACATCGTGCGCGGCCTGCTCGACTACGTGCAGTCGACGCCCGGGGGTGATATCGGCATCACCTACGACGGCGAGCCGTCCGGCATCGTCCGCGACCGCGAGTTCAGCCGCTACGACCTCCCCACAATCGGCGACCTTATCGACCAGCTCGCCGCCGTCGAGAACGGTTTCGAGTGGCGCGTCGCCAGCTACCGCGACAGCAACGGTCGGCGCGTCAAACGGCTTGTGCTCGGTCACCCGATCATCCGCACCGGCACGGCCGAGATAGTGCTCGACCACCCCGGGCCCGTCCTCACGTACACGTGGCCGCACGACGCGTCGGCCCTCGCCAACGGGTGGCAGTCCCGGGGCGCATCGATCAACAACAACCAGGCCGCCGACTCCGTGCCGCTCATGTCCGAGCGGCTGGTCGCCGACGACGACATCGCCGCCGGGTGGCCGCGCCTCGACGGATCGTCGGATTACACCACCGTCGAGCAACCGAAGACGCTCGACGCGCACGCCCGCGCCGACTGGACCGCCGCCCGCCGGCCCGTGCAGATACCCGAGGTCGAGGTGTTGCTCGGCGACAACGTGAGCCCCGCCCTGCTCGGCGCCGCCGTCCGTCTACGCATCCGCGACCTATGGCACTCCGACGTCCTCGACGGCCGGTATCGCGTCGTCGGCCTTTCCATCAACCCGCCCGAGCGAGGCCGCCCCGAGACGGCGAAGCTCTATTTGGAGGTAGCCGAGTAATGGCGTACGTCCCACAGGATCTACTCGACCGCGTCGCCGCCCTCGAACGCGAGGTGCGCACCCTCCGCGGCCGGGCGCAGATGCGCCCCGCCCTCAACCAGGTGTTGGCCGGCGACGTCGTGATCGGCGAAGGGGGGCGCCTGTTCGTCAAGGACCCCGACGGGACCGCCGTATTCGAGACGGGACAGTCGCCGACCGTCGGCGATTACTTCACCGCCATGCGCCGCGACACGGGCGACATCGCGTTCGCCATCGGCGCCAACAGCTATCCCGACGACGACGCCCCCCGACAGATGGTCCGCATATGGGACCGCAATCGGAACGTCATCGTCATGGATGACTACTACAGCGACGAATTCCTCGGTCGCCCGTGGATGCCGGTACAACTGCACCCCACCGAACGGCAGGACTACACCGGCACCACGTATCAACCGGCGTGGCAGGGCACGACCCCGGCCCATAACGCCGTCCTGTACCTGTCTCTGACGACCTACGCCAACACCGGTGGCGCACAGGTGCGCGTCGTCCTCACGCACGACGGCGTCGAGACCGAGCTCGACGAGTGGGATTGCCCGGCCGGCCAGTGGACCGGCCGGCAGATCACGCGCCCGCTCGACGGCCTGCAATTCCTGTCGTACTTCACGCTGCGAGTCGAGCACCGCGCCAAGTCGGCCAGTCAGAACGTCGAAACCCGCCTGTACTCCGCTTACACCCGGAACACGTTCACCGAGGCCGAGGCGCCCGACGTGCCGACCGGCGAGGCCGCCAACGCAGCGACCGCCGAGCCCACCGCCGCCGCACCCGTCGAGGAGGTGTAACGATGCTGCCCGACGGAATCCCCACCGTCCGAGTCACCGGCCGATTCCTCACCCCGGCCGGCGAACCCCTCGCCGGGCAAGTCGTCTTCCGGGCCCCCGGCATGGTCACCTTCCCTGACTCCGACGTGATCCTCGGAGGGCCCGTTACCGCGCCGCTCGACGCGACCGGGGCGTTCGCCGTCACCCTCCCCGCCACCGACGCCCCCGACATGAACCCGACCGGCTGGTCGTACAGCGTGGCCGAGCAGCTCGCCGGCGTGGCGATGAACCGCGTCTATCAGGTGTTGCTGCCGGCCGACGACCCCGAGGTCGACCTCGCCGACATCGCGCCGACCGACCCGACGACCCCCACCTACGTTGCCGTACGCGGCGACAGCGCGTACGAGGTCGCCGTTAAGGCCGGTTTCGTCGGCACGGTCGCCCAGTGGCTCGCGTCCCTGGTCGGCCCCCAGGGCGTCAAGGGCGACACCGGAGCGACCGGCCCGGCCGGCCCCCAGGGCGTCAAGGGTGACACCGGCGCCCAAGGGCCGGCCGGCGCCCCGGGCGTCGTGCAGTCCGTCAACGGGCAGTCGGCCGCCGCGGTCGTCCTCGACGCCGACGACGTGGGCGCCGTGGCCGCGACGAACGGCAAGGTAACCGGCACGCTCACGCTCGACGGCACGGCCGCCACGTTCCGGCCGATCAAGCTACAGACGGCCGGCGTCGACCGGTGGCAGATCCAGAACGACGGCACGGCCGAGGGTGGCACCGACACCGGCTCGAACCTCCGTATCGCCGCCCGGCACGACGACGGCACCGACAACGGCGTCGCCCTGTTCATCCGCCGCGACAACCGGCGGGTAGTCATCAACGGCACGTCGACCGCCGGCGAGTCCGTACTCACGGCCACGGGCGCGATCGGCGCGAAGGACATCGCCGCCGACCCGGCCACGTCCGCCGGATCGATCCAGCTCTATTCCAAGGCCGGATTGCCGTACATCAAGCAGGGTGACGGCACCGTGTTTCAGGTGGGCACCGCAGGCACCGCGCCGGTTACCTCGGTCAACACCAAGACCGGCGCCGTCGTCCTCAACGCCGCCGACGTCGGGGCCCTCGCCACCACCGCGCGGGGCGCAGCGAACGGCGTCGCCAGTCTCGGCAGCACCAGCAAGGTTCCCGACGCGCAGCTTCCCTACGACGGGTGGAGGCCGAGCGATCTCGGCATGAAGGCGTGGGCGTTCGACCCCGCCGTCGCCCAGTCCGCCGGCCGCGTCCCCTCGACCGGATCGTTCCGGATCATCGCCATACCCGTGCGGGAGACGATCACCGCGTCGTCGATCGTCTTTCACGTGTTCGGGTACGAGGGGACCGGCCTCGACGCCGGATCGCGCGCCGGCATCTTCAACACCGCGGGGACCCGCCTCGCCCAGACGAACGACATGGTCGATACGGCCGTGATGATCGACGTACACAACGCCGGCGGGCAGACCGTCACCTGTGCACTGTCCGCGCCGCTCACGCTCAACGCCGGCATCTATTACGTGGCCTTTCGGTTCGTGATCGGCAACAGCGCGAACGCACCGGTACTGATGACCGCCGACTCGACCGGCGCATGCCCCGTGACCACGCTCAACACCATTCGACCGTTCGGCGTGATCTCCGGCCTTGCGTCGTGGCCGGCGTCGTTCACCCCGTCCGCGATCGAGACGGACCCGATCAAGTTTTGGGCCGCCCTCGCGTAGCCCGCCCCCCTTCCACGCCGCACGCCCGCGCACCGCGCCGGGCGTTTTTTCATGTCTGGAGACACCACCCATGGCACGCATGCCCGGCGCCGAGTGGCGCCCCATCAGCGTCAACCACACCAACAACGGACAGGCCGAGGTGCGAGGCGTCGTCGTCCACATCATGGCCGGCACGTTCGAGGGCACCGACAGTTGGTTTCGCAACCGCGCCGCCAAGGCGTCGAGCCACTTCGGGACCAGCAAGACCGGCAGACTCCGCCAGTGGGTCGACACCGCCGACCGCGCGTGGGCCCAGGCCGGCGGTAACCCGTCCTGGCTCAGCGTCGAGAACGAGGGCAAGGGGGGCGACACCCTCACCGACGCCCAGCTCGACGCGAACGCGCGCGTACTGGCGTGGGCACACGACAAGTACGGCGTACCGCTCCAGGTGACGCACTCGCCCAGCGGTAAGGGTCTCGGGTACCACGCGATGGGCGGTAGCGCGTGGGGTGGTCACACGTCCTGCCCCGGCTCGCGGATCGTCGCCCAGCTCGACGAGATCGTGCGCCGGGCAAAGGCGATCGTCGGCGACGCCCCGGCCGAGACCGGCACCACCTACACCGTGCGATCCGGCGACACCCTGTCGAGCATCGGCGCCAAGGTGGGCGTCCCGTGGCAGAAGCTCGCCACGCTGAACAAGATCACGGCCCCGTACACGATCCGCCCCGGGCAGGTACTCAAGACCAAGGCCGCGCCCGCGCCGAAGCCCAAGCCGCCGGCCTACCCCGGCCGCGACAAGTTCGGCCCCGGCAAGCGAAACAAGTACGTGACACAGCTCGGCGAGGCCCTGGTCGCCAAGGGATACGGCCGCTTCTACGACGTCGGCCCCGGCCCGTCCTGGTCGGACGCCGACCGCAACGCCGTATGCGCCTACCAGCGCGCGCAGGGGTGGACCGGCGCCGACGCCGACGGATACCCCGGCCCGGAGACGTGGCGCCGCCTGCACTCCTGACCACCCCCCAGCCCGCCCGGCACCGCGCCGGGCGGGCCCGTTCACCCCGGAAGGACACCCCCCCATGAACCCGAAGAACACGCGCGCCATCCGTACCGCGCTCCAGACCGCCGCCGCCGTCGTCGCGGTCGTGCCCGCCCTCGCCGCGGTCGTCGCCGACTCCGGCGACCTCGCCGTCGCCGCCCCATGGCTGATCGGCGCCGCCGCCACGGCCGCCGCGGTCGCCGGCGTCGTCGCCCGCGCCATGGCGCACCCCGCCGTCGAGGCCCTGCTCGACCGGTTCGGCCTCGGCCTGGTCGACGACGCCGACGGGGGCGCCCGGTGACGATCCCCACCCCATCCGATCCGGCCGCGGTCGCCGTCGAGCTGGAGAAGCTACGCGGCACGATGGAGACCGGATTTGCCCGCGTCGACGGAAGCCTCGCCCTACTCGTACAGCGGGGCGACCAGACCGACCGCGCCATCGCCGACCACGAGAGCCGGCTCGACGCCCTCGAACGCAACCGATGGCCCCTGCCGTCCCTCGCCGCCCTGGTCGCCGTCTGCGGCCTCATCCTGTCTCTGTGGCAGCTCGCCACCCGCCCATGAGAAACGCCCCCCGCACGGCCACGCACGGCCGTTGCGGGGGGCGTTCTGTCGTTCGGTGGCGCCCTTACGCCTCGAAGTCACCCGCCTTGATACCGGCCACCAGGCCGGCCAGGGTCGCCCGCGACAGCAGCAGCGCGGGCCCGTTCGGCCTCTTGCTGTCCCGGACAGCGATCGTCTGCCCATCGACGATGCCGCACTCGACGCAGTCGGACTGCGTACCGCTCGCCGACGACTTCCACCACGTCACGGGCAGAGTCGACGAGTCTTCAACGTGGGCCATGTTCTTCCCTTATCTGTTCGATGCGTTCTGCGGACTGCTCGACCGACAACGCAGCCGCGCGCAGCCGCTCGAACGCGTCCCGGTACACGCCGACCTGTCCGCCGTCCTCGACGTACAGAGCAGCAGTCAGGCTTTCAACGTGCACGACGTCGAGGTCTGCAAAGTCCTCGAACCCAAGGACCGAGTACGAACCCATTTGCCCAACGTGGGGCGGAGAGTCGGACGGTAGAACCTGAATCGTCACGTTCGGCCGCCGACCGCGTTCGAGCAGGCGCCCGAGCTGGTCGCGCATGACGCCGGCACCGACGCACCGCGTGCGCAACGCGCCCTCCGCGATGATCGCCCACAAGTTCAGCGGAGCCTCGCGGGTGAGCACGGACTGTCGTGCGAGGCGCACCTCGCCCAGGGCGTCGACCTTGTCCTCGACCGCTTCCGACATGCCGATCGACGTCATGAGTTCCCGGGCGTACTCGCCGGTTTGAAGGAGACCCGGAATCACACCTATCTGCCACGTGCGGACCGACGTCGCTTCGGCCTCCAAGCTGATCAGGTCCTCATACGCCGGCGACAGAACGCCCCGGTACGACTGCCACCACCCGCGCCGCGCGCCCTCGCGGGTGAGCGCCAGTAAGGCCGTCCGCAACTCGCCGTCGTCGACCCCGTACAGGTCGAGCAACAGCTCAACATCTGGCGCCTTGGCCGCACTCCGGGCCGTCTCCAACCGAGACAGTTTGGCGACCGTGATCCCGCCGTTCGACTTCTCGGCGACCTCTTCGAGAGTGAGGCCGAGCCCGTCGCGCAACGCGCGCAGCTTCACGCCGAGCCTGCGCCGACGCACCGTGGGTGTGCTCACGAACCCCCCTCCCGGATCTGACCTTTCGCCGACAGTCTGCCGCCTGCCCGCGGGTGATGTCACCTGACCCGCCCCCCTCCATCCAGCCACTCTCACCGGCATATGCAAATTCTCATTTCACCTCTGAGAGGGTTGCACGGGATGTGTGACAGGGAGCACTCTGGTGCGACGAAATGTGATCGTGCCGACGTATGGCGTTACGAAACTCTGCGCCAACTGGCACCGCAGGCGTAGGGAGTTTGCATGGTGCACATGCAGCCGAGCGCGTTACCGGACTGCTGCGCTCCCCCCACCGGCCCCCCGGCGCAGTGCGTTTTCGAGTCGAGCATCGAGGCGCCCCGCAAGGCCCGCCGGTACGTGCGCGAGGTCATGGCCAAAGACGATCCGCCCCTCGACGACGACCGACTCGACGCCCTGTTGCTCATGGTCTCGGAGGTCACGACGAACGCGTACCGGTACGGGACTGAGCCGGGCGACTCCATGCTCGTCAAGGTTCTGCCGTTGCTCACGCACGTACGCGTCGAGGTGCACGACACCAGCCGCAAGCGTCCGGAGATAAGGGCGGAATCGGGGGAGCGGGCCCGCGGGCGCGGCCTGCACATCATCGAGGCCATGGCGGCGCGGTGGGGCGTCTACGACCGCGAGTTCGGCAAAGTCGTATGGCTGGAGGTAGAGCGGTGACCGACCCTGTTCTGTCGTTCCGAGCAGTGCCCGGCCCCGGTTTCGTCGCCGGCTGCACGGTGTCGACGTGGCTTCACGCTGGAGCGCTCGCCGAACCCGTCGCGTATGTGCTCATCGGCCACGCGCCCCCACGGCGCGCTCACGAGACGGCCGAGTCGGTCGAGGCCGGCCTGATGGGCATGTGCGAGGGGATGCTCTTACGGCCGGCTGCCGAACGCGTACCGATGGTCGGGGCCCGGCTGGTCATGCGCGGGCCGTATGTCGCCCTCGACTACGGGCACCCGGAGTTCTTCATGCGACTGCCGGCCCCCGGCGCCGAGTGGCGTAAGCACGTCGCCGCCGGCGGGCAAGTGTGCTTGACGATCGGTCTCGACCCGATCCCGCCCGGCGCGGGCCCGGATGCCGTCGAGGCGTACCTCGCCCGCGTCACGGCAACCGGCCGCGCGTACATGGGCGCGACGGCGATACGGAACCCCTGATGTGCGAGGAACCGGTCGAGGAACGGCCGTTGCCGCCGCCGTTCATGTGGGCGTGCGTCGAGTGCGCGTGGTTCCTGCTGCGGCTCGCCCAGAAGTGGGACGATCCGGAGGGGTGTTTCTGGGAACAGTTGCAGACGGCGCGGCACATCGCCGCGTCGCACCCCGCGGAGGTGCCACACCAGCACCTCGACGGCTGCGAGTTGTGCCCTGGGTACGCGCGCCGGGACGACGGCGACGTCGCGCTCGTGTGGGCACAGCATCGGGCGCGCGACCTGTTCATGCCGCCCTCGCTCGCCCGTCTGATGTAAGCCACCTGTGACGCACGCTCGCGCCGGCGCGTGCGTCCGTCGCCCCGCTGCCGTCGCGGTAGCGGGAAGGGCCCCCGCCGTCGTCCTCCCCCGCGGCGCGGTGGGCCACATGGAACGGCCCCGGTACCGACCACTAGGCACCGGGGCCGTTCTCATGCCCTACCGCGCGTTTCCCCAGGTCACGCCGCGAGTGTTTTACCCATGTTGTCGCAGGCGAGCGTCGCCACCCGTTCGTCGCCGGTCACCCCGAGATCGTCACGCAGGGCGTGCGCGAGCTGGGCGGCCCGGGCGCCGATCTCGGCGAAGGAGCGGCGGTGCGGTTCACCCTCGCCGGTCCAGGTGGTCACCTGCGATGTGCCGTGGATCGTGGATCCGTGAGTCAGGATCCTCGAGATCAGCAGCGGTACATCCTGCATGGTGCTCAGCACGGCGTCCTCCCAGGTGCGGCGACATTGCCTACGCGGTGGTAACGGTTGCGCTGATTCTGCGCACATACCGCGCGGTATGTCACTAGGGAAGAGATGATCGATCAGGACTCGCCAGGGATCGGCCCCGGGATCGCTCAGGATCCGTTGAAGCGCGTCCCGAATGCCCAGTTCAGCACGTTATCGAACAACGTCCAGCTCAGGATCCTCCCGGAGCTTGCCGAGGGCCCGGGACACCGCCGACTTCACCGTACCGACTGAGACGCCGAGCACCTCCGCCGTCTGCGCCTCGCTCAGATCCTCGTAGTACCTGAGGACTACCATCGCCCGCTGCCGCGCCGGCAGCCGCATGATCGCACGCCACATCGCGTCGTGCAGCGCCTGCTGCTCGGCCGGATCGGTCCCGCCCGGCAGCGGCTCCGGCTCGGGCAGCTCGTCGCACGCGAACTCGTCGACCCTGCGCTTGCGCCACTGCGACGTGCGCGTGTTGAGCAGGGCCCGTCGGACGTACCCGTCGACCGCCCGGTGGTCCTCGATCCGCTCCCACGCGACGTACGTCTTGGCCAGCGCGGTCTGCAGCAGGTCCTCCGCGTCGCTCGGGTTCGCGGTCAGCGACCGGGCGGTGCGCAGCAGCACCGGCTGACGGGCCCTGACGTACGACGCGAACGACGGGTACGGCGCGGGCCGCCTCATGCCGTTGGACGCGCTGGTGCAGACGGGTGTGGTCATGGCTCCACGCTAGGTTCGCGCCCCGCCCGGCGGATCGGCCGCAGGTGCCGAAGCCGGGTCCCTCTCAGGTTGTAGGGGTGGAGCCGGATCGACCTCCTGAAGGTGGACGGGGAGTGGACTGGCCCCGAGGGGGCGCGGTCGGGCGCGGCGCGGCCGGTAAGCCGTCCTCACGCTTCAGTGCCGCCCGGCCGGGTGGCTGTCCTGGCGCTTCAGTGCCGCCCGGCCGGGTGGCTGTCCTGGCGCTTCTTCGCCGCCCAGCCGCCCAGCCACTCGGCCGCTCAGCCGTCGGCGACGAGCACCAGACCCGAGGTCGGCACACCCGTGCCCGCCGTCACCAGCGTGCGTGCCGCGCCCGGCACCTGGTTCACCGACGTGCCCCGCAACTGGCGTACCGCCTCCGCTATGCCGTTCATACCGTGGAGGTACGCCTCGCCGAGCTGGCCCCCGTGGGTGTTGAGCGGGAGGCGGTCCTCGGCCACGAAGGCGGCGGCCTCGCCGGGCGGGCAGAACCCGAACTCCTCCAGCTGCGCCAGCACGAACGGCGTGAAGTGGTCGTACAGGATCCCCACGTCGATGTCGGCGGGCGCGAGGCCCGAGGTTCGCCACAGCTGGCGGGCGACCACGCCCATCTCCGGCAGGCCGGTCAGGTCGTCGCGGTAGAAACTGGTCATCTGCTCCTGCGCCCGGCCCGCGCCCTGGGCCGCGGCGGCCACGACGGCGGGCGGATGCCGCAGGTCCCGGGCGCGCTCCACGGAGGTGACGACCAGCGCCTGCCCGCCGTCGGTCTCCTGGCAGCAGTCCAGCAGCCGCAGCGGCTCGACGATCCAGCGGGAGGCCGCGTGTTCGGCGAGGGTGATCGGCCTGCCGTGGAAGTAAGCCGCCGGATTCGCCGCCGCGTGCCGGCGAGCGGTGACGGCCACGTGCCCGAACGCCTCCGGGGTCAGCCCGTACGCGTGCAGGTAGCGTTGCGCCGCCATCGCCACCCAGGAGGCGGGGGTGAGCAGCCCGAACGGCAGCGTCCAGCCGAGCGCCGTGCCCTCCGCCGACGGCTCCCGCTGCCGTACGCCCGAGCCGAAACGGCGGCCCGAGCGCTCGTTGAAGGCGCGGTAGCAGACGACGACGTCGGCGACCCCGGCGGCGACGGCGAGCGCGGCCTGCTGGACGGTCGCGCAGGCCGCGCCGCCGCCGTAGTGGACGCGGGAGAAGAAGGACAGCTCGCCCATGCCGCACGCCTGGGCCACGGTGATCTCCGGGCTGGTGTCCATGGTGAACGTCACCAGGCCGTCCACGTCCGCCGCCGCGAGGCCGGCGTCGTCCAGCGCCGCCCGCACCGCCTCCACGGCCAGCCGCAGCTCGCTGCGCCCGGAGTCCTTGGAGAACTCGGTCGCCCCGATGCCGGCGACGGCGGCCCGCCCGCCCAGGAGGTCCCGCGTGCGGACGCTCATACGACACCTCCGGCCGGCCGCTCGTCCCCGTCGCCGGGGACGGTGACCGTGACCGTGCCGGTGACATGCCGCCCGAGGCCGTTCTCGCCCAGGACCCGCACCACCGCCGTGCGGCCGTCGACCTCTTCCACCGTGCCCCGCAACACCATCGTGTCCCCCGGGTAGTTGGGAGCCCCGAGCCGGATGGCGACCCTGCGCAGCACCGCCGTGGGACCGAAGTGGTCGGTGATGAAGCGGCCGACCAGGCCGTTGGTGGTGAGGATGTTCATGAAGACATCGGGGGAGCCCTTCGCGCGGGCGGCCTCCGGGTCGTGGTGCACGTCCTGGAAGTCGCGCGAGGCGAGGGCCCCGGCGACGATCAGTGTGCGGGTGACGGGCACTTCCAGCGGCCCCAGCTCGTCCCCGGGCCTCACATCGCCACCGCCTCGAAGACCGGCAGCACCAACTCCTCGTCGTACCGCTTGAATTCGAGCCGTACGGGCATCCCGACGCGCACCTTGTCACAGGGCACGCCGACCACGTCGCTGACGATCCGCACGCCCTCGGCGAGTTCGATCAGGCCGACCGCGTAGGGCGGGTCGAAGGCCGGGAAGGGCGGGTGGTGCATCACGACGTAGGAGAAGACGGAGCCGTCGCCGCTCGCCTCGACGGTGTCCCATTCCTGCCCGCCGCAGGCGTTGCAGCCGGGCAGCCAGGGGAAACGCAGGGTGTCGCAGGCGGTGCAGCGCTGAATGAGGAGGCGGTGCTCGCGGACGCCCTCCCAGAAGCCGGCGTTGTCCCGGTTGATCACCGGGCGGGGACGGCGCTCCCTCGGTTTCCGTTGCGCCGGCGCGTACTTGAGGATGCGGAAGCGGTGCGTGCCGACCAGCTCACCGTCGACGCGCACGTCCGTCCGGGTGGTGACGAAGTACCCGGCGCCGAGAGCGGTCGTCTTGCGGGCGGAGACCGACTCGATCACCGTGTCGAAGGCGACCTCGTCGCCCGGCCGCAGGGGGCTGACGTACTCCTGCTCGCAGTCGGTGGCGACGACGGCCGTGCAGCCGGCCTCGTCGAGGAGGGTCAGCAGTTCCTCGTACTCCCGCGCCCGGCCCGAACTGCTTTTGCCGGCACGTTCGTTGCCGCCCAGCCCGTTCATGATCCACGCCTGGAGCATGGTGGCCGGCGCGACGGCCTCCGGCCCGGTGTACGCGGGGTTGGCGTCGCCCATCGCCTCGCACCAGTGCCGGATCATGGGCAGGTTGACGGGGTCCCGGCCGACGCCGGCGACCGCGGCGGGCCGGCCCTCGTACGCCTTCAGCCGCGCCTGGAGACCGTCCGCCCCGTCACTCATCCTCGCCACCGCCCCCTCGCGTCGCAGAACCGTGCCGCGGAGGTTTCTGACTGTCCGTCAGATGGGTTTCCTTGTCAAGGTCGTTCACCTCCCGCACGCGCGCTGCGCGGCGACGCCGAAGCACCGTCGCGCAGACACGCGCCCCTCTGCATCCCCCACTCCGGCACTCCTGTTGCCCTGACTGACGGCCGTGGCGGCCGAGCCCCTGATCTGGGGGGAGTTGCCCTGATGCGCGGCACCCGAGCCGACGGCGTTCTGCGGGCGAAGACGGCGGCGATGAGGCGGGCGGTGCGGGTGCTTGCCATGAGGTTCCTCCAGAACAGGGGCTGTGCAGCAGATCGTGACCGGTGCGGCGACTGACCGGTGCAGCGACTGACCGGTGCAGCGACTGACCGGTGCAGCGACGACGTCGCGTGGCCAGAGTTGCCCAGAGAATCCCGTCGGCAGCCTCCCGGGGGGCCTCGATCAGCACGTAAGCGTGAGGACAAGTCGATAAACCACCATTGACGCTCATCTACGCACCAAGCCCACAATCCCTTTCAATCCAGACAGAGGGTCGCCGGTCCGACCAAGCGAAGAACCGTTCCGCCACAAGTCGCCCCGCTCACGTCTCACCGCTCTCACCCTCGGCGCGTCGCGGCGCGAACCCTCTTGCTTTGTTCGAACACACATACGAAAATGAACACATGGCCACCACCGACCGGTACCCCCGGCAGGCCGGCACCCTGGCCCTCGCCCACGCCCTGTCGGCCGCCGAACGTGGCTTGGCCGTCATCCCCCTGACCCGGACCAAGCTCCCGGCCCTGCGCTCCCCCCACCGCGGCGACGACCCGACGGCCCCGCCCTGCCACGGCGAGTGCGGTCGCCCCGGCCACGGCGTCCACGACGCCTCCACCGACCCGGCCCGCGTCCGCGACCTCTTCGCCCGCGCCCCGTGGGCCACGGGCTACGGCATCGCCTGCGGCCTGCCCCCGCACCACCTCATCGGCGTCGACCTCGACACGAAGTCCGGCACGGACGCCACGGCGGCCCTGCGGGAGCTGGCCCTGCGCCACCTGTTCACGATCCCGCCCACGGTCGTCATACGCACCCCGTCCGGCGGCCGCCACCTCTGGCTCACCGGCCCACCGGACGTCGCCGTCCCCAACTCGGCCGGCCGCCTGGCTCCCGGCATCGACATCCGCGGCGCCGGCGGCTACCTGGTGGGCCCCGGCTCCCGAACCGCCCACGGTGTCTACACCACTGCACCCGGCACGGCCCACCTCACGCCGGCGCCCTGTCCCCGCCCCCTCCTGCGCCTCCTCCTGCCCCCGCCCCGCACGCACGCCGCTTCTCCGCAGGGCGACGCACGGGGCGAAGGCCTGATCAACTTCGTCCTCACCGCCCACGAGGGCCAGCGCAACACCCGCCTCTTCTGGGCCGCCTGCCGCGCCTACGAATCAGGCCTGGGCCCGGCCCTGAGGGAACCCCTGATCACGGCAGCGGTACAGACCGGCCTGTCGCCCCAGGAGGCGCGGGCGACGATGGCTTCGGCAGCCCGGATGACGGGCCGCGCGAGGTGACGGTGTCCCCCGCCTGAGGCTCTTCGCAGGCGGGGGCGCGGTTCACACGGTGAGGGGGACGGGGTGGATCTCGTCGGCCGGGTGTCCGGTGCGTTCGTGAATGCGCTGCACCGCTTCGGCCGAGGGAGCCTCGGACAGGCAGTAGACCGTCCCGGACTCCGGGTCCGCCCAGGCCTTCTCGAAGTGGACGCCTTCCTGCCCCTCTATGGCGAGGTCGTCCTGATGTGCCTCCCTCAGCCGGTCGGCCGTGATGTCCTTCATCCCGTGGTGGACGTCCATGAACTTGGGCATACCGCCACACCTCCTTCCGCGGCTGGACCCTGGCGCCGAGGACGCCGGTCCCGCTTGCAGGGCATCACTTCCATCCTGTGCCCGCGAACCGACGTCGTCGACCGCACAGACGACGGCCCCGCCCTGGGATCCAGACAGCCTCAGCGGAGCGAACCCGTACCCGGCGAGGCGTGCCGGTCCGGGGCGTTCAGCTGTCGGCGCGCGTGTAGGTGAGGAACACCGCGCCGCTCTTGAGGACGGCGTGGTCGGCGAGCGTCCAGGAGCGGGGTCGAAAGTAGTCCTCCGTGACGGGCCAGAAGCCGTCGGGACCGGTGGGGTCCCCGCCGTCCGGGCCCGCGATGAAGCCTTCGAGAGTGGCGGCGATGCAGTGGCCGAGTCTGCGCATGCCGGTCCCTTCCGTCGGTCACGCCGCCGCCCCACAGCCCTGCACCGCCACAGAGCATGCCGAGGTGCGAGGCGGCTGAGTGATCACGGCACCCGTCCGACCGACGTGGTCCCCGCGCCGCCGGATCGCGCCAACTCTCGCCCGCACGGCCAGAGTTCGACTGCCGCAACCGACAGCATGTCCTGTCCCCAGTGCGCTCAGCCGCTGAAGTCGGGCGGGTTGGCCCTCGTCGGGCGGGACGACGGTGAGCGGTCCTGCCGGTCGCTGTGGAGGTGTGCCGGTGGGCACGTCCGGTGGAAGTGGGCGGACCGGCCGGACGATGCCTTGGAGATCTGCCCCGAGCCACGGTTGTTCCGATGACCCAGCGCTCACATTGTCGAAGGCGAGCCGAGGGCACGACGGCCGACATGGCCCCCCTGCCCGCCCGTGCCCCCTCCGTGCCCGACAGGGCGGCGAAGCACGGGCAACCGCGGTGCCGGACGAGCTCCGGACAAAGCGACGGCCCCCGACCATGTCGCCTGGTCAGGGGCCGTTCACCTGCGGTGGGTGTGGGATTTGAACCCACGGTGACATCGCTGCCACGACGGTTTTCAAGACCGTTCCCTTAGGCCGCTCGGGCAACCCACCTGCGCCCCTGCCCACCAGGGGCGGAGCGGGTACAGCGTACCGGCCCCGAGCGCTTCTCGGAGGGCATGGTCCACACGGGGTCCACAGGCGCTGATTACAGGTTCGGAATCGGCGGCCCTCGCGGCAGCGCGGGAGACACCGCGTGAACGCCCTGCGACACTCGGTCACCCGCGTCGCCTTCCGGCGTGGAGTCTGCATCCGGACTTTCACACGCCGCGGGACGGTTACGGATACCTCACTCTCTGGTGGCTGCGAGGTGATCTGGCCACAGGGCTGCCACCTCCTGTCCAAGGAGTACGGAGAGGTGTGGAAGGCGGCCCGGCTCGCCGTGCTCACGGAGTCCGAGGCATCCTCGCCGCTGGCTGACGTGCCGTACTCCCTGCGCCACGCGGGCGTCTCACTCTGGCTGGAGTCCGGCGTCACCCCGGCTGAGGTGGCACGACGGGCAGGCCACAGCATCGCGGTCCTGTTCCGCTTTTTACGCCAAGGCCATCCACCGCAATCAGGCGCGTGCGAACCAACAGATCGAACGCGCGTTGGAAACCACTGACTGACGCCCGGAAGCACGAGCTGTCCCACTCACCGATGTGGAGGGTGAGCGGGACTCATGTGCAGCAGGCTCTCCACCGACCCCATGGTGAGCGTCGGTTGAGGCAGGCCGTTTCTCCGAGATGGGTTCCTACCTGCTGGCCAAAGCTTCGGCCTCCGCACGGGCCCGCAATGCCTCCAGCGCAGCGGATTCCGCCTCCAGGATCGCGGATCCGGCGAAGTCGATCGCCATCGACGCATATCCCTCCGCGTCCTCCGCCTTGAGCTCGGCACGCGTCAGGTCATCCTCACTCTTCTGCTCATGGATACGGCTCTTGACCTTCGCCACATGCTCCTGCCACTTGTTCCTGGCCTCTTCCAGTGACACGGCGTCAGCGGCCTTCTGTTCGGCCGCTTCCCGACGGAGCTGCTCTGCCCGCTCTTCCGTCTCCCGCTGAACCTGTTCGATCGCGACCGACAGCTCCTCCTGGTTCTTGGCGATGGCACTTTCCACCTGCCGCTGTGCCTGCCTCGACCAATCCGTCAGTTGGTTGATGCGGTCAGTCATCTCCGACATGGCCCGACCCTTCCGATTGCAGCAAAAGGAGGACGTACATCAATTCGAACATATCCGGCAAGGGGCTGCTACTCACACGGAAGCCGCAGGTCAGCCCGCTCCCGACAGCGCGGACATGCGCGGGGGCGCGGCAGAGGTTAGACAGGAAGGGTGAGGGTCAACAGGCCGGACGATGTCGAGATTCCTCCCGAACCGCCTGTTCTGCGTGGAACGTTGTTCTGTGCCCGGTCGGGCACCCGGGCGCCCCTGCCGGTGCCGGATTCGTCGCACATGCATGCTCGCGTGCCGGGGCCCGGTGGCGGGCGAGCAGTAGCCGCGTTCTGCCGTTCACCTGTGCGCGAGCTCTTCAGGCAAGCGGTTCGGGCGGTGCACCCGCCCCCAGGTGAGGTCAAGGCCGCCCTGTCGGCAGTTGCAGCCCTTCCTCTCCACTGCGAACGCGGATGACGCAGCCAGATCCCGGCCGGGAGTCGGAGCCGCCTGAAAGCACCTCACCTTCCGAGGCCGGGGCCGCAGAAGCGGCGGGTGGCGGCCGGATCCCCCGGTGGCTGCCGCGTGCCATGGTGCTCGCTCTCGCGCTGGTCGCCGTCTACCAGCTCGGCAGCTGGGCGTTCCACAGACTCACCGGTCTGTTGGTCGGCATTCTGATCGCGTCCTTCCTCGCGCTGGGGATCGAGCCGCCGGTCAGCCGGATGGTGGCCCGGGGGATGCGCCGGGGCACGGCCACCCTCCTGGTGTGCCTCGTCCTGGCCCTGGTGGCGGCGGGGTTCTTCGCGATGTTCGGCTCGCTCCTGGCGGGCCAGATAAGCGGCATCGCCGATGACTTCCCGAGGTACGCCGACTCTCTCATCGGCTGGATCAACCGGACGTTCCACACGGATCTGTCACGGGTCGAAATCCAGGGCCGGCTGGCGCGCTCCGGCTGGCTGCGGACGTACGTGCAGAAGAGCGCGGGCGGAGTGTTCGATTTCTCTGCTTCCGTACTGGGCGGCCTGTTCCGGATACTGACGATCTTCCTGTTCGCGTTCTACTTCGCCGCGGACGGCCCCCGGCTGCGCCGCGCGCTGTGCTCGCTGCTGCCTCCGGCCAAGCAGACGGAGATGCTCCGGGCCTGGGAGATCGCGGTGGACAAGACGAGCGGCTACCTCTACTCCCGCGGGCTGATGGCCCTCATATCCGCGGTCGCCCACTTCGTCATGCTGGCCCTGCTGGGCGTGCCGTACGCCCCGGCGCTCGCCGTGTGGGTGGGCGTGGTTTCGCAGTTCATCCCGGTCATCGGGACCTATCTGGCCGCGGCCTTGCCCATGCTGGTCGCGTTCGCCGTCGGCCCCTGGTACGCGGTGTGGGTGCTGATCTTCGTCGTGGTTTACCAGCAGTTCGAGAACTACCTGATCCAGCCGCGACTCACCTCCAAGACCGTGGACATCCATCCGGCGGTGGCCTTCGGCTCCGTGGTCGCGGGCACCGCGCTGCTCGGTGTGGCCGGCACACTGATCGCCATTCCGGTGGTGGCCACGTTGCAGGCGTTCCTCGGGGTGTATGTGAAGCGGTACGACGTGGCGGAAGATCTGCGTGGAGAGGAGGCCCAGCGCTACCCGCGCAGGGAGGGACGTTCGCTGCCCGCACGACTGCGTGGTCTGCTGCGCGGACGCGGCCGGTCCTGATCGGGTTTGTCAAGGCTTTCGCCACCTGGGCTGTCCGGGCCGCTTCACCGTCCTCTCCAGGGCGGCCGAACCGCTGACGCGGCAGGAGCTCCAGGGACCCCCGGCCGGTCCTTCGGCAGCAGCACCCGCAGGGCGCCCGGCCGGGTTCCGCAAACGACGGGGAGAGGGAGCCGCACCGCTTCGCCGTCGACACCCGCCTCCAGGTGCCGCACTTCACCGTGCAGCGTGATGCCGGGAGCCGACCAGACGACCACCCCATCATCTGGCGGGCTCACATCACGCTTGTGCAGCCGCAGTTCGTCGCGCAGGTGCCGCAGGAGGTCCGGGGGCGCCTGCGCCGGGCGCTTGAGGACGATGACGCCCAGCTCTCCCGTGGTGAGGGAGAAGCGACGCCCCAGCCAGCGCGGTGTGGCCAGGTGGTAGGGGTTGTTGGAGATCAGTACCACCTGCGGGTACTCGACGGTCCCCCACGGGGTGTCCACACGGGCCTCGACCCACTGTTTGCCCTTGAGATAGTCGGGGGCCACCGTGGCGAACGCGCGCGGCTTGTCCTCCCGGTACCCGGGCTCCAGCAGGGCGTCGGCGTACATGCCGAAGGAGACGTTGTTGACGAAGACACGCGAGCCGAGCACCCCCAGGTCTACCTGCATCGGCTCACCGTCGATCAGGGCGTCCAGTGCCCGCCCCGGATCCCGGAGGTCGAGGCCGAGGTCCCGGGCAAAGTGGTTCCGGGTGCCTGCCGGGGCCACGACCAGTGGCCGGCCCTCGTCTGCGGCCACTGCGGCGACCGCCGACACGGTGCCGTCGCCGCCCGCCACCCCCAACACCTGCGCCCCCTCCTGGATCGCGCTTCTCGCAAGCGACGCCGCGTCCCGTTCCGCGCTGGTCATCCAGACCTGGGCTCCCATGTCCTCGGCCCGCTGCACCAAGCCGTCACGAACGGCCTTGCCGCCGCCCGAGTGTGGGTTCGTCACGATCACCACCCGGGCACCCGTCCGATCACCAGCCATCAGCGCACCCACTCTCAGCGTTCTGGGCGGCCTGCGACCAACCGGCCGATGTAGGGCATCGCTGCCTCCTGAGGACGTGGCGGCGTCACTGAGGAGCACCGACCAGGCGCCTCCGTGCGCTGCGGGCAGCCGGACCGGTGCCGTCTGCCGCAGACGTCTGTCCGGCACGGCGGACACCTGCGGCAGCGGGACGGCCGGAGTCCCCAGCCGAGATCAGTGCTGGGGGTGCGGTTGGGAGCGGAACGCAGGCCGCCGCTTGGCAGTGCCCCCGGGAGCGAGATGGCCGACTTCGATGCGCATCCTGATGGCGTGGAACACCTCGACCACGCCGAGGACGATGGCCATGACGCCCACTACCAGGGTGAGCGCGCCGATCGAGGTGAACGGCGAGACGATCAGCACGATGCCCGCCAGCATGCCGACGATCCCGGTGAAGAGCATCCAGCCGCGCGCAGGCGTGTCCGGGGTGGTGGCAGCCGTGGCCGTCACCATGGTGCCGCGCAGCAGCCAGCTGAAGCCGATCCACAGGGCGAGCAGCAGGATCGACTGCATCGTGCCGCGGAAGCAGATCAGCCCGAGCAGGACGGAGAGCGCACCCGTGAGGAAGTGCAACGCTCGAAGATGCCCGGGAACGTGCGTGCCGAACGCGGCTGCCAGCTGGAAGACACCGATGACCAGCAGGTAGACGCCGAAGAGTACGCCGACGACCTTCAGCGTCTCCTCGGGCCAGGCGAGGACCACGACGCCGAGGGCGATGGAGGCCAGGCCTGTGGTGAGAAGGATCTGCCAGCTCATGTTCGCCAGCGGCGCCAGGCCGCCGGCGGAGATGTCCCGTGGCTCGGTGCCGTAGGGATGCGCGGTACCGGTGCCCGAGTGCGAATCGGAGGAGGATGCCATATCAGCTCACCCTTCCGGAAACAACGGAAGCGGGTCTGTTCCCTTCCATCGTCGCCCGCCCGGCTCCGTATCGCCTGGCGAGGAAAAGGTCCCTCGGGCGGTGCGGGTGCGGGCACCACTCAGGGGCGCGCGTGGTCCCGAACGAGGTTGCGATGCAGGTCGAATGAAGGCGGACGGGCGCCGACACTGAAGTGCTCGTTGATTGACAGAGCAGGCAGTCGCGCTCGTGAACCGGGAGAGCGCGTGGTGACAGCGGACATCGATTTCACGGCGTTCTTCCACGCCACCCCAAGCCCGTACCTCGTGCTGGATACGGACCTGGTGATCCGCTACGTCAACCCTGCATGCCTGAGAACCGCCAACCGGACCAAGGACGAGCTGATCGGGAAGTACTTTTTCGACGCCCTGCCTGAAAAGCCAGGCAACAACGCCGAAGCAGAACAGAGCCTGAAGGCGTCACTGCTCCGGCTTCTGGACACCGGGGAGCCGGAAACCGTCGTCCTGCAGCGGTACGACCTTCCCCACCCCGACCAGACGGACGGGTTCGAGGAGCGATGGTGGTCCGTGGTCCACACCCCGCTCTCCGGACCTGACGGCACAGTGAAGTGGATCATCCAACAAATAGCGGACGTCACGGCCTTCGTCCACTCGCCCCGGGCAGGTCAGCCCAGCGAGGAGTTGACCGAACAGCCTGAGGGCATGGCAGCCGAGCTGTACGCGCGGGCCCGCGAGCTGGACCGGGTGACCAGGAACTGCGTCGGGCCCATGCCCGCGAACAGCAGGCTGCGGTCACCCTCCAGGAAGCCATGCTCTCCGTCCCCGACCTTGACCGGCACAGCAACATCGCCGTGCGCTATCTGCCGGCGACCACGTCACTGAACGTGTGCGGCGACTGGTACGACGTCGTCGACCTGCCACCCGACCGCTACGCCGTGGCCGTCGGAGACGTCGTCGGCCACGGTCTGCCCGCCGCGTCCGTCCATGGGCATGCTCCGCAGCGCCCTGAGCGCCGTCATCCGCGCCATCCCGAGCCCCGCCCAGGCCCTTGAGGTCCTCGGACTCTATGCCCGCTCCTTGGACGGCGCGATGGCCGCAACCGCGGTCAAGGTACTCATCGACACGCGCAGCGAGTTGATCATCTACAGCAACGCCGGGCATCCACCGTCGGTCCTGCTCCACTGTGACGGGACCTGCGAACTGCTGGACAAGGCCACCGATGCGCCCCTGGGCGCCCGCGAGCACCATGTTCCCCGCCCCCAAGCCGGTGTCGCCTACACCCCCGGAGACACCCTCGTGCTGTACACCGATGGCCTCATCGAGCGGCGTGACGAGGAGATCGACACCGGGATTTAGCGCATGACCACGGCCTTGGCCCAGGACCAGGCCCTTTCTCCCGACCAGCTGGCCGACGCACTGCTGGCCCGGCTCGACGTCGCTGGTGGCGCCCCCGACGACATCGCCCCTTGTCATCATTCGCCTTTGAACTGCGCGCCTTCAGGACGGCGCCCGGAGGCACTCCGGTCGGCTCAAAGGAACGGGCGCTCAGCCCACCTGCGCCCCTGCCCACCTGGGGCGGAGCGGGTACAGACTACCGGGCGCGGGCACTGCTCGGAGGCGTGGCCCACACGAGGCCCGTGGCCCCGCTTCTGGCGGCCGGTGCCGCGCCCGCTCCGCGCACCACGGGGGCGCTTCGCTCTGGCGTGAGTCCGGCGTCTCACCGGCCGAAGTCGGACGCCGGGCAGGCCACAGCATCGCAGTCCTGTTCCGCTTCTGCGCCGAGGCGACCCACCGCGACCGGCAGCGCTCGAACGAACAGGTCGAGCGGGCCTTGAGGCCGCTGCGAGCGAACGGACAGCGCGCGCTGCTCGCCTGACACGTGCCGTCCTCACCCCTGACACGTGGCGACCAGCCGCAACCCCAGGCCCGTAACCCAGACTTGATCTCGTAACGGGACTGTGACGATGCCGTCCTGACTCAGAGATCGAGGCATCCGTTCGGGTCCCGGCCCCCTCCTAATGAACGAACACGCACTGAGGAACTGAACACGCCTCAGTCCAATCGATCGACCATTCGGGGGACTCGACCCATGATCCGCAACCGCCGCAAGGCCTTCCTCGTCTCCGCCGCGCTCCTGGGTTCCACCCTGCTGATGACGGCGTGCAACCAGGGCGACGACGCCGCCGACAGTTCCTCCAGCAAGGCCGCCACGTCCGCGGCGGCGGGCAAGTCCGGCGCCACGGGCGTCAGCGGCACCTCCGCGTCTCCCTCCGGTTCCGGGAACACGTCCGGCGGCAGCAGCACCTCGGGGTCCGGGAAGACGTCCGGCGGCAGCGGCAAGTCCGGATCCGGGAACACGTCCGGCGGCAGCGGCAAGTCCGGGTCCGGGAGCACATCCGACTCCGGCGAGACCGTCGTGGAGGGCCTCGACAAGGGCAAGGGCGTCAACGGCACCTGGTACGGCATCGTGCGGTACGTGGCACCCGGCAAGTACCTGGTCGACGGTCCTGCGGCCAAGGGCTCCGGCGGTGAGCAGCAGGCGTTCTTCCTCGCCGAGGACACGGTGATTCTGGGCGGTGGCCAGATCTGCGGCACCGCCGGCTCGAAGGTGGACGCCCCGTGCGAGGAGGCCGACCTGGAGAGGGCCTCCAAGAAGGGCGTGGAGGCCGAGGTCGTGATCAAGAACGGCATAGCCACTCAGATCACCGACGGCGCGCTCCTCTGATCCGGTGGCTCGCGACGAGTGAGGCGGTCTGCCGGACTCCGGCCCACACACCTCAGGCCGCTCGGGCAACCCACCCCGCGCCGTCCTGCTTGCGGGCGGCGCGGGGACAAGAAGTGCGGGTGGGGAAGCGCGCGGGCCTCGTGCGTCAGTTGTCGCCCTTGCGGGAGCCGAGGGTGAGGTCGACCGTCTGGGTCTTGCCGCCCCGCTCGTAGGTGATCGTCACCTTGTCGCCGGGCTCGTGGGTCCAGATCTCGCCGATGAGGGTCGGGCCGCTGTCGATCACCGTGTCGTCGAGCTTGGTGATGACGTCACCGGGCTTGAGGCCGGCCTTGGCCGCGGGACCGCCGGCCTCGACCGCGGCCGCGCCGCCCGCGCCCTGGTCGGTGATCTTCGCGCCGTCGGTCGACTCCTCCAGGGAGACGGACGCGCCGATCTTGGCGTACACCGGCTCACCCGTCTTGATCAGCTGCTTGGCGACGTACTCGGCCTGGTTGATCGGGATGGCGAAGCCGAGGCCGATCGAGCCGGACTGGCCGGCGCCGCCCAGGCCGCCGCTGCCGGTGGACTGGATCGCGGAGTTGATGCCGATGACGTTGCCCTGGGCGTCCAGCAGCGGACCGCCGGAGTTGCCCGGGTTGATCGAGGCGTCGGTCTGCAGGGCGCTCATGTAGGAGGAGGAGCTGCCGGAGCCGTCGGACGAGGCCACCGGGCGGTTCTTGGCGCTGATGATGCCGGTGGTCACGGTGTTGGAGAGGCCGAAGGGCGCGCCGATCGCGATCGTCGAGTCGCCGACGGCCACCTTGTCGGAGTCGCCGAGGGTCAGCGGCTTGAGGTCCGAGGGCGCGTTCTTGAGCTTGATCACCGCGACGTCGTAGCCCTTGGCGTGTCCGACGACCTCGGCGTCGTACTTCTTGCCGGTCGGGAAGGTGGCGGTCACCTTGCCGCCGTCGACCGCCTCCGCGACGACGTGGTTGTTGGTGACGATGTGGCCCTGGGTGTCGAAGACGAAGCCGGTGCCCGTGCCGCCCTCGCCGTTGCTGGACTCGGCCTCGATGGTGACCGTGCTCGGCAGGGCCTTGGCCGCGACGGCGGCGACCGTGCCGGGGTCGCGCTTGATGGACCCGCCGCTGTCGGAGGCGGAGACCGTCGTGGAGCCGGAGCTGTCGTCGTTCTTGGCCAGGGTGTAGCCGAGACCGCCGCCCAGGCCGCCGGCGGCCAGCGCGGCCACCAGCACCGCCGCGACGAGTCCGCCGCGCCCGCGGCGGGCCTTGGGCTCGGGCTGCTGGTAGGAGGAACCCCACCCGCCGTCGCCGCCGGAGCCGAAGCCGCCGTCGTACGACGCGGTCGTGGCCGGCGGCGGGGGAGGCCAGCCGCCCTCGGCCGCGGTGGCGGGCTGCGGGGCGGGGTACTGGGGCGCGCCGTGCGCGGGTGCGCCGTGCGGAGGGGCGGAGTGCTGGGGGCCCGCGCCGTGCGGAGCGGCGGGCGGGGGCCAGCCGCCCTCGGGTGCGCCGCCGGAACCGGGTGCGGGCGCGGCGCCGTACGGGGCGCCGTTCGCGTAGGGACCCGCCGCCGGGGGCGGGGGCGTGGACGGCATCGGGGTGGTCGGGGCGCCCGCGTCGGCCGGGGGCGTCTGCGATGTGGGGGAGGCCGAGGGAGATTCCACCGGCACGGGAGGTGCGGACGGGGCCGGGGGGACCGTGGTGCCCTCGTTGGTGCCCTCGTTCTCGGTGCTCACAGCTCTTCTCCTCGATCCACGGCTGTTGTCCTCGGTCGCACTTCGATCACGCTCGTTCGCGCGTGTCGACGACCCGGCGCGCTGCAGCTGTGCATGTGCTTTTGTACATCTCAGCTTTTCCCACGGGCCGTCAGAGCACCATAAGCGGTGGCTGTGGGTCCATGGCCATTCTTTATATAGGACATTTTCCAGTATTCCGGTCACTTCTTCGGAACATTCAGACGGTTCTCAGACGACCGGTCCCACGGCCGGGCATTCGGCTTTCCCACCGGCCGGACGCGTACCCCGCGCCGGTGGCACCATGACGCGGTGACCCAAGCACGGCAGCACCATATTCAAGTCGTCGCCCACCGCGGGGCCTCCGAGGAAGCCCCCGAGCACACCCTCGCCGCGTACCGGAAGGCGATCGAGGACGGCGCGGACGCCCTCGAGTGCGACGTACGGCTCACCGCGGACGGCCATCTCGTCTGTGTGCACGACCGACGTGTCAACCGTACGTCCAACGGCCGCGGCGCCGTCTCCGCGCTGGAGCTCGCCGACCTCGCCGCCCTGGACTTCGGCTCCTGGAAGACGGGGGAGGCGCGGGAGGCGTGGACCACGCGCGACGAGGAGCCCGACTGGGAGGTACGGCCCGAGGACCGCGAGGCGACCTCCGTCCTCACCCTGGAGCGCCTGCTGGAACTCGTCGCCGACGCGGGACGCCGGGTGGAGCTGGCGATCGAGACGAAGCACCCGACGCGCTGGGCGGGGCAGGTGGAGGAGCGGCTGCTGGAGCTGCTGAGGAGGTTCGGACTGGACGCGCCCGCCGCGTCCGCCGAGTCCCCGGTGCGGATCATGAGCTTCTCCGCGCGCTCACTGCACCGCGTGCACGCCGCCGCGCCGACACTGCCGACGGTCTATCTGACGCAGTTCGTCTCGCCCCGCCTGCGGGACGGGCGGCTGCCGGCCGGGGTGGGGATCGTGGGTCCCTCGATCCGCGTCGTGCGCGCTCACCCCGCTTATATCGAGCGGTGGAAGCGGGCCGGCCACCAGGTGCACGTGTGGACGGTGAACGAGGTCGAGGACGTCGACCGCTGCGTCGGACTCGGCGTCGACGCCATCATCACCAACCGTCCCCGCGCGGTGCTACAGCGCCTGGGCCGCTGATCCGGCGGAACCGGCCGACGGCATCGGCTGCATCGGCTGCATCGGCAGGACCGACAACACCCGACAGCACCGACAAGCCCCGGGACCGACGGCGTCGAATCGGCCGGGCGGACAGAACGATTCCGTAAGGCGAAAGATCCAAACGGAATCACAGAAGTCACAGAAGTCCCATCCACACCTCTTGACCGCACCGTCCGCCTGCAGCATCCTCCATTTCCGGCCACATCGAAGAAATCCAGCCACACGAGGACCGTCCCGTCACGGGGAGTGCTCCGGCGCGTTCGGTCCGTATCCGATCGTTGTGAATGCGTCCCTGGACGTGGATTGGCCGGTTTCCGGTACAGGCCAATGGGGCATCCACACCGTGGCGTGGGGCGAAGGAGGTCTCGGGGGTGGCGTTGGTGGTGGCACAGGAGGTGCCCACGTCGTCGAGCATGGCCGTACCCCATGGCCCTGCGGGCGTGGGCAAGGCGCGGCACCGTATGCGTGACCAACTGCGCAGCGGTGGGGTCGCCGAAGCGGTCATCGACGACGCGCTGCTGATCCTTTCCGAACTGTTGAGCAATGCGTGCAAACACGGCCGGCCGCTGGGCGACGCCCTGGCGGGGGAGGGTGACGTGCGTGCCGCATGGTGCGTGGATCCCGCCGGCCGGCTGGTCGTCGAGGTCACCGACGGCGGCGGCCCGACCCGCCCGGCCCCGGCCACCCCCTCGGTCACCGCGCACGGCGGTCGGGGGCTCAACATCATCACGGCGCTGTCGGACGACTGGGGCGTGCGGGACGACGCCCGCGGCGAGGTCACCGTCTGGGTGGTGGTCCACGCCGACGTCCACGATCCCGACGCCGGCTGCAGGCGCGACGACTTCGCCTCACGGGTCGCGGCCCCGGCGGTGTCGACGATCCCGGGCCTGGACTTCGCGGACGCGTTCGACGACTTGGACTGAGGGTCCGGCCGACGGGGCCAGGGCTCCGGCTGACGGACCGGGGTTCCGGCTCACGGGACCGAAGGCCCGGCTGACGGTTCCGGCGGGCGGGGCGGTTTCGCCGGAGGCGCGGCGGCGGCGCCCCGGCCCGTCCGTCACTGTCCACAGGTCCCCCTGACTCCCCGTACGAACGGCTAGGCTCCCGCCCGTACCAGACGAGCCGTACCCGGGAGACACCCAGATGGCCAAGAAGCGACACCAGACGACGGCCAGGCGGCCGCAGCTCACCGACGGCGAGATCCCGGTCGTCGGCGCGCGGGAGCCCTGCCCCTGCGGCAGCGGCCGGCGCTACAAGGCCTGCCATGGCCGGGCCGCCGCGCACGCCGCGACCGAGCTGGTGCAGCGCCCCTTCGAGGGCCTGCCGGGCGAGTGCGACTGGGTGGCGCTGCGCGAACTGGTCCCCGCCGCCACGGTGGAGCTGCCGCTGAAGGGCGGCCTGCCCGAGGGCGTCCCCTCGGTCACCCTCGCCACGGTGCTGCCGATGGCCTGGCCCGCCCTGCGCCGCGACGACGGCTCGGTCCTGCTCGGTCTGCAGAACGACACGGCGTCCGGCGACATCAGCCGCGACATGGCCGACACGCTCCAGCGCGCCCTGGAGGCGGAGCCGGGCACGCCGATCCAGGCCCGTCGCGCCCCCGCCGACGGTCCGCGGATGCAGGACCTGCTGGACGCCGAAGGCGCCTTCGAGCCAGTTGTGCACAGCGGTTTCGAGTTCTGGGTGCCGGACTCGGAGAACGCGGCCCCGGAGGTGGCGGCCTCCCTGGAGCGGGCCAACGCGGCGGCGATCCCGACCGTGAAGCTCACCGGCGTGGACGCAGCGTACTGGTGCGAGACCCCGGAGAAGAACCACCTGCGGTGGGTCATGCCGCACCCGGAGGAGCAGCTTCTGGACGCCCTCGCGCGGCTGCACGCGGCGGGCCGTTCGAACCTCGGGGAAGGCACGCGTCTGGTGGGCTCGTTCCGTGCGCACGGCCTGACGGTGCCGGTCTGGGACCTGCCGAGCGGCATCTCGGCGGACGACGTGGAGAAGCCGGCGGCCGAGTTCGCCGAGCGGCTCGCCGCCGCCCTGGCCACCGACGCGCCGCTCACCCCCGAGGAGCGTCGCGCGCGCGGCGGACTGACCAACCGGCAGGTCACGCTCAGCTGAGGCGCAGGTCCAAGGCCCGGTCCGGCTGACCGACGGGTCGCTGCCCCGGACCGGGCGGCCCGCGCGGCCCGTCTCACAACTGCCTTGTGGAAAAGGTGAGTCGGTACCGGACATGCCGCTCCGCCGGTGTCCGGAAAGCCGAGGAAAACAGGAGATCGAATTTGCTTGGAGCCGATCTCTTGTTACCGTTCGAGTAGCCCGGTTGCTGGTGCATCCCCCGTCGCCAGCAACCGGGTCTTTCCATGCCCGGCGCCGTTCAAGCGTCGACGGCCGAGCGTCAACTGCCGGTGATCTCCTCGGAGTTGCTGCCGGACCGCAGCAACAGCGGCCCGCCGCCGACACCTCCGGACGCCCCCGCGTCCCCGGCGGCGGTGCCCGTGCCCGCTCCGGCGCTTCCCGCGGCTCCGGCGCCCGCCGTACCCGCCGTGGATCCGCCGGCACCCGCGCCGTCCGCTGCACCCGTTGCGCCCGTTGCGCCCGAGAACTCCGCGACCGCCGTGTACGCCCCCGCGTCGCCCTGCGCGCGCTCACGGGGCGTCTCGCAGGCGCCCGGCTCGTCGTCCGCGCCCACCGCGCAGCGCATCTGCACCGTGCGCCCGTGCGGCCCCATGAAGCTCAGTACGGCGTTCAGGGCACGGCCCGTGGAGTTGCGGTAGTAGGTGCGCGCCCAGGTGTCCTCGCCCTGGGTCAGCACACAGGTCTGCGCCTCGACACCCTCGGGGGAGCTGAGTTCCGGACCGCAGCGGGCGCCGGTCGCCAGCCCGAGGCCCAGCAGACGCGGGGACGCGGAGGGCGTGACGACGGGCGGCCGCGCGTCGTCGGTACTGTGCGCGTCACGCGTACCGTGCGCACCGGCCACGCCCGAGCGGCCCCCGCCCGCCGCGCCGACGGCGCCGCCGCCCGCTCGGCCGTCGGTCACAGGGTCGTCGGCCAGGGGCAGCGGACTCACCGCGAACTCCCCTTCATCGTCCACGGACCCCGCGGACGCCACGGCCAGGGGAAGCACGATCGCGCACACCACAGCGCCCCCGAGGGCGAAGAGACGCAAGCTCATGAAGCGGAAGATAACGAGCGAACGCGTCCGTTCCGTCCGGCGCGCGCCCGACACCCTCACAACTCGGGCGCGCTCACACCCGTACGAGTGAGGGCGTCGACGACCGCGTCCACCACGGCCTCCACGTCGGGCACCCACGGAGTGGCCGAGCCGGGCAGCGGGGCCCGCTCCCAGCGGATCTCCCCCTGGCCGGTCTCGGACGGGGGCAGGGCGAGGTAGCCGCCGTCGCCGTGGAAGCGCAGCGAACCGGGCACGTGGTCCTTGGCGTACAGCAGCTCGCCCAACTGCTCCATGCCGTAAGGGCGGACGAGGATCGCCCAGCGGGTGGGCGAAGCGACGACCGGGCCGAGTCGCATGCCGTCGCGGTCGAGCGCGGCGAGCGCGCGGGAGGCCGCGAGGGCGGGCAGGCTGACCGCACAGGGCGCGCTGCCGCCGGTGGCCAGGACGATCGGGGCGGCCGGCCGGTCCGTCCACCACCAGCGCACCATGCGCGCGTCGGTGGTGGCCGCCAGGAGGCCGGGGTCGAAGGGGTGAGCGCCGGGGACCGGGCACTTGGGGTCGGGGCAGCCGCAGCGGGACGCCGCCTGCGGGTCCGCCGTCACGCCCGGGAGCACGGGCCACTGCCATTCCGTCGCGAAGGTAAGGGCCGCGTCGATCGCCTCAGGCCCCCCGTCGCCGCGCTGGGACAGGAGCCTGCGTCGCCTTCCGAGGATCTCGCGCATGAGCGCTCGTTCCTTTCCGTTGCACCGCTGGCAACACCGTGGGCCACATCACATCGTGTGTCGATCAGTTCACTGTGCGTACCTGTTGGCGCATCACACCCCTGTCGTGGACAAGGGGAACCCCTGGGGGCCGAACATCGGCTGCTTCCGCGGCCACTGGCATCCATACTGCGCCCATCGTGAACATGGGCCTGGCGTAGGGGTGGCGAAGTCTGGCGTTTCTGCGCTCCGCGTACTGCTCTCCGCCTCCGCCACGGGAGGATGGGGCACGGTCGTCGGTGGCTAAGACGCCCGGGTCGGTCACCAGGTTCCGGGTGGCTCCCGACGACCTCTGGTCCTTACCGAGTACGTACCCATCACGACCGCTGTGACGCTCCGTCGAGCAAGCCCAGTCGACCGCAGTCACCCGTCACCTCAGGCAGTTTCAAGCCAACTTCGTTGTTTCGCAAGGGAGCCGGAGGAAGCGTGCCCGACGAAGTCGCCGACCCCACTGACACCGGCGATCCCAGCAGGACAATGCTGGACATCCCCTCTCGAGTGCGTGTACATGTGGAGACACTGCTAGCGACGCAGAACGACATGGGGGTTTGCGATGCTTCCCAGCAATACGCACCGGTCCGAGAGCCGGACGCCATGAACGCCCCCCACCCTTCGAAAGTGGCCGGAATCGATTCAACGGTTCCCCCGCCCGCACACACTGTCGCGCCCGCGCCCCCAGCCACGCCCGCCCCACTGGCCCCGCCCGCCGCGGGAGCGCTCCTGCAGGACCGTCTGGCCGGCTGGGTCTCGGACCTGACCACCCTCCACGAACTCACCGAGCGTCTGGCCCGCACCGACTGCCTCGCGGACGCCCTCCAGGAACTGCTGCGCGCCGGGTCCGCCCTCGTGGGCGCCCGGCGCGGTCTGCTCGTGCTGGAGCCCGCCGACGGGCTCGGCCCGGACACCACGATCGGCCTGGGCCTCGGCCGCGCGGACCTCGGACACATCGAGACCGTCCCGCGCAGTTCCACGGCGTACGGGCGCATCCTCGACGGACTGCCCGACGGCGACGGCGACATCGCCCAGCCCGACCTGTTCGCCGAGGACGGCCTCGACCCCCGCCACCGCGAGGTGGCCGCCCGCCTCGGCTACGCCGCCAGCTACGCCCTGCCGCTCGCCGGCGAACGCGCCGGCCGGCTGGGCGCCGCGGTCTGGCTCTACGACGAGCCCGCCGAGCCGGACGAGCGCAGACGCCACCTGGTCGGCCTGTACGTGCGGCACGCCGCCGAGCACCTCGCCCGGCTCCTGGAGGTCGAGCGCACGCGCGCGTCCATGGCGACGATGACCGAGGAACTGCTGCCCTCCCGGCTGCCGAGGGTGGCCGGCGTGCAGCTCGCCGCGCGGCACCGCACCGGGCCGCGCGGGGGCGGTGACTGGTACGACGCGCTGCCGCTGCCCGACGCGGCCCTCGGCCTGGCGGTCGGCTCGGTCACCGGCTCCGGGCCCAGCGCCGTCGCCGCGATGGGCCGGCTGCGCGCCTCGCTGCGGGCGTACGCCGTGATGGAGGGCGAGGACCCCGTCGCCGTCCTGTCCGACCTGGAGCTGCTGCTGCGGCTGACCGAGCCCGCCCGCTCCGCCACCGCCCTCTTCGCCTACTGCGAGCCCGCGCTGCGCAAGATCACCCTGGCCGGCGCCGGACACTGCCCGCCGCTGCTGGTCGGCGAGCGGCGCACCGAGTTCGTCGAGACGTCCGTGTCCGCCCCGCTCGGCATGCTCGCCTGCTGGGAGGCGCCCAGCGTCGAGGTGGAGGCCGCGGCCGGCGAGACGGTCCTGCTCTACAGCGACGGTCTGCTGCACCGCACCGGCGACTGCGTCGACCGCGCCTTCTCCCGGCTGCACGCCGCAGCGGCCGGGGTGCCCCGGGCGCTGCGCCACGACCCCGGCGCGATCGCCGACCACGTGCTGCGCACGGTGCTGCCGGAGGGCGCGGCCGACCAGGACAGCGCGGAGGACGTGGTGGTGCTGGCGGCGCGGTTCGACTGACGGCGGCCGAGGTCTTCCTCCTCCTGGGCCCCTTCCGTACGACCGTACGATGGACGAGGTCCAGTGCCTTACCTAGGAGGATGACCGTGGCCGATGAGCTCACCCCGGAGACCCCGGAAGCTGAGTCCGAGGAGCCCGTCAAGCAGCGCAAGAACGGCCTGTACCCGGGGGTGTCCGACGAGCTCGCCGAGAACATGAAGTCCGGCTGGGCCGACACCGAGCTGCACGGACTGGAGCCGATCGCCCAGGCGGCCGAGACCGCCGCCCGCCGGGCCGCGCTCTCCGCGCGCTTCCCCGGCGAGCGCCTGGTGATCCCCGCGGGCAACCTCAAGACCCGCTCGAACGACACGGAGTACCCCTTCCGGGCCTCCGTGGAGTACGCCTACCTCACGGGCAACCAGACGGAGGACGGCGTCCTGGTCATGGAGCCCCGGGGCGACGGCCACACCGCGACGATCTACCTGCTGCCGCGCTCCGACCGCGAGAACGGCGAGTTCTGGCTCTCCGGCCAGGGCGAGCTGTGGGTCGGCCGGCGTCACTCCCTCGCCGAGGCGGAGCAGCTGTACGGCCTCCCCGCCTCCGACGTGCGCGAGCTGGCCGAGGCGCTGCGCGAGGCGAGCGGCCCGGTGCGCGTCGTGCGCGGCTACGACGCGGGCATCGAGGCGGCGCTGACCGACAAGGTCACCGGCGAGCGCGACGAGGAACTGCGCGTCTTCCTCTCCGAGGCCCGCCTGGTCAAGGACGATTTCGAGATCGGCGAGCTCCAGAAGGCCGTCGACTCCACCGTGCGCGGCTTCGAGGACGTCGTGCGCGTCCTGGACAAGGCGAAGGCCACCTCCGAGCGCTACATCGAGGGCACGTTCTTCCTCCGCGCGCGCGTGGAGGGCAACGACGTCGGCTACGGCACCATCGCCGCCGCCGGTCCGCACGCCTGCACGCTGCACTGGGTGCGCAACGACGGGCCCGTGCGCCCGGGCGACCTGCTGCTGCTGGACGCCGGCGTGGAGACGCACACGTACTACACCGCCGACGTCACGCGCACGCTGCCCGTCGACGGGCGGTTCAGCGACATCCAGAAGAAGATCTACGACGCGGTGTACGACGCCCAGGAGGCCGGCATCGCGGCGGTGCGGCCGGGCGGAAAGTACCGCGACTTCCACGACGCGGCGCAGCGGGTGCTGGCCGAGCGGCTCGTGGAGTGGGGGCTCGTCGAGGGGCCGGTGGAGCGGGTGCTGGAGCTCGGCCTCCAGCGGCGCTGGACGCTGCACGGCACCGGGCACATGCTCGGCATGGACGTCCACGACTGCGCCGCCGCCCGCGTGGAGTCCTACGTCGACGGGACGCTGGAGCCGGGCATGGTGCTGACCGTCGAGCCGGGGCTGTACTTCCAGGCCGACGACCTGACCGTCCCCCAGGAGTACCGGGGCATCGGCGTGCGCATCGAGGACGACATCCTCGTCACGCAGGACGGCAACCGCAACCTGTCCGCCGGGCTGCCCCGCAGGTCGGACGAGGTCGAAGCGTGGATGGCCGCGCTCAAGGGGTCCCAGGGCTGAGCCCTTTCGGACCATGGCTGATCACGCCGACGGTGTGGTTCCGCTCGCCCTCGGGGGTGCCGGTGTGGACCTGCACCTGGAGGCGGACCCCGCCGATGGGCGTCGTGCCGGGCTCGAACGGGCCCTGCGCGACGCCGTGCGCGACGGAAGGCTGGCACCCGGGACACGGCTGCCGGCCACCCGGCTGCTCGCGGCCGAGACCGGCATCTCGCGCAACACCGTGAAGGCCGCCTACGACCAGCTCGTCGCCGAGGGCTACCTGATCGCGCGGCAGGGCTCGGGCACCCGCGTCGCCGCCCTGCCCCACCGCCCCGCCGAGCCGTCCGGCGCGGCCGCGCACACGGGTGCGCCGCGTTTCGACCTGCGGCCCGGCAGCCCGGACGTCGGGACGTTCCCGGCGGCGGTCTGGCTGCGTTCCCTGCGCCGGGCGATCGCCGCGGCGCCGTCGACGGCGTACGACTACGGCGACCCGCGCGGGCGCGCGGAGCTGCGTACCGCGCTGTCGGAGTATCTGGGGCGGACGCGGGGGGTGATCGCGCCGCCGGAGCGGATCGTGATCACTTCCGGGTGTGTGCAGGGCCTCGCGCTGCTCACGCGCGTGCTGGAGGGCGGGCCGGTGGCCTTGGAGGACCCCGGGCTGCCCTTCCACCGTGAGGTCGTGCGGCACAACGGCGGGGACGTGACCGCGGCTCCGGTCGACGACCTCGGGGTGCGCACGGAGGAGTTGGGAGCGGACGTGCGGGCCGTCGTCGTCACACCCGCGCACCAGTACCCGACGGGTGTGACCCTGCACCCGGCGCGGCGACGGGCTCTGACGGACTGGGCACGCGCGCGCGGCGCGCTGATCGTCGAGGACGACTACGACGGGGAGTTCCGTTACGACCGGCAGCCCGTCGGGGCGCTCCAGGGGATGGCGCCGGATCAGGTCGTCTACCTCGGCACCGCCTCCAAGACCCTCGGGCCCGCGTTGCGGCTCGGCTGGATGGTGCTGCCGCCGGCGCTGGTCGACGCGGTCGCCGACGCCAAGCTGCACAGCGACCACCACACCGAGTCCATCGGCCAGCTCGCCCTCGCCGACCTCATCGCCGGCCACGCCTACGACCGCCACATTCGTGCGTCCCGGCTGCGCTACCGGCGCCGCCGGGACCTCCTCCTGGACCGGCTCGGTGCTCACCGGGGCGTGCGCGGGGTGGCGGCGGGGCTGCACGCGCTGGTGGAGGTCGACGACGAGGCGGAGGTGCTGGCCCGCGCGGAGGCGGAGGGCCTGGCGGTCGGCCGGCTCGGCGAGCACTGGCACACCGCACGCGGCGCGGGCCGTCCGCAGGGGCTGGTGGTCAGCTACGGGACGCCCCGCGAGCGGGTCTATCCCGAGGCGCTGGAGGTATTGGCGAGGGTGCTGGACGGGGGCTGACGGGAGACGGCGGCCGATTGGGCGCGGCCCCCGGCGGGCTCGATTGGACCACTGAGATGTCGTCGGATTGGTGCTGTCGACAGGTCCACCCGGCTTCTAGCGTCGTCGACATGAGGACCTCTCCCCCGCAACGCCTTCTCGCCCTGGCCCAGTTGAGCAACTCGGTCGGGGACGGCGCCTACTACACGACGTCGGCCCTCTACTTCACGCAGATCGCCGGACTCGCTCCCGCGCGCGTGGGGCTCGGGCTGACCGTCGGGTGGGCGGTCGGCTCGCTGGCCGGGGTGCCGCTCGGACGGCTCGCCGACCGCCGCGGGCCGCGCGGCACGGCGGTGCTGCTGGCGCCGGCGACCGGGCTGGCGGTGGCGTCCTTCACGCTCGTGCGGGACTTCCTGCCGTTCGTGCTGGTGGCGTGCGGGTACGCGGCGGCGCAGTCCGGGCTCGCGGCGGCGCGGCAGGCGCTGCTGGCCGGGCTGGTGCCCGCCGGGGAGCGGACCGGGCTGCTGGCGCGGTTGCAGGCGACACTCAACGCCGGTCTGGCGGTCGGGGCAGGCCTCGGCGGGCTCGCCCTGCACGCCGGGACCAGGTCGGCGTACGTCGCGGTGTTCGTGGTGGACGCGGTGAGCTTCCTGGTGTGCGCACTGCTGTTGCTCGGGCTGCCCCGGGTGCCGTGCTCGGCGGAGTCTGCGGTGTCTGCCGTGTCTGCGGCCTCCGTGGCCTCGGTGACCGAGGGGCGTGGGTGGCTCGGCGGTGTGCTGCGGGACCGGCCGTACGCGGTGGTGGCGCTCCTCAACACCGTGCTGCTGCTGCGGCTTCCGCTGCTCAGTCTCGTGCTGCCGTTGTGGATCACGTCGCGGACCGGGGCGCCTGCGTGGCTGGTCTCCGCGCTGTTCGTGCTCAACACCGCCGTGGTGACGCTCTTCCAGGTGCGGGCGGCGCGCGGGGTGACCGGCCTGGACAGCGCCACGCGCGTGTTGCGCCGCTCGGGGTGGGTGATGTGCGCGGCGTGCGCGGTGTTCGCCCTGTCGGCGGGAACCTCGCCGTGGGTCGCGGCGGGCGTGCTGGTGCTGGGGGCGGTGCTGCAGGTCGTGGCGGAGATGGGGCAGTCGGCGGGGTCCTGGCAGCTCTCCTTCGACCTGGCCCCCGCCGACCGCGTCGGCGAGTACCAGGGTCTCTTCGGCACCGGAGTCACCGTGGCCCGCACCCTGGGTCCACTCCTCCTGACCTGGCTCCTCGTCGAATGGGGCACCCCTGGCTGGCTCCTCCTCGGCACGGCCATGCTGGCGGCGTCCTACGCCATGGGCCCCGCGTCCCGCCACGCGGAGAGGGTGGGCGAGGTGAGCCGCACGCGGGGGCTGACGCGGGCGAGCGTGGTGACGCCTCGCTGCTGAACTTCCACTCGGAGTCGGGGCAGTCGTGCCGCTGGGCCAGTACGGGGGAGGACCGCAGCTGAGCGTTTCACGTGAAACACCCGAGGAAGCCCGTACGCCGCTGCTCGGGCGCAGCGGCACCCCGCTGGCGCCGCCTCCGCAGCAGCCGCTGTACCCACGCGCGCCGGGTCGCCTTCACATCCCCCGCGCACCGACCGGCAGCGCGTCCACGAACAGCGCGCCGGCCAGCAGCCCCGCGCTCCCCCGCGGACTCCATCCCCGCGCCACCAGATCCGCGTCGAACACCGCCAGCGCCTCCCAGCCCTCCCCCGTAGCCGTACCGCCCGCCTCCAGCACGCCCCGAGCGCCCTCCTGCACATGCCGTAGGCCCACCGGCCCCGCGACATGCAGCAGCTCCGTGTCCTGGAGCGTGGACATCACCGTCAGCAGAGCGTTCAGACGGGCCTGCGTCTCCGTGGCCCCGGCCGACCGAGTCGTCCCGAGCGCGCCCAACGCCCGCCGCACATGCGGAAAGCCGGCCCGCGCCTCCCCCCGCGCCCCCGCCGCTCCGTACTTCGCCGACACCGTCGACCCCCGCGACGGCCGACGCGGAGCGCCCCGGTCGGGGTGGGCGGCGATCCGCTTCGCGGTCGCGGCCACCTCGTCCCCCCGCGCGCGTGGATCGAGGGCGGCCGCCGCGACCAGCAGTCCGAGCGTCCACAGCGCGCCCCGGTGGCCGCCGCCGGTCAGCTCCACCGAGTGCTCGGCGCACCGCCCGATCGCGCCCAGCTCGGCACGCAGCCCGGGCGAGGGCTCGCCGGTGCGGCGGGCGGCGGCGGCCATCGCCGTGAGGCCGGGGGCGAGCGCCTTGGCCGACCAGCGCAGCCCGCGGTGGTCCCGCCGGGTCGCGCGGGCGGTGAGGTCGCGCGGGTCGGGCAGCCCGGGCTTGGGGGCCAGGGCCAGCTGTCCGGTGAGCGCGGCCACCGCGGCCTGCGCGAGCGTCTCGTCCTCACGGCTGGTCATCGCCGGCACCTCAGGAGGACGCCGAGGTCGAGGGAGCGCCGCTGGGCGGCGTACCGGTGGGCGTTCCGCTCGGGGGTGTGCCGGTCGGAGGCGTGCCCCCGGCTCCACCCGCGCCACCGCCGCCCGCGCCTGTGTTCTCCGCGTCCGGGTCGACCCCGAGCGTGAGGAACCCCTTGCAGCCGCGCGCGGGATCGGCCTTCTTGACCGGCCTCTGGCCGCCGGAGTGCACCTTGACGTGGATGTGGCAGGTGCGCGGGCTGTACCAGCCCGGGAAGATCGTCTCGAACTTGACGACCCCGTTGGCGTTGGCGATCCGGTGGCCGCGCAGGTAGGTGCTGTCGTTCGCGGCGGAGCCGTCCTCGCTCTCGGCCGGGGCCGAGCCGCCGGGGTTGGCGGTGGTGCAGCCGGAGCAGTAGCCCCAGGCGTCGCGCCAGATCTCCACGGCGGCACCGGCGACCGGTGTGCAGCCGTCGGTGGCGTCGACGACGGTGAGGCGCAGGGTGAGCGGGACACCGCTCTTGCCCTCGGTGATGTTCTTGCGCACCAGCGCGCCGTCGAGGTGGTACGGCCCTTCGGTGACGCTCGGCATCAGGCTCATGCGGCTGCCGCTGCTCGAACTCGTCGGAGCGGACGCCGTGTCCGAGGCCGAGGTCGAAGCCGCCGCGGATGTCGGGGCCGCCGCCGACGCGGTCGTGTCGGCGAACGCCGTCCGGTAGCCGGCGACCGCGAGTCCGCCGGCCGCGACCGTGCCGCCGGTCACGGCGAGGGCGCGGCGCCGGGTGAGGGTCTTGTCCTTGTGGTCTCCCGTCATGAACACGCAACGTAGAAGCGCTGCCCGTCAGGGGCATGGGCCGCCGCTGTGGGACGCCTGTGCGTGGTCCCCGGGCCCGGACGATCTCCCCCGCGCACCCCTCAGACCGCCATCAGCGGTGCGTCCTTCCGCCACTTGAGGATCTTGTCGAAGCTCACCACGGCCCCGGCCCGGCCCGGCTTGTTGCCGATGTGGACGTGGTCGGCGAGCTCCCGGATGAGGTAGAGGCCGCGGCCCTGCTCGGCGTCGACGCTCACCGGCACGGGCGTCGGAGCGGGCGCCGGTGCCGGGGCAGCGGTGGGCACTGCGGCGAGGGGAGGGGCGGGGCGTTCGGGGGTGAAGCCGGGACCGGAGTCGGCGACCTCGATGCGGCACTTCTCGCCGTCGAGGTAGGCGGTCACGCTGTACGCCTGCGAACAGCCGCCGTGAGCGGTGTCCCCGCCGTGCTCGACCGCGTTGGCGCAGGCCTCGCTCAGCGCGACCGAAAGGTCGTAGGACACATCGGGATCGACGCCCGCCGTCTCCATGGTGCCGAGCAGCAGGCGCCGGGCGAGCGGCACGCTCGCGGCCTCGCGCCGCAGATGGAGTGACCACCAGATGCTCATGCTCCAGCCTCCAGGCCGCGGCTCGACATACCCCTACGTATTGCCGCCATGGGCGCTGAGTAAGCGCGGATCCCACGTGATGCCGCCCATACGGTGGGCGCGCGGGCCACCGGATCCGGTGTATGTGGGGGTCCGGGGGAACAGGGGGCGGCTGTCACACCAGAGGGTGATCTTCCGCGGGGCCGGGAACCTTGTGGACCTGCCGTGTGGCCGCGGTGAGGCCAGTGCGATGATGAGCCCGCCATGTTCCACCGCCCCTTGCGCACGACGCGCTCCGGAGACGATCTCCGGCTGCTGCGGGCCGCGATGTTCGCCGCGGTCTGCGCCGTGCTGGCCGCGGCCGGGCACACCATGGCCTCCTGCGCGACGGTCCCGCTGTGGACGCTGGGCGCGGGGTTCCTGGGGGTCTTCCTCGTCGTGGCGCCGTTCGCCGGGCGCGAGCGCTCACTGCCGGGCATCGCCGCGCTGCTCGCCGTCGGACAGACCGTGCTGCACGCGCTGTTCGGACTGGGCCAGCACGGGGCGACGGCCGTCGCGTCCACCTCGAAGACCGTCTCCGACGCCGCGCTGGTCGAACAGGCCGCCCGCCTGGTGTGCGGGAGCACCGCGGCGGCGATCACGCCCTCCCAGGCGCTGAAGATCCTCGTCGAGGCGCGGGTCCGCCCGGCCGGCGGCTCGGGTGTCGGCGCCGACAGCGGCGGCACGGTCATGAGCTCCGCGCATCACACCACGGACGCCCTGTCCACCGCCGGGTCGACGACGGCGCTGCTGCCGTCCCTGCCGATGATGCTCGCGCACCTCCTCGCGGCCGTCGCCGCGGGCTGGATGCTGCGGCGGGGCGACACCGCCCTGCTGCGCCTGACGGAACTGTCGGCGCAGGGCGTCGCCGAAAGGGCGCTCATACGGTCGCTGCGCGGGGCGTTCGCCCTGGCACGCGCCCTGTACGTGGGGCTGGGCGCCGCGCCGCAGGAAGGCCCCCGCCCTCCGCGCCCCACCGCGTCCACGCTTCCCAAGCCGCCCGCCGACGTACTCCAGCACACGGTGATCAGGCGCGGCCCGCCGGCCGCCGCCGCTCTCGTCCTCGCTGCCTGACGCGACGCGACCAGCACTCCACCACACGGGGGGCGGCCGCCGTCGTCGCGGCACGCGCGCGTGCGCACACTCGCGTGCTCACGTCCCACCACCATCACCTCTCACTCAGAGTGGAGTGCTTCGCTGTCATGAAGGCTTCTCGTCTCGCCGCCGTCGCCGCCGGCTCCGCCGTCGCCGTGTTCGCCCTGTCGTCGCCCGCCTTCGCGCACGTCACCGTGCAGCCGGAGGGCACGGCCGCCAAGGGCGGATACGCCGTCGTCAACTTCCGCGTCCCCAATGAGCGCGACAACGCCTCGACGGTCAAGCTGGAGGTCAACTTCCCGACCGACGCCCCGCTCGCCTCGGTGCTGCCGCAGGACGTCCCGGGCTGGAAGATCGCCGTCACCAAGAGCAAGCTCGCCAAGCCGCTCGACCTGCACGGCCGGCAGATCTCCGAGGTCGTCTCCAAGGTCACCTGGACCGCGGACGGCAAGGGCATCGAGCCCGGCCGCCTCCAGCAGTTCCCGGTCTCCATGGGCGCGCTGCCCGAGAAGGCCGACCAGGTCGTCTTCAAGGCGATCCAGACGTACTCCAACAAGGAGGTCGTGCGCTGGATCGAGGTCCAGGAGAAGGGCAAGGAGGAGCCCGACACCCCGGCCCCGGCGCTCACCCTGTCCGACGCCGCCGACGGCCACTCCCACGGCGCGGCCGCCGGTGACTCCTCCGACGACGCCGACGACGCCAAGCCGGCCGCCGCCGCCACCGAGGCCTCCGACTCCTCCGGCGGCAGCGACACCACCGCTCGCGTCCTCGGCGTCGTCGGCATCGTCGTCGGCGCCGCCGGTGTGGCGTACGGCGTGCTCGCGGGCCGTCGCCGCGCCGACTCCTCCGCCTCCTGACGCCAGGCCGTCCGCGGCGTGTGCCGGGCCCGCGCGGCCCGGCACGCGCCGGACTCCACCCCACCCAGGACTTCTCCCCATGCGCAAGAAGAAGCTCGCCGCGGCCGCCCTGCTCGCCGCGGCCGCCCTGACCCTCTCCGCCTGCGGAACCGACAAGGACGACGCCGGCCCGGCCGCCGTCGTCTCACAGGAAGGTCCCCAGCAGGCCGCGACCGTCCTCGACCAGCCCTTCACCAAGCCGAACCTGGTCCTGACCGACACCCAGGGCAAGGAGTACGACCTCCGCAAGGAGACCGCCGGGCACCCGACACTGGTGTACTTCGGCTACACCCACTGCCCCGACGTCTGCCCGCTGACCATGAGCAACATCGCCGTCGCGAAGAAGCAGCTGCCCAAGGCGGAACAGGACCAGCTGCGCATCGTGTTCGTCACCACCGACCCCCAGCGGGACACCCCGGCCGCGCTCGGTGCCTGGCTCAAGGGCATCGACCCGCAGGCCGTCGGCCTCACCGGCGACTTCGCCACCATCCAGGCCGCCGCCCGCACCCTCGGCATCACCATCGAGCCGCCGCACAAGGACAAGAACGGCAAGACGGTCTCGACGCACGGCACCCAGGTCATCGCCTTCTCCCCGAAGACGAACGGCGGATACCTTCTCTACCGCGAGGGTGTCACCGTCGACCAGTACGCCAAGGACCTGCCCAAGATCGTCAAGGGACAGACCCCGTGAAACGGTTCGCCACCGCCACCGCGACCGCCGCCGTCTCCGCTCTGACCGGCGCCCTGGTCCTCGCGGGCTGCGGCTCCGGCGCGTCCGCCGCCGAACTGTCCGTGAGCGCCGCCTACATGCCGCAGCCGGTCTCCGACAGCATGGCGGCCGGCTTCCTCACGATCACCAACGAGGGCGGCGCCAAGGACGAGCTGACCTCCGTCACCAGTGACGTCGCCGGCAGCGTCACCGTCCACGAGACGGTCGACGGCGCCATGCAGGAGGTCGACTCGCTCGACGTCCCCGCCCACGGGCAAGTGGTGCTCGCCAGCGGCGGGAACCACCTGATGTTCGAGAAGCTGAAGCGCAAGCCGAGGCAGGGCGAGAAGGTGAGCCTGAAACTGCACTTCGCCGAGTCCGGGACCGTCGAGGTCGCGATGCCGGTGGAATCCGCCACCTACACCCCGAAGACCGGGCACTGAAGGGCTCCGAGGGCCCCTGAGCGCCCCTGAGGGAAGGACCGCCGTGACCCACCAGACCACCGCTCCCCGACTCCGGACGCTGGTGCTGCTGCTCCTGGCCGTCGCCGGCGCGCTCCTCGCCGCCGCCGGGCCGGCCTCCGCGCACGCCGCGCTGACCGGCAGCGACCCCGCGCAGGGGACGGTGGTCGACAAGGCACCCACGCAGGTGTCGCTCACCTTCTCCGAACAGGTCGCGATGAGCGACGCCTCGCTGCGCGTGCTCGACCCCAAGGGCACACGCGTCGACACCGGCGAGCCGACCGACGTCAGCGGCACCACGTACGCCGTGCGGTTGCACCCGGGGCTGCCCGACGGCACGTACACCGTGACCTACCAGGTGGTGTCCGCCGACAGCCATCCCGTCGCCGGCGCCTACACCTTCTCCATCGGCGCCCCCTCCGCGACCAGCGTCCCGGCGTCCGCGCAGGAAGCCGGCGGCGGGGTCGTCGGCGGGCTGTACGGGTTCGGACGGTACGCGTCCTACGCCGGGTTCATCGTCATGGTCGGCGGCGCCGCGTTCGTGCTGGCCTGCTGGCCGGCCGGCGCCGGGGTGCGCGTGCTGCAGCGGCTCGTCGTCTCCGGCTGGCTCGCGCTCACGTCGGCCACCCTGTTCCTGCTGCTCCTGCGCGGCTCCTACACCGGGTCCGGCAAGCTCGGCGACGTCTTCGACCTCGACCTGCTCGGGCAGGTCCTCCAGACCAAGACCGGCGCCGCCCTCGTCTCCCGGCTGCTGCTGCTCGCGGCGGCCGCGCTCTTCATCGCCGTCCTGTTCGGCGCCTACGACAAGCGCGAGGACGAGGAGAAGCGGGACCTGACCTTCGGGCTCGCGATCGGCGGGACCGTCGTGGCCGGCGGGCTCGCGGCGAGCTGGGCGATGGCCGAGCACGCCTCCACCGGGCTCCAGCCGGGCATCGCGATGCCGGTGGACATCGTCCACCTGCTGGCCGTCGCCGCCTGGCTGGGCGGACTGTGCGCACTGCTCACGGCGCTGTACCGGGCGGAGAACCCGGTGGAGCCGTCGGCCGTCCGTCGGTTCTCGAAGGTCGCCTTCGGCAGCGTGATCGCCCTCCTCGCGACCGGCGTCTACCAGTCGTGGCGCCAGCTCGGCTCCTGGTCGGGCTTCACCGAGACCCGCTACGGGCAGCTCCTGCTCGTCAAGATCGGCCTCGTGGCCCTGCTCGTCGGCATCGCCTGGATCTCCCGCCGCTGGACGGCCCGGCTGGCCGAGCCGGCGGCCTCGCGGCAGCAGCAAGCGGCGACGACTGAGGAGACTGCGGGGGCGGCGGCGACTGAGGAGCGGGCGGGGGCGGCGGCGACTGAGGAGACTGCGGGGGCGGCGGCGCTTGCGGAGCGGGCGGGGGCGGCGGCTGCCGGGCGCGCGGACTCTCCCGGGCGCGAGAGGCCGGCGGCAGAGGATCAGCCGGCCGAGATCACCGAGGCCGAGGCCGCCGAGGAGGCGTCGAGCGAGGGGGCCGGGGCGGCCGAGCGGACCGGGTCGACCCCGGGGGCAGGGGCAGCCGAGCGGGCAGGATCGAGCACGGGTACGGCGAAGGCGTCCCCGAGCGAGGCGGAATCCGGTCCGGGTGCGGGTGACTCCGGCTCGGGCGACGCCGGCGCGGCCGATTCCCGGCGGGCCGCGCAGCTCGCGCGGCAGCGCGCCGCCGTCGACGCCGCGCGGCAGAAGCGGCTGCGGGACGCCGACCCGAACCGTTCCGGGCTGCGCCGCTCGGTGCTGGCCGAGGCGGGCGTCGCCGTGGTGCTGCTCGCCGTGACCACCGCCCTGACCTCCACCGAGCCCGGCCGTACCGAACTGGACGCCAAGGCCGCCACGGCCGCCGTCGCGTCGTCGGACGCCGCGGGAGCCGTGACCCTGGACATGTCCTTCGACACCGGCGGCGCCAACGGCAAGGGCGTCGTCAGCGTCGACATCGATCCGGCGCGGATCGGCGCCAACGAGATGCACGTCTACGTCACCCGCCCCGACGGCCGCGCCTTCGACGTCCCCGAGGTGAAGGTCGCCTTCACCCTCGAAGCCAAGAGCATCGGGCCGCTGGCCATCACCCCCGACCACATCACCACCGGCCACTGGTCGGCCGGCGGAGTGCAGATCCCCGTGGGCGGCGAATGGCAGGTCGCCGTCACCGTCCGGACCTCCGACATCGACCAGGTGACCGTCTCCAAGAACGCGCAGATCGGCTGAACCCCACCATGCCCGAACAGACCCGCCCGGTGACCCCCGCCCCCGCGACCAAGGCGTCCGCCGAGAAGTCGCCCTCCGCCAAGCCCTCCGCCGAGGGCCTGACCCGGCGCAAGCTGCTCGGCACCGCCGGCGCCACCGGGCTCGCGCTCGGTGCCGCGGGCGGCGCCGCCGGCTATGCCGCGGCGCCGGCACAGGCGACCCCGCTGTCCTCGATCGGGTCGGAGCAGGCGCTGTTTCACGTGAAACACCAGCCCGGCATCACCCAGGGGCTCCAGGCTCGGGGCCATCTCGTCGCCTTCGACCTCACGCCGGGCGCGGGCCGTAAGGAGGCCGCCGCGCTGATGCGCCGCTGGTCGCAGACGGCGCAGCGGCTGATGGCGGGCGAAGCCGCCCCGCACGAGGACACCGACGTGGCCCGCGACGCCGGCCCGTCCTCGCTGACGATCACCTTCGGCTTCGGCCACAGCTTCTTCACCCGCACCGGCCTGGAGAAGCAGCGTCCTGTTTCCCTGGACCCCCTGCCCGCCTTCTCCTCCGACCAGCTCGACCGGTCCCGCAGCGACGGCGATCTGTGGGTGCAGATCGGCGCGAACGACGCCCTCGTCGCCTTCCACGCCCTGCGCGCGATCCAGAAGGACGCGGGCAGCGCGGCCCGTGTGCGCTGGCAGATGAACGGCTTCAACCGCACGCCGGGCGCGACCGCCCACCCCATGACGGCCCGCAACCTGATGGGCCAGATGGACGGCACGCGCAATCCCAAGCCGGCCGAGCCCGACTTCGAGAAGCGGATCTTCGTGCCGGCCTCGGGGTCGAACGACCCGGCCTGGATGGCCCACGGTTCTTACGCCGTCGTACGCCGGATCCGGATGCTCCTCGACGACTGGGAGAAGCTGTCGGTCCCGGCGCAGGAGCAGGTCATCGGGCGCCGCAAGTCCGACGGAGCGCCGCTGACCGGGGGCTCCGAGACGACCGAGATGGACCTGGAGAAGACCGACGCCAACGGCGATCTGGTGGTCCCCCTCAACGCGCACGCGCGCATCACCCGGCCCGACCAGAACGGTGGCGCGGCGATGCTGCGACGGCCGTTCTCGTACCACGACGGCATCGACCGGGACGGCACCCCGGACGCGGGCCTGCTCTTCGTCTGCTGGCAGGCCGATCCGCTGCGCGGCTTCGTCACCGTGCAGCGCAAGCTGGACCGCGGGGACGCGCTGTCGAAGTACGTCCGGCACGAGACCAGCGGGCTGTTCGCCGTGCCCGGCGGGGCCGCCGAGGGTGAGTACGTAGGTCAGCGGCTGCTGGAGGCGTGAGGAGCCCCGCGAACCGCCGCGGCCGGTGTGGGGTTACGCGGGTTCACTCACCTGAGGGGTCGGTGTGAGAGACGGGTCCACCCGATCCCGCAAGGCCCATTAGGGTGAGGTCATGCCAGCGAGCTACGCCTATCTCGGCCCCGAGGGCACCTTCACGGAGGTCGCCCTGCGCACGCTTCCCGAAACGGCCACCCGGCAGTTGGTCCCCTACGTGTCCGTGCAGTCCGCGCTGGACGCGGTGCGCACCGGCGAGGCCGAGGCGGCGTTCGTGCCGATCGAGAACTCCGTGGAGGGCGGGATCACCACGACCCTCGACGAGCTCGTCGCGGGCACGCCGCTGATGATCTACCGCGAGGTCCTGCTGTCGATCACCTTCGCGCTGCTGGTCCGTCCCGGCACGAAGCTCGCGGACATCAAGACGGTCACCGCCCATCCGGCCGCCCAGCCGCAGGTGCGCAACTGGCTGAAGGCCCATCTCCCGGACGTCATCTGGGAGTCGGCCGCCTCCAACGCCGACGGTGCTCGTCTCGTCCAGGAGGGCCGCTACGACGCCGCCTTCGCGGGCGAGTTCGCGGCCGCCCGGTACGGCCTGGAGGCCCTGGAGACGGAGATCCACGACGCGGAGAACGCGCAGACGCGGTTCGTGCTGGTGGGCCGTCCGGCCCGGCCCCCGGCGCCGACCGGGGCGGACAAGACCTCCGTCGTGCTCTGGCAGCGTGACGACCACCCGGGAGGGCTGCGCGACCTGCTCGGGGAGTTCGCGACCCGCGGCATCAACCTCATGGTGCTGCAGTCCCGGCCGACCGGCGCCGGCATCGGCAACTACTGCTTCTGCATCGACGCCGCCGGCCACATCACCGACCGGCGGATGGCCGAGGCGCTGATGGGGCTGAAACGGATCTGCCGCGATGTGCGGTTCCTCGGCTCGTACCCGCGCGCGGACGCGGTGGCGGCGGACATCCCCGCGCCGCTGCCCGGAACCTCGGAGGGCGAGTTCGTCGCGGCGGCGGACTGGGTGGCACGCTGCCAGGACGGCCGTTTCTAGACCCGTTCTACATATCTTCGTTATCCACAGGCGTTATCCACAGGTTGGCTTCTCGACCTGGGGACAAGTCGACATCGATGGGCCGTCCGGTCGACAAATCGCCCTACAGGCCGCACGCGCAGCCAGAGCGGCACACGTCACCGTTAGTCCATCCGTTTCCCTCGATCAAGCCTTTGGGGTGACCCATTTCCACTCGAAAGTGGGGGTGCAGTCGGCGCGGAACGGGAATTCCGCACCGCTCGACCAGCTCTCGGAATGATCAATTCCAGTATCCACAGACCTTTCGCACACCCTGTGGATAACTTTCCCTCATCCTGCATCCCCTGTGGACAACGACGACCCAAGTCGCCCCCTGCGCAAGGAAGTCGGGTCAACGCGCCGCGCGTGGCCTGCCTCGTCCCAGGGAGTGAGACTCTTTCCCTTGACCCGTTCGGCAATTGCCTCATAACTCCCCGTAAGCCGCGAATCGCCACCGCGGGGAATAGTGAGTCGTGAGCGCTCACGCCGCACCGGTAGCCTTGACCGCGTGATTGACCTTCGCCTGCTCCGTGAGGACCCCGACCGTGTGCGCGCGTCCCAGCGCGCCCGTGGAGAGGACGTCGCCCTCGTCGACGCTCTCCTGTCCGCCGACGAGCGGCGCAGGTCGTCCGGCGTCCGCTTCGACGAGCTCCGCGCCGAACAGAAGCAGCTCGGCAAGCTCATCCCCAAGGCCTCCCCCGAGGAGAAGGCCGAGCTGCTCAAGCGCGCCGAACAGCTCAAGGCCGACGTCAAGGCCGCCGAGACCGAGCGCGACGCCGCCGACGCCGAGACCCAGGAACTGCTGCTCAGGCTCGGCAACCTCGTCCACCCCGACGTGCCCGTCGGCGGCGAGGAGGACTTCGTCACGCTGGAGACGCACGGCGAGATCCGCGACTTCACCGCCGAGGGCTTCGAGCCGAAGGACCACCTCGAGCTCGGCCAGATCCTCGGCGCGATCGACGTCGAGCGCGGCGCGAAGGTCTCCGGCTCCCGCTTCTACTTCCTCACCGGCGTCGGCGCCCTCCTGGAGCTCGCCCTGGTGAACGCGGCGATCGCGCAGGCGACGGCGGCCGGCTTCACGCCGATGCTGACGCCCGCCCTGGTGCGCCCGCAGTCCATGGCCGGCACCGGCTTCCTCGGCCAGGCCGCCCAGGACGTCTACCACCTCGACAAGGACGACCTCTACCTCGTCGGCACCTCCGAGGTCCCCCTCGCCGCGTACCACATGGACGAGATCATCGACGCCGAGCGGCTGCCGCTGCGCTACGCGGGCTTCTCCCCCTGCTTCCGGCGCGAGGCCGGCTCGCACGGCAAGGACACCCGGGGCATCTTCCGCGTGCACCAGTTCGACAAGGTCGAGATGTTCACGTACGTCACTCCCGAGGACTCCCAGGCCGAGCACCAGCGCCTGCTGGAGTGGGAGAAGCAGTGGCTGACCTCGCTGGAACTGCCGTTCCGCGTGATCGACGTCGCCTCCGCCGACCTTGGCTCCTCGGCCGCCCGCAAGTTCGACTGCGAGGCGTGGATCCCCACCCAGGGCAAGTACCGCGAGCTGACCTCGACGTCGGACTGCACGGAGTTCCAGTCCCGCCGTCTGTCGATCCGCTACCGCGAGGGCAAGCAGGTCCGCCCGCTGGCCACGCTCAACGGCACGCTGTGCGCCGTCCCTCGCACCATCGTGGCGATCCTGGAGAACCACCAGCAGGCCGACGGCTCCGTGCGCGTACCCGAGGTGCTGCGGCCCTACCTCGGCGGGCGTGAGGTGCTGGAGCCGGTGTCCAAGTGAGCGAGGGCTTCCCCCACCGGCTCATCGCCACCGATCTCGACGGGACGCTCCTGCGCTCCGACGAGTCGATCTCGCGGCGCACCCGCGACGCTCTCGCCGCGGCCACCGCGGCGGGGGCGGCCCACATCGTCGTCACCGGCCGTGCGGTCCCCTGGACCCGCCACATCCTCGACGAACTGGGCTACAACGGCCTGGCCGTCTGCGGCCAGGGAGCCCAGGTCTACGACGCCGGCGCGCACCGCCTGCTGACCTCGGTCACCCTGGACCGGCAGCTCGCCGGGGTGGCGCTCGCCAAGATCGAGGCGGAGGTCGGTCCGCTGTACCTGGCGGCGAGCCGCGACGGACTGGACGGAGACGTCCTGGTCGGCCCCGGCTACTCGGTCACCGGCAAGCTCCCGGCGACGCCGTTCACCGACGCGTCGGATCTCTGGTCGGCACCGCTGAACAAGATCTACATCCAGCATCCCGAGCTCTCGGACGACGACCTCGCCGAGGCGGCCCGCCGCGCCGCCGGCGGCTTCGTCACCGTCGCCCTGGCCGGCGCGGGCATCGTGGAACTGCTCCCCCTCGGCCTCTCCAAGGCCACGGGGCTCTCCCTCGCCGCCCGCCGCCTCGGCCTCAAGTCCGCCGACACGATCGCCTTCGGCGACATGCCCAACGACATCCCTATGTTCGCCTGGGCGTCCCGAGGCGTGGCCATGGCCAACGCACACCCCGAACTGAAGGCGGTGGCGACCGAGGTGACGGCTTCGAACGAGGACGACGGCATCGCCCTGGTGCTGGAGAAGCTGCTTCCCTGACGGGTCCCCGAGCCGCTCGCGCCGAGCCCCCGGGATACCGCCGGAGATCAGGGCCGGGGTGGGGCGGCCTCACGCGGCAGTGATGCCGCGTGCTCGAAGCGGCCGCCCCCGGGCAGCTCCCCGTGCGGGGCGGGCTCGGACGGAGCGTGTCACCGCTCCGGAGCCCGCCGCGGGCTGCCCTGCCGGGAGCCGGACGTCATGCCGTGCATGGGCGTCGTCCCGCTCCTCCCCGGTTCCTGACACCGGCTCTCGCCGGCGTTGCGGACATCACCACTGTGCCGGGCGGACGAGTGGGACGCCACCGAATAAAACGGCCGTTCGACACAAGGCCGGTGACCTGCGCGGAGGCGACCCCGGGGATGTCCCGGGCGTCTACCGGCGCCGCCATCTCCACCGGCGCGCCTTGCTGAAGAACCAGCCGGCCGGCGGCTCGTCGGACCGCCACGGCTGCGGCTCGGGCTGCTCGACCCGCCAGCGGGCCGCGAGCATCCGGGCACGGGCGGACGGCTCCGACGTCCCGGCGGCCCGTACGAAGTCCTCGTCCAGCACCAGGCCGTCCCAAGCCGCGTCCAAGGCCCCGTCCCCGACCGGACCGTCGGCCTGTCCGCGCTCGCCCCGCTCGCGGCTGCCGTGCCCCGCCGTCTCGTCCGCCACAGCAGTCCTCCCCTCCGCCGGTGCCCTCTTCGCAATCCTTGACGCCGCTTGGCGTCTCTTGATGCCTCTTGGCATCGGTTGACGCCTGTTCACGTCGTTCGCGAGTCTTCGCCCAGTGTGCCGGGGCCGAGGTGAAACCACCGTCAAGAAGGGGCCGGCCCCTCAGCCCACCCGGACCGCGTCCCGCCGGCCTACTCCTCGCCCGCCAGCGTCAGCGACCGCAGCTTCTGCCCCGCGAACCAGGTGGCCAGCACGGTCACCGCGACCAGCAGGACGGTCGCCGTGGTCAGCCCGACGTCGGAGCTGATCAGATCACCGCCGGCCACCTTGTCGGCGACGGCCAGCGACCACTGCTGGACGCTGAGCGTGCGCGCGCCCGGCACCAGGGATCCGAACAGGGCCTCCCAGACGAGGGCGTAGACCAGCCCGAACACCACCGCGTGCCGGGACACCGTGCCGAGCAGCAGGAAGAGCGCGGCGTAGGCGATGGAGGAGACCAGCGCGGCCACCGTGTAGGCGACGGCGATCTGCTGGCCGTTGCCGTTGAGGATGAAGCCCGCGATCAGCGTCGGCAGCGCCGAGAACACCATCGTCACCGCGATCGCCACGATCAGCTTGGTGAAGATGATCGTCGGCCGCTTCAGCGGCTTGGACAGCAGGTAGACGACCGAGCCGTCGTCTATCTCCGGGCCGATCGCACCCGTGCCGGCGATGACTCCGATGATCGGCACCATGGTGGCGAGCGCGAGCCCGCCCAGCAGATCGGACGCGGTCTGGTCGTCGGCGCCCGCCAGGGCGCGCACCAGCACCGAGATCACGATCAGCAGCATCGGCAGCGCGCCGAGGATGAGGGCCCGGCGACGGCCGAGCAGGGCCCGGTAGGTGAGCCGGGCGACGGTGGGGTCGTACATCTTCGGCCTCCTACGCCGCGACAAGATACGAGAAGACGGACTCGAGGGACTCGTCGGACGGCGACACCGTGAGCAGCCGGATGCCGTTGTCGCGCGCCACTCTCGGCAGCAGCGTCGTGAAACGCCCGAAGTCGACGGCCTGGATGCGCAACGCCCCCTCGGCGACGTCCACTTCGATGCCCGATGTCGACGGGTCGGCGATCAGCGCGGCCGCGAGGGCGCGGTCGTCGCTGGAGCGCACCAGGTAGCGGTGCGGGCGGTCGGTCATCAGACGGCGGATCTTGCGGAAGTCGCCGCTGGCCGCGTGCCGCCCGGCGACCACGACCTCGATGTGCCAGGCGAGTTGCTCGACCTCTTCGAGGATGTGCGACGAGAACAGCACCGTGCGGCCTTCGTCGCCCATGCGCCGCAGCAGGTCCATGAGCTGCATCCGCTGACGGGGGTCCATCCCGTTGAACGGCTCGTCGAGCAGGAGCAGGGAGGGCTCGTGGACCAGGGCGGACGCCATCTTCACGCGCTGCCGCATGCCCTTGGAGTACGTCTGGATCTTGCGGTCCTGCGCGTACTCCATCTCCACCGTTGCCAGGGCCTTCTGGGCGGCCTTGGCACCCAGGCCGTGCAACTCGGCGTTGGCGACGACGAATTCGCGGCCGGTGAGGAAGTCGTACATCGCCTCGCGCTCGGGGACGATGCCGATGTGCTTGTAGATCGCCTCGTTGCGCCAGACCTGCTGTCCGTCGAGGGTGACGGTGCCGGTGGAGGGCGCGAGGAAGCCGCCCATCATGTTGATCAGGGTGGACTTCCCGGCGCCGTTGGGGCCGAGCAGCCCGGTGACGCCGGGGCCGATGGTCATGGTGATGTCGTTGACGGCGACCACGTTGCCGAACCAGCGGGAGACGTGATCGATGGAGAGCGTGGTCACAGGCCCACCTTCCGGTAGCGGCGCATCAGGAGCCCGTAGCTGGCGGCGATGAGGCTCAGGGCAGCAAGGACGTACACCGCGCCCTCGCCCGTGGAGGGACCGACTCCGCCCGGGAAGGCGGAGGACGCGCCGAGGAACGCGGACTGCACCCCGTCGATCAGCGTGATCGGCGAGAACAGGCCTATCCACCGGGTGGCGCCGGTGCTGCCCTGGGCGTCGGCGATGGCCTGGAGGGTGGAGACCGCGCCGTAGGAGATGGTCAGGACGGCGATGACGGCGGCGATGCCGAACCCGCGGCGCGGAGTGACCGCGGCGACGACCAGGCCGAGGCCGGCGAAGAGCAGGGAGAGCAGGGTCACGGAGACCAGTCCCTGGGCGAATCCCGTGGTCTGGTCGGCGAAGTCCAGCTTGGCCAGGAGGGCGCCCACGTAGAGCACCAGCAGGGGTGCGGCGGTGAGGATGAACAGCGCCGAGGCGAGCGCGGCGAACTTGGCGCGCACGTAGTCGGCGGTCTCTATCGGCCGGGAGAAGTACAGCGGCACAGTCTTGAAGCGCAGGTCGCGGGAGACGGACTGGGGTGCCTGCGAGGCGACGTACAGGCTGATGACGGCCTGCATGACGATGGCGTAGCGGGTGTACTCCAGCGGCAGCTCGGTCGCCTTGGTGGCGACCGCGACGGCGACCATGATGGCCGCGGGCACGCACATCACCACGAACAGCAGCATGGGCAGCACCTTGGACTTCACCGAGCGGCCGAGGCCGTAGGCGCCGCGCAGGGACTGCGAGTAGAGGGAGCGGCGGGCGTAGGAGCGGCCCAGGCGGGGGCCGTCGTAGCTGCGGTAGCCGATGTTGTGGATGCGGGTCTGGTCACCCGGGAGGGTGGGTGCGGGGGGCTCAACCGCCATGGCCGACGGCCTCCTTCCGTTGTGCGTCGCCGTCCTTGAAGACCTCGGAGATGTGGTGCCGGCGCTGTTCCATGCGCACCAGTCCGAGGCCGAGGTCGGCCACCAGGTCGCGCACCACGTCGAAGGTCTCCTCGCCCCGGGCGGTGAGCAGCAGGATGTGGCCGGCGCCCGGCAGGCCGCTGTCGCCGTCGAGGACGTCCACTCCGCGCGCGTGGAGCGCCTCGCGGACGGCGCGGGTGCCGTCGGGGTGCTCGTCGGTGTCGGTGACCTCGATCGCGAGGGTGGTGGTGGTCTGGGTGAAGTCGGTGGTGGAGCTGGAGCGCAGGAGCTTTCCGCCGTCGACGACGACGACGTGGTCGCAGGTGCGTTCCAGTTCGCCCAGGAGGTGGGACGTGACCAGGACCGAGATGCCGAAGTCGGTGTGGATGCGCCGGATCAGGCCCAGCATCTCGTCGCGGCCGACCGGGTCGAGGCCGTTGGTCGGCTCGTCCAGGAAGACCAGCTGCGGGTCGTGGACGAGGGCTTGGGCGAGCTTCACCCGCTGCTTCATGCCGGTGGAGTAGCCGCCGATGGGGCGGTAGCGCTCCTCGTACAGACCGACATGGCGCAGTGTGTCCGCGGTGCGCTCGCGGGCGGCGGTGGGCGGCAGGCCGGACATGCGGGCCATGTGCACGACGAACTCGGTGGCCGAGACGTCGGGCGGCAGGCAGTCGTGCTCCGGCATGTACCCGACCCGCTCGCGGATGGCGGCGCCCTTGGTGGCGACGTCGAGGCCGAGCACTTCGGCGCGGCCCTCCGAGGCGGGGGACAGACCCAGCAGGATCTTGATCAGCGTGGACTTGCCGGCTCCATTGGCGCCGACGAGTCCGGTGACACCGGGCCCGACGTCCACGGACAGCCGGTCGAGCGCGGTCACCCGGGGGAACCGCTTGCTCAGGCTTTCGGTAGCGATCACAGTCACGTCTTCGACATTAGTGACGCGCGCCACGTCAGTCGTCAGACCGGAGAGCCGTCTTCGCATCAACCTTCAGAAGTAGGGGAACGTAGGGGACCCCCTGCCTGAGAGTTACGGGAGAGGTGGCTCCGGGGCGGGAGTCGCCCTATTGACGGTGCGTCTAACGACTGTCAGATTCGGCGGCGTCACCTCACGGACACGCTGAGCGGCGGAAGGGGAGCGACGATGCTCGAGGGTGCGCGCGAGCGCAGGGTGCGGACCGGCGGGGTCGAGCTGTGCGTGGCCGAGCTGGGAGATGCCGGGCGGCCGACGGTGGTCCTGGTGCACGGCTACCCGGACAGCAAGGAGGTGTGGTCCGAGGTCGCGGCCCGGCTGGCCGGCGCCTTGCGTTTCCACGTGGTGCTGTACGACGTCCGGGGGCACGGCCGGTCCACCGCACCCGAGCCGCTGCGGGGCGGGTTCACCCTGGAGAAGCTGACGGACGACTTCCTGGCCGTGGCGGACGCCGTCAGCCCGGACCGTCCTGTGCACCTGGTGGGGCACGACTGGGGTTCGGTGCAGTCGTGGGAGTTCGTCACCGTCGCGCGTGCCAGGAACAGGATCGCCTCCTTCACGTCGATGTCCGGCCCGTCCCTGGACCACGTCGGCCACTGGATCAACGAACGTCTCTCCAGGCCGAGTCCGCGCCGGGTGAGCCAACTCCTCGGCCAGGGAGCCAGATCCTGGTACGTCTGTATGCTGCACACACCCGCGCTGCCCGAACTGGCCTGGCGGGGACCGCTCGGCAGGCGGTGGCCAGGCGTCCTGCGACGGCTGGAGCGTGTGCCGGGCGGTGACTACCCGACGCCCTCGCTCCCTTCCGATGCCGCCAACGGCGCCTGGCTGTACCGGGACAACGTGCGGGCACGGCTGCGTCGGCCGCGCATCGACGCCCGGACGGATGTGCCCGTGCAGCTCATCACACCCTCGGGCGACGTGTATCTGTCGGAGCGGCTGTACGACGAACTGGAGCGATGGGCACCGCGGTTGACGCGACGGACGCTGCCGGCGAAGCACTGGCTCCCGCGGACGCGGCCCGACCAGGTGTCGACCTGGATCGCCGACTTCGTCACTTCCGTGGAGTCCGCTTCGGGTGACGGGGTCGTCCCGGCCGCAGCGTCCCGGCGCGAGGCCACGTCTCCCTACTCCCAACGCTTCGGCGGGCAGCTTGTGTTGGTCACCGGAGCGGGCAGCGGCATCGGGCGGGCCACGGCGCTCGCGTTCGCCCGGGCCGGGGCGCGAGTGATCGCCGTGGACCGGGACGCGGAGAGCGCCGCCCGCACCGCGGAGGCGGCGTTGTCGGCCGGCGCGACACAGGCGTGGGCGGAGACGGTGGACGTCTCCGACGAGCCGGCGATGGAGAAGCTCGCTGCGAGTATCCATGCTGAACTGGGCGTGGTGGACGTGCTGGTGAACAACGCCGGCATCGGATTGTCAGGTTCCTTCTTCGACACGACGGCCGACGACTGGCGCAAGGTGCTGGACGTCAACCTGTGGGGCGTCATCCACGGCTGTCGTCTCTTCGGACGGCAGATGGCGGAGCGCGGACAGGGCGGCCATATCGTCAACATCGCTTCCTCAGCAGCCTTTCAGCCAGTGAGGGGTCTGCCCGCCTACGGCACGTCCAAGGCGGCGGTCCTCATGCTCAGCGAGTGCCTGCGGGCCGAACTGGCCGCGCAGGACATAGGAGTCACGGCGATCTGCCCAGGCGTGGTGAACACCGACATCACGGCGACGGCCACGTTCGTCGGGGTCGCCCCGGAGGAGGCGAAGCGTCGCCGGAAGAGGGCCGGCAGGGCCTACGGTCTGCGTAACTACCCACCGGAGAAAGCGGCACAGGCGATCTTGAAAGCGATCATCCGCAACGAGGCGGTGGTCGCGGTGACGCCGGAGGCCAAGGCAGCACGTGCGCTGTCCCGTTTCGCCCCTGGGGTGTTGAGGGCTTTGGCGCGCATCGCGCCTCGCCTGTAGGGAGCGTTGGCATACCTGAGCTCAAGTGATCGGCCCACATGTGTGCTTGCCCAACAAGGTCTTCCGGGCGTTTAGTTGTCCACAGAATTGCCAATCAGGCTGTGGATAAGCGCGGTTGGCTGTGGACCAAACATCCGGGCGCAAAACGAAATGCGTGATCCACGTCTCACGCGTCATGCTGGACGAATGGATGAAAGACGGACCGTGAAGGTGTCGAAGTACCTCTCGAAACACCTGCGGCACCAGCCCGAACGGATCGGCCTGACCCCCGACGAAGGGGGCTGGGTCGAGATCGAGACGCTGATCGAGGCGGCCGCGGCCCACGGGTTCCGATTCACCCGGGACGAGCTGCACCACGTCGTGGCCGCCAACGACAAGAAGCGCTTCGCGGTCGAGGGCACCCGCATCCGCGCCAGTCAGGGACACAGCATCGAGGTCGACCTCGGCCTGCCCCCGGCAACCCCGCCGCCGTACCTGTACCACGGCACCGTCGCCCGCTCCCTGGACGCGATCCGCACCGAGGGACTGCTGCCCATGAACCGGCACGACGTGCACCTCTCGGCCGACCGGGAGACGGCGACTCGGGTCGGCGCCCGCCGCGGCCGCCCGGTGGTCCTCTCCGTGGACGCGGGGGCCATGCACCGCGACGGCCACGTCTTCCACGTCAGCGCGAACGGGGTGTGGCTGACGAAGGCAGTCCCGCCGCGGTATCTGCGGTTCCCCGAGCCCCGCTGACGCTGCACCCTGTGGTGAGACACACACACGGCGACTGTTTCACGTGAAACAGGACGTCCGCATAGGCTCGCTGCCATGAGTCTGCGTCTGAGCACTGTGATCCTCCCGTACCGCCGCTGGCAGGACGGCAGCCGTTCGGCGTGGATGCGCGCCGAGCAACTCGGCTTCCACACCGCGTACACCTACGACCACCTGTCCTGGCGCGCCTTCCGTGACGGTCCCTGGTTCGGCGCGATCCCGACGCTGACCGCCGCCGCGTCCGTCACGGACCGGATCCGCCTCGGTACGCTGGTCACCTCGCCGAACTTCCGGCACCCCGTGACCCTCGCCAAGGAACTGATCTCCCTGGACGACATCTCCGACGGCCGTGTCACCCTCGGCATCGGAGCGGGCGGCACCGGCTTCGACGCCACCGCCCTCGGCCAGGAACCCTGGACGCCTCGCGAGCGGGCCGACCGCTTCGCCGAGTTCGTGCCCCTTCTCGACCGGCTGCTCACCGAGGACTCCGTGTCCTTCGAGGGCGACTTCTACTCGGCGCACGAGGCCCGCAACATCCCCGGCTGCGTCCAGCGGCCCCGACTGCCGTTCGCCGTCGCCGCGACCGGGCCGCGCGGGCTGAAGCTGGCGGCCCGGCACGGGCAGGCCTGGGTGACCACCGGCGACCCCCGGCTGTTCGAGAACGGCACGTCCGAACAGTCCGTCCAGGCCGTCCACGGCCAGATCGAGAAGCTGACGGACGCGTGTGTGGCTCTCGGACGCGATGTGAACTCGCTCGACAAGATCCTGCTCACCGGTTTCACCCCCGACCGCGCCCGACCGCTGGAGTCCCTGGACGCGTTCGTCGACTTCGCGGGGCGCTACAAGGAGCTCGGCTTCACGGAGCTCGTTCTGCACTGGCCCATCCCGGACTCCGACTTCGCCGCGGACCAGAAGGTCTTCGAGGAGATCGCCATGGAGGCCCCGGCGCAGCTGCGCTGACCTCGACGGTCCCTGCGCCGGCCTCATCCGTGCGGACCGTCGCACGGGCGTGCAGGCATATGCGCGAGAATGGCGCGGTGACCTCAGCGACTCGACAGCCCGAGACCCCGGCCGCCGCCACCCCGCCACGGCTGATCGCCACCGACTTGGACGGCACTCTCCTGCGCGACGACAAGTCGGTCTCGCCACGGACGGTCGCGGCCCTCGCCGCCGCCGAGGAGGCCGGCATCGAGGTCTTCTTCGTCACCGGCCGCCCGGCCCGTTGGATGGACGTCGTCAGCGACCACGTCCACGGGCACGGACTGGCGATCTGCGGCAACGGCGCCGCCGTGGTCGACCTGCACGGCGGCCCGGGCACCCACCGGTTCGTGAAGGTGCGCGAGCTGGCCCGGGAGAACGCTCTGGACGCCGTACGGCTGCTGCGCGAGGCGGCGCCGGGGACCATGTACGCGGTCGAGCAGACGTACGGCTTCTACCAGGAGCCGGAGTACCCCAAGATGCACATGGAGGTTCCCGACGCCCTGGCTCCCGCCGAGCGTCTGCTCGCGCCGGACGCTCCGGGCGCCGACGAGCCCGTGCTGAAGATCCTCGCGTTCCACCCCACGCTCGAGCCTGACGCGTTCCTCACCGTGGCCCGGCTGGCCATCGGCGACCGCGCCAACGTCACCCGCTCCAGCCCCAGCGCCCTGCTGGAGATCAGCGGCCCCGACGTCTCCAAGGCCAGCACGCTCGCCCTGTGCTGCGCGGAACGCGGCATCTCCCACGAGGAGGTCGTCGCGTTCGGGGACATGCCCAACGACGTCGAGATGCTCACCTGGGCGGGCCGCTCGTACGCGATGGGCAACGCGCACCCGGACGTGGTCGCGGCGGCCTCCGGACAGACCGTCGCCAACAACGACGACGGCGTCGCCGTGATCATCGAGGAGCTGCTCGCCGAGCGACTCCGCGCCGAAGGCCGGGAGCGGTAGGCGCTTAGTGCTGTGACCGGAAAGGTTTGCCGGGAAGCTCGCGGCGTCCGGTGCCGGGGGTACCTCCCACGCCTTTCAGGCAGTGGGGGGGCATCGCAAGGCGGAGCATCGCCCGCGCACTGGACGTACGCGGGTGATGTGACAACGCGGCGGTGGGGGCCCCTCCCTCGCGAGCGAAGCCGAGCGGGAGGGGAGCCGTGCCGGACGTCGCGAGCCGGTGAACCTTTCCGGTCGCAGCACCAGGGCGTCACTGGCCGACAGGAGCCCCGTGTGCCGCCAGCCAGGGCACCGGGTCCACCGCGGAGCCTGCCTCCGGGGTGACCCGTGCCTCGAAGTGCAGATGCGGCCCTGTGGAGTTGCCGCTGGTGCCGGACTGGCCGATCAGCTGCCCGGGGCTCACGCTCTCCCCCTGGTCCACGGTGACGGCCGCGAGATGGGCGTACCGGGTGTAGTAGCCGTCGTCGTGCTCCAGCACGATATCGATGCCGAACGCGCCTCCGCAGGAGACCGCCACCACCCGTCCCGCGCCCACCGCACGTACCGGCGTCCCGATGGGCACTGCGAAGTCCTGCCCGGTGTGCCGGTTCGCCCAGTGCTCGCCCGCGCTGCCGAAGCCCGCTGACAGGGTGTACCCCTCGACGGGTGTGACCCAGGCACCGGAGTAGGACGCCGGTTCCTGGTCCAGCCGCACGGCGCCGCGGCACGAACCGGCGGCGACCGAGGCGTCGGCCTCCCCCTGCAACTGCCCGCGCGCCTGTTCCAGCTTCTGCTCGATGTCCGCCTTGAGGGAGGCGAGTTCGAGTGTGCGCTGCTCCATCGCCTGCCAGCCGGCGGCCGCCTTCGCCTCGTCCGCCGCGAGCCGCGCCTCCGCCAGCCGGCTCTCCCCGATGGCCTTGTCGACGTCCAGGCTCATCTGCGCCAAGGTGTGCTGCCTGCGTGACGCCGTATCGGGGTCGCCGGCCTGAAGGACGTGCGCCGCGGCCGACAGTTCGCCGCCGGTGCGGTACTGGGCGCGCGATCCGGCCGAGTTCCTCCCGCAGCTCGGCGACCTCCTGACGCCGGCCGGTGAGCAGCGCCTCCAGCCGCTCCACCTCCGCCCGCCGGGCCTCCGCCTCCACCCGCCCGGCCTCGTACATCTGGCCGGCCGCGTCCTCGTACAGGCGCGCCACCTGTACGCCGGCCCCGATCTCCGCAGCGACGTCGTCGCCGCCGGACTCCGCGCCGGCGGATATCGGCCCTGCCGCCACCAGCGCGGGCACACACAGCAGAACCGGGACTATCAGCAGGCGGCAGCGAGATGAGCGCGTGTCAGCGATCGTGGCCCGGCGGGCCCGCCCCGGTCCTGTTCACGTCGTACGCCCGGGGGACCGGACAGCACGAACGGCCCAGCCGCGTGGTGAGCGAGCCCGCTACCGCACGCCCGCCGGCGTCTGCGCCGCCGTCTCCCGCTCGATCATCATGCGCAGCGGCCCCACCTCGGCGGCCAGCTCCGCGTATGCGCCTCGCTGCACCACGCGTCCCTCGTCCAGGACGATCACCTCGTCAACGGCGTCCAGTCCGGCCAGCCGGTGCGTGATGAGCAGCGTCGTCCGCCCCTCGGTGGCGGCCAGCAGGTCCGCGGTGAGGGCGTCGGCGGTGGCCAGGTCGAGGTGTTCCGCGGGCTCGTCGAGCACCAGAACGGGGAATTCGGCGAGGAGAGCGCGGGCGAGCGCGAGCCGCTGCCGCTGCCCGCCGGAGAGCTTGGCCCCGTACTCGCCGACGAGCGTGTCGAGGCCGTCGGGCAGGCTGTCGGTCCACTCCAGCAGCCGGGCCCGGCCCAGCGCGTCCCGCAGCCGGTCCTCGGTCGCGTCCTTCCTCGCCAGCAGCAGGTTCTCGCGGACCGAGCTGTCGAAGAGATGCGCGTCCTGCGCGCACAGCCCGACGAGCCGCCGTACGTCGTCGCAGTCCAGGGCCCAGGCGTCGACGCCGCCGAGCGTGTACACACCCTTGTCCGCGTCGAGGAACCGCAGCAGCACCTGGGCGAGCGTCGTCTTGCCGGAACCGGAGGCGCCCACGACGGCGATCCGGCGTCCTTGGTCCAGGGTCAGGTCGACCCCGGCGAGGGCGTCCCGGTCCTGCCCGGCGTGCCGGGCATGCAGCCCCTGGACGACGAGCGGGAACGGCGAGGCGGGGGCCTGCTTGGGCCGCTCCGGTTCCCGCACCGGCTCGGGGGAGTCCAGCACCTCGAAGACCCGCTCCGCGCTCCTCAGCGCCCGCTGGCGGTACTGGACGGCCGTCGGCAGCCCGAGGACGGCCTCGAAGGCGGCCAGCGGGGTGAGGACGACGACGGCCATGGCCACGCCGCTCAGCCGCCCCGCGCCCACGGCCTGCGCACCGACGAGCGCGGAGGCGGCGACAGCCAGTCCGGACACCAGCGCGGTCAGTCCGGCCCCGAGGGCCGTGGCGGCGGCGGCGCGTGAGGCGATCCGCGTGAGCACCGAGTCCGCCGCGCGCACCTCGGCCGTCCGGGCCGGCAGGGCGCCGGCGACGGCCAGTTCGGCGGTGCCGGTGAGAAGGTCGGCCGCGCGGGTGGCGAGTTCGCCGCGGGACGGGGCGAGCCGGCGCTCAGCTCGGCGCGCCACGGCCGCGGTGACCAGCGGGACGGCCACTCCGGCAGCGAGCAGACCCGCGGCGAGGACGGCGCCGGCCTCGGGCAGCAGCCACGCCGCGAAGGCGACGGACCCGGCCGAGACGACGGCGGCCGCGCCGGCGGGCAGCAGCCAGCGCAGCCAGTAGTCCTGCAGCGCGTCCACATCGGCGACGAGCCGGGACAGCAGGTCCCCCCGGCGCGTGGCGCGCAGCCCCGCGGGTGCCAGCCGCTCCAGCCGCCGGTACACCGCGACCCTGGTGTCGGCGAGCATCCGGAGCACGGCGTCGTGCGAGACGAGCCGCTCCGCGTACCGGAACACCGCCCGCCCGATGCCGAAGGCCCGCGTCGCCGTGACCGCGACCATCAGGTACAGCACCGGCGGCTGCTGTGAGGCCCGGGAGATGAGCCACCCGGAGGTGGCCATGAGTCCGACCGCGCTGCCGAGGGCAAGGCTGCCGAGCAGCAGCGCCAGGGCCAGCCGGCCGCGCCGTGCGCCCGCCATGGCCCTGACCCGGGCGAGGACCGCGCCTCCGCTCGAGGGGAGCCGGTCGTCGGGCTCGGCCACGCCGGTGTGCGGCACCTCCGCGTCGCGGCCCTCGGACAGGTCGTCCACCCGGCGGACCGCCGTGGTCCGTACCGGCCCCGTGGCCGGCTCCACGGCGTCCAGGCGCACCACCCGGTCCGCCAACGCCATCAGCGCCGGCCGGTGCACGACGAGCAGCACCGTCCGCCCGGCCGCCAGCCGCCGCACGGCGGTCACCACCTCCGCCTCGGTCTGCCCGTCGAGCGCGGCCGTCGGCTCGTCGAGCAGCAGGACGGGCCGGTCGGCGAGGAACGCCCGGGCCAGCGCGAGCCGCTGGCGCTGGCCGGCGGAGAGTCCGGAGCCCGCCTCACCGAGCACCGTCCGCTCCCCCTCGGGCAGCGCGTCCACGAACTCCAGGGCGCCCGCGTCGGCCAGCGCCCGGCGCACGGCCGCGTCGTCGGCGTCGGGGCGCGCCAGCCGAACGTTCTCGGCGATCGTCCCGGCGTACAGGTGCGGGTGCTGCGGCACCCAGGCGATCCGGGACCGCCACTGCTCCAGGTCGATGTCCGCCAGGTCGGTTCCCCCGACCCTGATCCGGCCTTCCGTGGGTTGGACGAAGCCCAGCAGGGCGTGCAGCAGGGTGGACTTGCCCGCGCCGCTCGCGCCGACGAGGGCGACCGTCTCGCCGGGACCGGCGGTGAAGGACACCCCGGACACCGCGGCGAGGGACCGTCCGGGATAGCGGACCGTCACGGCGTCGAAGGCGATGGCACCCGCCGGCGCCGCGCTCGTGCCCGACGCCGGGAGCGGGGTCTCCAACACCTCGAAGATCTCCTCGGCGGCCGCGAGTCCCTCGGCAGCAGCGTGGTACTGCGCTCCCACCTGCCGCAACGGCAGATAGGCCTCCGGCGCGAGCACCAGGATGACCAGGCCGATGTAAAGGTCCATCTCGCCGTGGACGAGCCGCATGCCGATGGTCACGGCGACCAGAGCCACCGACAGCGTCGACAGCAGCTCCAGGGCGAACGACGAGATGAAGGCGATCCGCAACGTCCGCAGAGTGGCTCGCCGGTACTCGCCGGTGATGCGCCGGATCGACTCGGCCTGGGCCTTGGCCCGACCGAACACCTTCAGCGTGGGAAGTCCCGCGACGACGTCGAGGAAGTGCCCGGACAGCCGGGACAGAAGCCGCCACTGACGGTCCATCCGCGCCTGTGTCGCCCAGCCGATCAGCACCATGAACACCGGGATCAGCGGCAGCGTGCCCACGATGATCGCGGCGGACACCCAGTCCTCGGTGACGATCCGCGCCAGCACCGCCACCGGCACGACGATCGCGAGGCCCAACTGCGGCAGATAGCGAGAGAAGTAGTCGTCGAGGGCGTCCACCCCTCGCGTGGCGAGGGCGACGAGCGAGCCGGTGCGCTGTCCGCTGAGCCAGCCGGGGCCGAGCAGGGTCGCCCGCTCCAACAGACGTCCCCGCAGCTCCGACTTCACGGCGGCGCTCGCGCGGTGCGCCGAGAGTTCGGTGAGCCAGGCAACCAGTGCCCGACCGACCGCCACGGCTGCCAACGACACCAGAGGAGTGCGAAGTTGGGTGATCGGCGATCCGTGCTGGAACGCGCCGACCACCACCTCGGCGATGAGCATCGCCTGAACGATGACCAACACCGCTCCGACGACGCCCAGTGCGACGACCGCCACAAGGAAGAGGCGAGTGGCGCGGGCGTAGCGGAGCAGGCGCGGGTCGATCGGTTTCACGTGAAACACACCCTCTTCTCAAGGGGCGTGTTCCACGTGAAACACGCCCCGACTCGGACTCAGTGCACCGACTCGGCGATGTGCTGCGTACCGATCCGCTTGCGGAACACCCAGTACGTCCACCCCTGGTAAAGCATCACGATCGGTGTGGCGATGACCGCGCACCAGGTCATGATCTTCAGCGTGTACGGGCTCGACGAGGCGTTGGTCACCGTGAGGCTCCATTCCTCGTTGAGGGTGGACGGCATGACGTTCGGGAAGAGCGTCAGGAACAGCATGGCCACGGCAGCCACGATGGTGACTCCGGACAGTGCGAACGACCACCCTTCGCGCCCCACCTGGTTCGCCACGAGCGCCGCGACCAGAGCGGCCACCGCCACGCCCATCGCCACCAGGCTCTTGGCGTCACCGCTGTCGATCTGCGTCCACAGCAGGAAGAGCAGCGCGAGGACGGCGGTCACCAGACCGACCTTGGAGGCCAGCCTGCGGGCCCGCTCCCGGATCTCGCCGACGGTCTTGAGCGCCGTGAACACCGCTCCGTGGAAGGTGAACAGGGTCAGGGTCACCAGACCGCCCAGCAGCGCGTACGGGTTGAGCAGTTCCCACAGGCTGCCGACGTACTCGAAGTTCCGGTCGAGCTTCACGCCGTGGACGATGTTGCCGAAGGCCACACCCCACAGGAACGCGGGCAGCAGCGAGGTCCAGAAGATCGCGTTCTCCCAGTTGCGCTGCCAGTTCTCCTCGGGCCGCTTGGCCCGGTACTCGAAGGCGACGCCCCGGACGATCAGACAGACCAGGATGAGCAGCAGCGGCAGATAGAACCCGGAGAAGAGCGTGGCGTACCACTCCGGGAAGGCGGCGAAGGTCGCGCCGCCCGCCGAGAGCAGCCACACCTCGTTGCCGTCCCAGACCGGCCCGATGGTGTTGATGAGCACCCGCTTCTCGGGCCGGTTGCGGGCGAGCAGCTTGGTGAGGACGCCGACACCGAAGTCGAAGCCCTCCAGGAAGAAGTAGCCGATCCACAGGACGGCGATCAGGACGAACCAGACGTCGTGCAGTTCCATGACTGTGCAGCTCCCTCGGCCTAGTACGAGAAGGCCATCGGCTTGTCGGCGTCAGGGGAGTCGCCGCCGATCTTCGTGGGCGGATTGAGGTCGGCCTCGGTGAGCTCGGGCGGACCGGCCTTCACGTACTTCACCAGCAGCTTGACCTCGACCACGGCGAGGATCGCGTACAGAGCAGTGAAGACGATCATCGAGGTGAGGACCTCGCCCTGAGACACACCGGGGGAGACCGCGTCCCGGGTGCGCAGAACGCCGTAGACGACCCAGGGCTGGCGGCCCATCTCGGTGAAGATCCAGCCCCACGAGTTGGCGATCAGGGGGAAGCCCAGGGTCCAGATCGCCGCGAGCCAGTACAGCTTGGTGAGCTTGGGGCTGAGCGCCTCGTTCCGGAAGAGCACCACGTGCGGCACCTCGTCGTCGCCGACCCGCAGATGCTGCGGCAGCATGAACTTCTTCCGGGTCAGCCACAGCCCGGCCGCACCGATGGCGAAGGACGTCATGCCGAAACCGATCATCCAGCGGAAGCCCCAGTAGGCAACCGGGATGTTGGGCCGGTAGTCGCCGGGGCCGAACTTCTCCTGCTCGGCCTTGTTGACGTCGTTGATGCCCGGCACGTACGAGCTGAAGTCGTCGTTGGCGAGGAAGGACAGCAGGCCGGGGATCTCGACGGCGACCTTGTTGTGGCCCTTGTCGACGTCGCCGTAGGCGAAGACGGAGAACGGCGCGGGCGCCTCGCCGTCCCACAGGGCCTCGGCCGCGGCCATCTTCATCGGCTGCTGCTCGAACATGATCTTGCCGAGCACATCGCCGCTGACCGCGGTGAGCAGGCCGCCGACGGCCACGGTGACCAGGCCGAGTCGCAGCGAGGTCTTCATCTCCCGGATGTGCTTCTTGCGCAGCAGATGGAAGGCGGAGATGCCCACCATGAACGCGCCGCCGGTGAGGAAGGCCGCCGAGAGGGTGTGGAAGGCCTGGGCGAGCGCGGTGTTCTGGGTCAGCACGAGCCAGAAGTCGGTGAGCTCGGCCCGGCCCTTCGCCCCGTTGATCCGGTAGCCGACCGGGTGCTGCATCCAGGAGTTGGCCGCGAGGATGAAGTAGGCCGACAGGACGGTGCCGATCGAGACCATCCAGATGCAGGCCAGGTGGATCCTCTTGGGCAGCTTGTCCCAGCCGAAGATCCACAGGCCGATGAAGGTCGACTCGAAGAAGAAGGCGATGAGCGCCTCGAAGGCGAGCGGGGCGCCGAAGACGTCGCCGACGAACCGCGAGTAGTCGGACCAGTTCATGCCGAACTGGAACTCCTGCACGATGCCGGTGACGACACCCATCGCGATGTTGATCAGGAAGAGCTTGCCCCAGAACTTCGTCGCCTTGAGGTATTTCTCCTTCTCCGTGCGCACCCAGGCGGTCTGCAGGCCGGCTGTGAGGGCGGCCAGCGAGATCGTCAGGGGTACGAACAGAAAGTGGTAGACGGTCGTGATGCCGAACTGCCAGCGCGCCAGGGTCTCCGGCGCCAACGCCAGGTCCACGTCACCGCTCCTAACTTCACGCTTGTGAAAGCGTTCACATTCACAAGCAATTATGACGCATAGCCGTTCGACACCCGTACAGCGGGGTCCCCGAACGACGCTTCAGGCCTCTGAACAGCGACAGAGCACTCTCTGGGGCGCGCGAGGACGCTTGCCGGCAGCCCGGCAGGGCGCTCCTCCGCGGCATGCGAAAGGGCGCCTCGGTTCCACGTGAAACCAAGGCGCCCCGACGGTGGCCCGACCCGCTCGCGGTCGGGCCTACAACTCCTTGCGGATGCCCTCCGCGACCTTGAGGAAGATGTCGTTCGCCTCGGTCTCCCCGATCGTGACCCGCACGCCCTCCCCCGGGAACGGCCGGACCACGACGCCGGCCTGCTCGCACGCCGCCGCGAAGTCGACGGTGCGCTCACCCAGCCGCAGCCAGACGAAGTTCGCCTGCGTCTCGGGCACCGTCCAGCCCTGCGCACGCAGCCCCTCCACCACCCGGATGCGCTCGCACACCAGCGAGCCGACCCTCCCGAACAGCTCATCCTCAGCCCGCAGCGACGCGATCGCGGCTTCCTGGGCGAGCTGGCTCACTCCGAACGGCACCGCCGTCTTGCGCAGCGCCGCAGCCACCGGCTCATGGGCGATCGCGAAACCAACCCGCAGACCAGCGAGCCCGTACGCCTTGGAGAACGTCCGCAGGACGCATACGTTCGGCCGCTCGCGGTACAGCACACAACCGTCCGGCACCTCGGGGTCGCGGATGAACTCGCGGTAGGCCTCGTCCAGGACGACCAGCACGTCAGCCGGCACCCGGTCGAGGAACCGTTCCAGCTCCGCCCGCTTCACGACCGTTCCGGTGGGGTTGTTGGGGTTGCAGACGAAGATCAGCCGGGTCCGCTCGGTGATCGCGTCCGCCATGGCGTCCAGGTCGTGCACATCGCCCTGCGTGAGCGGCACCTGCACCGCGGTCGCACCGCTGATCCGCGTGATGATCGGGTACGCCTCGAAGGAACGCCAGGCGTAGATGACCTCGTCGCCGGGGCCTGCGGTCGACTGCACCAACTGCTGGGCGACGCCCACCGATCCGGTGCCGGTGGCGACGTGCGAGGCGGGCACGCCGAAACGCTCGGCGATCTCGTTCACCAGCCCCGTACAGGCCATGTCCGGATAGCGGTTGAAGGACGCGACGGCGGCCGAGACGCTCTCCAGCACACCGGGCAGCGGCGGGTAGGGGTTCTCGTTGGAGGACAGCTTGTAGGCCACGGGACCGCCCGCCGCGGCCGGCTTGCCCGGCTTGTAGGTGGGGATCCCCTCCAGCTCGGCGCGCAGCTTGGGGCTCGTCTCGCTCACCGCAGTCCTCCTCGTGACCACCACCGGCTTCAATACTGCTCACCTTATGAGGATTGGGCCACTCGCGAACAGGTGCGGGAGCCCTGGTGGCCGACCCGCGTGCCGCCGGCCGGCGAGCGCGATCCCTGGCCGGCGACCCCTCGGCAGTCGCATCTACGTACGAAGGTGTACGAATCGGGGGCGCGCTTCACATATATCTACGCGCCGGTGGTTCGCGCCGTGGCGCGCATCCCTCGTGCAGGTGAGTTGAGACCTCTTCGAGACATCGGTGCCTCAACAGGCGCATCCATGCGAGCACCACACGTCCCGATGCACGGGCTCTCAACTACCTTCATTTCCATGGCAATTGACCCCTGGCGACCGTGCAGAAACGTGCCTGTCAACGCGCGCATATGCGTCCGCCCTACCCCACCCGATGAGCCCTACTATCGGCTCGCCATGACAGCAGCAGGGAAGCACCAGGTGAGCCGCGCGGAAACCTCACGCAGAGGCAGCCGGCCGGGCCGGGCGGGCATCAGGGACGTGGCCGCCGCCGCCGGAGTGTCCATCACGACCGTCTCCGACGCCCTCAACGGCAAGGGCAGGCTCCCCGACGCCACCCGACGCCATGTCCGTGAAGTCGCCGACCGGCTGGGCTACCGCCCCTCGGCCGCGGCCCGAACCCTCCGCACCGGCAGGTCCGGCCTCATCGGCCTGACCGTGACCACGTACGGGGATGAACCTTTCACCTTCACCGAGTTCGCGTACTTCGCCGAGATGGCGCGCGCCGCCACCTCGGCCGCTCTCGCCCGCGGCTACGCGCTCGTCATCCTGCCCGCGACCTCGCGCCACGACGTGTGGTCGAACGTGGCCCTGGACGGCACGGTCGTCATCGACCCGTCCGACCAGGACCCCGTGGTCAGCGAACTCGTCAAGCAGGGCTTACCCGTCGTCTCCGACGGCCGCCCGGCCGGCACGCTCCCGGTCACCGCCTGGGTGGACAACGACCACGAGGCCGCCGTCCTGGACCTCCTCGACCATCTCGCCGACGCCGGCGCCCGCCGCATCGGTCTGCTCACGGGCACCTCCACCGACACGTACACCCACCTGTCGACCAGCGCGTACCTGCGCTGGTGCGAACGCGTCGGCCAGGACCCCGTCTACGAGGCCTACCCCGCCCACGACCCGTGCGCGGGCGCAGTCGCCGCCGACCGGCTGCTGGCCCGCCCCGACCGCCCGGACGCCGTCTACGGCCTCTTCGACCCCAACGGCACCGACCTGCTGGCCGCCGCCCGCCGCTACGGGCTGCGCGTCCCCGAGGACCTGCTCCTGGTGTGCTGCAGCGAGTCCACCGTCTACGCCGGCACCGATCCGCCGATCACCACGCTCTCCCTGAAACCACGCCGCATCGGGACGGCGGTCGTCCAGCTCCTCATCGACGCGATCGAGGGCGTGGAATCCGACCACCCGGTCGAACAGGTGATACCGACCGAACTGATCGTGCGCACCTCGTCCCAGCGCCGCCCACCGCGGACGACGGTGAGTCCGCCCCGGGCGCCCGAGAAGACCTAGACGAGTAGTTCCGAATGCGGGGTTCTCAGACGGAGGGAGGGTGTCCAACATCGGGTTGTGACGACCGAGTTGGACACCCTCTTGACCGCACTCTACGTGCATGTTGATGACCGTCTGAAGACCTCACGCCGGCGTGGCCGGCCGCCCCGGCTGACCGATGCGGAACTGGTCACCCTGGCCGTGGCCCAGGCGATGCTGGGCTTCCGCTGCGAGGCCCGCTGGCCGCGTTTCGCCCCCGCTCACCTGCACACGCTGTTCCCGTATCTGCCGCAGCGTCCGGCCTGCAACAAGCGCCTGCGGGCCGCTCTGCCGCTGGTCGAACCGGTCATCCGGTCACTGGCCGCAGACACCGACCTGTGGCTGGACGACGTGTGGATCGTGGGGGTTGGTGACAGCGATCACTGGAGTGTGATCTTGAATGAGTGAGGGCCTTCCGGGTTCGGTGTGGATTGCGACACCTGCACCGAACAACGAAAGGCCCTCGTGCCCCCCCCCGTTTATGCACCCCTGACCGAGACCGGACGCCTGCGCCTGGCCCGCTGCGTGGTCGAGGACGGCTGGCCGCTGCGCCGGGCCGCCGATCCCACCACAACCGGGGCGAAAGCCGCAGGGAAACGGAACCTCTCTCTGATTCACCACCCCTGGGTCATCACACGACAGGATCCGCATTCCTATGATGGGCGCACGGCACCGCGGGCCGTTACGACCAGACAGTCCGAAGCGGTGCAGATGCGGCGCGATGGTGGAGGGGTCTGATGACTCAGGGGGCCGGTCAGGGACCCGAGGTGGAGCGTACGGCGACGTTGCGCGACTTCCGGGTGCCCGCTTACGTGCACGAGACCGGCCCGTACGCCGAGAGCGCGCATCCGGGGAACGCCGCGCCGCCGCTCGAGGACCCGGCGGAGCACCCCGACGGCTACACGCCCACCCAGCGCGACCTGCCGGTCATCAACCGGGGCGACACCGTCCAGGTGACCGTCGACCCCGCCGCCGCCCAGGCGCCGCCGCAGGCCACCCGCCAGGGCCCGCTGTTCGTCGTCGGCGACGTGCACGGCTACCTCGACGAGCTGCTGGCCGCGCTCGAGGAAAAGGGCCTGATCGACGCGACCGGCCAGTGGTGCGCGGGCACCGCCCGACTGTGGTTCCTCGGCGACTTCACCGACCGCGGGCCGGACGGCATCGGCGTCATCGACCTCGTGATGCGACTGTCCGCTGAGGCGGCCGCGGCCGGCGGCTACTGCAAGGCCCTCATGGGCAACCACGAGCTGCTGCTGCTCGGCGCCAAGAGGTTCGGCGACACCCCCGTCAACTCCGGCGCGGGCACCGCCACCTTCCAGGCTGCCTGGCTGCTGAACGGCGGCCAGAAGGCGGACATGGACCGCCTCCAGGACCATCACCTGCAGTGGATGGCCCGCCTCGACGCCGTCGAGGAAGTCGACGGCCACCTGCTCGTGCACTCGGACACCACCGCCTACCTGGACTACGGCGACTCGATCGAAGCGGTCAACGACACCATCCGCGAGACGATCACCCGCAACGACGCGGACGAGGTGTGGGACCTGTTCCGCAAGTTCACCAAGCGCTTCGCCTTCCGCGACGAGGGCGGAGCAGACGCCGCCCGCTCCCTGCTCGACACGTACGGCGGCCACCGCGTCGTTCACGGCCATAGCCCCATCCCGTACCTGCTGGGTGAGGTCGGCTCCGAGGAGGGCGACGACCCGGCGCCCGCGGTCGAGGGACCGCACGTCTACGCCGACGGGCTCGCCATCGCCATGGACGGCGGAGTGACGATGGCCGGGAAGCTGCTGGTCCAGCAACTGCCGCTCGCGGTCTGACCGTTCGCGGGACCCGGCGCACCCCGCGCCGGACCCGTCGACGGTACCGCAGGCCAGGGGTCAATTTCCGCGAACCCCCTGTTACCCCGGGCCGTCGCCGCTCTACCATCGGTTCATCCGTAGCAGGCTCCCCTCCGTTTCTGCCCGACGGCTCGTTGGCATGCGAGCCCCAAGCCCTACGGAGCATCGGGGGATGCACATGAACAGCGTTCCGCAGCACCTGCACAGCGAGGACCGCCAGGAGTACAAGCGGATCCTCGATGAGGCGCTGCGCTCCGCACCACACCGCCCGGAACTGACCGCCGTCGGCCAACGGCTCAACGCCGAGCAGCTGCGCACCATGGCGCTCAACGCCACCGCCCTCATCACGGCGGCCGCGGCGACCGAGTACCAGCACTATGTGAAGGTCCGCGAGGAACTGCGCCACCCCTCCTCCTCCGCCGCCCCCTCCGCCTCCGGCCAGGACGTCGGCGAGCCGGGCGTGGGCGGGCTGGGGCTCGCCACCGTGGGTGAGGCGGCCCAGGTGGCCGAGGCCGCCGGAGCGGGCGCCGTCGCCATCGCGGCCGTCCTCACCCCCGTGCTCGCCGGAACCGCCGCGGTGATCTTCCTGCTCGTCGGCTACGTGCTCAGAATGCTCGATCCCGGGGCGACGGCCGCCGAGGCCATGGTCAACGCCGGGTGGGCGTTCGGCGCGGTCGCCGCGGCCGCGATTCTCGTCGCCACCGTCGGGCTCCTGCTCACCGCCCTGCGCAACCGGCCCTCCCTGGAGGCGGGCCCGTACGGCGAACGCAGCGAGGAGGTGGACCGCGCCAAGGAGGCCTGGCGGGAAGCCCTGCTGACACGGGGCATCGTGCCGTTCCTGCGCGAGGCTCTCGCCGATCCCGGCGCGACCGACGCCCAGCATCCCGCATCGGCCCCGCCGGCCCCCGGCGGCCGCCTGCCGAAGATCGGTTACGACCGCCCGGGCTTCACCAGTCCCGACGACGGCCCCGCGGCCGGCCCGCGCCCGAGCTACTCGAGCCCGGACTACACCAGCCCGGACTTCGGAGGCCCGGAGCACCAGCCGGAATAGGCCTCCGGCTTGCGCCCCGACGGGAGCGCAAGCCGCCTGCACTGCGCAAGCCGCCCTATGTCGGCCTGTGCTGCTTCAGTCCGCCATGGGGAGGTAGACCCGGTTGCCGCTCGCCGCGAACTCCTTCGACTTCTGCAGCATCCCCTCCGTTATCTCCTCCGGTGTCGCTCCCTCCGCCGACCCACCGCCGAACCGCTCGGTGATGCTCTGGCTGATCTTCATCGAGCAGAACTTCGGCCCGCACATCGAGCAGAAGTGAGCCGTCTTGGCCGGCTCCGCCGGCAGCGTCTCGTCGTGGAACTCACGGGCCGTGTCCGGGTCGAGGGCCAGGTTGAACTGGTCCTCCCAGCGGAACTCGAAACGGGCGTCGGACAGGGCGTCGTCCCATTCCTGGGCTCCGGGGTGCCCCTTGGCGAGGTCGGCCGCATGAGCGGCGATCTTGTAGGTGATGACGCCGGTCTTGACGTCGTCCCGGTTGGGCAGGCCCAGGTGTTCCTTGGGCGTGACGTAGCAGAGCATGGCCGTGCCCCACCAGGCGATCATCGCGGCGCCGATGCCGGACGTGATGTGGTCGTACGCCGGGGCGACGTCTGTCGTCAGCGGGCCGAGCGTATAGAACGGAGCTTCATCACAGATCTCCTGCTGAAGGTCGATGTTCTCCTTGATCTTGTGCATCGGGACGTGGCCCGGGCCCTCGATCATCGTCTGTACATGGAAACGCTTCGCGATCCGGTTGAGTTCCCCGAGCGTCCTCAACTCCGCGAACTGCGCGGCGTCGTTGGCGTCCGCGATCGAGCCGGGGCGCAGACCGTCGCCCAGCGAGTACGTGACGTCGTAGGCCGCGAGAATCTCGCAGAGTTCCTCGAAGTTCTCGTACAGAAACGATTCCTTGTGGTGGGCCAGGCACCACGCGGCCATGATCGAACCGCCGCGGGAGACGATCCCGGTCTTGCGGTTCGCCGTCAGGGGGACGTACGGGAGACGGACGCCCGCGTGGACGGTCATGTAGTCCACGCCCTGCTCGGCCTGTTCGATGACCGTGTCCTTGTAGATCTCCCAGGTCAGTTCCTCGGCCTTGCCGTCGACCTTCTCCAGCGCCTGGTAGAGCGGCACCGTGCCGATGGGCACGGGGGAGTTGCGCAGCACCCACTCGCGGGTGGTGTGAATGTTCCGGCCGGTGGACAGGTCCATGACGGTGTCGGCGCCCCACCGGGTCGCCCAGGTCATCTTCTCGACCTCCTCCTCGATGGAGGACGTCACCGCCGAGTTGCCGATGTTGGCGTTGACCTTCACCAGGAACCTCTTACCGATGATCATCGGCTCGATCTCCGGGTGGTTGACGTTGGCGGGCAACACCGCGCGGCCCGCTGCGATCTCCTCGCGGACGACCTCCGGTGCCACGTTCTCCCGGATGGCCACGTACTCCATCTCGGGCGTGATCTCTCCCCGCCGGGCATAGGCGAGTTGAGTGGCCGCCTCGCCGGCCCGGGCGCGACGCGGCAGCCGCGGCCGCCCCGGGAAGACCGCGTCGAGGTTGCGCAGACCACCGCGCGGCGAGGTGTGCTTGACGCCGTCGTCCTCGGGGCGGACGGGCCGGCCCGCGTACTCCTCGGTGTCGCCTCGGGCGATGATCCAGTTCTCCCGCAGCGGAGGCAGTCCCCGGCGGACATCGGTGTCGACATGCGGATCGGTGTACGGACCCGAGGTGTCGTACAGCGTGACCGACCCGCCGTTGGTGAGGTGCACTTGGCGGACCGGTACCCGCAGGTCGGGGCGGCTGCCCTCGACGTACGCCTTGTGCCAGCCGATGGACTTTCCGGCCTCCCCGTCGACGGAGACCTCGGTGGAGATCTGCGTGGAGGCAGGAGTGCGTGCGTCCTTGTTGGTCATGAGACCTACTCCCTACGCCGGCATTACCCGGTAACAGGTTCAGCGGTCGACGCAGCGATTGCCGTCTGCCGACGTTTCGTGTGACCCATCACTCGCGCTGGTGACGTTCCACGTGAAACATCGCGAAGACAGAGGTCAGCGCCCTCTCAGCCCGGTGCTCCGAGCTCCCGCGTGTACAAAATGCGCCTCCACGCTAGCGGCATGTGTGGCGCGGTGAACAGTGGGCCCCAGCGGTTCTTGCGATGATCGGTCGGTGACCACGACTCACCAGCCTCCGTATCCGCCACCGGAACAGCCTCGCCGTCCGGGCGGCGGCGGGCCGGGACCGGACGACGACCGCGGACGGGACCGTCACCGTCAAGACGACCACCGGCGGGACCATCACGGCCCCGGCGGCCACGAGCCAGGTGATCACGGGCCAGGTGATCACGGTGCGGGCAGTCACGGTGCGGGTGGCCACGGGCCGGGCGGTGGGCATGGGCATTCGCACAGTCACAGCCACGGGCCGGCTGCCCCCGTCTCCCGGCATCTGCGCAAGGTCATCGCCGTCGTCCTGATCCCGTTCGCGGTGGCCGTGCTCGCCGGGCTCGTCGTGCTGTGGCCCGGCGGTGCCCCACCGCACGAGCGCACCGGGGTGGGCTTCGACCGGCAGACCCACCAGGCGACGGTCACCAAGATCGAGAGCCTGAGCTGTTCCTCGGTGAACGCCTCGGGAGTGCCCCCGACCGGAGACACCTCCACGGCCGAGGGCTCCTCCGCCGAACAGCAGGCGAAGGGAACCTGCAAACGGGCCACGATCCGGGTGGACACCGGCAAGGACAAGGGCCGTACGTTCACTGAGATCGTCCAGCCGGACCAGACACGGCAGCTGGAACAGGGGCAGAAGGTCGTGGTCGCCTACGAACCCTCCGCGCCGAAGGACCTGCAGTACTCGGTCACCGACATCAACCGCAAGCTGCCGATGGGACTGCTCGCCGGGATCTTCGCGGTCGCCGTGGTGATCGTCGGGCGGCTGCGGGGCGTCATGGCGCTGGTCGCGCTGGCCATCAGTTTCCTGGTGCTCAACTTCTTCGTCCTGCCCGCCATCCTGCAGGGGTCGAACCCCCTGGCCGTCGCGGTGGTCGGGTCGAGCGCCATCATGCTGATCGCGCTCTATCTGTGCCACGGTCTGTCGGCCCGCACCTCAGTGGCCGTCCTCGGCACGCTCATCTCCCTGCTGCTGATCGGCGTGCTCGGGTCCTGGTTCGTCGACTGGGCCGCTCTGACGGGCAACACGGACGACAACACCGGGCTGATCCACGGCCTGTACCCCTCGATCGACATGAGTGGTCTGCTGCTCGCCGGCATCATCATCGGTTCGCTCGGCGTCCTGGACGACGTGACGGTCACGCAGACCTCCGCGGTCTGGGAACTGCACGAGGCCAACCCGTCGATGGGCTGGCGCGGGTTGTACCGGGCCGGCATCCGCATCGGCCGCGACCACATCGCCTCCGTGGTCAACACTCTCGTGCTCGCCTACGCCGGCGCCGCACTGCCGCTGCTGCTGCTCTTCTCCATCGCGCAGAGCAGCGTCGGCACGGTCGCCAACAGTGAGCTGGTCGCCGAGGAGATCGTGCGCACGCTGGTGGGCTCGATCGGCCTGGTCGCCTCGGTCCCGGTGACGACCGCGCTCGCTGCCCTCGTTGTCTCGGCCGACCGGCCCGGGACGGCTTCTGTGGGCAAGGCGGTCCCGGACGCGAGGCCTTCGGGGGCGGCCACCGCGGCCGCGGGAAAGTCGCCCGCGGCCGCTCGGAGCGGCAAGGGCCGACGCCGCAAGCGCTGACGGGGCCGGCCGTCCGGCACCGTCATCCGTGCGCCTTCGGCACCCGAGCCCCGTACCGCCCTGAGTGAACGTTCCTGCAGAGCCCCTCCCCGCGCTGAAGCGTCCGTCGCCCTCCCCGGCGCGACGCTTCAGCCGGCGCTCTGTTCCTCCGCCAGGATCCGGTCCAGAGCCTCGTCGAGATGGGCGTCGAAGTCGGCGAGCGCACCCTCCTGGCCCAGCGGGACGAGCTTGTCGGTGCGGTCGAGGAAGGCCACGAGCGGAGCCGTGGAAGAACGGAACACCGCCTGGTCGCCGCCCACCTGAAGCCGGATCAGAACCTCGGCGAGCGATCCGGGGTCGAGGGGCGAGACCCGCACATCGCCCTCGCCGCACGGTCTGCCCACCCCGTCGATCAGCAGCTCCCGCCCGAACGCCCAGGTCACCGGCGCATCACCGGGCAGGTGAAAGGTGAGGCGCACGGCGTAGGGATCGCAGGTCTCGTAGCCCAGCTCGACCGGGATACGGAACGAGAGCTCCTCGGAGACGAGGAAGCTCATCATGACCTCTGCCTGTACTGCCTGCACGGACTCGCGCATCGCCTAACCCCGTCATTGCCGTAGATGGCTGGGAATCAACCCCTGACACTGGTGGCATCTTGCTGAACGTGCACGACAGATCACAAGGAGTGAGTTTTCAGATACTGATAGAGAGCGCGAGCGACCCGAGCATGCGTCCGACCTCGCGCTGCAGTTGCTGCGCCGCCGAGAGCAGCCGGTCCGACTGATGGGCGGGCAGTGAGATCGCCATCGTCGCCGCCGAGGTGCCCACGGTGATCGGGATCGCCGCGCAGACCGTGCCCAGCGCGTACTCCTGGCGCTCGACGACCGCCTCCATCCGCCGCACCCGGGCCAGACGTCGCATCAGCGTGTGGTCGTCACGGACGGTGTACGGGGTGATCGACTGCACGGGGTAGCGGGCCAGATGGTCGCGGCGTGAGTCCTCGTCCAACTGGGACAGCAGGCACTGGCCGATGGCGTGCGCGTGCCCGGTCTCGCGGAAGTCGGCCCACTCCTCGACCGCCGGGTTGCCCGGGGTGTCGGAGACGCACATGACCTCGATCTCGCCCTCCCGGTAGACGGCGTAATAGACCGGCACACCGATCGAATCGCGCCAGTGGGCGAGGGCGTCGACCACCGTACTGCGACGTTTCTGCGCCGCCCCGCTGGCACCCAGCCGCACAGCCGCCTCCCCCAGGAAGAACAGCCCCTTGTCGCGGCGCAGATATCCCTCATGGACGAGGGTCCGCAGCAGGTGGTAGGCGGTGGGAAGCGCGAGGCCGGTCTCGCGGGCCAGCTGTTTGGCCGGAGCGCCGCACTCGTGCTCGGCGACGGATTCCAGCAGACGCATCGCGCGCTGGACGGAGCTGATGAGGGTCGCGGAATGCGGCTGTTCGGGAACGCCCGTGGCCGGCGGGCGCTGGAGCGGGGGCGCGGAACGCGGCCGGGCGGGGGGTCCGTACGGTTCCGCTGATGCGGTGTCAACCGTGGCCAAGGGTTACTCCCGAAGCGCGAGGGGGCGGTCCGTGCGGGGAACACGGGGGGATACGCCGCTCGCGGGGGTCGTCCCCGCGTCGGGTTCCGGACTTTAACCGTCCGCCACCGCTCACAGTCAGGCTGTCGGGGAAACTTCCCCCGGCCGAGGTAACAGGCGATTCCTGTTACCGTCGCCAGCCGTCCGCGCCGCTCACCAGTCGCCGCGCGAGGAGGAGCTCGACGTGAACTTCCGCACCACGTAGACCAGTCCGGCGACCAGCGCCACGAACACCAGCAGCTTGAAGAGCAGTCCGATGACGAAGCCGACCACGCTCGCTATCAGGCCGCCGAACACGACCAGCGCGATGACCGGCACGGCCACCCACTTCACCCACCACGGCAGTCCCGCGAAGATCTCTCGCATCGCTCTCGTCCTCGTCTCGTCGGATGTCCGAGCCCCCGACGGGCCGGATCTTCGATGTCCTGCCGTCGATGCTAGGGCGCGAGGGACGCCGACGGAGGGCTCGCGTCCCTTGTCCTCCCCTGATCGCCCCCCTAGGGAACCCTGAGACGCCGCATCCCCTGCGGGGTGGAGACGGTCATCCCTCCGGCGGCGAGAACACGACCAGAACGCGCAGATCCTCGCTGATGTGGTGGAACTTGTGGGCGACCCCGGCGGGCACGTACACCACGCTGCCCCGTGCCACCTGGGTGGTCTCCAACCCGACCGTGAGGGAGGCCCGTCCGCTCACGACGAAGTACACCTCGTCCTGATTGTGGGGGTTTTGTGGATCAGTCGCGCCCGCATCGAGCGCGTACAGCCCGACCGACATGTTCCGCTCCCGCAGAAACTGCAGGTAGGCACCGTCGTTGGCGGCTCTCTCCGCCTCCAGTTCGTCCAGCCGGAATGCCTTCATCGCCCTCGCCCACGCTCGTCGCCGATCTCGTCTGCCACGATCAGACACATGAAGAATTTCGTAGTCAAGACGATCGCCAACGCGGGCGCCCTGGCGGTCGCCGTCTGGCTGCTCGACAAGATCACTCTGACCGGCGACAGCACCGGCAAGAAGGTCGGCACCCTGATCGCGGTGGCGCTGCTTTTCGGCCTCGTCAACTTCCTGGTGAAGCCGTTGGTGAAGGTGCTGACCTTCCCGCTGTTCGTCCTCACGCTCGGCCTGATAACCCTCGTGGTCAACGCGTTGATGCTGCTGCTGACCTCGTGGCTGGCCGGCAAACTCGACCTCAGTTTCCACGTCGACGGTTTCTGGGCGGCCGTGCTCGGCGGCCTGGTCATCTCCGTCGTCTCCTGGGCGCTCAACGTCGTCCTGCCCGAGAAGGACTGACGACGCGATGACATACCGTGTCTGCTTCGTGTGCACCGGCAACATCTGCCGCTCCCCGATGGCCGAGTCCGTCTTCCGCGCACACGTCGCGGAGGCCGGACTCGACGGACTCGTCGAGATCGACAGCGCCGGAACGGGCGACTGGCACCTGGGCGAGGACGCCGACCCGCGCACCGTCGCGGTCCTCGAGAAAAGCGGTTACGCCACCGCGCACACGGCCCGCGTCTTCGACCGGTCGTGGTTCGCCCGGCGCGACCTGGTGATCGCCCTGGACTCCAGCCACCTCAGGGCCCTGCGCCTCCTCGCTCCCACCCCGGAGGACGCCCAGAAGATCCGTCTGCTGCGTTCGTACGCTCCCTCGGCGGGTGACGACCTCGACGTCCCCGACCCCTACTACGGGGGCCCGGACGGCTTCGACGACTGCCTTGAGATGGTGGAGGAGGCGAGCGTCGGTTTGCTCGCCTCGGTACGCGAGGCTGTGGAAGGACGGGCGACATGAGCGGTTCCGCTGCGACCGGGGGCTTCTCCGCGAACGCCGGCGAGGGCACACGCGCGGTGCGGGCCGGCCTGCCCGACCCGGTGAAGTACGAGCCGACCCTGCCCGGCCCCGTGTTCGCCGCGCACTTCCACCTGCCGGGCGAGCCGACCGGCCCTTACACCTACGGCCGGGACGAGAACCCGACCTGGACGCTTCTGGAGCGCGCCATCGGTGAGCTCGAGGCGCCGGGACACGACGACGTCGAGACCCTCGCGTTCGCCTCGGGCATGGCCGCCGTCTCGGCGGTCCTCTTCTCCCAGCTGCGCACCGGCGACACCGTCGTACTGCCGAGCGACGGCTATCAGGCGCTGCCCCTGGTCCGTGCCCAGCTGGAGGCCTACGGGATCGTGGTGCGGACCGCTCCCACCGGCGGGGACGCCCAGCTCGACGTCCTCGACGGCGCGAAGCTGCTGTGGATCGAGTCGCCGTCGAACCCCGGGCTCGACGTGTGCGACATCCGTCGGCTCGTCGAGGCGGCACACACGCGTGGCGCTCTGGTGGCGGTGGACAACACCCTGGCGACGCCGCTGGGACAGCGTCCCCTGGAGCTGGGCGCCGACTTCTCGGTGGCCAGCGGCACCAAGCAGCTCACCGGGCACGGCGACGTCCTCCTCGGATACGTCACCGGGCGCGCCGGTGAGCCGATGTCGGCGGTGCGCCGCTGGCGCAAGATCGTCGGCGCGATTCCCGGTCCGATGGAGGCCTGGCTCGCCCACCGGTCGATCGCCACTCTGCAGATGCGCGTCGACCGGCAGACCGCCGGTGCCCTGGCCGTGGCCGAGGCGCTGCGGAGCAGAAGCGAGGTGAGCGGCCTGCGGTATCCGGGGCTGCCGGGCGACCCGGCCCACGAGGTCGCCTCGCGGCAGATGCGGCGCTTTGGATGCGTGGTCTCCTTCACGTTGCCCACGCGCGCGCGTGCGGAGCGCTTCCTCGACGCACTGCGGCTCGTGGACGACGCGACCAGCTTCGGCGGGGTGCGTTCCACGGCAGAGCGCCGGGGTCGCTGGGGCGGGGACGCGGTGCCGGAGGGCTTCATCCGGCTGTCGGTCGGCGCCGAGGATTCCGAGGACCTCGTGGCGGATGTGCTGCGTGCGCTGGACGAGTCGGGCCGATGACGGATGTGCGGACCTCGTCCGGTGGAGCGCTGGGCGCACCGGACGGTCCGAACCTCCCCCCTCGTGGCTCGGACCGTCCGCGGCTCCACGCGCGAAGAACCGCCTGATCCAGGCTAGTTGACTCTGTGTCAGTGTCCAATCACGGTAGCGACAGGGGCCTATCGACTTATTTATAGTTGCCCCCTGCCTCGGGGCCGGGGGAGAGGCAGGGAAGGGAGAACACGCTCCATGGATCTGGCCTTGCTGCGCACCTTCGTGACCGTGCACCGGGCCGGTTCGTTCACCCGTGCCGCCGCCCTGCTGGGGCTGTCCCAGCCGGCCGTCACCTCCCAGATCCGCACGTTGGAACGGCAGCTCGGGCGACCGCTGTTCCTGCGCCAGGCCCGCGGGGTCACCCCGACCTCGATCGGTGACGAGCTCGCACACAAGGCCGCCCCGCACCTCGACGCCCTGGTGGAGATCACCGAGACCGGGCTCGACGACGAGTCCGCGGCACGGACGCTGCACCTCGCCGGCCCTCCGGAGTTCACCGCCGCACGGGCTCTCCCGGCCCTCACCGAACTGGCCGGCGACGAGGGGCATTCCCTTTCCTTACGCGCCTCGTTCGGGACCGCCGAGGAGGTGCTGGAGGGACTGGCCGCCGGGCACCACGACATGGCGATCAGTACGGTCCGGCCGCGCGGCACCCTGCTCACGGCGACCCCGCTGTGCGACGAAGAGCACGTTCTGGTCGCCGCTCCGGACCGGGCCGAGCTGATCAGCGCCCGGCAACAGCAGCGCAAGGGCGCCACCGCGCTGGAGCACCTACCGGTGATCGAAGTGCACGAGTCGCTCCCCCTCGTCTCCCGCTACTGGGCCTCCGTCTTCGACGCCCGTCCCACCGTCTCGGGCACTGTGATCGTCCCCGACCTGCGCGCGGTGCTGGCGTGCGCTGTCGCGGGCGCGGGGCTGGCGGTGCTGCCGCGCTATCTCTGCGCGGCAGACCTGGCCCGCGGTGCTCTGGTGGAACTGCACGAGCCCACGGTGCCGCCGCTGCGGACATACGTCCTGGTGGTGCGCAGTGGCACCCTGGCGATGCCGCACATAGCGCGGGCACACGACTGGCTGCTGAGCGCGGCCGCCGAGTGGTGCTGAGCCTGTTCCGGCTGGCGTCACGGTGAAGGTTCGACCCGTGACGATGCGGGATGTTTCACGTGGAACCAGCCGGGCCACATTTCTCCCATGACCGTCCGACCCGTGGTCAAGCGCACCGCACGCGCCGTTCTGCTGGACGGTGACGACCTGATCCTGATCAAGCGCACCAAGCCCGGCATGGATCCCTACTGGCTCACGCCCGGAGGTGGTGTCGAGCCGGAGGACGCGACCGTCGTCGAGGCCCTGCACCGTGAGGTGTACGAGGAGCTCGGCGCCAAGATCACCGATGTGGTGCCCTGCTTCGTCGACACCGTCGAGCACATCGGCGAGGACGGCGGCGCGACCGGCGTGAAGGTGCAGCACTTCTTCGTCTGCCGGCTCGGCTCCATGGACCCGGCCCTGCGGCACGGTCCCGAGGTCGACGAGCCCGTCGGCGAGTACGAGATCGTCCGTGTGCCGTTCACCCGGGTCGGGATCGCCTCCGTCCACCTCGTCCCGCTGTCCCTGCGGCACTACCTCGACGGCAACATCGAGGGCGTCCGTGCCATGCACGCCCCGGACCTGGGGTGACGTCCGGGACGCGGGGTCAAGACCTGGTGCCGGCGAGTTCCTCGACCGCGTCGTGACGTATGCGCTCCGCGGGGATGCCTGAGGCGCTCAGGGAGTCCACTCCCTTGCGGATCAGTTCAGGCGGCCCGGAGACGTAGGCGTCGTATCCAGCCCAGGGGCCGAAGCCGCGCAGGGCGTCGGGGAGCCGCAGAAGGCGGTCCCGGTCGTCGACCACGGGGCGTACCTGCAGCCAGGAGTGGGACTGCTGGAGCCCGAGCAACGTCTCGATCGCATACAGGTCCTTATCGCTGCGTGCGCCGTAGAAGACCTCGACCGGTCGGCGTGCGCCACGTTCGGCGACGTCCTCGACCAGTGCCTTGACGGGCGCTATCCCGGTGCCGCCGCCCAGGCAGAGCAGCCCGCTGTCGTTGGTGTGGTCGACGGTCATCGAGCCGGCGGGCGGGCCGAGCCGGACGATGTCGCCGGGGCGGGCGCGGTGCACCAGCGCGCTGGACACCCAGCCCGCCGGGACGGCTTTCACGTGGAACGTGAGCAGTCCGTCGGAGCGGGGGGCCGAAGCGAAGGAGTAGTGCCGCCAGATTCGCGGCCACCACGGTGTCTCCAGGCTCGCGTACTGCCCGGCGAGGAACGGATAGGGCTGGTCGGGTCGGACAGTGAGGACGGCGACGTCCGGGGTTCTCAGCTCGTGGGAGACGACCTCCGCGTTCCACCAGGGCGGGGCGCGCAGTTCGTCGGCGGCCGCCGCGTCGATCATCACTTGGGAGATCCTGGTGTAGGTCCGGACCCAGGCCGCCTCGGTCTCGGCGTCCCAGACGGAGCCGGCGTAGGCGCCGAGGGCCTCGATCAGGCACTCGCCGACGGCCGGGTAGTGCTCGGGGCAGGTGCCGTACCTGCGGTGACCACGGCCCAGGTTCTGCAGGTACTCGTCCAGCATCGGGGTGTTGTCGAGGCGCTCGGCGGTGATCAGCAGGGCCTTCAGCAGCCGGTCCCGCTGAACGTCCATCGCGGGCGGGAAGAGCGAGCGCAGCTCGGGGTGGCGGACGAAGAGCAGCGCGTAGAAATACGACGTGACCTCGTCGGCCACAGGGGTCACCTCGGCCATGGTCCTGCGGATGAGGACGGCGTCCGAGGAAGCGTTCCTACGGGGCACAGGGGGTTCGGCGGGGCCCCCGGGCCATGAGGCGATGCCGGGCCGGGCAGGAGCCGACAGTTGCGAAGGCCCGGGGGGCGGGGCGGCAGCCCTCGGAGGCTCGGGAGGGTCGGAGGCTGCCCGGTCGGGTTCGGTGGGCGGATCAGGCTGCTTGTGCGGCGTGAACCATCCCTCCTCGCCGTCGGACGTGTCCTTGTCGGCCGACCTGGTGGTCGGAGCGTCCATGGTGTGCCTCGCCTCGCACGTCTTTCGGTCGGTCTGCGCACCTGCCCGTTGGAAGGTGCCTGTTTCCCCTCACGGACAGCCGGCTTCTGCGTCCTGTCGCACGGCCGCCCTGGCCGCGGTCCCGTGGTTCCGGCTGCCTCAGGCCGTCGGCGCGCGGGACACACGCGCCGCGCCGCGCAGATCACGTTCCGGACACGAACCGGACTCGACCATACCGGGCATCGTTCTCCACTCACACGCCCCCCTTCCCTGACCGAGGGGGCCTGGGCTGGGTAACAGCGACGTAGCGGTGCCGGGCGTGGGGCTGTTTCACGTGAAACAGCCCCACGCCGTACCGGCTCCGGATCACATGGCCTAAAGCACGTACGTACCCCAGGAATGAGGTGGACGACCGAGCCACCGATCGGACAGCCTGTTCCGCGTGCCGACTCCTTCCCCCGCCACCCTCCCCATCCGCCGCCTGACGCACCGTGACCTCACGGCATGCGCCGACCTGTCAGAGGACCGGGGGTGGCCACGCGAGGAACACAAATGGGGCCTCCTCCTCACCGCCGGGACGGGCTACGGCATCGACGCCCCCGACGGAGGCCTCGTCAGCGCCTGCGTGGTCACCGAATACGGTCCGCACGGCCGGCCGGTCCTCGGCGCCGTCGGCATGGTGCTGGTGGCCGAACGTCATGCCAGGCAGGGCGTGGGCCGACGGCTGATGCGCCACGTCGTCTCCGCCATGGGCACCACTCCGCTGACCCTTCACGCCACCGAGTACGGGCGGCCGCTCTACGAGGAGCTGGGTTTCAAGACCACGGGGCGTGCGGAGATGGTGCGCGGCCGCTTCACCGGGGGCGACGTCCGCCCCGACGGCATGACCCGCGCGGCCACGGCCGAGGACCTCGCCACGATCGTCAAGCTCGACCAGGAGGTCTTCGGCGCCGACCGCACCCCCATCCTCGCCCGGCTTCCCGCCTTCGCCGACCAGGTACGGGTCGCCGAGGAGAACGGCCGGATCATCGGTTACGCCGCCGCATGGCCCAACATGGACACTCACGTCGTGGGCCCGCTGATCGCCCGGGACACGGAGACCGCGAAGGCGCTCGTGACGTCCCTGGCCGCACGTACGGACCGTCCTCTGCGCACGGACGTCGACGTAAGGCACGAGGAACTGCTGGCGTGGCTGAAGGCCCGGGGCCTGGCGTCCGTCGGCTTCAATGCCGTCATGACCTACGGGATCGCCGAACTGCCCGGTGACTGGAGCCGGCGGTTCGCGCCGCTCACCGTGGCGGCCGGCTGACGGTGCGGACACACGCATGCCGGGCCCCGCGAGGTGCGGTACCCGGCATGCCGCCCGCGATGAACAGCGGGCGGCCGAGCGCTGCTGGGGCAGTCAGCTGAAGCACCGAGTGCCATAGGGGATCGACTCGGCGCGGCCCGCGTTCCGGCCGCTCTCAGTGGTGAACGGTGGCTCGCTGCCCTGTCGGCGTACCGCCGACGACGACGGCACTCGGGGCCTCGGCTGCGCTCTCCCGGCGCTCCAGCGTGGAAGAGACGAACGCGAGGAGCAGAGCGGCGGCGGCGAGGGCCGCGCCCACCCAGTTGGGAGCGGTGTACCCGAGGCCGGCGGCGATGACCATGCCGCCGAGCCATGCGGACAGGGCGTTGCCGAGGTTGAAGGCGCCGATGTTCACCGCCGAGGCGAGCGTCGGCGCGCCGTGCGCCTGGTCGAGAACGCGCTTCTGCAACGGCGGGACGGTGGCGAAGCCCAGGGCGCCGATCAGAGCGATCGTGACGGCCGCGAGGGCCTTGTCGTGAGCGGTGAGCGTGAAGAGCGCCAGAACGACGGCCAGGGCGCCCAGGGAGACGTAGAGCATCGGCATCAGGGCGCGGTCGGCGTACCTGCCGCCCACAAGGTTGCCTGCGACCATCCCGAGCCCGAAGAGGACCAGCAGCCAGGTCACGGAGCCGTCGGCGAAGCCGGCCACGCGGGTCATCATCGGTGCGATGTAGGTGATGGCGGCGAAGACGCCGCCGAAGCCGAGGACGGTCATCGCCATGGCGAGCAGGACCTGTGCGTTCTTGAAGGCGGCGAGCTCGTGGCGCAGGTGTACGCCCTCCGGCCGGGGCATGTCGGGCACGAGCTTGGCTATGCCGGCCAGGCCCACCACACCGAGCGCCGCGACGACGGCGAAGGTGACGCGCCAGCCGGCGTTCTGGCCGACCAGGGTGCCCAGCGGGACGCCGACGACGTTGGCGACGGTCAGACCGGTGAACATCATCGCGATGGCGCCGGCTTTCTTGTCGGGGGCGACGAGCTCGGCCGCGACCACCGAGCCGATGCCGAAGAAGGCGCCGTGCGCCAGTGAGGCGACGATCCGGCCGGCCAGCATGACGGCGAACGCGGGGGCGAGGGCGGACAGCAGGTTCCCGACGATGAACAGGCCCATCAGCAGCATCAGCATCCGCTTGCGGGGGAGCCTGGTGCCGAGGACGGTCATCAAGGGGGCGCCGAACATGACGCCCAGCGCGTAACCGGTCACGAGGAAGCCCGCGGTGGGGATGGAGATCCCGAAGTCGGCCGCGACCTCGGGCAGCAAGCCCATGATCACGAACTCGGTGGTCCCGATCCCGAAGGCTCCGGTCGCCAGGGCAAGGAGCGCGAGAGGCATGGTGGGATACGCCTTCCATGATGATTGCAGGTGCGCTTTACGTGCCTCGACAATAGTTGCAGACGCTTGATGTATGCAAACGCCGTATATTGCAGTGTTGCCTTACCCTTGGGTTCAGCTGCTCCATGACGGAGGAAGGACGCCCATGACCGCGACGGACCCCGTACTCACCGCGCTCGCCCAGGGCTGGTGCGCCCTCTCTCTGCTGCACGGGAGGATCGAGGCGCACATCGAGCGGGCGCTGCAGACCCGTCACGACCTGAGCGTGCGCGAGTACTCCCTGCTCGACGTGCTCAGCCGTCAGCACGACGGCGAGGGCGGACATCTGCAGATGAAGCAGGTCGCCGACGCGGTCGTCCTCAGCCAGAGCGCCACCACCCGCCTGGTGACCCGGCTCGAGGACCGGGGCCTCCTGGAGCGCTACCTCTGCCCCACCGACCGTCGCGGCATCTACACCAATGTCACCGAGGCCGGCCTCCGCCTGCTCGACGAGGCGCGCCCGACCAACGACGCAGCGCTGCGCGAAGCCCTCGACGCGGCGGCGAGGAACCCCGAACTGGCCCCGCTGGTCCGGGCCGTGGAGACGCTGAAGACGACACCCGCCACTGCGTAGGCTACGGCCATGGGAGATCTTGAAATACGCCCCGCCGTCGCCGACGACATCCCCGCGATCGTCGCCATGCTCGCGGACGACCCCTTGGGGGCGCAGCGGGAATCACCGGACGATCTGGCCCCTTACGCCACCGCGCTGGAACGGCTCAGCTCCGACCCGAACCAACGCGTCGTCGTCGCCGTGAGAGAAGGCCGGGTCGTCGGCACGCTCCAGTTGACGATCATCCCGGGCCTGTCCCGGCGTGGAGCCACCCGGTCGATCATCGAGGGCGTCCGCGTCCACGCCGATGAGCGCGGCAGCGGTCTGGGAACGCGGTTCATCGAGTGGGCGGTCGAGGAGTCCCGGCGGGCGGGATGCCAGTTGGTGCAGCTGACGTCCGACGCCACGCGCACCGACGCCCATCGCTTCTACGAGCGGCTCGGCTTCGTGGCCTCGCACGTCGGCTTCAAGCTCCACATCTGAGACCGCGGAACACAAAAGGGAGAAGCGTCCTGTTTCACGTGAAACAGGGCGCTGCCCCAACCGCCGCTGCCAGTGACGCTAGGCAGTTTCATTGGATCAGTCGGTCGTTGGTCGGGTGTGCCGTCAGCAGATGCGCGGTGGGCGCGGAGAGAACGGCCGCTCGACTGCCCGCGGTGCGTCACCGGTGCAGGGACTCGGCGACGGCAGGGTCCTCGAGCACGGTGACGCACCAGGCGAAGTGCTCGTCGCCGCCGCCCGGCGCGAAGGCGTCGCTCGTGGCCATCGCATAGGCGGCTCGGTACAGCAGGAGGTCGTCGACCTCGTAGCCGAACTCGTCGGCGAACCGCGTGGTGAGCTGCCGGGTGATCTCCGGGGCGTGCTCGGTGTCCGCCGGGAAGATGGCCGCGGCCACGGCGGCGTCGAACCGGGGGTCCCCGCCCGTGGACAGGAAGCCGTAGTCCACGAGGGCGAGCGGCCGCAGGTCGTCGTCCACCAGCACGGTCTCCGGGAAGACGTCACCGTGGACGACCGCCTCATCGGTACGGGGCAGCGAACGCAGCTTCCGAAGCAGCTGGGCGCGCGTGTCGTCGAAGTCGCGGACATGCGTGGAGAGCCGGTCCGCGCACCGGCTGACCCGCCGGTCCACCAGGTCCGCCAGGGCGGACCCGAAAGTGGTGTGGCCTTCCCACAGCGGGCGTTCCTCGTCCAGCACAGCAAGGTGCTTGACCTCGTCGACGTCATGGGCGTCCGCGAGGGCGCGCAGCACGCCGACCAGGCAGTCGACCGCTTCGGGCAGCACCTCGTCCGGGTCGTCGGTGCGGATCCTGCCCGCCAAGGGCTCGCCGGTCAGCTCCCGCTCCACGGTCATCGGGACACCGTCCATGTCCTCGACGGCGAGGATCTCCGGGGCGCCGAACGGCAGGTGCGCCGCGGCATCGGCGTAGAAACGCTGCATCCGCCGCAGTTCGGATCCCCGTCGGCGCTCCCACACCTTGGCCACCGTTCCGTCCCCGAGTCGGTAGACGGCTCCCTCCACCGCCGCCTCGACGGGCCCGGCGTCGGGATATCCAGCGTCGACGAAATGTCGTACGCGCCGGGCCGTGGTGTCCCGTATCGCATCGGACATCTCGTGCCTCCTTCCGCCCCCCCGGCGTGTACGACCTGCCGGTCGGCGGGGCCGACGCCGGGACCATCTCCCACGGTAGGCCCCTCGCCCGCGCGACACCCGAGTGCTCGGGCACCGTGCGGTCCGCAACGCGTATACGGCGGAACAGTGCCGGCGGGTCCTGCGTATCCGGAGCCGGCAGTGGTTGTTCCTTCGTACACCGGCGGCCGTCGCCCGCCGACGGCCGCGTCCGGCCACTGCTCGGGGGCCCGCCGACGGGCACCACGCACTGCGGCGTCCGTCGGCCGCAGCCCGCTACCGCTGATCGGGCCCTGCCCCGCCCGGGACGCAGGCCGAACTCGACCTTGCTCCGCTGCTTCCCGCCGCGGCGTCGGCGGTACCCGGGTCGGCTGCCGGCGGACCTCCTCACGGAACTCCGCAAGCCGCACTGTTGACACCGGGCCCACCCGGTGGCGCTTGGACAGGGAGGGACAGGGCCCGCGTCTTGCGTCGCGTCACGGCCCAGCGCGCGAGCTGCCGCGATGGCTGCCGGCGGCGGGCGCGCCTCAGGGGTCAGGTCTCCGTGCCGGACTCCTGGGGGAAGAAGGTGATCAGCGTGGCGGTGCCGTCCTTGTCGACTGTCCGGACCGCCGGCTGGGGAAGGTCCTGCATGGCGACGTCGATCTCCCTGGGGTGCCACACCAGGTGCCGCAGGACGACGGGGTAGCGCGGCGACCGTCCGCCGACGGAGACGGCCACTACGTCGTCCTTCGGGTCGTACACGATGGCGGCGAAGGGCAGCCGGTTGGCTTCGCTCTGGTGCCCGATCTCGGGGTCCAGTACCTCGATGGTGACGAACTCCCCCTGGTGTTCCTCGGTCATCTGGTTGAGGGCGGTCTCCCAGGTGCTGCGGTCGAGCGTTTCGGTACCGGCCATCGTCCTTCCTACTCCGGTGGCAATCTGGTCTGCCGACGGTAGCCCGCAGCCCTGAGCGAATGCCTCGGCCTGACAGGTCGAGCCGTCCGGCCCTGCTGGGCCTGCCAGGACGAGTCCGGGCCGAAGCCCCACGAGGCAGGCTCCGGTACGGGCGGAGCGGGGGCAGGCACGGCTTGACGGACCCACGTAAGCAGCCACGCGCCCACGAGGACCACCGTGAGCAGCAGGAACAGCAGGAACAGCAGGAACAGCACGGTGAACCACCGGAAGTACCAGTGCCCACCCGCCGGGTCGTACACCGCGTCGCGTGGCCAGGTTGGCGGTCATGAGCAGGCGATACAGCAGGACGAGGGCGTTGTCCGGGACTTCCCCAACGACCGAGACGCCGTAGAGCACTGCGCCGTCGGCCCGCGTTCCCTGTGCCGGACCCCCGACCTACGACTCATGAACGAACTCAGACGCCTGCGCGCCCCGCACCCCGAGGACCGCCCGGAAGCCCGGCGCCGACGCGACCGGACCACGCTGCGAGGTCTGCTGCGTTCGCTGCGGTCCGGCGAGCTGCGGGGGTGGTAGGGCGGTCGCATGGACCCGAGCAGGGGCCGGCCGTTCGGCCGCTCCGGACGATGAACAACACATCGCGAGCTGAGAGGAACAATGCGGAACCGGACCTTGAGCAGCAGTCATCCCGGTCCCGGCGGACCAGGGAGGCCACCGGCTGTGACGGGGAAGCCGGGGCGGCAGGCCGCCCGCCTTCGACCGCGAGCCATACAAGCAGCGCAACACCGTCGCGCGGTGCATCAACCGCCTCAAGCAGTGGCGCATCACCACCCGCTACGAGAAGCCCGCGACCGTCTACCTGGCCGGACTTCACATCGCGGGGGTCTTCCTCTGGTCCGCCCCGTGGTCCGAGCGAAAGTCCCTAGCCGATTCCCCGCCACCCCTCCGCGTCGACACCACCCGGTACGGCGGCGCCTTCGTCGTAAGGCTGACGGGTGAACACGAACGAGCCGAGGTCCAGATGGTCCACCGAGCCGTCCGGACGTCGAACGGCCTGAAGGGTCTCGCCTGCGAAGTAACCCTCCAAGCCGGTCCAGGTGCCGTCGCCGTTGGTCCGGAACCGTGAACGCCTGCCGCCGCCGGAGAGCGGTGCAAGGCTGAGGAGGCCGTCCGCCGTGACCCGCAGCGCGTACGGACTGGTCCCCCAGTACCAGGGGCCGGCCAGTTCCAGCAATGAACGGTCGACGTGCGGCGACGGCCGCCAGGGCTCGGGAATGCGCGGCTCCGCCTCGGCGACGATGCCCACGAGGTCGGCGGCCACCTGGGTCACCATCGGACCGGAGGTGCAGTTGGCGAGCACCACCGCCGCGACGTCGTCCGACACGCTCAGGGCTAGGCTCGCCAGGAACCCCGGAACCGACCCGGAATGGCCCACGAGCACGCGCCCGCCCTGGTTCTCGATCCGCAGACCGAGCCCGTAGGAACCGCCGTCCGCGAGATCCGCCGGGTCGGCCGGCGCCGCGGGCGTTCGCATCTCCCGCAGCGTCCGAGTGCACAGCACCCGGTCGTCGCCGTGCGCGAGGAACGCCGCGAACCGGGCCAGATCCCCTGTCGTGGACCAGAGTTGACCCGCCGCTGCCATCCGGCCGAAGTCCTCGGCAGGCTCGGGCAGCAGGACGTCGACCCACGGATGCACCGCCCAGCCGCCCGCATGAGGCTGCCGGGGTCGTGCGCCCGTGCGATCAAGGCCCAGGGGTTCGAGCACTTCACGCCGTAGGACCTCGTCCCACGGCGCTCCTCGGAGCTCCTCCACCAGGGCCCCGAGAAGGCTGTAGCCGGGGTTGGAGTAGTGGAACCGGCGGCCGGCCGGATGCAGGACAGGGCGGTCGCCGAGGACGTCGGCGAGGTCAGGGCGCGAAGAGCCCGGTGTCCGCTCCCACCAGGGGCCGGGTGATTCGGCCGCCAGTCCGCCGGTGTGGGCGAGCAGTTGAGCGATCGTCGCCTCGCCCGCGCCCGTACCCGGCAGGTGCTTCTCCAACGGGTCCCCGAGGTCGAGCGCCCCCTCGTCACGCAGCCGCATCACCAGCACCGCGGTGAAGGTCTTGGTGATCGATCCGATGCGGTACTGCACGTTCTCATCGGGACCGTGTCCGTCGACCGAGGTACGCGCCCCGTGCCACACGGCCCGCCCGTCGCGCACGACCGCTGCGACGAGCGACGGGGACCTGCCCTCGGCCTGGGCCACGGCGATCCTGTGCAGCAGCGCACGCCGGGTGCCGGGGAGCAGCTCTTCATGGAATGTCGTCATGGGGTCAGTCCACCTGGCCCGACAGCGCGAGTCGAGCCCATTCCCTCCACCCTCCCACCCCAGGTCGGGGCCGATCGGGTCCGCGCGCCCCGCGTCACCTCGCCATACGCGCGTCGATGCCGTCGAGCAGGAAGTCGAGGCCCATACGGAAGGTGTGGTCGGCGTCGTGGTGGGCGGCATCGCGCACCACCGTGGCCAGCGCGGGGAACCGCCCGGTGGCGAAGGTTCGCTCCAGATAGGGCCCGAGAGAGGCCTGCCAACGCTTCTCGTCCATCCCGGTGGCCCTCTCGGCACGCCGCTCGGCGATCTCACGACGCACCGCACCGATCACGTACGCGTTGACCGCGGCGACCACCGGCATGACGGCGTTCACATCGACGTCGCCCAGCGCGGCCATGACGCTCTCCCCGCTGGCCAGCGCGTGCGGACCCAGCTGGGGGCGGCCACCCAGGAGATCGGCGAGCCATTCGTGCTCGTGGACGGCGTGCCGGGTGGCTTCGGCGAGAGACCGGAGCACCTCCCGCCAGCCGTCTCCGACCGGCCGGATCTCGGCGTAGGCGGCGTCGACCATCAGGTCGAGCAGCTCCTCCTTGCCGGCGATGTAGCCGTAGAGCCGCATCGGCCGGACGTCGAGCGCCCCGGCGACCTTGCGCAGCGACACCGCGTCCAAGCCGTCCGCGTCGGCCAGCCGGATCGCCGCTCGCACGATCCGCTCCCGGCTCAACGCGGCCGGTACGGGGCGATTCGGGGGCTCCGGCCTCTCCCACACCAACATGCCGCCAACGATACATCGCATCGGGCGATACAGTGTATCGATTGATACGGCGTATCGAAGGAGCGACCATGACCATCGCCATCGTCGGAGCGGGACTGGGCGGCTTGACCCTTGCCCGGTTGCTGCACATGAACGGCATCGACGCCGTCGTGTACGAACGTGAGCCGTCCCGCGCCGCACGCGGGCAGGGCGGCATGCTCGACATCCACTCGGGCCAGCGGGCGCTGCGAGAGGCAGGACTGATCGACCGGTTCCACGCGATAGCCCGCGGCGAGGGCCAGGACATGCGCCTGCTCGAACCGGACGGCACCCTGCTGCTCCAGGAGGACACGCCCGACGACGCCCCACTGGCGCGACCCGAGGTCGACCGCGCCGATCTTCGTGACCTGCTGCTGGACTCCCTCCCTGACGACATGGTGCGCTGGGGCCACACGTTCATATCCGCCGGCGACGGCCTGCTCCGCTTCGCCGACGGCACCACTGCGACCCACGACCTTCTGGTCGGCGCGGACGGCGCGCGCTCCCGGGTCCGTCCGCTGCTCACCGACGCCCGCCCGGCGCACATCGGCCAGAACGTCGTCGAGATCGGCATTCCCGACATCGACCGCACGCATCCCGACCTCGCGGCGATGGTCGGGCGCGGCAACTATTGGGTGCTCGGCAACGGAGTGTCCCTGGCGGCACAGCGCAACGGCGACGGCCGCGTCCGCATCGGGCTCAGTTTCTACGGCACCGGCGAGGACTGGTTCGCCGTGAGCGGGATCCCGTTCGACGATCCGGCCGCCGCCAGGGAGCGGCTGATCGACCTGCTCCCCGGCTGGGACCCACGGTTCACCGCGCTGATCGCCGCCTGTGACGACACGGTGGTGCCGCGGCCGATCACCGCTCTCCCGGTCGGACTGACCTGGCCGTCGAGACCGGACGTCACGCTGATCGGCGATGCCGCGCATCTGATGCCGCCGGTCGGAGAGGGCGCCAACATGGCGCTGCTGGACGGCGCCCTGCTGGGTCTCGCGCTGGCCTCGCACCCGGATGACTTTCCCTCGGCCGTCGAAGAGTACGAACGCGAGATGTTCGAACGCACCGGCGCCGCCGCCCGGATGTCCGCGAAGATCCAGGCCATGCTGACATCGCCGGACGCCGCCCGGAAGATGCTCGCGTTCTTCCAGCCCGACTGAAAGCTTCCCGGCTGAAGGCCCCCGAGAACGACCGGGTGACAGCCCGCAGGCTCAGGTCTGGGCCATGTCCACGAAGCGTGAGTAGTGGCCCTGGAAGGCGACCGTGATCGTCGCCGTGGGGCCGTTACGGTGCTTGGCCACGATCAGGTCGGCCTCGCCCGCCCGCGGCGACTCCTTCTCGTACGCGTCCTCACGGTGCAGCAGGATCACCATGTCGGCGTCCTGCTCGATGGAGCCCGACTCACGCAGGTCGGAGACCATGGGCTTCTTGTCGGTGCGCTGCTCGGGGCCACGGTTGAGCTGGGACAGCGCGATCACGGGGATCTCCAGCTCCTTGGCGAGGAGCTTGAGGTTACGGGACATGTCCGAGACCTCCTGCTGGCGGTTCTCGGCGCGCTTGGAGCCGCCGGACTGCATCAGCTGGAGATAGTCGATGACGACCAGCCTGATGTCATTGCGCTGCTTGAGACGGCGGCACTTGGCCCGGATCTCCATCATCGACAGGTTCGGGGAGTCGTCGATGAAGAGCGGGGCGGCCGAGACGTCCGGCATCCGGCGGGCGAGCCGGGTCCAGTCCTCGTCGGTCATCGTCCCGGAACGCATGTGGTGCAGGGCGACCCGCGCCTCGGCGGACAGCAGGCGCATCGCGATCTCGTTGCGCCCCATCTCCAGGGAGAAGATCACGCTGGGCAGGTTGTTCTTGATCGACGCGGCCCGTGCGAAGTCCAGCGCGAGCGTGGACTTTCCCATGGCGGGACGGGCGGCGATGACGATCATCTGACCGGGATGCAGCCCGTTGGTGAGCGAGTCGAAGTCGGTGAAGCCGGTCGGCACACCGGTCATCTCGCCGCTGCGCGAGCCGATCGCCTCGATCTCGTCGAGGGCGCCTTCCATGATGTCGCCCAGGGGGAGGTAGTCCTCGCTGGTGCGCTGCTCGGTGACGGCGTAGATCTCCGCCTGGGCACGGTTGACGATCTCGTCGACGTCGTCGTCGGCCGCGTATCCCATCTGGGTGATGCGGGTGCCGGCCTCGACCAGGCGGCGCAGCACCGCCCGCTCGTGGACGATCTCCGCGTAGTACTCGGCGTTGGCGGCCGTGGGCACGGTCTGGACGAGCGTGTGCAGGTACGACGCGCCGCCGACCTTGTTGATCTCGCCGCGCTTGGTGAGCTCGGCGGCGATGGTGATGGGGTCGGCTGGCTCGCCCTTGGCGTAGACGTCGAGGATCGCCTGGTAGATCGTCTCGTGGGCGGGCTTGTAGAAGTCGTGGCCCTTGAGGATCTCCACCACGTCGGCGATGGCGTCCTTGGACAGGAGCATGCCGCCGAGCACGGACTGTTCGGCGTCCAGATCCTGGGGCGGCACCCGCTCGAAGGCCGTGCCGCCGCCGTCCCACTCGCCGCTGTCCCGGCCCCGGTCGTGCTGTTCGTCCCGTCCGCGGCCCACGTCGCCGCGCCGCCGGGAGGAGGGCAGACGATCGCTGGGGCCAGCGTCGGCCCAGGGATCGTCCAAGGGCTCGGAAATGCTCACCGAGCCACCTCCTCCCGTCCGCGGAGCGGACCTCGCCGGGCACGTCATTTCTACGCCACGGCACTGACAACTGAGAGGCCCAACTCCGGTCCTGGCGGGTGGGTTCCGCAGGGGTTCCCCAGCCGGTGGACGGAGCGGGCGCCGGACCACGGTAGGCCCGTGAGCGGCGTCAGCCAATCTGGTTATCCACAGGCCATGTGGACGACCGGCCCTATGCTGTGGAGAACTCCGCGAAACCTGTGCACGACCCGGTGGACAGCCCTGTGAACAAGCCCTCGTATTTCACGAGGGAATCGCCCTGACCTGCAGTTTCACCATCCACGGGCTGTGCAGAAGAAAAAGTTTCCCGGTCGGGCCAAGATCGCGTCGAACGGTGCGCGAGAAGCGGCCCGACCGGAAGCCCTGTAAGAGGCAGGGGGTTGTAGCATCACTTACCTGTGGAAGATTGGATTGGTGCTCATGACACAGGTTCCCGCGACCGCCAAGGCCACCCGGCGACAACATGATCGTGAGATCGTCGCACTGGCAGTTCCGGCCTTCGGAGCGCTCGTCGCCGAGCCTCTCTTCGTCATGGTCGACAGCGCGATCGTGGGCCACCTCGGCACGGCTCAGCTCGCCGGCCTGGGCATCGCCTCCGCACTCCTCACGACCGCCGTGAGCGTCTTCGTCTTCCTCGCCTACGCCACCACGGCGGCCGTCGCCCGTCGGGTGGGGGCCGGAGACCTCCCGGCGGCCATCCGCCAAGGCATGGACGGCATCTGGCTGGCGCTGCTGCTCGGCGCCGCCGTGATCGCCGTCGTCCTGCCCACGGCACCCGCGCTCGTGGAGGCGTTCGGCGCCTCCGACACCGCCGCCCCCTACGCGATCACCTATCTGCGCATCTCGGCGCTCGGCATACCGGCCATGCTCGTCGTGCTGGCCGCGACCGGCGTTCTCCGCGGACTGCAGGACACGAGGACACCGCTCTACGTCGCCATCTCGGGCTTCCTCGCCAACGCCCTCCTCAACGTGGGGCTCGTCTACGGGGCGGGGCTCGGCATCGCCGGCTCCGCCTGGGGCACCGTCGTCGCTCAGTGCGGCATGGCCGTCGTCTACCTCGCCGTGGTGGTCCGGGGCGCCCGCCGTCACGGAGCCTCGCTGCGTCCCGACGCCGCCGGAATACGGGCATCGGCCCAGACCGGAGCACCGCTGTTGGTGCGCACCCTCCCCCTGCGCGCCGTCCTCATGATCGCCACGGCGGTGGCAGCGCGTCTCGGCGACGCCGACATCGCGGCGCATCAGATCATCCTGTCGCTGTGGAGCCTGCTCGCCTTCGCTCTCGACGCCATCGCCATCGCAGGGCAGGCGATCATCGGGCGCTATCTCGGCGCCGGCGACGCCCAGGGCGCCCGGGCCGCCTGCCGCCGCATGGTCGAGTGGGGCGTCGCCGTAGGCGTGGTGCTCGGAGTGCTCGTCGTGGTCTCGCGACCGCTCGTCCTCCCCCTGTTCAGCGGCGATCCGATCGTGAAGGACACCGCGCTGCCGGCTCTGCTCGTGGTGGCGCTCTCCCAGCCGATCTGCGGCGTCGTCTTCGTCCTCGACGGCGTACTGATGGGCGCGGGGGACGGCCCCTACCTGGCGTGGGCGATGGTGCTCACGCTGGCCGTCTTCGCACCGGTGGCCGTGCTCGTACCGGTGCTCGGCGGCGGGCTGACCGCCCTGTGGGGCGCGATGACGTTGATGATGGCGGTGCGGTTGCTGACCCTGTGGCTCCGCGCCCGGTCCGGTCGCTGGGTAGTGACCGGCGCAACACGCTGACACGGGCCGGGGCCTTACCCCCGGACTGCGAGCCGACTCGTTTCACGTGGAACCGTGACTCGCTTCCGGACACGCGGAAGGGGCCGCACCTCGGAAGGTGCGGCCCCTTCTCAGCTCTGCGAGCCGAGCACGGCGATCAGGCCGAGACGACCTCGATGTTGACCTTGGCGGCAACCTCGGGGTGCAGACGCACGGACGTCTCGTGGGCGCCCAGGGTCTTGATCGGCGAACCGAGCTCGATGCGGCGCTTGTCGACCTCGGGGCCACCGGCAGCCTTGATCGCCGAGGCGATGTCGGCCGGGGTGACGGAACCGAAGAGACGACCGGCGTCGCCGGAGCGGACGGCCAGGCGGACCTTCACGCCCTCGAGCTGGGCCTTCACGGAGTTGGCCTGCTCGATGGTCTGGATCTCGTGGATCTTGCGAGCGCGACGGATCTGCTCGACGTCCTTCTCGCCACCCTTGGTCCAGCGGATAGCGAACTTCCGCGGGATCAGGTAGTTGCGAGCGTAACCGTCCTTGACGTCGACGACGTCGCCCGCGGCGCCGAGGCCGGAGACCTCGTGGGTGAGGATGATCTTCATGTGTCGGTCACCCTTCCCTTATCGCGCGGTGGAGGTGTAGGGCAGCAGCGCCATCTCACGGCTGTTCTTGACGGCCGTGGCGACGTCACGCTGGTGCTGCGTGCAGTTGCCGGTCACGCGGCGGGCACGGATCTTGCCGCGGTCGGAAATGAACTTCCGCAGCATGTTCGTGTCCTTGTAGTCCACGTACGTGACCTTGTCCTTGCAGAAAGCGCAGACCTTCTTCTTAGGCTTGCGCACAGGCGGCTTCGCCATGGTGTTTCTCCTGTGTGATCAAGAAGTTGGGACGCGAACCCGCCCTTAGAAGGGGGGCTCGTCCGAGTAGCCGCCACCGCTGCCGCCGGCGGAGTTCCCACCCCAGCCGCCGCCACCGCCGCCGGAGTTGCCACCGGCGGGAGCGCTGCTCGCCCACGGGTCGTCGGAGGGGGCGCCGCCCTGCTGGCCGCCGCCGGGGCCACCGCCCCAGCCGCCGCCACCCTGGCTGCCGCTGTAACCGCCTCCGCCACCCTGGCCACCGCGACCGGTGGTCTTGGTGACCTTGGCCGTGGCGTTGCGCAGGCTGGGGCCGACCTCCTCGACGTCCAGCTCGAAGACCGTGCGCTTGACGCCCTCGCGGTCCTCGTAGGACCGCTGCTTCAGCCGGCCCTGCACGACGACGCGCATGCCACGCTGGAGCGACTCGGCGACGTTCTCCGCCGCCTGCCGCCAGACCGAGCAGGTCAGGAAGAGGCTTTCGCCGTCCTTCCACTCGTTCGTCTGGCGGTCGAAGGTGCGGGGGGTGGACGCGACACGGAACTTCGCGACCGCCGCACCGGAGGGGGTGAAGCGCAGCTCGGGGTCATCGACGAGATTGCCGATGACCGTGATGACGGTCTCGCCTGCCATGGGGAACCTCTCGGCGGGTTTGCTGCTGCTGGCTGCTGGTGCTGCTACTCAGATTCCCGAGATCAGCTGAGCGGGAGAGCTCAGTGGGTCTCGGGACGGAGGACCTTGGTCCGGAGGACCGACTCGTTCAGGTTCATCTGGCGGTCGAGCTCCTTGACGACCGCAGGCTCGGCCTGCAGGTCGATGACCGAGTAGATGCCCTCGGGCTTCTTCTTGATCTCGTACGCGAGACGACGACGGCCCCAGGTGTCGACCTTCTCCACCTTTCCGTTGCCCTCACGGACGACGGAGAGGAAGTTCTCGATCAGCGGGGAGACAGCGCGCTCCTCGAGATCGGGGTCGAGGATGACCATCACCTCGTAGTGACGCATGTGGAACCCACCTCCTTCGGACTCAGCGGCCACGGTCGTTCCGTGGCAGGAGGGTTGTGATGCGTTCGCAACGGTATCGGCCGCCACTGACAGTCGGGGTCGGCTTGCGACGTCCCCGCGCCGAGCTGGGCGGAAGCCCTGGCTGTGCCTGGGCAGACACCGGTGCAGACGGTACAGACTACCTGCATGCGTGCTTGCGGTTGAAATCCGCCCGGGAGGACCCTCAGTCTGTACGCATCGGGTGTGTACGGCGCTACGATGCGCCGCCTTCCGCAGGAGGTGCCCTATGGCACAGGCATTGCGACCCAACACCGCCGGCTCTCTCTTCGCCACCGACGGCCGACCCCATCCCGTGCAGCACGCCATGATGGCGGCGACCCTGCTGCTCGGGGCGGTGTCCTTCATCACGGCGATGTTCGACAACCTCCACCTGCTCAGCTCGTGGGCCGGCTTGGTGGGGATCTTCACCGGCGCCTACGGACAGTGGATCTCCGAGACCACCCGTGAGCGCTTCTTCCTGATCCTGGGCCTCGGCGCCTCCGGCGTCGGCTTCTTCCTCGGCATGGCGCACGGCGGCCTCTTCGGCGGCCTCTGGTGAGCTGAGCCACGCCGACCCGGCACCGCGACACCGTCCGCACCCTCATGCACGACTGACGACCGTCGGATCCGCGAACCGCCCCTGCCGCCTCGCCGGCCGGGGCGAAGGTCCCGTGCGCCCGGTCGGGCCGCTCCTCAGGCGCAGTAGGCTTCGCGCGAGAGCCAGGAGCCCCTGTACCCATGGGGACACACCAGCCCGAGGAGCGCCCCGAATGAGCCTGACCCTGAGGACGATCAGCCGCGAGCAGCATCTGGCGTACATCCAGAGCCTGCCGTCGGCGAGCCACATGCAGGTTCCGGCCTGGGCCGACGTCAAGGCCGAGTGGCGGTCGGAGAACCTCGGCTGGTTCGACGACAGGACCGGCGAACTCGTCGGCGCCGGCCTCGTCCTCTACCGTCAACTCCCCAAGATCAAGCGGTACTTGGCCTATCTGCCCGAGGGCCCGGTCATCAACTGGTACGCGCCGAACCTGACCGAGTGGCTGGAACCGATGCTCGCGCACCTGCGGCAACAGGGCGCCTTCTCCGTGAAGATGGGCCCGCCGGTGATCATCCGTCGCTGGGAGGCCACCTCCATCAAGGCGGGCATCCAGAACCCGGACGTCAAGCGACTGCGCGACATCGAGGCCGACTTCATCGAGCCGCGTGCCTTCGAGGTGGCCGACAAGCTGCGCCGCATGGGCTGGCAGCAGGGCGAGGACGGCGGCGCCGGCTTCGGTGACGTCCAGCCCCGGTACGTCTACCAGGTGCCGCTGGCGAACCGTTCCCTCGAAGAGGTGCACAAGAACTTCAACCAGCTGTGGCGCCGCAACATCAAGAAGGCCGAGAAGGCCGGCGTCGAGGTCGTCCAGGGCGGCTACCACGACCTGGAGGAGTGGCAGCGGCTGTACGAGATCACGGCCGTGCGCGACCACTTCCGGCCGCGCCCGCTGTCGTACTTCCAGCGCATGTGGACGGCTCTCAACACCGAGGACCCGAACCGCATGCGGCTGTACTTCGCCCGCCACAACGGGGTGAACCTGTCGGCGGCGACCATGCTGATCGTCGGCGGGCACGTGTGGTACTCCTACGGCGCCTCCGACAACATCGGCCGCGAGTTCCGTCCCTCGAACGCCATGCAGTGGCGGATGCTGCGCGACGCCTACGCGCTCGGCGCGACCGTCTACGACCTGCGCGGCATCTCCGACTCGCTGGACGAGTCGGACCACCTGTTCGGCCTGATCCAGTTCAAGGTGGGCACGGGCGGACAGGCCGCCGAGTACCTCGGCGAGTGGGACTTCCCGCTGAACAAGCTGCTCCACAAGGCGCTCGACATCTACATGTCGCGCCGCTGACAGCCTCTCCCTTCTCCGAGCTTCGCTCACCTCCACACCAACCGCAGCCACAAGAAAGGTTCCGGGTCCGGCCATGGCGCTCACGCTTTACGTCGACACCGCGCGCTGGCGGGCGCACCACAAGCACGTGCAGGAGCAGTTCCCGGGACTCGTCCCGGTCTGCAAGGGCAACGGCTACGGATTCGGGCACGAGCGGCTCGCCGAGGAGGCCACACGGCTGGGCTCCGACGTCCTGGCCGTCGGCACCACGTACGAGGCCGCGCGCATCAAGGACTTCTTCAGCGGCGACCTGCTGGTGCTGACCCCCTACCGGCGCGGCGAGGAGCCCGTCCCGCTGCCCGACCGCGTCGTGCGCTCGGTGTCGTCGATCGACGGCGTGTACGGCCTCGTGGGCGCCCGCGTGGTCATCGAGGTGATGTCCTCGATGAAGCGGCACGGCATCAGCGAGCAGGACCTTCACCAACTGCACGCCGCCATAGAGAACGTCCGCCTTGAAGGGTTCGCGATCCACCTGCCGCTGGACCGCACCGACGGCTCCGACGCCGTCGAGGAGGTCATCGGCTGGATGGACCGGCTGCGCGCGGCCCGGCTGCCGCTGCACACGATGTTCGTCAGCCACCTCAAGGCGGAAGACCTCGCCCGGCTCCAGCAGCAGTTCCCGCAGACCCGGTTCCGCGCCCGTATCGGCACGCGGCTGTGGCTGGGGGACCACGAGGCCACCGAGTACCGGGGCGCCGTTCTGGACGTCACCCGCGTCGCCAAGGGTGACCGGTTCGGCTACCGCCAGCAGAAGGCCGCCTCCGACGGCTTCCTGGTGGTCGTGGCGGGCGGTACGTCGCACGGAGTGGGTCTGGAGGCCCCCAAGGCTCTGCACGGCGTGATGCCGCGCGCCAAGGGCGTCGCCAGGGCCGGCCTCGCCACCGTGAACCGGAACCTCTCGCCGTTCGTCTGGGGCGGCAAGCAGCGCTGGTTCGCCGAGCCCCCGCACATGCAGGTGTCGATCCTGTTCGTGCCTTCGGACGCCCCCGAGCCCCAGGTCGGCGAGGAGCTCGTGGCCCATCTGCGGCACACCACCACGCAGTTCGACCGGATCCTGGACCGCTGAGCACCGCGCTCAGTCATCCGCGCGGAACCAACGAAGGCCGTACACGGAGTGTCCGTGCACGGCCTTTCGTCCGCTCGGGCGGCAGTGTGTTCGCTCAGGGCGAACTGTCGGCCGTCGGTTGCTTGCCCCAGTCCGCCCCGGGGTCGTCGAAGCTCGCCTCGTGCCGGGGCGGAGGGTTCGTCGCGCCGAGGACGAAGACGTCGTCCGCCCCGTCGAGCACTCCCCCCGAGGGATCGTCCTCACCGGCCTGACGGACCACGTCCCGCTCCGGCGTGAGGATGTCCCGCACCACCATGACACAGAGGTAGAACGTGCCCAGGAGGTGCACGCCGACCGCCCAGTGGTAGCCGTCGGTGGGCAGACCCTTGTGGGCGTCTCCGCTGGTCGTGTAGGCGAGGTACATCCAGATCCCGAGGAAGTACACGACCTCCGAGACCTGCCAGATCAGGAAGTCCCGCCACTTGGGCCTGGCCAGTGCCGCCAGCGGCACCAGCCACAGGACGTACTGCGGCGAATAGACCTTGTTGGTGAGGATGAAGGCAGCGACCATCAGGAAGGCGAGCTGGGCGAAGCGAGGGCGGCGCGGGGCGGTCAGCGTGAGCCACGCGATGCCGAGGAAGCTCACCCCCACCAGGGCGGTGGCCAGGGTGTTGACGCTGCCGGTGGTGAGGGGATCGCTGGAGTTCTGGGCCAGGATCAGCCAGAAGGACCCGAAGTCGACGCCGCGCTCCTGGCTGAAGGTGTAGAACTTCGACCAGCCGTCGAAGGCGAACAGCATCACCGGCAGGTTGACCACGAGCCATGCGACGAGCGCGCCCGCAACGGCGGTGGCGTAGGCCCGCCACTTCCCCGCGCGCCAGCACAGCACCAGCAGCGGTCCCAGCAGGAAGACGGGATAGAGCTTGGCGGCCGTGGCGAGCCCCAGGAGGACGCCGAAGGCGAGGGGCCTGCTCCGGGACCACATCAGCATCGCCGCGGCCGTCAGAGCGACCGCCAGCAGGTCCCAGTTGATCGTCGCGGTCAGCGCGAAGGCCGGCGCAAGGGCGACCAGCAGACCGTCCCAGGGACGTCGGGCGTGCGTCCGGGTCACGCAGACGGCGATGGCCGCCGCGCACACCATCAGCATCCCGGCGTTGACCATCCAGTACCACTGCTCCTGGTGCTGGACGGTGCCGCTCCCCGGCGTCAGCCAGCTGGCCACCTCCATGAACACACCGGTCAGCACCGGGTATTCGAGGTAGGCCATGTCGCCGGGGAGTTTGTCGAAGTACGGCACCAGCCCGTCGGCGAAGCCGCGTCCCGCGTAGAGGTGCGGGATGTCCGAGTAACAGGCGTGCGTGTACTGGGAACTGGCCCCGTAGAACCAGCCGCCGTCGTAGCAGGGCGCCTTCTGGACCAGGCCGAGGGCGAACATCCCGATCGCCACGAGCGCGATGACCCGTACGGGAGTCAGCCAGGACATCCCGGTCAGGGCGTGCCGTCCCAGAGGGCCGCCGATCAGTTCGCTGCCGGCCTTGGCGATCTCGTCGTCCTGGGTGGGCCGTACCGGCTCCGGGTCGTGCACGCGCGCTGGCGTCGATTCTGCACTGGGCATGGGCGACATCCTGCCGTACCCACCTAGGGAAAAGCCGAGGACCGCCCCACCTGGTCGGGTGAGACGGTCCTCGTTTCACGTGAAACACGGACATGTTTCACGTGAAACAGCCTTGCGGGGCGTTACGGACTAACCGTTCGGGGCGCCGAAGAAGCCTCCGCCGTCACTGCCTCTGCTGGTGCCTGGGGACTCCGAGAGGCTGGGGGACGGACTGATGTCGCCGCCCGGCCCACCGTTGGCGCCTCCGTTGTTGTTCGCTCCGCCCGTTTGGTCGTCGTCACAGCCGAAGAACTTGGTGCAGGTCTCGCTCGGCGAGGGCGAGGGCTCGACCTTGGTCTTGCTGGGACTCGGCGACGGAGAGGGCGATTCCTCCTCGGTCTCGGTGACCGACGGGGTGGGAGTCGGGATCGGGTCCTTGTTCAGGACCTCGCCGATCTCCTCCGGAGCTGGGAAGTCCTTCACCGGCAGGCCGTCCATGGCCTCGGCCATGTAGTCGTGCCAGATCTCGGCCGGGAACGAGGCGCCGTGGATCTTCTTCTGTCCACCCGTGCCGAACATCTCCAGGAACGTGCGGTTCTTGTTCGACTCGTTGTCGTCGTAACGGAACATGGTGACGGCCGTCGACAGCTGCGGCGTGTAGCCGACGAACCAGGCCGACTTGTTGCCGTCGGTGGTGCCGGTCTTGCCGGCCACATCGCGGCCGGGCAGCTGGGCGGCGGTGCCGGTGCCGTCGTCGACCACGGTCTTCAGGATGTCCGTGACGTTGTCGGCGACCTTCTTGGTGAACGCCTGGTTCGTGACGGTCTTGTGCGTGAAGATCGTGCCGTCCTTGCTCGTGACCTTCTCCACGGAGTAGGGCTCACGCTGCTTGCCGCTGGCCGCGAAGGTGGCGTAGGCGCCGGCCATCCGGATCGCGCTCGGGTCGGAGATGCCGATCGAGAACGACGGGAAGCCGGAGCCCGTGAGGCTGCCCTTCTTCAGGCCGGCGTTGAGCGCGGCCTCCTTCACCTTGTCCAGCCCGACGTCCATGCCCAGCTGCACGAAGGCGGAGTTCACCGACTCGCGCATCGCCTCACGCAGGTCGATCTTGAAGTTGGGCGGTTCGCCGTAGGAGGCCTGGCCGTCATTGGTCTGCAGCCACTCCTGGCCCTTCTCGTTCTTCCAGACCGATCCGTCGTACTCCTTGATCTTCAGCTTGTTCTTGCCGCTGAACAAGCTCTTGGGGGAGACGACCGTGCGCTCGTCCTGGGCCTGCGACGAGCCCAGATCCGGGTCACGGACGCCCCAGGTCATCGCTGCCGCGAGCACGAACGGCTTGAACGTGGAACCCACCTGGGCGCCGGTCTGGTCGGAGTTGTTGGTGAAGTGCTTGGTGGCGTCCTCACCGCCGTAGATCGCCTCGATGGCGCCGTTCGCCGGGTTCACGGAGGCCCCGCCGAACTGGACATGGGTGTCCGTCTCCGGACGCTGGTCCGGCTTGATGTTGGCCTTCTTGACCTTCGCGACCGACGTCTCGAGCTCCTTGACCTTGCTCTTGTCGAAGGTCGTGCGGATCGAGTAGCCACCGAGCCGGAGCTTGTCGGCGGTGATCCCGGTTTCCTCGCTGTGCGTGACGAGGTAGCTGTTGGCGAGGTCGACGAGGTAGCCGATCTGCCCGCTCAGCGCGGTGTTCGAGCGCGGGTTCTGCCACTTCGGGAGGGTCGTGTACTTGATCCGCTCGGCGAGCGGCAGATGCTTGTACTCGACCATCTTGTCGAGGGTGTCCTGCATCTGACGGAGCGCCCGCCGGGAGTTGTTCTGAGCCGAGGCGGCCGGGTCGATCGACGTCGCGCCCGCCGGGTCGTAGTACGTGGCGCCCTTCAGCATGGCGGACAGGAAGGCGCACTCACCGGGCTTGAGGTCGATGGCGTCCTTGTTGAAGTACGCGCGGGCGGCGGCCTGGATCCCGTAGGCGCCGCGGCCGTAGTACGCCGAGTTCAGGTAGCCGGCCAGGATCTGGTCCTTGTCGACCTCGGCCCCGACCTTGACGGCGACGAAGATCTCCTTGACCTTGCGGGAGATCGTCTGGGACTGGTCGTTGAGCATGGCGTTCTTGACGTACTGCTGGGTGATGGTGGAGCCACCCTGCGTCTGGCCGCCCCGGGCCATGTTGAACACGGCTCGGGCGATGCCCTTGGGGTCGATGCCGGCGTCGTCGTAGAAGGTCTTGTTCTCCTGCGAGATCACCGCCCAGCGCATCGCCTCCGGGATCTGCGAGAGATCGACGATCTGCCGGTTCGTCTCCCCACCGGTGGCGACCATCTGGCTGCCGTCTTTCCAGTAGTAGACGTTGTTCTGCGCCTCCGCCGTCTTGTCGACCTCGGGGATGCCCACCATGGCGTACCCGATGCCCGCGGCGGCCACCAGGCTGCCGAAGAAGGCGACGCACAGCCCGGCGACGAGCTTCCAGGACGGCGTCCAGCGACGCCAGCCGTCCTTGTCGGCGCGCGGGTAGTCGACCAGGCGCTTGCGGCCGGGAGGCCTGGACGAAACGCCGCGGCGGCCTGCGGCGGGTTCGGCTGCTCTGCGCCGGCCACCGCCCGCGCTTCTCTGGGTCGCGCGTCGGGCCTCGGCCCGGCCGCCGGGCGATCCGTCGCCTCCCAACCCGTAGTAACTACCCGACCCGTGGGAGTCGGAGGGAGACCCGGTGGCGTCTCGCGGTGCCGCGCGGCGGCCGGAGGGCGAGCCGGGCTGGCCGCGTCGGGCCGCGGCACGTCCGCCCTCCTGCGGCTGCGGCGGTTTGCGACGGTGCTCGCTCATCGAACGATTACTCCTCGGGCAGGCGCATCCGTGCGCGCCTGGAAACGGCGGCTGGTTTCCTGTCCCCCCGAAGTACGGACGCGGTCGGTTGCGCATTCATCCGTACGGCACCGAGGACCTCGACGCCCCCCGGCGTCTCCTGGGTCCCGGTGGTGTGCATGGCGCACAGACTACGCACCGCCAAAACCTGCCCAGCTCCGAAGTTCACCCCAAACCCGGCAACTCGCCCCCAACTCATGCCCGATGTGATCCCGCTCACGGAACCCGCGCTTGTCGCATCCCGGAGGTCGCTCTATCGTGCTGATGTATCGAGTCGATACATCAGCGCGACATAAGCCGTCTGGGGAGCCCGTCACAGCGGGCCGGGGCAGAGAGGAGGCGACCCATGAGCCGGCGTTCCGGGATCCTGGAGTTCGCCGTACTCGGTCTCCTCCGCGAATCCCCGATGCACGGTTACGAGCTGCGCAAACGGCTCAACACGTCGCTGGGGGTGTTCCGGGCGTTCAGCTACGGAACCCTCTACCCCTGCCTCAAGACGCTGGTCGCCAACGGCTGGTTGATCGAGGAGGCGGGCAGCACCCCGGAGGACGCCCTCGCCGCATCCCTCACCGGCCGCCGTGCCAAGATCGTCTACCGGCTGACGGCGGAAGGTAAGGACCACTTCGAGGACCTGCTCTCCCAGACCGGGCCCGACGCGTACGAGGACGAGCACTTCGCGGCTCGCTTCGCCTTCTTCGGGCAGACCTCCCGCGATGTGCGCATGCGCGTCCTGGAGGGCCGCCGCAGCCGGCTGGAGGAGCGGCTGGAGAAGATGCGCGCCTCCTTCGCGCGCACCCGGGAGCGCCTCGACGACTACACGCTTGAGCTCCAGCGCCACGGAATGGAGTCCGTGGAGCGCGAAGTGCGCTGGCTGAACGAGCTCATCGAGAGCGAGCGGGCCGGACGGGACCTGAGAAGTCCCGCTTCCGGGGGATCCGCTCAGCAGGACACCACACATGGAGCGTCGGGCGGCCTGCCCCGTACCGGGGACACCCCCCGGACGGATACGCCCGACGACACCGCCACGTGAGCGCCCAGTCAGGGCCTCACTCGTACACACAGGGAGCAACCGGAATGGGTTCGGTTCGCGTAGCCATCGTCGGCGTGGGCAACTGCGCCGCGTCGCTGGTGCAGGGCGTCGAGTACTACAAGGACGCCGACCCGGCGTCCAAGGTCCCGGGCCTGATGCACGTCCAGTTCGGCGACTACCACGTCCGCGACGTCGAGTTCGTCGCCGCGTTCGACGTCGACGCGAAGAAGGTCGGCCTGGACCTCTCGGACGCCATCGGCGCCTCCGAGAACAACACCATCAAGATCTGCGACGTGCCCACCACCGGTGTCACCGTGCAGCGCGGCCACACCCTGGACGGTCTCGGCAAGTACTACCGCGAGACCATCGAGGAGTCCGCCGAGGAGCCGGTCGACATCGTCCAGGCCCTCAAGGACAAGCAGGTCGACGTCCTCGTCTGCTACCTGCCCGTCGGCTCCGAGGACGCGGCGAAGTACTACGCCCAGTGCGCTATCGACGCCAAGGTCGCCTTCGTCAACGCCCTCCCGGTCTTCATCGCCGGCACAAAGGAGTGGGCGGACAAGTTCACCGAGGCGGGCGTCCCGATCGTCGGCGACGACATCAAGTCCCAGGTCGGCGCCACCATCACGCACCGCGTCATGGCAAAGCTGTTCGAGGACCGCGGCGTCGTCCTGGACCGCACGATGCAGCTGAATGTCGGCGGCAACATGGACTTCAAGAACATGCTGGAGCGCGACCGCCTGGAGTCCAAGAAGATCTCCAAGACGCAGGCCGTCACCTCGCAGATCCCCGACCGTGAGCTCGGCGAGAAGAACGTCCACATCGGCCCGTCCGACTACGTCGCCTGGCTCGACGACCGCAAGTGGGCCTACGTGCGCCTCGAAGGCCGCGCCTTCGGCGACGTCCCGCTGAACCTGGAGTACAAGCTCGAGGTCTGGGACTCCCCGAACTCCGCCGGCGTCATCATCGACGCGCTGCGCGCCGCCAAGATCGCCAAGGACCGCGGCATCGGCGGCCCGATCCTCTCCGCGTCGAGCTACTTCATGAAGTCCCCGCCGGTCCAGTACTTCGACGACGTGGCCCGTGAGAACGTCGAGAAGTTCATCAAGGGTGAGGTCGAGCGCTAGCCGAGCCCGCTGCGCGCTCCGACTCGCTGAGTCGCTCCTGCCAGGGCCGGAGAGGGGCCCCGGGTCGTCGACCCGGGGCCCGTCTCCGTATGTGAGGCTGTGCCCCATGCCCGTCGTCCGTGATCTGCGCCTCCTGCTGCGATTCGGCAACTTCCGGCGCCTGCTCGCCGTGCGGCTGCTCTCGCAGTGCGCCGACGGCGTCTACCAGGTCGCGCTGGCGGCGTACGTCGTCTTCTCACCGGAGAAACAGACCTCGGCCACGGCGATCGCCTCGGCGATGGCGGTGCTGCTGCTGCCGTACTCCCTGGTCGGCCCCTTCGCCGGCGTCCTGCTGGACCGCTGGCGCCGCCGGCAGGTCTTCCTCTACGGCAATCTGCTGCGCGCCCTGCTGGCGGCGGCGACCGCCGTCCTGATGATCGCGCCCGTTCCCGACTGGCTGTTCTACGTCTCCGCCCTGTGCGTCACCGCGGTCAACCGCTTCGTCCTGGCCGGTCTCTCCGCGGCACTGCCCCGGGTCGTCGACGCCGAGCGCCTGGTGATGGCCAACTCCCTCTCCCCGACGGCCGGGACCCTCGCGGCGACCGCGGGCGGAGGTTTCGCGTTCGTCGTACGGCTGGCGGTCGCGGACTCCGACGCGGCCGTCGTCCTGCTGGGCGCCGCCCTGTATCTGTGCGGAGCGCTCGCCGCACTACGCATGACACGGGATCTGCTCGGACCGGACTCGGCCTCGGTGCAGCCACGGTTCACGGCGGCGCTCGCCGGGACCGCCCGCGACCTGGCGGCCGGTATGCGTCACCTCGCCGAACCGCGCCGCCGGGGAGCGGCGGTGGCGCTCGGCGCGATGACGCTGATGCGGTTCTGCTACGGCGCCCTGCTGGTCATGCTGCTGATGCTGTGCCGTTACGCCCTGAGCTCCGACACCGGCGACGGCCTGGCCCTTCTGGGGCTGGCCCTGGGCGTCTCCGGCGCCGGCTTCTTCGCCGCGGCCGTCCTGACGCCGGGGGCGGTGGGGCGGCTCGGGCCCGGACGTTGGATCGTCGTGTGCGCGGGAGCCGCGGCGGTACTGGAACCCGCCCTGGGCCTTCCCTTCGCCACGGTCCCTCTGTTGGCCGCGACCTTCGTCCTGGGGCTGACCACACAAGGCGCGAAGATCGCGACGGACACGATCGTGCAGTCCTCGGTCGACGACGGCTTCCGTGGCCGGATCTTTTCCGTGTACGACGTGCTCTTCAACGTCTCCTTCGTGGGTGCCGCCGGGGTGGCCGCGCTGATGCTGCCGCCGGACGGACGCTCGGCGCCCCTCGTGATCACGGTGTCCTTGATCTACGGAGCGGTTGCGGTGATTATGGCCCGCTTTGCTCACACGTCAGGGTCACATCAACGCCACAGACTGATCTAGGAAGAGCAAAGTGGTCTCTGGGGGCCGGTAACTTACGTGGGTCTTACTTTGCGCCAAGCGCGCCCATGTTCCAGGGGGGACAACCCACCATGACCACGCCGCCGCCTCAGGGCCAGAACCCGTACGCCCAGGCGCCCACCGACCCCACGGTGCAGCAGCCCGGCCTGCCGGGGGTTCCCGCTCAGGGCACTCCCGGTCCCTACGCCCCCGTTCCCGACCAGGGTGCGCCGCTGCCCCCGCCGGCGCCGCAGAAGAAGGCGGGCAAGAAGGTGGCGCGCGTCCTCGGCTTCATCGTCGTCGCCGTCGTCATCGGTGTCGCCAAGTGGGGCATCGGCTGGTGGGCGACTTCGACGGACGCGGAGACGACCTCGGTCGGCGCCTGCCTGCACAACGAGGGCAACGAATCCTCGCCCGACCTCAACGAGGTCGACTGCTCCTCGGGCGATGCTCAGTTCAAGGTCGTTGAGAAGTTCGACGGCACGAGCGACGACAAGAAGTGCGAGTCCGTCACCAAGGACTGGACGATCTCCTACATCCAGTCCGGCGGCGGCCACGACGTCGTTCTCTGCCTCGCGGAGACGAAGAAGTAGAGAAGCACAGCGGAGAGCGCGTCAGCGCAGAGGGGCGGTGTTTCACGTGAAACACCGCCCCGTCCGTCTGTGGAGCGGGGGTGTGTTTCACGTGAAACACACCCCCGCTCCCTGCTCAGCTCTGCTCGGCCCACCACTCCTTGAGCGCAGCCACTGCGGCGTCCCGCTCCATGGGCCCGTTCTCCAGCCGCAGCTCCAGCAGGTGCTTGTACGCGTTGCCGATGACCGGGCCGGGCCCGACGCCGAGGATCTCCATGATCTGGTTGCCGTCCAGGTCCGGACGGATCGCGTCCAGCTCCTCCTGCTCCTGCAGCTGGGCGATTCGCTCCTCCAGCCCGTCGTACGCACGCGAGAGCGCCGTCGCCTTGCGCTTGTTGCGGGTGGTGCAGTCCGAGCGCGTCAGCTTGTGGAGACGGTCGAGCAGCGGCCCCGCGTCCCGCACATAGCGCCGCACCGCGGAGTCCGTCCACTCCCCGGTGCCGTACCCGTGGAAGCGCAGGTGGAGTTCGACCAGACGTGAGACGTCCCTCACCAGCTCGTTGGAGTACTTCAACGCGGTCATGCGCTTCTTCGTCATCTTCGCCCCGACCACCTCGTGATGGTGGAAGGAGACCCGGCCGTCCTTCTCGAAACGACGGGTGCGCGGCTTGCCGATGTCGTGCAGAAGCGCCGCCAGCCGGAGGGTGAGGTCGGGACCGTTCTCCTCCAGCGCCATCGCCTGTTCAAGGACGATCAGGGTGTGCTCGTAGACGTCCTTGTGCCGGTGGTGCTCGTCACTCTCCAGCCGCAGCGCGGGCAGCTCGGGCAGGACGTGCTCGGCGAGTCCGGTCTCCGCCAGCAAGGTCAGACCCTTGCGCGGATGCGCGGACAGGATGAGCTTGTTCAACTCGTCCCGGACCCGCTCCGCGGAGACGATCTCCATACGGCCCGACATCTCCTTCATCGCCGCGACGACCTCGGGGGCGACCTCGAAGTCGAGCTGGGCGGCGAAGCGGGCGGCGCGCATCATGCGCAGGGGGTCGTCCGAGAAGGAAGCCTCGGGAGTGCCCGGGGTCCGCAGCACGCCCGCCGCGAGATCGCCGATGCCGCCGTGGGGGTCGATGAACTCCTTCTCGGGGAGCGCGACCGCCATCGCATTCACGGTGAAGTCACGGCGGACCAGGTCCTCCTCGATGGAGTCCCCGTAGGACACCTCCGGCTTGCGGGAGGTGCGGTCGTAGGCCTCCGACCGGTAGGTGGTCACCTCGATCTGGAAGTTTCGCTCGACCTCCCCGACGCGGGCGTTCTTCTGCGCCCCGACGGTGCCGAAGGCGATCCCGACCTCCCAGACGGCGTCCGCCCAGGGTCGGACGATCTTGAGAACGTCCTCGGGGTGGGCGTCCGTCGTGAAGTCGAGGTCGTTGCCGAGCCGGCCGAGCAACGCGTCCCGCACCGAGCCGCCGACCAGGGCGAGGGAGAACCCGGCCTCCCGGAAGCGGCGGGCGAGATCGTCGGCCACAGGGGCGACCCGCAGCAGCTCGTCGACCGCGCGGTGCTGCACCTGGCTCAGGGCACTGAGGTTGTCTTCGTTGGCGTTCGGCACAACAGAAGAGGGTACGTGGCCGGGCGAGCCCGAAGCGCCCGCATTACGGCGAGGGACAACTCGCTCGGGCCGGCGCAAAGTCGGCTTCCCCGGCGTACACTCCCACCTCTCTCCCTTTGTACGCACAGTGGACGCCCGCCCGTTCTTCCCGATCTTGTGAAGCGGTCCGCGGCACTTCCCCTCAGCGCGCATCGTTACCATGCGTGGACGCACTTTCCGACGACCACTGACGACCACTGACGACGAGGGACGGACGAGCACGTGGCCGAGGCGGCAGACATCCCGGGGACGACTCCCTCACCTGCCCGCCGGTGGCTGCGCCGCACCGGAGCATTGCTCGCGGCGGCGCCTCTGCTGGCCGGTCTTCTCCAGCTGCCCGCTCCCGCCGCACACGCGGCCGCACAGGACTCCGTGAAGGACGCCTCCGGCGCCGGATCGGTCGCCGTCGCCGTGGACTCGCTCACACCTGGCGCACCCACCGCCGACGACACGGTGACCGTGTCCGGCACCGTGACCAACAACGGCAAGCAGGCGGTCACCGAAGCCCAGGTCGATCTGCGGGTCGGGGCTCCACTGGCGACCCGCTCGGCCGTCGACAGCACCGCCGGCCGGGCCGAGGACCTCGCCGGCGCGGACGCCGGAGCCGCGGTGGGCGGTAAGTACGTCGCCGAGTTCGACCGGCTGACCCCCGGCGTCGCCGAGCCGTTCAGCATCTCGGTGCCGGTCGCCGCGCTCAAGCTCAAGGCCGACGGGGTCTACCCGCTGAGCGTCTCCCTCTCGGGCGAGACCGCCGCGCGGCCGTGGGGGCAGGTCCTGGGCGTCCAGCGGACGTTCCTGCCCTGGCACCCCGAAGACACCGCCACCGCGACCCGCACGACCGTGCTGTGGCCGTTGATCTCCTCCGTCCACATGACCGCTCAGACCGGTTCCGACGAGCAGCAGACTCCGGTCTTCCTCGACGACGACCTCGCCAAGGAGATCTCTCCCGGCGGCCGGCTCGACCAGCTCGTGAGCCTGGGCAAGTCCCTCGACGTCACCTGGGTGATCGACCCCGACCTGCTGGCGTCCGTCGACGCCATGGCCGACCGCTACAACGTGCAGAACGGCCTCGACGCCCCCACAGCCGGCACCCACCAGGCGATCGCCAAGCGGTGGCTCGCCGAGTTGCAGGACGCGGTGCAGGGCAAGGAGGTCGTCGCCCTTCCCTTCGGCGACCCCGACCTGGCCTCCCTCGCGCATGACGGCACCGGCGTCAGCGGTTCGCTGAACCAGCTCAAGGCGGCCACCGACGTCGCGGCCACCACGGTGGAGACCGTGCTCCACGTGACTCCGAGCACGGACTTCGCCTGGCCCGCGGAGGGAGCCGTCGACCCGTCGATCGTGAAGGTCGCCACCTCCGCCGGCGCCGACAAGGTGATCGCCCGCAGCGACAGCCTGCGGGAGACCAACGGCCTGACGTACACCCCTTCCGCCGCCCGGCCGATCGGAGGCGGCACCACGGCGGTCGTCGCGGACGCAGCGCTGTCGACGGCGTTCCAGGGCGATCTGACGCGGGCCTCCACGTCCACGCTCGCCGTGCAGAGATTCCTCGCGCAGAGCCTCGCGCTGAGCCTGCAGACGGGAAAGCAGCGCAGCATCGTCGTCGCCCCGCCCCGTATGCCCAGCGCGAGCCAGGCGCAGGCGATGGCGGAAGCGGTGACCGCGCTGCAGAGCGGCACCTGGTCCCAGCCCCAGCAACTGACGGCGGCGGCCTCGGCCAAGCCTGATCCGGCCGCCACCACCAGGGTTCCGGCGCAGTCCAAATACCCCACCGCCCTGCGCAAGCAGGAACTGCCCCGCTCCGCCTTCGAGCGGATGGCGGCCACCCAGGCCAAGCTCGACAACTTCGAGCTGATCCTCACCGACGAGTCGCGGGTGGTGACGCCCTTCGGGCGCGCGATCAACCGCGAGATGGCCACGTCATGGCGGGGACGGCCCACGGCGGCCCGCTCCTTCCGCAAGGACGTGCAGACCTACCTGACAACGCTCACCAGCCAGGTCAAGCTGATCCAGAAGTCGGAGACCAAGCTCTCCGGGCGCAGCGCCACCATCCCCGTGACGGTGCAGAACAACCTGGTGCAGGGCGTCGACCACCTGGTGCTGCGGCTCACGTCCACCAACGCGACGCGACTGGAGATCGTCGGCGACGACTATTCCGAGCAGCGCATCGAGGTCTCCGGCGGGCACAGCACGACGGTGAAGTTCACCACGTCCGCCAACGTGAACGGCAAGACGTCCGTGGTCGCCCAGCTCTACACCGAGGACGGTCGGCAGTACGGCGCCCCTGTCAGGTTCGACGTGCGGGTCACCGAGATCACGCCGACCGTCATGCTGGTCATCGGTGGCGGTGTGCTGCTGCTCGTGCTGGCCGGCTTCCGCATGTACACCCAGCGCAAGCGCGCCGCGGCCCGGGAGGCCGAGGAAGACGCACGCGACGGGGAAGAAGCCCCCGAGGAGCCCGGCAGCCCGGCCGTTGCGGGAGACCGTGAGGCCGATGAGACGGGTGTACGGTCCGGGGCGGACGACCCGGTGCAGCCGAGTGACGGGACGCTGGACACCGCAGCGGAAAGCACCGACCCGTCCGGGACGGGTGAGAGAGTGGACCGTTGAGGATGTCGTGGCCGGTCGGCCCGGGACGATGAGGTGGGGTAACCATGAACGCGCCGTACGACGGTGACCGCGGCCAGGCCGCGGGCAGCTCGGGTCACCCCGAGGGCCCGCCGCCCGAGCACGGCCAGGTGCCGCCGCAGCACCCCGCGGACATGTACCTTCAGGACGCCTTCGACCAGGACCCGTACCGCTCCCAGGACCTCAGCGCGCAGGATCCGGTGGCTGAGGCGCTCTACGACCGCGCCGCCCACCCCCCGCCGCCGCCCGGCGCCCACGAGCCGCAGCAGCCGTTGTACGGGCAGCCACAGCAGTCCCCGTACGCACCCGACCCGCGCGTATGGGCCCAGACGCCGGCTCCCGAACCCGCGAGTGCCACCCAGTACCTGCCGTACGGCGACAACCCCCGCACCACGCAGTTCGTGGGAGTGGACGACCTGGTCACCCACTCCGGCGAGGAACGGCACGAACCCGACGCGTTCGCACATCTCTTCCGGGACCAGCAGCAGAGCGGCTCCCGCCCGTTCACGGACTCTCCGGCCGTGCCCGGGCCGGCCACGGCGCCGGGCGGCTCCGGACCGGCGACTCCCCCCGCGCCGGCAGCGGCGGAACCGTCGCTCGCGGTCGAGGAGACCATGAACCTCACCGCCACCCCCGCCGCGGCCCCGTCGCCCGCCCCGGCCGCCCCGGCCGGAAAGAAGGGCGGCCGCGCCGCGGGACTGCTGAAGTCCAGCGCGGTGATGGCGGCGGGCACGATGGTCTCGCGCCTCACCGGATTCATCCGGTCGGCCCTGATCGTCTCATCGCTCGGCGTCGGCCTCCTCGGCGACACGTTCCAGGTGGCCTACCAGCTGCCGACCATGATTTACATCCTGACCGTCGGCGGCGGCCTCAACTCCGTCTTCGTGCCGCAGCTGGTACGCGCCATGAAGGAGGACGATGACGGCGGTGAGGCATTCGCCAACCGTCTGCTGACCCTGGTCATGGTGGCGTTGGGCGGGCTCACGGTCGCCGCCGTCGCCGCCGCCCCCTTGCTCATCCGCGCTCTGTCCGACCCGGTCGCCAGCGACCCGGCGGCCAACGAGGTCGGCGTCACCTTCGTCCGTTACTTCCTGCCCTCCATCTTCTTCATGGGCATCCACGTGGTGATGGGGCAGATCCTCAACGCCCGCGGCAAGTTCGGCGCGATGATGTGGACGCCGGTCCTGAACAACATCGTCATCATCGTGACGTTGGGGATGTTCATCTGGGTCTACGGCACCGCGGCCGACTCCGGCATGAAGGTCACGTCGATCCCGCCCGAGGGCCAGCGGCTTCTCGGTGTCGGCGTCCTGCTGGGCCTGGTCGTCCAAGCGCTGGCCATGATCCCCTACCTGCGCGAAACCGGATTCCGGCTGCGCCTGCGCTTCGACTGGCGGGGCCACGGCCTCGGCAAGGCCGTGACGCTCGCGAAGTGGACCTTCCTGTTCGTCCTCGCCAACCAGGCCGGAGCGATCGTCGTCTCCCAGTTGTCGACCGCGGCCGGAAAGGCCTCGCCCGTGGACGGCACGGGCTTCGCCGCCTACGCCAATGCCCAGCTGATCTGGGGGCTGCCGCAAGCCATCATCACCGTCTCCCTGATGGCCGCACTGCTGCCGCGCATCTCGCGCTCTGCGGCTGAGGACGACGCTGGCGCCGTCCGGGACGACATCTCGCAGGGCTTGCGCACCACGGCCGTCGCCATCGTGCCGATCGCCTTCGGCTTCCTCGCCCTCGGCATCCCGATGTGCACCCTGATCTTCGGCTCGTCCGGCACCGGCGAGGCCACCAACATGGGCTTCATGCTGATGGCCTTCGGCCTCGGCCTGATCCCGTACTCCGTGCAGTACGTCGTCCTGCGCGCGTTCTATGCGTATGAGGACACCCGCACCCCCTTCTACAACACGGTCATCGTGGCCGCAGTGAACGCGTGCGCCTCGGCCGTCTGCTACTTCGTCCTGCCTGCCCGATGGGCGGTGGCCGGCATGGCCGCCGCCTACGGCCTGGCGTACGCGATCGGTGTCGGCGTCGCGTGGAACCGCCTGCGCAAGCGGCTCGGCGGTGACCTCGACGGATCCCACGTTCTGCGCACCTACGCCCGGCTGTGCATCGCCTCCGTTCCGGCGGCACTGCTCAGCGGAGCGGCTTGCTATGGGATCATCCAGACGCTCGGCAAGGGCGTCCTCGGCTCCCTCGCCTCGCTGCTGGCCGGCGGGGCCGTCCTGCTCGTCGTCTTCTTCGTCGCGGCCCGCCGCATGCGCATCGAGGAGCTCAACTCCCTCGTCGGCATGGTGCGCGGACGCCTTGGGCGCTGAGGCCGGGGGTAGGCGCACAACCATCGTCCGCCGCCGCGTGTCGTGCATAGCGACGGACTGTGGGCACAATTGGGTTCGGCGTCGGACGGCGCGCACGAGGTCGCACGGCGCGCAACGAATGGGGAGGCAGGAACGACGGTGGCGGAACGGACTACGGCTGCCGTCGACGTGGCAGACAACAGCGGTGACGAGCCGCTGACCGCGCAGGCGGACCAGTCCACGGCCGACGGGGTGGCCAAGAACCGGGAGCGGGACACGGACAGGGACGAGGCACAGGGAAGCGACGGGGCGGAGCGTCCCGAGGAGGCCTCACCGCTGGAGCTGCACAGCGGCCACAAACTCGCCAGACGCTACCGTCTCGAGGACTGCGTCACCCGCCTGGACGGGTTCAGCAGCTGGCGCGCGGTCGACGAGAAACTCCGGCGTGCCGTCGGCGTGCACGTCCTGCCCGCGAACCACACCAGGGCCCGTTCCGTGCTGGCGGCGGCTCGCTCCTCCGCGCTGCTCGGCGATCCCCGCTTCGTCCAGGTGCTGGACGCCGTAGAGGAGGACGCCCTCGTCTACGTCGTCCACGAATGGCTCCCCGACGCCATCGAGCTGACCACGCTCCTCGCCTCCGGGCCGCTGGAGCCGCACGACGCCTACCAGATGGTCAGCCAGATCTCCTCCGCCATGGCCGCCGCACACCGCGAGGGCCTGGCCCATCTGCGGCTGAACCCCAACGCCGTGCTGCGCACGTCCACGGGCCAGTGGCGTATCCGGGGTCTCGCCGTGAACGCGGCATTGCGGGGCGTCTCCTCCGACAGTCCTCAGCGCACCGACACCGAGGCGATCGGTGCTCTGCTGTACGCGGCGCTCACCCAGCGCTGGCCGTACGAGGACGACGCCTTCGGCCTGTCCGGGCTGCCCAAGGACGTCGGGCTCATCGCCCCCGACCAGGTGCGGGCCGGCGTCCACCGGGGTCTGTCGGAGCTCGCGATGCGTGCCTTCGCCAACGACGGCGCGACTGCGTCCCGGCACGAGGCCGCGTGCACCACGCCGGAGGAGCTGGTGAAGGCGATCGGCGAGATGCCCCGCATCCGCCCGCCGGAGCCCTCGTTCACCGCGCCGCCGGACTACCAGCGCACGACGTACCAGCAGGGGACGTACGGCCGTCCCGCGCCGCACCCTGGCGCCACCCGGGCTGTGACCGCACTGCCGCCCCCGCTCCAGAGCCGCACCGGACGGGCCCTGAAGTGGGCGGTCTCCGCTCTGCTCATCGCCGCCCTGGGCCTCGGCAGCTGGCAGCTCGCGGACGCCCTGATGGACCATGACAACAAGTCCGAGGAAACCGACCAGACGCAGACGACGGACGGCGGCGACAAGGGCACTCCCGCGCCCAAGCCCGTCCGGCCGCTCAGCATCAAGGACGCCGCCGAGTACTACCCGGACGGCAAGCCCCAGCACGCCGAGGACGCGAAGCTCACCTACGACGGCGACAGCTCCACCTACTGGCGTACGTACTCCTACACCGGAGGCCCGGTGCTGGCCCCCTTCAAGGAGGGCGTGGGCCTCGTGTACGACCTCGGGTCGAAGCAAAGCGTGTCCGCCGCCGACATAGGGCTCTACTACGGCGGTGACCGGACCTCGGCATCGCTGTACGCGGCCGACTCTCTGTCGTCGTCGGCATCCCTCAGCTCCATGAAGAAGATCGCCGACGCGACGACCTCGGGCGAGGAACTGAAGATCTCCGCCAAAACGCCGGTGCAGACGCGGTACGTTCTGGTCTGGATCACCGCGGTGCCCAAGTCGGGGCCCGACGAATTCAGTCAGGCCGGCTACAAGCAGGCCATCACGGATGTGAAGTTCACAGGCTGAGATCTCATGGAGGGGAGGTGGTCCTATGGGGGAAGCCGCCGGGTTCGACGGCGTCAGCGATCAGGACCTCCTCGCCCGCCATGTGAAGGGCGACCCCGACGCCTTCGCTGACATCGTTCGACGGCACCGGGACCGGCTGTGGGCAGTGGCCCTGCGGACCCTCGGCGACCGGGAAGAGGCCGCTGACGCGGTCCAGGACGCCCTTGTCTCCGCCTACCGGGCCGCTCACACGTTCCGCGGTCAGTCGGCCGTCACGACCTGGCTGCACCGCATCACCGTGAACGCCTGTCTGGACCGGGCCCGCAAGGCGGCCTCCCGCAAGACCTCTCCGGTCGACGACACCGAGCGCCTGGAACAGTTGCTGGAGCCCCATGAGTCGGCCTCCGCCCCCGCCGAGCGCAACGATCTGCACCGCCAGCTCCTCGAAGCCCTCGGCACCCTTCCGCCCGACCAGCGCGCCGCCCTCGTCCTGGTGGACATGCAGGGCTACCCCGTCGCCGAAGCCGCCCGCGTGCTCGACGTGCCGACCGGCACGGTGAAGAGCCGGTGCGCCCGCGGCAGAGCCAGGCTGTTGCCGCTCCTCACTCACCTGCGGCCCGAGGGGTCCGGCCGCTACAGAGAAACGGAGGCGGGACGGAACCGGGCGCAGGGGGCATCCGTCCCACCGGCAGCGGACACTCGCGGTGAGGGTCCGGACAGCGCCGGGAACGGCGATTCAGCTGCTGTGAAGGGCGGAGGTGGGCGAACGTGACATCGACGGACACGGCCGGGCACCCGGATGTCGCGGAGATCTCCGACCTCGCCGAGGGGCTGCTGTCCCCCTCCCGCAGCGCCGACCTCCGCCGTCATCTGGACGCGTGCGAACTCTGCGCGGAGGTCGAGGCGTCGCTCGACGAGATCCGCGGTCTGCTGGGAACGCTGCCCGCACCTCCGCCCATGCCGGACGATGTGGCCCACCGCATCGAGGCCGCGCTCGCCGCGGAAGCGCCGCTGAACACCGGACGCCAGTCGGAGCCGGACACGACTACTCTCCACGAAGGCGTCACGCGAGTTTCACGTGAAACATCGCCCTCCCGGCCCGCCGGGCGCGCCCGCTCCACCGGCACCGGCACCGGCCCGGGCCGTAAAGAACGCAAACGGACCGGGCGCCGTAAGGCGGTCGTCCTCGGCGCCGCCCTCGCCGCAGCCGTGGGACTCGGCGCGATCCTGGTCCCGGCCCTCACGGGGACCGACGGGCCTGGCAGCGCGCCACAAGAACAGAGGACAACCGCTGCGGACACCTTCTCCGCGAGCAAGCTGGAGCAGCAGGTGACGAATCTCCTCGCCGGCTCCCAGGGATCGCGGACTCCGCACAGCATGGGCGTCCAGGACGAGCCCGGCGTCAACAGTCCTCGGGTTTTCCACCAGCCCACGGTCCCTGAATGCGTACAGCAGGGCATCGGCCGGAGCGACTCCGTCCTCGCCCTTGAGGAAGGCACCTACCAGGGCAAAGAGGCTCTGCTCGTCGTACTGCCGGACGCCTCGGACGGCACGCGGGTCACCGCCTATCTCATGGACGCGACCTGCCGGAAGGATCCGTCGGTCGGTGCGGCCAAGATCCTCTTGAAGGACTCCTATACACGGCCCTGACCGATCAGGCTTCGTCTGCGTCATGCGTGGTATCCCCTACGGTGTCGGCCCCTCCGTGTGCCCGGCCACACCGGGAATGCACGCCCCTTAGGATCCGTTGGGTGGGGTGAGAGTTCAGAGAGGCTCCCACCGGTCGACCGACGCAGTCCAGAGACGAGGAATCAAGCCGTGAGCGACGTCCGTAACGTGATCATCATCGGCTCCGGGCCCGCCGGCTACACGGCGGCCCTGTACACCGCGCGCGCGTCGCTGAAGCCGCTGGTGTTCGAGGGCGCCGTCACCGCGGGCGGCGCGCTGATGAACACCACTGAGGTGGAGAACTTCCCCGGCTTCCAGGACGGCATCATGGGCCCGGAGCTCATGGACAACATGCGTGCCCAGTCCGAGCGGTTCGGTGCCGAGCTGATCCCCGACGACATCGTCTCCGTCGACCTCTCCGGCGAGATCAAGACCGTCACGGACACCTCGGGCACGGTCCACCGGGCCAAGGCCGTCATCGTGGCCACCGGCTCGCAGCACCGCAAGCTGGGCCTGCCCAACGAGGACGCGCTCTCGGGCCGCGGTGTCTCGTGGTGCGCCACCTGTGACGGCTTCTTCTTCAAGGACCAGGACATCGCCGTGATCGGCGGCGGCGACACCGCGATGGAGGAGGCCACCTTCCTCTCCCGCTTCGCCAAGTCCGTGACGATCGTCCACCGCCGGGACACCCTGCGCGCCTCCAAGGCGATGCAGGAGCGCGCCTTCGCCGACCCGAAGATCAAGTTCATCTGGGACAGCGAGGTCGCGGAGATCCAGGGCGACCCGAAGCTGGCCGGCCTGAAGCTGCGCAACCTCAAGACCGGCGAGCTCTCCGACCTGCCGGTCACCGGCCTGTTCATCGCGATCGGCCACGACCCGCGCACCGAGCTCTTCAAGGGCCAGCTCGACCTGGACGAAGAGGGTTACCTGAAGGTCGCCGCGCCCTCCACCCGGACGAACGTGACCGGTGTCTTCGGCGCCGGTGACGTGGTCGACCACACCTACCGCCAGGCGATCACCGCGGCCGGCACCGGCTGTTCCGCCGCTCTGGACGCCGAGCGCTTCCTCGCAGCCCTTGCGGACGAGGAGCAGGCCGAGCCCGAGAAGACCGCCGCCGTCTGACCTCCCCACCGCCCCACCGCACACATCAGTTAAAGGAGCCCTCCGTGGCCGACCTCAAGAACGTGACCGACGACACCTTCGAGCAGGACGTCCTCAAGAGCGACAAGCCTGTCCTGGTGGACTTCTGGGCCGCCTGGTGCGGTCCGTGCCGCCAGATCGCTCCGTCCCTCGAGGCGATCGCCAACGAGTACGGCGACAAGATCCAGGTCGTCAAGCTCAACATCGACGAGAACCCCGGTACGGCTGCCAAGTACGGCGTGATGTCCATCCCGACGCTGAACGTCTACCAGAACGGCGAGGTCGCCAAGACCATCGTCGGTGCCAAGCCGAAGGCCGCGATCGTCCGCGACCTCGAGGACTTCATCGCCGAGTGAACGACAGGCCGTCACACAGACGGCTGATGTTTCACGTGAAACAAGCGAGTGGGCCGACCCTCTGGAGGGTCGGCCCACTCGCTTGTTCCGCCACCATCGGGTTCGACCGCTGAACTGCTCACAGCGGTCTCAGCGCCGGCTCCTTCTGCACCGCCCCCAGCAGCCGGTCGAGAGCCATCTCCACGTCTTCCTTCCAGGAGAGCGTCGTACGCAGTTCCAGTCTCAGCCGAGGGTGGGCAGGATGGGAGCGGACCGTCTTGAACCCGACCGCGAGCAGATGGTCAGCCGGAAGCAGACAGCCGGGCTCCTTCCAGCGGGCGTCCCCGAACGCCTCGATCGCCTTGAATCCCCGCCGCAGGAGATCCTTGGCGACCGTCTGCACCATCACCCGGCCCAGTCCCTGGCCCTGATAACCCGGAACGATGAACGCGGTCATCAGCTGCACGGCGTCGGGTGAGACGGGGCTCGTGGGGAACGCGGTGGAGCGGGGGACGTAAGCGGGCGGTGCGTAGAGCACGAAGCCCACCGGGACCTCGTCGACGTAGACGACCCGGCCGCAAGATCCCCAGTCCAGCAGGACCGCCGAGATCCAGGCCTCCTTCTCCCGGGCGGCTGTGCCCGCTCCTATTGCGGCCTCACCGGTGACAGGGTCGAGTTCCCAGAAGACGCACGAGCGGCAACGCTGGGGGAGGTCCTGAAGATTGTCCAGCGTGAGCGGTACGAGCCGACGCCCCATGAAGGCTGTTCCTCGCTTCCTTCGCTCGCGGCATCGCGAGCGGCTGTGAGTGCACTCCGTTCTCTGAGCAGGCTGCCGAAGAAGCCTCCGACCGCGCCCAGGCCCAGCCCCGCGCCCACCAGTCCGGTCCGGCTCATCGTTCGCATGGCCTCCGCCTCCCCCTCAGAGGTGCTGCCCGGTGAATGCGCCAACCCTCACGCATCGTATCCACGATGCGGTGGCCTCGGTACGGCGCGAAAGCAAAGAGCGGGCCGTGTCCGTCAGGTATCGGACACGGCCCGCTCTTCTCTGGAGCGACGCCGGCTGTGACAGCGAAAGCTCAGCCTTCCGCGCCCTCGGGCTCGCTCTCCAGGATGCTCTTCTGAAGGGCCAGCCTCTCGCCCGGAGCGAGAGTGCTGAGGATCCGCTCAAGGTCCTCCGGCGAGGCGAACTCGACGGTGATCTTGCCCTTCTTCTGCCCCAGCTCCACCTTCACCCTTGTCTCGAAGCGGTCCGAGAGCCGGGTCGCCAACTCGCTGAGCGCCGGGGCGACGCGCCCGCCGGCCCTCGGCCCCTTGGGACGCTGAGCCCTCTGCGGCCGAGCGCCCATCAGGGTCACGATCTCCTCGACGGCCCGCACGGACAGCCCCTCGGCCACGATGCGGTGCGCCAGCCGGTCCTGCTCCTCCGAGTCCTCCACGGAGAGCAGCGCCCTGGCATGGCCCGCCGAGAGCACGCCGGCAGCCACACGCTTCTGAACCGCGGACGACAGCTTCAGCAGGCGCAGCGTGTTGGAGACCTGCGGCCGGGAGCGGCCGATGCGGTCAGCCAGCTGGTCATGCGTGCAGTTGAAATCCTTCAGCAACTGGTCGTAGGCGGCCGCCTCTTCCAACGGGTTGAGCTGAGCCCGGTGGAGGTTCTCCAGGAGGGCGTCCAGAAGGAGCTTCTCGTCGTCCGTGGCGCGCACGATCGCCGGGATGGCTTCCAGCCCCGCCTCACGGCAAGCGCGCCAGCGGCGCTCGCCCATGATGAGTTCGTAGCGGCCCGGTCCAAGCTGCCGTACGACGACGGGCTGGAGGAGTCCGACTTCCTTGATGGAGGTGACCAGCTCCTGGAGCTCGTCACCATCGAAGACCACGCGCGGCTGGCGCGGGTTCGGCGTGATGTCGTCCAGAGGAATCTCAGCGAAGTGGGCGCCCAGGGGAGGCGCGGGGGGCGCCACGGGGCTGCTGGGCAGCGACTCCTCTGTTTCACGTGAAACAGGGAGCGTCGCCACCTTCGCCGCGGCCACTCCACGGTCGGTCGTCAGAACCGGGACAGCCGCAGGGGAGGTGTGGCCCCCACTTCCCAGTGCTCCAGACGCCGTCGACTTCTCTGTAGGAGCCGCAGGGATCAATGCGCCTAGCCCACGCCCCAGCCCCCTCCGCTTTTCACTCACTGGATCCCCTCCACCGTGCTCGGGTTGTTCTGGGCGCCGATATGAGCATGGTTGGCGTCATAGCTGACCTCGATGCCCTTCAGCGCGATCTCTCGGGCCGCCTCAAGATAGGAGAGGGCACCGCTCGATCCAGGATCGTAAGTCAGCACCGTCTGCCCGTAGCTCGGCGCCTCGGAGATGCGGACCGAGCGGGGAATGCTCGTCCTCAGCACCTCGTCGCCGAAGTGGGTGCGCACCTCTTCGGCGACCTGCGACGCGAGACGCGTCCGGCCGTCGTACATGGTGAGCAGGATGGTCGACACATGCAGAGCGGGGTTGAGGTGCCCCCGCACCAGGTCGACGTTGCGAAGCAGCTGTCCCAGTCCCTCCAGTGCGTAGTACTCGCACTGGATCGGGATGAGGACCTCCCGGCCGGCGACGAGCGCGTTGACCGTCAGCAGGCCGAGCGAGGGCGGGCAGTCGATGAGGATGTAGTCCAGAGGCTGCTCGTAGGCCTGGATCGCTCGCTGTAGCCGGCTTTCTCGCGCCACCAGGGACACCAGCTCGATCTCCGCACCGGCGAGATCGATCGTGGCGGGAGCGCAGAAGAGTCCCTCGACGTCGGGGACGGGCTGAACGACCTCCGCCAGCGGGCGGCCCTCGACCAACACGTCGTAGATGGACGGGACCTCGGCGTGGTGGTCGATTCCCAGCGCGGTGGAGGCGTTGCCCTGCGGGTCGAGGTCGACCACCAGGACACGACCGCCGTGCAAGGCCAGGGAGGCGGCAAGGTTGACGGTCGTCGTCGTCTTGCCGACGCCGCCCTTCTGGTTGGCGACCACGATGACGCGGGTCTGCTCGGGACGTGGAAGCCCTTCCCCGGCTCGTCCCAGAGCCTCTACCGCCAGTTGGGCGGCGCGACCGATCGGAGTGTCGTCCATCGGGGGTGGGGTTTCACGTGAAACATCCTCCCCCATCGACTCGGTTCGGGGACCGGGGACCGGATCGGTCATCGGTCCCGCGATGTTGGCGTCGGACCGCAAGGATTCACTCTCCTCGACTTCAGGCTCGCAGTGAACAGAGCCTCCCATGCCTTCGGGGTCGTGAACCAGTGAGGCCTGGGGTTCTGTGGAGAAATCCACCTTTGTGGACAACTCTGTTCCCCTGTCGAGTGAGCCGAGAGGCTTTCGGTCGCGGGGTTCGGCCGCAGCGCGGCCCCGGCTGATGATGCCCTGCAGCAGTGAGCGACGTTTCACGTGAAACACGATGCACAGCGCCCGGCACCGAACTGCCGCGACACTCCGTCACACGGAGGCGCGGCAGCTTGTGTGGAGTACGCCTTGCGTCCTGCCCGAGTCAGCGACGGCGGCGCGTGCGCCCTGTGCGGGCGGCCTTGGCCCGCTTGGCAGCGAACCGCACACCGCCCGGGCTCTCCCCGACCTCGACCCGCACGACCGTGGAGAGCGGATCGACCACACCTTCGCCGACGTGATGGATCGATGTGCCGACCGCGCCCAGTTTGCTCAGCGCGGTGGCCGCGCTCTTCAGCTCCTCCTCTGCCGTATCGCCCTTGAGGGCGAGCATCTCACCGTAGGGGCGTAGCAGGGGAATGCCCCAGGTGGCCAGACGGTCCAGTGGCGCCACCGCACGGGCGGTCACCACATGCACCGGCGGCAGCTTGCCCATGAGCTCCTCGGCGCGGCCGCGCACGACGGTCACATGGTCCAGGCCCAGCAGTTCGACGGCTTCGGTGAGGAAGGTCGTCCGCCTCAGCAGCGGCTCCAGCAGGGTGATCTTCAGGTCCTCGCGGACCAGGGCCAGCGGGATGCCGGGCAGCCCGGCGCCGGAACCGACGTCGCACACGGTCACCCCCTCGGGGACGACCTCCGAGAGCACGGCGCAGTTCAGCAGGTGCCGTTCCCACAGCCGGGGCACCTCGCGTGGGCCGATGAGCCCACGCCGCACGCCTGCCTCAGCCAGCAGCTCGGCGTACCGGACCGCATCCGTGAAGCGATCACCGAATACCGCTCGTGCCTGCTCGGGCGCAGGGGGGAGCTCCGCTGCCTCCGTCACGGGGACCGTCCTTCCGTACCGCACCGGCGCTCAGCGCCGACCACCAGAACTACCAGGGCTGACAAAGACCGGCCCCGCCTGAGCGACAGACGGGGCCGGTGAAAACGGGTGTACCGATCAGTTGGGGAGTACGACGACGAAGCGCTGCGGCTCCTCGCCCTCGGACTCGCTGCGCAGGCCGGCCGCCTTGACCGCGTCATGGACGACCTTGCGCTCGAAGGGGGTCATCGGCCTGAGCTTCACCGGCTCGCCGCTGTTCTTCGCGTCGATCGCGGCCTTGGCGCCAAGCTCGGAGAGCTCGGTGCGCTTGGTGGCGCGGTAGTCGGCGATGTCCAGCATCAGCCGGCTGCGGTCGCCGGTCTCCCGGTGCACGGCCAGGCGCGTCAGCTCCTGCAGTGCCTCCAGCACCTCGCCGTCACGGCCGACCAGCTTCTGCAGTTCGCGGCCGCCCGCGTCGCTGATGATCGACACCGAGGCGCGGTCGGCTTCGACGTCCATGTCGATGTCGCCGTCGAGATCGGCGATGTCCAGCAGACCCTCGAGGTAGTCCGCCGCGATCTCGCCCTCCTGCTCCAGGCGGGTGAGGGTGTCTGCACCCTCGGCGGCGGCGGAGGTGGTGCCTTCCGTCACGGGATGGGCTCCTTCTTACTTCTTGGAGGGGGACTTGGGGCGCTGCGGACCGCCCTTGCGCTGACCGGACTGAGCCTTGCTGCGGCCGGCGGAGCCGGGCTTCGGCTTGGCGGGGCCGGTGGTTTCGGCGTCCTGCGGCTCGTCGGACTTGGTCAACGAGGTGGTGGTCTCGCCGGCCGCCTTCGGGCTTGTGGTCTGGCGCTGGGACTTGGTCTGGCGCTTGGGCTGCTGACGCCGGGCGGCCGCCGCGCTGGTGGGCGTGCCGTCCTCGGTGAGGGTGGCGGTCTGGGCTTCGCCCTTCACCACGGTGCCGTCGGCCTGGGCCACGAGGCCCACCTTGCTCAGGCCGTTGATGAACTTGCGCTCGTACTCGTTGCGGTCGCGGCCCTTGGCGACGATGGCCTTGACGATCGTCTTCTCGCTGCGGCGGCGCGTCTTGCCGTGGTGCGTGACGGACTTGTACAGACGCTCCAGGTACGCGGCCTGAGCCTTGGAACCCGGGGTCGGGTTGTTGTGGATGACGTACATCTGCTGGCCCATGGTCCACACGTTGGTGGTCAGCCAGTAGACGAGGACACCGACCGGGAAGTTGATGCCGAAGACGGCGAACATGACGGGGAAGACGTACATCAGCATCTTCTGCTGCTGCATGAACGGAGTCTTCACCGTGGTGTCGACGTTCTTCGTCATCAGCTGGCGCTGGGTGAAGAACTGCGAGGCCGACATCAGCACGATCATGAACGCGGTGACGATGCGCACACTGGTCGGCGAGGCGTCGAGCGCTGCGAGGTCCGAGGAGCTGTCGGTGAACTTGGCGGCCAACGGCGCGCCGAGGATGTGCGCCTTCTGCGCGCTCTCCAGCAGGCTCTGGTTGATCACGCCGATGGTCTCGCCGTTGGCGATGCCGTTGAGCACGTGGTAGAGGGCGAAGAAGAACGGGGACTGCGCCAGGATGGGAAGGCACGAGGAGAGCGGATTGGTGCCCGTCTCCTTGTACAGCTTCATCATTTCTTCGGACTGGCGCTGCTTGTCGTTCTTGTAGCGCTCCTGGATCTTCTTCATCTCGGGCTGCAGCGTCTGCATGGCCCGCGTCGCCTTGATCTGCTTCACGAAGAGCGGGATCAGGCAGATTCGGATCAGGATCACCAGGGACACGATGGACAGACCCCAGGCCCATCCGGTGTCAGGGCCGAAGACGGCGCCGTACACCGTGTGGAACTGGACGATGACCCAGGAGACAGGTGTCGTGATGAAGCTGAAGAGGCTGGCAATCGTGTCCACTAATCATGCTCCTTGGGCATGGGACGAGGTCTCTGCGGCCGGACTCGAAGGATGACTCTCTTCGGTGGCCGTTGAGGCGGCGGAGGTCCCGCCCCTGCGTGCACGCCAGGCGTCGCGCAGCATTTCGTGCCACCGCGGACGCTTCCGCGGCGGGACATGGTCCACACCCCCCAGCGACCACGGGTTGCACCGCAGGATGCGCCAGGCGGTGAGCGCCGTTCCCTTGATCGCACCGTGCCGGTCGATGGCCGTGTAGCCGTAGTGGGAGCACGAGGGGTAGTACTTGCACACCGGCCCGAGCAGCGGACTGATCGTCCACTGGTACAGCTTGATCAGGGCCAGCAGCGGGTACTTCATCGCGCGCCCCCTCCCAGTAGCCGCTGTAGGGCGGCATCGAGGTCTTGGGCCAGCTGTGCGTGGTCGGCGTCGCCCGCGCCGGGCAGCGCCCGTACGACTACCAGGCTACCGGGGGGCAGAAGGGCGACTCGATCGCGCATCAGATGACGCAGTCTGCGCTTCACGGCGTTGCGTACGACCGCCCCGCCCACAGCCTTGCTCACGACGAAACCCGCACGCGTCGGGGGAGCGCTCTCCCCAGGCGCGTGCGGGTCCGTGGCACCGCTTCGAAAGTGGACGACGAGAGTCGGGCGTCCGGCCCGACGGCCTCGGCGTACCGCGGTCGCGAAGTCTTCGCGCCGCCTCAGCCGGTTCTCGGTGGGCAGCACGACGGCATGACCTGACCGGGATCAGGCGGACAGACGGGCGCGACCCTTGCTGCGGCGGGACGCGAGGATCGCGCGGCCGGCACGGGTACGCATACGCAGCCGGAAGCCGTGGGTCTTCGCGCGACGACGGTTGTTCGGCTGGAAGGTGCGCTTGCTCACTCGGGGGCTCCAGAAATCGCTCGGTAGTGGCGGGGTGCCGTCCTGGCTGTCACCGTGCGCCCACGAGTAGCTCCCGTTAACGCCCGAGTGCACCGCTTCCCGATCACCTGACGCGATCTGTGCCCATCGGAGGCAGGCGGCAGCAGCCATCGACAACTCGACCTGGTTACGGTACGCGGGGCTACGCCATCCGGTCAAACCAGGGGCCACCGGGCGACACTGTCCACAGCCTGGGGACAACAACTTGAACCGTACCGGCCGCGCTGACTACCGTGGCTGGACTCCGATTCTTTCCCTGGACCCTGACCCCGTCCGATGTGAATCCCGATCCGTCCCACCGTCACCCGTTCGTGGGACCTGCGAGAGAGCGTGCCCTGTGGCTGACGTACCTGCCGATCTTGCCGCAGTGTGGCCACGCGTACTGGAGCACCTCCTCAGCAACGGTCGAGGCCAGGGCGTCGAGACGAAGGACGAGCGCTGGATCCGGCGCTGCCAGCCGCTGGCACTGGTGGCCGACACCGCCCTGCTCGCCGTACCGAACGAGTTCGCGAAGACCGTGCTGGAAGGCCGGCTCGCCCCGATCGTCAGCGAGACGCTGAGCCGCGAGTGCGGCCGCCCCATCCGCATCGCGATCACCGTGGACGACTCCGTCGGCGAGCCCGCGGCGCCGACGGCATCGCGTTACGAGGAGCCGGAGCGTCAGCCCGGCCAGTACGACAGCCCGTACGACAACCAGTACGACGGCTACGGCCGGCACCGCTCGGAGCAGACCCCCGGCGGACACGGCGGCGCCGGCGGCCAGGGCGGTCCCGGCGAGCACGCCTCCCGGCAGGACCCGCTGCCCACCGCCCGCCCCGCGTACCCCTCGGAGTACCAGCGCCCCGAACCCGGTGCCTGGCCGCGGGCCACGCAGGACGACTACGGCTGGCAGCAGCAGCGCCTCGGTTTCCCCGACAGAGACCCGTACGCGTCGCCGTCCCAGGACTCCTACGGTCCCTCCGGTCAGGACTCCTACGGCTCGTCGTCCGCCCAGGACGGCTACGGCTCGTCCCCCCAGGACTACCGCCCACAGAAGATGGAGCGACCGCCCTACGACGCGTCGCCCTACGACCAGAAGCGCCCGGAGTACGAGCCCACGCGCGGGGAGTACGAACCGCAGCGCCCCGAGTACGACCAGCGCGATCCCGCGCGGCGTGAGCTGCCCGAGCCGTCCGGCGGCGCGGGGCATCCGCATCGCGGCGGTCCGATGGGCCCCGGCCAGCCCGGCGCCGGCGGGTCCGGCCCGTCGGCGGCGCAGTCCGCGCCGGCCGGCGGTCCGGGTGAGCCGACCGCGCGGCTGAACCCCAAGTACCTCTTCGACACCTTCGTCATCGGCGCGTCCAACCGCTTCGCGCACGCGGCCGCGGTCGCCGTCGCCGAGGCCCCCGCCAAGGCGTACAACCCCCTCTTCATCTACGGGGAGTCGGGCCTCGGCAAGACCCATCTGCTGCACGCGATCGGGCACTACGCGCGCAGCCTCTACCCGGGCACGCGCGTGCGGTACGTGAGCTCCGAGGAGTTCACCAACGAGTTCATCAACTCCATCCGCGACGGCAAGGGCGACAGCTTCCGCAAGCGCTACCGCGAGATGGACATCCTGCTCGTCGACGACATCCAGTTCCTCGCGGACAAGGAGTCGACGCAGGAGGAGTTCTTCCACACCTTCAACACGCTCCACAACGCCAACAAGCAGATCGTGCTGTCCAGCGACCGGCCGCCCAAGCAGCTGGTCACGCTGGAGGACCGGCTGCGGAACCGTTTCGAGTGGGGCCTGATCACCGACGTGCAGCCGCCCGAGCTGGAGACGCGCATCGCGATCCTGCGCAAGAAGGCGGTGCAGGAGCAGCTCAACGCCCCGCCGGAGGTGCTGGAGTTCATCGCCTCGCGGATCTCGCGCAACATCCGCGAGCTGGAGGGCGCGCTGATCAGGGTGACGGCGTTCGCGTCGCTCAACCGTCAGCCGGTGGACCTGGGGCTGACGGAGATCGTCCTGAAGGACCTCATGCCGGGCGGCGAGGACTCGGCGCCCGAGATCACCTCCACGGCCATCATGGGTGCCACGGCGGACTACTTCGGGCTGACCGTCGAGGACCTGTGCGGCAGCTCGCGGGGCCGTCAGCTGGTCACGGCGCGGCAGATCGCCATGTACCTGTGCCGCGAGCTGACCGACCTGTCGCTGCCGAAGATCGGCGCGCTGTTCGGCGGCCGCGACCACACCACGGTCATGCACGCGGACCGCAAGATCCGCAACCTGATGGCCGAGCGACGCTCCATCTACAACCAGGTGACCGAGCTGACCAACCGCATCAAGGCCGGCTGACCCAGGGCCTGTCCGAGCCGCGACCGGTGCCTTCCAGGGCGCCCCGGGGACCGATCCCCGGGGCGCCCTTCTTCGTGCTCGTGTCATCCGCTGTTCGATTACCAGCCGGGTTACGGCCTTCGTCCACAGATTCGGCGACTTTTTCCCCTCCACAGCCTGGGGACTGGGGAGTTTTCCCCGATAGCGTCCACAGGCGGCCCTGTTGAGGGACCATCAGAGCAGGTCATGTGGCTGTGGATTCGTGGACGAAGGATTTCCACAGACTGTGGACAACGTGATGGTCCCCACCCTGTGGACGGACTTGTCCACCGACAACCCACAGACTTCGGCCGGTTTTCCCCAGCCTGGGGCGGCTTCTCCACATGGATCTCCACTGTTCGGCAACCTGCCGCGCCTGATCACTGCGTCGAGTGAAAGCCGTCACACGAAGCTGCCGGGGCGCCCTGTGGGAAAGACAGCGAAACCTGGGGACGCAGCTGGGGAGAACTCGGCCCTCCCTGTGCACGGTGTGTGCAGAACTTTTCTTTCTCCACAGACGGGCCCGGTTATCCACCGCCTCCGCCCACAGGGTCGGTGGATAAAATATCGCCCCTGAGCTGCGGAAACGGGGTTATCCACGGTTTCCACAGGCCCTACTACTACTCCCGACTAGAGAGAGCGAGGAATCCGTTTCGAAGGGGGTCCTGTGCACAACTCGCCCTTCGGCGTCCGGCTGCCCCTCGTCACGACTTGACCCCGAGCGGCACCTACTGTCAGTGCCGTGCGTCAGACTGGTCCCCGGTGGTCCTTCCCCTCTCGGGGGCCGACGACACCGAGACAGACGACGAAGGCCAGGCAGGGCGAGAAGCGCCGGCAACAGCAGGAGGCGGCAAGAGTGAAGATCCGGGTGGAACGCGACGTACTCGCGGAGGCCGTTGCCTGGGCGGCGCGCAGCCTCCCGGCCCGTCCGCCGGCGCCTGTCCTCGCCGGCCTGCTCCTGAAGGCCGACGACGGCGCGCTGAGCCTGTCCAGCTTCGACTACGAGGTCTCCGCACGGGTGTCCGTGGAGGCCGAGGTGGAGGAGGAGGGCACGGTCCTCGTCTCGGGCCGCCTGCTCGCCGACATCTGCCGCGCGCTGCCCAACCGTCCGGTGGAGATCTCCACAGACGGTGTACGGGCGACGGTGGTCTGCGGATCCTCGCGGTTCACCCTCCACACACTGCCTGTGGAGGAGTACCCGTCGCTGCCGCAGATGCCGAACGCCACGGGCACGGTCCCCGGCGAGGTCTTCGCCTCCGCGGCCGCCCAGGTCGCCATCGCCGCCGGCCGCGACGACACACTGCCCGTCCTCACCGGTGTGCGCATCGAGATCGAGGGCGACACGGTGACGCTGGCCTCCACCGACCGCTACCGCTTCGCGGTCCGCGAGTTCCTGTGGAAGCCGGAGAACCCGGACGCCTCCGCGGTCGCCCTGGTGCCCGCCAAGACGCTCCTGGACACCGCCAAGGCCCTCACGAGCGGCGACAGCGTCACGCTGGCGCTGTCCGGCTCGGGCTCCGGCGAGGGCCTGATCGGCTTCGAGGGCGCGGGCCGGCGCACGACGACCCGCCTCCTGGAGGGCGACCTCCCGAAGTACCGCACGCTGTTCCCGACCGAGTTCAACTCCGTCGCCGTGATCGAGACCGCCCCCTTCGTGGAGGCCGTCAAGCGTGTGGCTCTGGTCGCCGAGCGCAACACCCCGGTGCGGCTCAGCTTCGAGCAGGGCGTGCTCATCCTCGAGGCCGGCTCCAGTGACGACGCACAGGCTGTGGAGAGGGTCGACGCCCAGCTGGAGGGCGACGACATCTCGATCGCGTTCAACCCGACCTTCCTGCTGGACGGTCTGAGCGCCATCGACTCGCCGGTGGCCCAGCTGTCGTTCACGACGTCCACGAAGCCCGCCCTGCTGAGCGGCAAGCCGGCGCTGGACGCCGAGGCGGACGACGCCTACAAGTACCTGATCATGCCGGTGCGGCTCAGCGGCTGAGCCGGGCCTTCGGCGGCCGGTTCTCGGGCCGGCGTCATGGTCCGGCCCGGTTGTCCACAGTCGGTGGACAACCGGGTGGGCCTGTGGGGAGAAGTCGCAGGTGAGGGCGTACGTCTGAGCGCGTACGCCCACAGCTGTGCACGACCGTCCGGGTTTAGGCTCGGACATGGGTACGAAGGTGCCCCACACGCCACACAGCGACCTAAGGAACAACTGATGGAGCTCGGTCTCGTCGGCCTCGGCAAGATGGGCGGCAACATGCGCGAGCGGATCCGCCGCGCCGGCCACACCGTCATCGGATACGACCGGAACCCGGACCTCGCCGACGTCCACAGCCTCGAAGAACTGGTGGGCAAGCTCGAGGGCCCGCGCGTGGTGTGGGTGATGGTCCCGGCCGGCGCCGCCACCCAGTCGACGATCGACGAACTCGCCGAGCTGCTGGAGCCGGGCGACGTCGTCGTGGACGGCGGCAACTCCCGCTGGACGGACGACGAGAAGCACGCCGAGGAGCTGGCCGCCAAGGGCATAGGCTTCGTCGACTGCGGCGTCTCCGGAGGCGTCTGGGGCCTGGAGAACGGCTACGCCCTGATGTACGGCGGCGACGCGGAGAACGTCGCCAAGGTGCAGCCGGTCTTCGACGCCCTGAAGCCGGAGGGCGACTTCGGCTCGGTGCACGCCGGCAAGGTCGGCGCCGGCCACTTCGCCAAGATGGTCCACAACGGCATCGAGTACGCGATGATGCAGGCCTACGCCGAGGGCTGGGAGCTGCTGGAGAAGGTCGACTCGGTCACCGACGTGCGCGAGGTCTTCCGTTCCTGGCAGGAGGGCACGGTCATCCGCTCCTGGCTGCTGGACCTGGCGGTCAACGCCCTCGACGAGGACGAGCACCTGGACAAGCTGCGCGGCTACGCGCAGGACTCCGGCGAGGGCCGCTGGACCGTGGAGGCCGCCATCGACAACGCGGTGCCGCTCCCGGCCATCACGGCCTCCCTGTTCGCGCGGTTCGCCTCCCGCCAGGACGACTCCCCGCAGATGAAGATGATCGCCGCGCTGCGCAACCAGTTCGGCGGCCACGCCGTGGAGTCGGCGAAGAAGTAGCCCCGGGCCGCAGGAACCAGGGCAGCACGACGGACGGAACGATCCACAGGGCCGTGTGAGCGGTCCACAACGCCGCGGGAGGTCGGCGAAACGACATGCACGTCACGCACCTGTCGCTGGCCGACTTCCGCTCCTATCCCCGGGTCGAGGTCCCGCTCGACCCGGGGGTCACGGCCTTCGTCGGCCCCAACGGGCAGGGCAAGACGAACCTGGTCGAGGCGGTGGGCTACCTCGCCACCCTCGGCAGCCACCGCGTCTCCACGGACGCGCCCCTGGTCCGCATGGGCGCCGACCGCGCGGTCATCCGGGCGCAGGTCCGCCAGGGCGAGCGACAGCAGTTGGTCGAGCTGGAGCTGAACCCGGGCAAGGCCAACCGCGCCCGTATCAACCGGTCCTCGCAGGTGAAGCCCCGAGACGTGCTGGGGATCGTCCGGACGGTGCTGTTCGCGCCGGAGGACCTCGCCCTGGTCAAGGGCGACCCCGGGGAGCGGCGGCGCTTCCTGGACGAGCTGGTCACCGCCCGCTCCCCGCGCATGGCGGGCGTGCGCTCCGACTACGAACGCGTGCTCAAGCAGCGCAACACCCTGCTGAAGTCGGCCGCGCTGGCCCGTCGGCACGGTGGGCGCTCGATGGATCTGTCCACGCTCGACGTCTGGGACCAGCATCTCGCGCGCGTGGGCGCCGAGCTGCTCGCCCAGCGGCTCGACCTGGTCGCCGCGATCCAGCCGCTCGCCGACAAGGCGTACGAACAACTGGCCCCCGGAGGCGGGCCGGTCGCCCTGGAGTACAAGCCGTCGGCCCCGGGCGAGGCGCACACCCGCGAACACCTCTACGACCAGTTGATGGCCGCGCTCGCCGACGCCCGCAAGCAGGAGGTGGAGCGCGGCGTCACCCTGGTGGGACCCCACCGGGACGACCTGGTGCTCAAGCTCGGTCAGCTGCCCGCCAAGGGCTACGCCTCCCACGGCGAGTCCTGGTCCTACGCGCTCGCCCTGCGCCTGGCCTCCTACGATCTGCTGCGCGCCGAGGGCAACGAGCCGGTGCTGGTCCTCGACGACGTCTTCGCCGAGCTGGACGCCCGTCGTCGGGAGCGGCTGGCGGAACTGGTCGCTCCCGGCGAGCAGGTGCTGGTGACGGCCGCGGTCGACGACGACGTGCCGCATGTGCTCGCGGGAGCGCGGTACTCCGTGTCCGAGGGGACGGTGGAGCGCGTATGACCGCGGACGAGCCCGCGACGAAGAAGGCGGCCGAGCCGTCCGGCGTCGACCTCGCGCGTGTGGCGTTGCGGGCGGCGCGGGAACAGGCACGCGCGCGTGGGGAAGTGGCGCAGCAGAAGAAGCAGGCCCGGCGCGGGGGCGGGCTGCGGTCGGGTGCGCGTGCGGACGGACGGGATCCCATGGCGCTCGGCGCCGCGATCAACCGGCTGCTCACCGAGCGGGGCTGGGAGGCGCCGGCCGCGGTGGGCGGGGTGATGGGCCGCTGGCCGCAGATCGTCGGCGAGGACGTCGCGAAGCACTGTGTGCCCGAGCGGTACGACGAGGACGAGCGCGTGCTGTTCGTGCGCTGCGACTCCACGGCCTGGGCGACCAACCTGCGGTTGCTCGCGCCGACGCTGGTGGCCCGTCTCAACGAGGACCTGGGACACGGCAGGGTCAAGCTGATCAAGGTGCAGGGGCCCGGCGGTCCGGCACGCCGTTACGGCCCGCTGAGGGCTCCGGGCAGCACGGGTCCGGGCGACACCTACGGGTGATCTGCATCACGTGGTGGCGGTGGGGCCGGCCGCGCGGAGCGCGGGGCCCGTCGCTGCGGGCGGCCGCGGACGGGAGCTCCTTCACGGCCCCCCGTCCGCGTTCACAGGGGGCAATGGGCTCGAATCGCCCGTACACAGTGGCGAATACGCACCTGACTTCCCGATAGCCAAGGGTTGACACCTGGAAGCGCTGAGTGCCGCTGTGAGCCTCTTGGAGCCCCGCTCCGCATATGGGGACCCGGCCGAGACCGGTTGAGGGCGGCACATGGGTACTCAGGTACCGGCAAACCCCCATCACTGTCGGCGCTACCGGTAGACTGGAAGCCAATCCCGCCCCAATCGTGGGGACCGCCCGGGAGAAGCTGAGCAACGCTGATCAAGGCTTACCGACGCAACATGCCGCAGCCGCTCCGGCGAACCGCCCCCCAAGGGGAGGGGACCCCCAGGAGTTCGGCTCGTGCTGTGCCAGAAAGGGCGCTTCGTGGCCGATTCCGGCAACCCCAACGAGAACATCCCGTCCACCGACGCCGGCGTGAGCAGCGTGGTCACCGTCTCAGGCGGTGAGGTCACCGCCTCCTACGACGCCAGCGCCATCACCGTCCTCGAGGGTCTGGACGCGGTCCGCAAGCGACCCGGTATGTACATCGGTTCGACCGGTGAGCGCGGCCTGCACCACCTGGTGCAGGAGGTCGTCGACAACTCCGTCGACGAGGCGCTGGCGGGCCACGCGGACACCATCGACGTGACGATCCTCCCCGACGGCGGGGTGCGGGTCGTCGACAACGGCCGTGGCATCCCGGTCGGCATCGTCCCCTCCGAGGGGAAGCCGGCCGTCGAGGTCGTGCTCACCGTGCTGCACGCGGGCGGCAAGTTCGGCGGCGGCGGCTACGCGGTCTCCGGTGGTCTGCACGGCGTGGGCGTCTCCGTGGTGAACGCCCTGTCGACCAAGGTGGCCGTGGAGGTCAAGACCGACGGCTACCGCTGGACGCAGGACTACAAGCTCGGCGTCCCGACGGCCCCGCTGGCCAAGCACGAGGCCACCGAGGAGCACGGAACCTCGGTCACGTTCTGGGCCGACCCGGACATCTTCGAGACCACCGACTACTCCTTCGAGACGCTCTCGCGGCGCTTCCAGGAGATGGCGTTCCTCAACAAGGGCCTGAGGATCAGGCTCACCGACGAGCGCGAGTCGGCGAAGGCGACGTCCGGCGCGGACGAGGCGGGCGCGGACGAGCGGGCCGAGGTCAAGTCGGTCGACTACCACTACGAGGGCGGCATCGTCGACTTCGTGAAGTACCTCAACTCCCGCAAGGGAGACGTGGTGCACCCCTCGGTCATCGACCTCGAGGCGGAGGACAAGGACAAGCACCTGTCCCTCGAAGTCGCGATGCAGTGGAACAGCAGCTACACCGAGGGCGTCTACTCCTTCGCGAACATCATCCACACGCACGAGGGCGGTACGCACGAAGAGGGCTTCCGCTCGGCGCTGACCAACCTGATCAACAAGTACGCGCGTGACAAGAAGCTGCTGCGGGACAAGGACGACAACCTCACGGGCGACGACATCCGCGAGGGTCTGACGGCGATCATCTCGGTCAAGCTGAGCGAGCCTCAGTTCGAGGGCCAGACGAAGACCAAGCTGGGCAACACGGAGGCCAAGACCTTCGTCCAGCGGGCGGTCTACGAGCACCTGACGGACTGGCTGGACCGCAACCCGGTCGAGGCGGCGGACATCATCCGCAAGGGCATCCAGGCGGCCACCGCGCGCGTGGCGGCCCGCAAGGCCCGCGACCTGACCCGCCGTAAGGGGCTGCTGGAGTCGGCGTCCCTGCCGGGCAAGCTCTCCGACTGCCAGTCGAACGACCCCGCCAAGTGCGAGATCTTCATCGTGGAGGGCGACTCGGCCGGCGGCTCGGCCAAGTCGGGCCGTAATCCGCAGTACCAGGCGATCCTTCCGATCCGCGGCAAGATCCTCAACGTCGAGAAGGCCAGGATCGACAAGATCCTGCAGAACCAGGAGATCCAGGCGCTGATCTCCGCCTTCGGCACCGGTGTGCACGAGGACTTCGACATCGAGAAGCTCCGCTATCACAAGATCATCCTCATGGCGGACGCCGACGTCGACGGCCAGCACATCAGCACCCTGCTGCTGACCTTCCTGTTCCGCTTCATGCGGCCGCTGGTCGAGGCCGGGCACGTGTACCTCTCGCGTCCCCCCCTGTACAAGATCAAGTGGGGCCGGGACGACGTCGAGTACGCCTACTCCGACCGCGAGCGCGACGCGCTGATCGAGATGGGCCGCCAGCGCGGCAAGCGCGTCCGTGAGGACTCCATCCAGCGCTTCAAGGGTCTGGGCGAGATGAACGCCGAAGAGCTGCGGGTGACGACCATGGACCAGGAGCACCGGGTCCTCGGCCAGGTCACCCTCGACGACGCCGCCCAGGCCGACGACCTGTTCTCGGTCCTGATGGGCGAGGACGTAGAGGCCCGCCGCGCGTTCATCCAGCGCAATGCCAAGGACGTCCGCTTCCTCGACATCTGAGTCGGTCTCAGCTGACCGCACAGGGAAGGATCTTCACCAGCAATGGCCGACGAGAACACTCCCGTCACCCCTGAACAGGGCGGCGAAGTAGCGATGCGTGTCGAGCCCGTCGGGCTCGAGACGGAGATGCAGCGTTCCTACCTCGACTACGCGATGTCCGTCATCGTCTCGCGTGCGCTGCCGGACGTCCGGGACGGCCTCAAGCCCGTCCACCGGCGCGTGCTCTACGCGATGTACGACGGCGGTTACCGCCCCGAGCGCGGCTTCTACAAGTGCGCCCGCGTGGTCGGCGACGTCATGGGCAACTACCACCCGCACGGTGACTCCTCGATCTACGACGCGCTGGTCCGCCTCGCGCAGCCGTGGTCGATGCGCATGCCGCTCGTCGACTCCAACGGCAACTTCGGCTCCCCGGGCAACGACCCGGCGGCGGCCATGCGGTACACCGAGTGCAAGATGGCGCCGCTGTCGATGGAGATGGTCCGTGACATCGACGAGGAGACCGTCGACTTCACGGACAACTACGACGGCCGCTCCCAGGAGCCGACCGTCCTGCCGGCTCGGTTCCCGAACCTGCTGATCAACGGCTCGGCGGGCATCGCGGTCGGTATGGCGACCAACATCCCCTCGCACAACCTGCGCGAGGTCGCGGCCGGCGCCCAGTGGTACCTGGAGAACCCGGAGGCCTCGCACGAGGAGCTCCTGGAGGCGCTGATCGAGCGCATCAAGGGCCCGGACTTCCCGACCGGCGCGCTGGTGGTGGGCCGCAAGGGCATCGAGGAGGCCTACCGCACGGGCCGCGGCTCGATCACCATGCGCGCGGTGGTCGAGGTGGAGGAGATCCAGAACCGCCAGTGCCTGGTGGTCACGGAGCTGCCCTACCAGGTCAACCCCGACAACCTCGCGCAGAAGATCGCCGACCTCGTCAAGGACGGCAAGATCGGCGGCATCGCGGACGTCCGCGACGAGACGTCCTCGCGCACCGGCCAGCGGCTGGTCATCGTCCTGAAGCGGGACGCGGTCGCCAAGGTCGTGCTGAACAACCTCTACAAGCACACCGACCTGCAGACCAACTTCGGCGCGAACATGCTGGCGCTGGTCGACGGCGTGCCGCGCACGCTCTCCCTGGACGCGTTCATCCGTCACTGGGTGGCGCACCAGATCGAGGTCATCGTCCGCCGTACGCGCTTCCGGCTGCGCAAGGCGGAGGAGCGCGCGCACATCCTGCGCGGCCTGCTGAAGGCCCTGGACGCCATCGACGAGGTCATCGCGCTGATCCGGCGCAGTGAGACCGTCGACGTGGCGCGCACGGGCCTGATGGGCCTCCTGGAGATCGACGAGATCCAGGCCAACGCCATCCTGGAGATGCAGCTGCGGCGACTGGCCGCCCTGGAGCGCCAGAAGATCGTCCAAGAGCACGACGAGCTCCAGGCGAAGATCAACGAGTACAACCAGATCCTGGGCTCGCCGGTCCGTCAGCGCGGCATCGTCAGCGAGGAACTGGCCGCGCTCGTCGAGAAGTACGGCGACGACCGCAAGACCAAGCTGGTGCCGTTCGAGGGTGACATGTCCATCGAGGACCTGATCGCCGAAGAGGACATCGTCGTCACCATCACGCGCGGCGGCTACGTCAAGCGCACCAAGACGGACGACTACCGCTCGCAGAAGCGCGGCGGCAAGGGCGTGCGGGGCACGAAGCTCAAGGAAGACGACATCGTCGACCACTTCTTCGTCTCGACCACGCACCACTGGCTGCTGTTCTTCACCAACAAGGGGCGGGTGTACCGCGCCAAGGCCTACGAGCTGCCGGACGCCGGTCGGGACGCGCGCGGGCAGCACGTGGCGAACCTGCTGGCCTTCCAGCCGGACGAGGCGATCGCCGAGATCCTCGCCATCCGCGACTACGAGGCGGCGCCGTACCTTGTGCTCGCCACGAAGGCGGGCCTGGTCAAGAAGACACCTCTGAAGGATTACGATTCGCCCCGCTCCGGCGGTGTGATCGCGATCAATCTGCGCGAGCAGGAGGACGGTTCCGACGACGAACTGATCGGTGCCGAACTGGTTTCGAGCGACGACGATCTGCTTCTGATCAGCAAGAAGGCCCAGTCGATCAGGTTCACCGCCACGGACGACGCTCTGCGTCCCATGGGCCGCGCCACCTCGGGCGTCAAGGGCATGAGTTTCCGTGAGGGGGACGAGCTGCTCTCGATGAATGTTGTTCGACCCGGTACGTTCGTGTTCACTGCCACAGACGGCGGGTACGCGAAGCGCACCGCCGTCGACGAGTACCGCGTCCAGGGTCGCGGCGGCCTCGGCATCAAGGCCGCCAAGATCGTCGAGGACCGCGGTTCACTGGTCGGCGCTCTGGTGGTCGAGGAGACGGACGAGATCCTCGCCATCACGCTGTCGGGCGGTGTGATTCGTACGCGAGTCAACGAGATCAGGGAGACGGGCCGTGACACCATGGGCGTCCAACTGATCAACCTGGGCAAGCGCGATGCCGTCGTGGGCATCGCACGTAACGCCGAGGCGGGGCGCGAGGCGGAGGAGGTCGACGGCGACATTGCCGTGGACGAGACCGTCGATGACGCCGCGCCCACCGGCACGGACGAGGGTGAGGCGCCCTCGGCCGAGTAGCACGAGGAGTGAGTCATCGTGAGCGGAGCCACGGGCGCCGGTTCGGTCGGTACATCGGCCGGTACGTCTGACGGCCCTTCCACCGGCGGCGCCGGCAAGGAATCGGACGACGGCGGCAGTGGCTCCGCCGCGGGGGCGAAGGACGCGCGTTCGACCGACGCGCGGGCGACCGACCCGCACACGACCAACCTCAAGGCGATCAAGCCGTCGGACAAGCCGCCGACGAACGACTCGCACTCGCCCGACACGCATGGATCCCAGGGGGGAACTGTGACGGACACCCGAGGTCCGCAGACCCAGCAGCACGCGGCTGGAGCGGGCCCGTCCGCACCGGGCGGCAAGGCGCGGCCGCAGGGCGGGGCGGAGAGCCGTCAGACGGCCTCCCCGCTGCCCGGCGAGCGACAGTCCCAGCAGGCCGCCGCGCCCTACCACCCGCCGCAGGCCTACGCCTCGCAGAGCCAGGCCGACGCGGCGCGCCGCCCGAGGACGGGCGCCCGCACCACGCCCCGTGTCCGCAAGGCGCGTCTGCGGGTGTCCAAGGCCGACCCGTGGTCGGTGATGAAGGTCAGTTTCCTGCTCTCCATCGCGCTGGGCATCTGCACGATCGTCGCGGCCGCCGTCCTGTGGATGGTCATGGACGCGATGGGCGTCTTCTCGACGGTCGGCGGCACCATCTCCGAGGCCACCGGGTCGACCGAGTCGAACGGCTTCGACCTCCAGTCGTTCCTGTCCCTCCCCCACGTCCTGATGTTCACGTCGATCATCGCGGTCATCGACGTCGTCCTCGCGACGGCCCTCGCGACGCTCGGCGCGTTCATCTACAACATCTCCGCCGGCTTCGTCGGCGGCATCGAGCTGACGCTGGCCGAGGACGAGTGACGACACGCGCGGAGGCCGCTCCAAACCTCCGCGCACGGTCCCACGGGAACGGATTTTGGGACTGCCCACGTCGTGCGCTAATCTTCAGGAGTCAGCGCGCGGGACACACCCCGCAGAGCGCGGCGGGGCTATAGCTCAGTTGGTTAGAGCGCATCCCTGATAAGGATGAGGCCACAGGTTCAAATCCTGTTAGCCCCACCAGTACGAAGACCCCCAATCCATCATGGTTGGGGGTCTTCGGCATCTACGGGTGACATCAGCCGCACTCTGCCTGATCATTGCCTTTCTGTTGATCCAGCTTCGTGGCCTCATGAGCGGCGAGTTCTTCAGGGGTGCCCATGAAGGCAGGACCACAGTCAGGCGGCAGGCGGTCGACAGGGCCTGCTAGGAAGGGGGGCCGTGATGGCAGACCAGGTCTGGCGGTTGCGTCGAGGTCATGAGGTCGTCGGTGTCCTCACACTCGAAGCCGTCGATATGTTCTGGACCGACTGCCGGTTCGAGCCCTCAGCCGGCTGGTCGGCCCTCAAGCCGTTCATTGACGCATCTCGGGCTGCATGGGAGCGGAAGGACCAGGAGGCGGCCATCGAGGCTGACGAGGCGATCTACGCGCTTGGCCTCGAATTGGTGCCCGAGCGTGGGGGCGAGATCATCAGAGACTTCCTGCTGAGGATCAGCGGCGATACCGCACGCTTCCGATACTGAGTCGTCGGGCCTGTCCGTGGGCCGTTCCAAGCTCTCGGCGGCGGGTGGTGGAAGAGGCTTTGACAGGGCATCGTGAGGCGGTCCGAGCTCCTGGCCGTGGGGCGGTCCTTGTCAAGGCCACGTGCGGCGGCTGACACCAGCGGCTGACACCGACAAGCACGAACATAGCGGTCGGGCACCGGACCTCAGTGAACCAGCGCAGAGACCCCCGGACCATCGGTCAGGGGGTCTTGTGACGTTCCTCGGTCTCCGGTTTCCGACTTGTCGTCGGCGATGGTCATGGGGATCCAGCCGTGGGGGTTGCGGTACCAGTAGTGGGGCAGTCCCTCGACGCTGGTGGTGCGGAACGGGCGGCCGTGGTCGTCGATGCGTACCGTGCCGGTGCGGCCCTGGGAGGACCAGTCGAGTTCGAGGTACCAGTCGCAGGTGCAGGACACGGTGCGCGCGGAGAGCAAAAGGACCTCCGGCTGCCGCAGGGACACCCGGTAGGGGAAGTCGATCGCGGGGGAGGGTCTGTCCGGATCGTTGCCGGGCATCGGACGGGCCAGGGGGCGTTGCGCGTCGAGGTCGACGTGGAAGTAGCGGGGGATGAGGATGGAGCCGCAGCCCTCGTACGTGGAGTAGGCGATGCCCCGGCGGTCCGCGGGGGTGGTGCGGTGGGCCATGCGCACACGCAATGCCTCCAGGACGACGGCGGCGGAACCGCGTCCCTGCACCGAGATCCGCAGATCGGTGGTGCGTCCGTGCACCGCTTCCTGGGACGCGGCCCACACCCTGGCGTCCGTCGGGGCAGGCGGCGGTGGGACCTGCCGCGGTGGCTTGGCGATGACGTATTGGTGGTCGCATTCGCTCTGCCAGAGCTGGGCGTCGGCCGTCCAGGTGAGAGGGACCTGTGGTGGGGCCTCGTCGGCGCCCGGCCGGGTCTCACGCGGGCTGATCCGGCCGATGGTGGCCGGCGTCGAGGGGCCGGGGGTGGCGGGCGCCGATGTGGTGGGGGCAAGGGGCGACTGCGCGCCCGTGGCGGAAGGGGGTCCGGCGGCGGATGGCGGGCCGCCGCCCGCTCTGGGCGGGGCTGGGGGTGCGGGCGTGGTGGGGGCGGACGCGGACGGTCTGCCGTCGCCGACAGGGCGTTCGGCGGCGGATGCGGTGAGGCCGGCGAGCGCGACGGCGAGTACGGCCGTCAGGGCCGTCGATCGCACGGAGCGTCGTCGCTCGCGCCCGGCAGGAGGCCGACTGGCGGCCGATGACGTCGGTGCCGGGAGCGCAGGGGTCGGTGAGGCCGGATCCGGCCCGGAGATGACCGCTGGGGCCGGCTCAGGCTCCGGAATCGGGTCTGTCGGTGCCTCGTGCGCTGTGCTGCTGGCGTCCTCGGAGGGGGCCGGAGTCGTGCCGTGGGGCTTCGGCGTCGGTCGGGCGGTGGCGGGGCGGGACCGCTGCCGTGCCGCGACCGCCAGGATCCATCGGCGGTGCAACTCGACGCGTTCCTGGGCTGAGGCTCCGCAGAGCGCTGCGAACCGCTCGATCCCGGTGAAGTCCAGGGGGACCGCCTCGCCGGAGCAGTAGCGGTGCAGCGTGGAGGCGTTCATGCCCAGGCGGCGGGCCAGCGCCGCGTAGCTGCGGTCTGTGCGCTCCTTCAGCCGCGTCAGCAGCAGCGCGAACTCCGCCACGTCATCGTGGATCGCGTCCATGTGGTCCGTACTCGTCTTCATCCGTCGGCCTGTGCGGTCGGGTCCGGGCGCGGGGCCGTGCCCCGGCAACTCCCCATACCTGCACGTCAATACGGCTGGGATGGTTCCCGGCCGACGTCATTTCACCGCGAGTGAGAGACCCTGCTTCCGGTGTGCCCGGCTGTGGGCGCGACGGCGGCCCGGTGGCTCCTGGGGAGCTGCCGGGCCCGGTGTCTGCGGTGTACGCGCGTTCGCCGTCATGGGGTGGTCGGTCGTGAGGGGATGGAGCAGAGAGAAGGATCAGGGTGGAACAGGAGGATCAGGGGGTGGAGCAAGAGGATCAGCGCTGCAGCGGGACCAGTTTGCTGAGGGACGGCGGGGGCTCCTCGGGGTCGCAGGCGGCCTCGGTGTGCTCGGCGGGCTGCTCGTCCTCAGGGAGGGGGATGTGGCGGCAGTTGGGGGACTTGCCGTGTGCCTCGGCGCGGATGCGCTGCTTCATCGTGGGCGGTAGGGACATCGCGGGGAGCCAGGGCCGTGGAGTCGCCTGCGGCACGCTCACGTTCGCGCGTACGGCGCCCTCGGTCTCGTCGCTGTTGCGGGTCGGCTCGGTCTGCGCTACTGCCGGCGTGGCGGTCGTCGTGGCGAAGCCGAGCGCCGTGCACAGCGCGAGGAAGGCGCTGACGACGGCGGCCCACAGCTTCATGACTCGGTTCTCGCGCATGTCCCCTCACTTTCGGGTTGGGCGATTTGCGTACATTGCTCATCATGTGTATGGGGGGATCGAAGTGGTGGACCGACGCTCGTGGCGAGGCGATGTTCCGATGAACACCACTCGTATGGGCGCAAGACGTGAGAAAAGAGCTGAAAACACAAGAAAGACGGTGGAATCACCGTCTGTGGAGATCTGATCACCCTCCGATCCGAGAGTGTGATCCGCTTCCCTCCGCGCTCGCTAATGAGCTGTCGAGGGCGGGAGTTGAGGAGCCGACGCAGGTCACCGATCGGTATCGGTCGGTGTGTATAGTCGGGCGCCAGAGGTCCCCAACGTCAAGGAAAGACGAGGTAGCGCGGTGAAGAAGCTTCTCCTGGTCGCACTGGCCGCCATCGGCGGGCTCCTCGTGTACCGCCAGATCCAGGCGGATCGCGCCGAGCAGGATCTGTGGACGGAGGCGACTGACTCCGTGCCCACGGGTTCGTGAGTTCCGACACCGGAAACCGAGCAGACCCCGGCCGCGTCTCGCGGTCGGGGTTTTGTGTTCCCGTGTTGCGGAGGACGCCGTGAGGGGTTAAAAGGGCCAGAAGCCTGGGGCAGGGCGGATGTCGGCGGGGCTAGGGGGCGTGTGATGGGCCGGCGTGGGACGCGGCAGACGGAACCAAAAGCGACGAGGGGTGCAAAGGGGACTCCCGGGATGAGGCGGCTCGGGGCACGGCATGCCTGGCTGCGGGGCCTCACCCTCACGGTGACGGCAGGCGTGTGCTCGGTGGGGCTTCCGGGGGCGGCCGCCGTGGCGGACACCCCCTCCTACGCCTTCGACGCCGACGCCCGTGAGGTCCCTGCCGCGACCGGCACCGCCGACGCCGTGCCGCTGAGGCCCGGCACGACGTACCGGAGCTCCTACACGGGACCGGGCAAGGCCTACTACCGCCTCGAACTCGACGGCGCATCGAACGCCTACGTCCCCGTCACCGCCGTCCCCCGCCCCGGCGCCGCGCTCGCCATCGGTGACGGGATCAGGGTCGCGGTCCAGGACGCGGACGGCGTCAACTGTTCCTCGGAGTCCGTGACCATCGGTGCGGCCAAGAGTGCCCGGCCGATCACGGCCTGGGGCGCCCGCGAGATTCTCGTCGGCAAGGGGCTGTGCCAAGAGGCCGGGACGTACTACGTGGTCGTCGAGCGCACCGACGGGCGGGGAACGTCCGACCTGCCCTGGGAACTGGAACTCGCCCCCGTCTCCGAACCGTCCCTGGGGAGGCCCGCCCCCACCGCGGTCCCCGAAGTATGGAACTCCGCCACCCCCGCGCCCGTCACCGGCGAGGCGGCCCGCCGTGCCGGGGGCGCCGGCTTCACCCGGGCGACAGACGTGGGACAGGGGGTGTGGCGGGACGACATCACGCCCGGCGAGACCCGCTTCTACAAGGTGCCCCTCGACTGGGGGCAGCAGTTGTACGCCGAGGCGGAGCTGGGCAATGCCGAGAAGGACACCGGCTTCGTGGCGCCCGCCCTGGAGATGACCCTCTACAACCCGGTGCGCTCCAAGGTCGCCGAGACCGGTGTCGGATACGGCGGTACCCAGAAGTCGACCTCCCTGAGCCCCCTTCCACCGGTCAGGTACGTCAACCGGTACGCCCCCGCCGCTCCGGAAAAGAGTCTGCGCTTCGCCGGCTTCTACTACCTGGAGGTGCACCTGGCCGCGGCGGTCGGGGAACGCTTCGGCGACGGCCCCTACGGGTTGCTGCTGCGCGTGCGGGTGGGCGGTACCGCGCAGCCCGGGCCCGGCTACGCGGGGCAGTCCGTGCCGCACGGCTTCTTCGACGTCGGCTCGGGGGAGGACGCCGCAGGGCCGGGAGGCGTCGGCGGCACGGGTGACGGGGGCGGCGGCGCCGCGATGAGGGCGGTCGCCTTCGGCGGCATCGGCACGGGCAGCGCGCTGCTGGTCGGGCTCGGCGTGTGGACGGTCACGGCCCGGCGGCGTGCCTCCGCTCAGATCCGCGCCAGCGCCCAGAACCCCACGGCGTAGCAGGCCAGAGCAAGCAGCAGGACGGGGACGGCGACCTTGAGGGGCGGTCCGGGGCGGCGCGCGGCACGGGCTCGGCGGTGAGCACGATGGGCCCGGTCGGCGGGCCGCGTGGGCGTCGCGGGCATCAGGGGAGCGGGGGCCACCTGGCCGGTGGGCAGGGGGCTCGGTTGTGCCTGGGCGTCCTGGGCGGTGTAGGAGGCGGTGGAGGTGTCGGCGTGCCGGTGCTGACCGGACGCGCTGGGCGTACGAGCGGACAGCGCGAACGTGGGGTCGTACGGGGACAGCGGAGCGGGAGCGGAGGCCGATGGGGCCGACGGTGTCGAGGGCGGGCCAGCCGTGGGCTGCGGCGGCGGCAGGTGGAAGCTGCCGGTGTCCGACAGGGAGTACCCGTCTGAAGCGGACGGATCGGATCGAACGGGTGGAACTGACGGAACGGAAGGCGCGGACGAGGCGGAAGTCGCGCCGGGGGAGACGTCGTCCGGCGCGGTGGGCGGGGGCGTCGCTCCGGCGGGTCCGCGGGGGTCGTCCGGTGTGGCGTCGGGCTCGCGTTGCGGGGTCGGCGGCGCTGGTTCCGCGCCGTTGGCCGAGGTGCCGTCGCTGCGCCCTCCTGTGTCCTGCCAGGAGGATGTGCGCTCGAACGCCCGCGGTGTCACCGTGATGCCCGAGGCCGGCTTCAGAGGTCCCTGAGGGCCGAACGCGTCCGGGAGCGGCCCGAGTTGGTCGAATATCTCGATCTGCTCGTCGTCCGGTCCGGGGTCGGGCAGCAGCTCGACGGCCTCGGCCAGGGCCTTTCGCGCTCCCGTGGCGGTGCGGAAGCGGGCCTGGGGGTCGGGCTGCAGCAGCATGGCCACCACCTGCCACAGCGGCTCGGGAACCCCCTTGGGAGCGGCGGGAGTTCCGTGCTCCGCGAAGTACTGGACGAGGGCCTTAGCGTCCGGCTTGGCGCCCTGGAGCAGATACAGCGCGACCAGGCCTACGGCGAACAGGTCGGCGGGGAAGTCGGGTTCGGAGCCGAGCATCTGTTCCGGCGCGAGGTAACCGGGCGTCCCCACCACGAGGTTGGTCTCGGTCAGACGCGGTTCGCCCAGCCGCATCGCGATGCCGAAGTCGGACAGCCGCAGCCGCGGGCGAGCGGTGCCGGTGGCTTCCAGCAGAATGTTGGCGGGCTTGATGTCACGGTGCACGACGCCTTCGGCGTGGACGGCGGAGAGCCCGGACAGGAGCTGGTCGAGCAGGGTGCACACGAACGCGGGCGGCAGCGGGCCGTAGTCGCCGATGAGGTGGACCAGCGAACCGCCGGCGACCAGGTCCATGGTGAACAGGACCTTGTCGTCGTCGGCGGCCCAGCTGGCCGGCGCGAGGACATGCGGATGATCGATGCGCAGGGCCTGCTCGCGGACGAAACGCAGCAGTGCGTGGGCGTCGCGCTGCTGGAGGACCTTGGCGGCCACGTAACGGCGGCGGCGGTGGTCCCAGGCGCGCCAGACCGCGCCGACACCTCCGCGGCCGATCGGATCCGCGAGTTCGTACCGTCCGGCGAAGACCTCACCCATGGCAGTGCGTCGCTCCTCCCCCTGCGGTTTCCCCCTTGTTACCCGCTCGCCACCCCCGTGATGAGCGGACCCCTTCCGGGACCCCCATGATGTGCGGTACCTCCCGCGACCCCGTGCGACAGCCCCCGTACTGTCTCTCACTTCCCCCGTGCGGCGATCCCCCGTACCGCCTGCCGCTTCCCCCGTGCGGCGGTCCCCCGTCCCGCTTCGCGGTCCCCCGCGCTGTGTCACGCCCGGTCGCCGAACCCCCTTCGGCCGCCGGGGCGCGGCTCAGCTCTGGTGGGACTGGTAATGCGAGACCGCGTCCGAGGTGCGGCCGGCCCCGTACACCCGGAGGAACTCTGCCAGTTCCGGGTGGGTGGTGGCGAGGCTGTCGGCGGCATCGATGATGTCGCCGGCGGCGGCCACCGAGCGCAGCAGCGACTGGATCTCGCGGACGACCCGCTTGACCGTGGGCGCCCCCGAACCGCTCGTCGTGTGCGTGGTGTTGTTGAGTACCGATCCCCCTTGCGACCTCTTGATCTCGTCCATGCGGTCGGTGGCCTCGGCGGCGCTGACGCTGCCGTCCGCGACCTGGGCGGCCAACTCCTGCAGCAGCTGCACCCGTTGCACCACCGCAGGGTTGCCGATCTTCGCCCGCTGGCCGCTCATCAGCTGCGACAGCATCGGCGCGGACAGTCCCAGCACCCCCGCGAGACGAGCCTGGTTGAGACCAAGATCGTCGATGAGCTTACGGAAGAGCGCCCCCAGCGGCTCCCCGTACCAGTTCCGCTGCAGTTCCCGCGCTCTTGCGGTGGCTTCCTGCTGTGCGGCGTCCATGTGCGTCTCCCCATCGCTTCCCCAAAAAACGGCGGTTCGCTGTAGCGAACCACGCCGAGCATCTTACGGAGAGTGGTCATCCGTGGGGACCCCCAATCTTTTTGCGGGATACGGGGGGTGACCCGGTACTCTGGTCAGCGGCGCCCACCGGTGAGAGGTCTTTCCGGTCGGACGCTTCTGTTCCGGGGCCTTAGCTCAGTTGGTAGAGCGCTGTCTTTGCATGGCAGATGTCAGGGGTTCGACTCCCCTAGGCTCCACATCTCCAGAGCCCTCCCGACCTGTGGAAACGCAGGGAGGGAGGGCTCTTCTTGTTGGGCCCCGTGAGTGCCGCCGGCGTCTGCGCATCCCAGGACGGCATCCCAGGGTCTTCTGTTTCCGCAGGTCGGCAGGGGTGGGATGGTTCCACCGTCCCGGGTGGGGCGGCAGCTGTTGCCGGGGGTTCCGGGCGTCCTGGAATCTGTGGACGTCGCACCGGCCGAGGCGGCACGAACTCCTCGCCGGCCGTACGACGACGACCACCCTGCGCCTGTGCACCGGGACACCTCTGTGCCAGGGAGGCGTTCGGCGCCTCGCGCCACCCGACGCCCGACGCAGGGACCACCCGCGTTCGGATCAGAGAAGGAAGCCACGACATGAACAGGAACATTTCCGCCCGCCGTCGCCCGGTCCGCGGCACGGCCGTCGCCGCCGGCCTCGTCCTGGCCCTCGGTCTGGGTTCGGCGGCGCAGGCCTCCGCCTCCGGACTGCGGACCGAAGGGGGCAAGGCCGGCGTCTCCGCCCCCTCCACCCCGCTCTCCGACTCGGGGACGACGCTGTCCGGTCGCCAGATGATGCGGGTGCTGAAGTCCCTGCTGCCCAAGGGCGGCAAGATTTCCGACGCGCAGAGCCAGGAAGGCTACGCCGCAGTGGTCTGGGACGACGGACGTGGAAAGAGCATGATCGGGGTGAACTCCCAGACCGACATGGGCGACGTCCTCGACGGGCGCATGGGCTGCGAGGGCCAGTACATCGAGTGCCAGGCCCTGACCCTCGCCGACGGCACCAAGGTGAAGCGGGCCAAGCGGGCGTCCGAGAAGGGTGGCTCCGCCGTGGTGTGGCTGGTCGACACCCTCCACCCCGACGGCCGCCGGGTCATCGTCCAGGAGGTGAACTCCTACGTCGAGGGCGGCCCGGTGACGCGGCCGCAGCCCCCGCTCACGCTCGACCGCCTCCAGACCATCGCGCTCGACTCCCGGTGGGCCGGCTGACCTGATCGCCGCCCGGGCGCGATGTGTTGACGAGCCGTCATCGGACGACCGGGACGCGTCCCGCCGTGTGACCGAGGAAGCCCCTCCGTCGGCGAACCACCGGCGGAGGGGCTTCCTCGGTTGTTTCACGTGAAACGCTCAGCTGCGGTCCTCGCGGTGCGCAGCCTCCTCCTCGGCTTCCTTGGCCTGGACCTCGGGGTCCAAGGCGGCCGGGTCGGTGCCGTCGATCGAGGACAGACCGCCTGCGGCGGAGACCTCGGTGGCGGCGGGGGGCTCGACCAGCCAGTCGGGGTTGGCCTGCTTGTCCCACCACTTCCAGACGGCGAAGGCGCCTCCGGCCACGACGCCGGCCACGGCCAGGGCCTTGGCCAGCTTGCCCGCCCGGGAGCGGCGCCGGTGCTTGCGCGTCAACTTCTCGATCTCCTTCGGCGTCACCTGGCCGCGCAGTGCGGCCAGCGCGGCGACGCTTCGGGAGGCTGCTTCGTCCTTCACGGGCCCGGCCGCGGCTACCGCCTGTTCGATCTTCGGCCGGGAGTAGTCGGCGGCCTGCCGGGCGGCAAGGCGCGTACGGAGCGCCGCTTCATGAGCGGCCTTGTCGACCTTCGGCGGGACGTACGCCCACGCCTGGTCAAGGCGGGGCGCGACATGGGCGTCGTACTGAACGCGGGCCTGTTCTGCGGCCTGCGACACCTTGGGCGCGAGCCGTACGCGGGCCTCATGCGCATAGAGCGCGGCCCTCTCCTTGGCCGTGTCGGCGTAAGGCGCCACCACTTCCGCGGCGTGCAGCACGCTGTCCTTCGCCGAGCCGGTCGCGGCGCGCACGCTGTCGATGCGGGTCACGGGTTCCTCCTCCTCGGTGGCGTACGGTATTTCGACTTTCCACCCTTTTCCGGATCATGCCTGCCGACAGCCGCCGAGGCACGCCCGGACGGGCAGACGAGTGCCGAACGTCCCGAGTTTTCTTGATCGGGTGCAAGAACGGGTGAACAAGACAGGGTGAATACGGGACAACGGGAGCTTCTCGTCGACAATGCCATGGATCGGCGTCGCCCGCTCCCGTCCCGGGAGACTCGGGCGCAATTCCGTACCGGAAGAGACCCTTTCCCGACGCGAGAGGGACGTCGGGCGACGTAGGCCCCGGCCCGTGCGAGGATGCGAGGATCGAGGGATCACAGGAAGCAACGGAAGGCAGATCGTGGCCGAGCAGCTGTACGCCACCCTGAAGACCAACCAGGGTGACATCGTGGTCCGGCTCTTCCCGGACCATGCCCCCAAGACGGTCCAGAACTTCGTCGACCTCGCCACCGGCGGCCGCGAGTGGACCCACCCCGCCACCGGCGAGAAGTCCACGGGCAGGCTGTACGACGGCACGGTCTTCCACCGGGTGATCAGCGGGTTCATGATCCAGGGCGGTGACCCGCTGGGCAACGGCACGGGCGGCCCCGGATACCAGTTCGAGGACGAGTTCCACCCGGACCTGCGCTTCGACAAGCCGTACCTGCTGGCCATGGCCAACGCAGGGCCGGGCACGAACGGCTCCCAGTTCTTCATCACCGTCTCGCCGACGGCCTGGCTGAACCGCAAGCACAGCATCTTCGGCGAGGTCAGCGACCCGGCCAGCCAGAAGGTCGTCGACACGATCGTGGGCGCGCAGACCAACCCGCGCACCGACCGCCCGCTCAACGACGTCGTCATCGAGACGGTCGTCATCGAGAAGCGCTGACGGCAGGACACGCGCCGCGCTTCCCGGAGGCCGTCGCGGGAACCATTTGCCCCGCTCGTCCGTATGGATGGGCGGGGCAAAGCCCTGCGTACGACGCTCCGCACACCGCGTTTCGCACACGATGACGTTGGGGGACCCCATGGATCAGGCGCCGGGCAGCCGGCAGGACGGCGACGCCCACAGCGCGCTGCCCGTCTGCTACCGCCACGCGGACCGTGAGACCGGCGTGCGCTGCACCCGCTGCGAGCGCTCCATCTGCCCTGAGTGCATGGTCAGCGCCTCCGTCGGCTTCCAGTGCCCGGAGTGCGTGCGGGGAGGATCGGGCACGGGGCACGCGCCGACGGCGAACCAGCCCCGCACCCTGGCCGGCGGCGCGGTCGCGGCCGACCCCCGGCTGTTGACCAAGATCCTCGTCGGGATCAATCTCGCGGTTTTCCTCGTAGGCCAGATCCGTCCTTCGTTCCTGGACAAGCTGGTCCTGATCGGCCAGTGGCCGCCGGCTCCGTTCACGCCCGTGGACGGCGTCGCCGAGGGACAGTGGTATCTGCTGTTCACCTCGATGTTCGCGCACGAGGCGATCTGGCACATCGCGTTCAACATGATGAGCCTGTGGTGGCTCGGCGGCCCCCTCGAAGCAGCGCTCGGCAGGGTGCGCTATCTCGCGCTCTACCTGATCTCGGGTCTGGCCGGCAGCGCCCTGACCTATCTGATCGCGGCACCGGACCAGGCGTCACTCGGAGCCTCCGGCGCTATCTTCGGCCTCTTCGGCGCCACCGCCGTCCTGATGCGCCGGATGCGCTATGACATGCGGCCGATCATCGCCCTGCTGGTGATCAACCTGATCTTCACCTTCGGGTGGGGCAACATCGCCTGGCAGGCCCACATCGGCGGCCTGGTCGCCGGTGTCGTCATCGGTTACGGCATGGTGCACGCACCCCGCGAGCGCCGTGCCCTGGTGCAGTTCGGCACCTGTGCGCTGGTACTGGCCGCGGTCGTCGTGATGACCCTGGTGAGGACCAGCCAGCTCACCTGAGCGCTCTGTTTCCACAGTGTGGCCGATCTTGTGCACAGTGTGTGTGAACAACTGTGCCCCCTGTCACCGACCCGGTATTCGCGCAGGTCAGGCAGGGGGCGAACAGTGTTGCCGAGGCCGGTGTGTCAGTCGTACCGGCGTCAACCCTCGACGGGTTATCCACAGATCGTCTTTCTTTTCCCCAGGCGAGGTGTGGAAATCTCCCGGAGCTGTGGATAACTCAGCGAACAGTCGTGGGCAGAGGTGCCCGGAAGGCTGCTCCCTGGCCTACTTCCACTGGGTGGAGACGCCGAAGCCGGCGGCGATGAAGCCGAAGCCGACCACGATGTTCCAGTTGCCCAGCTGGTCGATGGGCAGCGATCCGTCGGTCACGTAGAACACGACGATCCAGGCCAGCCCGATGAGGAACATCGCCAGCATCACCGGCGCGACCCAGGCACGGCTGTTCAGCTTGATCGTGGCCGTCTGCTTCGCGGGCGGCGGCGTGTAGTCGGCCTTCTTGCGGATACGTGACTTCGGCACGAGGGTCTCTCCTGTCGATGCGCTGCGTGGCCGCGCAGGGTACTGGGTCGGGCTCGGGGCAGCGTACAAGGGGACTCTGAGCGCTCCCCCGGGCGTCCGTTAGCGTAGTGCTTCTACGGCGCCGAAGGAGATAAGGGTACGTTGAGCAATTCTGCCGACTCCCCCAGGACGGGTCCAACGGGTTCCGCCCCCGCCCGTCGCTCCCGTTTCCGGCCGGTACGGGTCCTCACGGCAGGCGTCTTCGCCCTCGCCGGACTCCTCTTCTTCACGAGCTTCAACACCGCCAAGGGCACCGACATCCGCACGGACACCTCGCTGCTGAAGCTGTCCGACCTCATCCAGGAGCGCAGCCGCAAGAACGGCGAGCTGGACGAGTCCAACGCGACCCTGCGCGAGGACGTCGACTCGCTGGCCGAGGCGGACGACGGCCGGACCACGGCCGAGGACGAGAATCTGGCCCGGCTGGAGGGCCAGGCGGGCACCCAGAAGGTCAAGGGCGAGGCGGTCACGGTCACCCTCAACGACGCCCCGCCGAACGCCACCGCCAAGCTCCCCGGCTATCCCGAGCCGCAGCCCGACTACCTCGTCATCCACCAGCAGGACCTCCAGGCCGTGGTGAACGCCCTCTGGAAGGGCGGCGCCCAGGGAATCAAGGTCATGGACCAGCGGCTGATCTCCACCAGCGCGGTGCGCTGCGTGGGCAACACCCTGATCCTCCAGGGCCGCGTCTACTCCCCGCCCTACAAGATCCAGGCCGTCGGGGACCCCGACAAGCTCCAGCAGGCGCTCGCCGACTCCCCGACCATCCAGAACTACATGGTGTACGTCAACGTCTACGGCCTCGGCTGGAAAGTCACCGAGGACGGACCGGTGACTCTGCCCGGCTACTCGGGCACAGTGGACCTGCACTACGCGAAGCCAGTGGAGTAGCCGGAACGCCGCAGGGGCCGGGCCGGCCGGAGCAGCCGCCCAACGGGAGCCGCCGGTGCGCGTGATCGTCCGGACCGTCAGCGAACTGTGCGTCACCGTCGGCGCCGTGATCCTCCTCTTCGTCGTCTACGTGATCTTCTGGACGGGCGTGAAGGCCGACCGCGTCATGGACGGCCAGATCGAGGAACTCCAGAAGCAGTGGGCCCACCAGCAGCCGGCGACTCCGCCCGGCGCCGGCGTGGATCCGTCCGGCACGGACGCCGTCCCGGCAGTCACCGTGACTCCGCATGCCACTGCGAACTCCCGTGCCACCGCCGCCCCCGCGCAGCCTGTCCCGTACCGGGCCGGCAAGGCTTTCGCGATCATGTACATACCGCGGCTTGGTTTCACGTGGAACAAGCCGGTGCTCGAAGGCACCACGACGAGCACCCTGAAGAAAGGGCTGGGCCACTACGCGGGCACCACGGGGCTCGGGCAGCCGGGGAACTTCTCCATCGCGGGCCACCGCCGCACCTACGGCGACCCCTTCAAGGACTTTCCCGAGCTCAGACGGGGGGACGCGGTCGTCCTGACCGACGGCGCGACCTGGTTCACGTACCGGATCGACCGGGGGCCCTACAAAACCGTTCCGACGGACGTCGAGGTGATCGACCCTGTGCCACGTAAGTCCGGGTATACGCGCCCCGGACGCTATCTGACGTTGACGACGTGCGACCCCGAGTGGGGGCACAGTCACCGGCTGATCGTCTGGGCGCACCTCGACTCCACACAGCCCGTGGAGGCAGGCGAACCCGAGGCTCTGCGCCGCTAGTCTGGTGAGGTACGGCGTGAGTCTGGTGCCGTGGTGCGACGGAAGGGACGGCATGTACGGCTGGATCTGGCGGCATCTGCCGGGAAACGCGTTGATCAGGGCGCTGATCTCGATCGTGCTGATTCTGGCCGTCGTCTACGTCCTCTTCCAGTACGTCTTTCCGTGGGCCGAACCGCTGCTTCCCTTCAACGATGTGACGGTGGACAACCAGTGAGCGCGCGCATCCTCGTCGTGGACAACTACGACAGCTTCGTCTTCAACCTGGTCCAGTACCTGTACCAGCTGGGCGCGCAGTGCGAGGTCCTGCGCAACGACGAGGTGTCGACGGCACACGCCCAGGACGGTTTCGACGGCGTCCTGCTCTCCCCGGGCCCCGGCGCTCCGGAGCAGGCCGGCGTCTGCGTCGACATGGTGCGCCACTGCGCGACGACCGGCGTGCCCGTCTTCGGCGTCTGCCTGGGCATGCAGTCGATGCAGGTGGCGTACGGCGGGGTGGTGGACCGCGCACCCGAGCTGCTGCACGGCAAGACCTCGCTGGTCGAGCACAACGGCAAGGGCGTCTTCGCGGGCCTGCCGACGCCGTTCACGGCGACCCGCTACCACTCCCTGGCGGCCGAGCCGGCGACCGTGCCGGCCGAGCTGGAGGTCACCGCCCGTACGCGGGACGGGATCGTCATGGGCCTGCGCCACCGTGAACTGCCCGTCGAGGGCGTCCAGTTCCACCCCGAGTCGGTGCTCACCGAGCACGGGCACCGGATGCTGGCCAACTGGTTGGTGGAGTGCGGGGACCAGGGCGCGGTGACGAGGTCGGCGGGGCTCGCCCCGGTGGTGGGCAGGGCCACGGCGTGACCGCGCTGCGCCCCGAGCGCGAGGAGCTGTACGGGAGCGGATCGCCGTACCTGCCTCCCCTGGACGATGAGACGGTGGCGCTGCGCATCCCGCGGCCGTCCGACCCCGGGTTCGGTGGCGACTCCTCGTCCGCGTCTGCGGGCCCGACCGCCGCTCCGCCTTCCGGAACCCCGGCGGGCGGCCGCGCGGCCCGCAGAAAGGCCGCCAAGGCCCGCCACGGCCGCCACGGCGGCGCTGCGGCACCGGTCGCAACAGCCGGACCGGCGGGGCGGGACGGAGAAGGCAAGGGAGCCCGGGACGGGGCCCGGCACGGCGCGCGTCAGGAGGCCCGGCCTGAGCGGCAGCTCTCCCGGGTGGAGGCCCGCCGTCAGGCACGGGCGCGCAAGCCCAGCGCCGCCGTGCTCGCCAGCCGGGTGATCGGCGAGGTGTTCATCACCGGCGGTGTGCTGATGCTGCTGTTCGTCACCTACCAGCTGTGGTGGACGAACGTGCGCGCGCACGCACAGGCGGACCGGGCGGCGAGCAGCCTCCAGGACGACTGGGCGAACGGCAAGCGCAACCCGGGGGCCTTCTCGCCGGGACAGGGCTTCGCCATCCTGCACATCCCCAGGCTGGACGTCGTCGTGCCGATCGCCGAGGGCATCAGCAACAAGAAGGTGCTCGACAAGGGCATGGTCGGCCACTACGGCGAGGACGCCCTGAAGACGGCCATGCCGGACGCCAAAACCGGCAACTTCGGGCTCGCGGGCCACCGCAACACCCACGGCGAACCCTTCCGCTACATCAACAGGCTGCAGCCGGGCGACGCGATCGTCGTCGAGACGCAGAACGACTACTTCGTCTACAAGATGACGTCGTCGCTGCCGGTGACTCCGCCGAGCAACGTGAGCGTCCTCGAACCCGTCCCGCCGGACTCCGGATTCACCGGCCCGGGACGCTACATCACCCTCACGACATGCACGCCGGAGTTCACCAGCAAGTACCGGCTGATCGTCTGGGGCAAGATGGTCGAGGAACGGCCGCGCAGCAAGGGCAAGCCGGATGCGCTCATCCAGTAGGGGCAGATGAACGTGGCAGCGACCACCGAGGACACCGAGCACGAAGAGCACACCGGCGCGACCGCGTCACCGCGCGAGCCTCGGCGTCGTGGTCGCGGCCGGATCGCCCTGGCGGTCAGCGTCTTCGGCGAACTCCTCATCACGGCCGGGCTGGTGCTCGGCCTTTTCGTCGTCTACTCGCTGTGGTGGACGAACGTCCTCGCCGACCGCAAGGCGGACCGGCAGGGCGACAAGGTCCGCGACACCTGGGCCCGGCCGGACACCGGCCCGGGCGCTCTCGACACGGGTGAGGGCATCGGCTTCCTGCACGTGCCGGCCATGAACAACGGCGAGGTGCTGGTCGAGAAGGGCACCTCCTCGAAGATCCTCAACGACGGGGTGGCCGGCTACTACACCGACCCCGTCAAGGCCGCGCTCCCGATGACCGGCAAGAACGGCAACTTCTCCCTGGCCGCCCACCGCGACGGCCACGGCGCCAAGTTCCACAACATCGACAAGCTCGACGTCGGCGACCCGATCGTCTTCGAGACGCGGGACAACTGGTACGTCTACAAGGTGTACGGCGTGCTCCCCGAGACGTCGAAGTACAACGTCGAGGTCCTCGGCGCGGTCCCCGAGGAGTCGGGGAAGAAGAAGGCCGGCAAGTACATCACCCTGACGACCTGCACGCCGGTCTACACGAGCCGCTACCGGTACGTGGTGTGGGGCGAGCTGGAACGGGTCGAGAAGGTCGACGCGGACCGCACGCCGCCCGCGGAACTGCGCTGACCGGAGGAACTCCGCAGGACGGCGCCGGGGACATGACGCAGGGCCCTGCCGGAGGTGATCCGGCAGGGCCCTGCGTCATGTCGCGGCGGACGGTTATCCGTTGTTGCCGCCGAAGAAGGAGATCCCGCCGTTGTCCCCGTTGCCGTTGTCGCCGTTCCCACCGCCGCCACCGCCGTTGCCGCCGATGGTGAACAGGTTGACCGGGGTGCCCTTGTTGACGGTGGTTCCCGCGCCGGGGTCGGTGCCGACGACGATCGCGTTGTCGTCGTTGGCCCCGTTGACGTTGCCGACGCTCAGCCCGAGGTCCTCCAGGGCCTTCCTGGCGTCCTTCACCTTCTGGTTCTGCAGGTTGGGCACCTGGACCTGGGTGCTCTTGCCGACCTGGATCTGGACCGTCGATCCCTTGGAGAGCTTGGAGTTGGCCTGCGGGTTCGTCTGGATGACCTTGCCGACCTGGTTGGGGTCCTGGGTGTCGACCTCGACGCAGTTGCCGACCAGGTTGTTCTGCTGCATCTGAGACTTGGCGGCGTCACACGACGCGCCGAGCACGTCGGGCACCGTCGCCTTGTCCTCCGCCTTGGCGATGGTGAGGGTGATCGTGGTGCCCTTCTCCACCTCGGTGCCGAGGTCCGGGTCCTGCCTGAGGACCTTGCCGGGCTCCTCCGTGGAGATCTCTTCCTTGGTCTTGACGTCGAACTGGTACTTGTCGTCCTCCAGCTCCGCCTTGGCCTCGTCCAGGGTCTTGCCGAGGACACTCGGCACGGCCACCTTCGGAGCGCCGGTGGAGACCACCAAGTTCACCGTGTCGCCCTTGTTGACGTTCGCGCCGGCCACGGGGTTCTGCTCGCAGACGCTGCCCTTGGGCTGGTTCTCGCAGGGCTTCTCGGTGGTCGTCAGCTTCAGCTCGACGTTCTTCGCCATCGTCTGGGACTGCGTCAGGGTCTGGCCGACGAAGTTCGGGGTCTTGAACGGCTGGTCCTTGGCGCCGTCGCCGTCGACCACCCACTTGCCGATCAGGACCGCGCCGACCAGCACCAGCGCCGCCGCGACGACCAGCAGGATCGTCGAGGCGTTGGACTTCTTCTGCCGGCGCCGGGCGGGACGGTCGTCGTAGCCGAAGCCGCCGTCGTCCGGGTTCATCGGGGGCAGCATCGAGGTGGCGCCGGCGTCCGCGGAGCGCATGGCCGTGGTGGCCTGGTCGTCCGGGTAGCCGCCGTAGCCGACCGAGCCCATCGCCGCCGTCGCCGCGACCGGCTGGCCGTCGAGGCAGGCCTCGATGTCGGCGCGCATCTCGTCGGCGGACTGGTAGCGGTAGTTCGGGTCCTTGACCAGGGCCTTCAGGACGATGGCGTCCATCTCGGCCGTGATCTCGGGATCGAAGACGCTGGGCGCCTGCGGCTCCTCGCGGACGTGCTGATAGGCCACGGCCACCGGGGAGTCGCCCACGAACGGCGGGCGGACCGTCAGCAGCTCGTAGAGCAGACAACCCGTCGAGTACAGGTCCGACCGGGCGTCGACCTGCTCGCCCTTGGCCTGCTCCGGGGAGAGGTACTGGGCTGTGCCGATCACGGCCGCGGTCTGCGTCATCGTCATGCCGGAGTCGCCCATGGCGCGGGCGATGCCGAAGTCCATCACCTTGACCTGGCCGTTGCGCGTCAGCATGACGTTCGCCGGCTTGATGTCGCGGTGCACGATGCCGCTGCGGTGGGCGTACTCCAGGCCCTGGAGGATGCCGATGGTCATCTCCATGGCGCGCTCCGGCAGCAGCTTGCGGCCGGAGTGCAGCAGCTCACGGAGCGTGGAGCCGTCGACGTACTCCATGACGATGTACGGGATCGACACGTTGTCGATGTAGTCCTCGCCCGTGTCGTAGACCGCCACGATCGCGGGATGGTTGAGCGAGGCGGCCGACTGGGCCTCCCGGCGGAACCGGGCCTGGAAGGAAGGGTCGCGCGCGAGGTCGGCGCGCAGCGTCTTCACCGCCACGGTGCGGCCCAGGCGCGTGTCATGCGCGAGGTATACCTCGGCCATGCCACCACGGCCGAGCACGTGGCTCAGCTCGTACCGGCCGCCGAGGCGACGCGGCTCTTCCATAGCTACCTACCAGCCCTCTCCGTCGGTCCCGACCGGCACACGTGTGCGGTCGAAGGCTGCCGTCCGGGCATACCGTACCCGGACGGCGGTGCGTGACCTGGCCAAGCCCGTCACCCGATACAGGACCGGTATCGCAACGTGCACCGATGCGTAGGCGACGTGATCGGGGTCACTTCTTGCTGTCGATGACTGCTTTCATCACGTCCCTGGCGATCGGACCGGCCAGACCGCCGCCGGTGATGTCGTCACGGTTGGCGGATCCGTCCTCGACGACCACCGCCACCGCGACCGGCGCGCTGCCGTCGGGAAGCATCGCGTAGGAGATGAACCACGCGTACGGCTTCTCGCTGTTGTTGAGGCCGTGCTGGGCCGTGCCGGTCTTGCCGCCGACCTTCACCCCGGGGATCTTCGCCTTGCCGCCGGTGCCCTGCGGGTCGTTGACGACCGTCTCCATCATGTCGCGGAGCTTCTGCGCGGTCTCCGGGGACACGGCCTGCGAGAGCTGCTCGGGCTGGGTCGTCGTCAGGGTGTCCAGGTCCGGCGCCTTGAGCTGGTCGACCATGTACGGCTTCATCAGCTTGCCGTCGTTGGCGACCGCGGAGGCGACCATGGCCATCTGCAGCGGGGTGGCGCGGTTGGAGGCCTGGCCGATGCCGTCCAGGGCGTTCTGCGGCTGGTTGTCCTCGGGGTACACGCTCTGGGCGGCGCGGACCGGGGTGTCCAGCTCCTTGTTGTTGTAGCCGAACTTGGCCGCCTGCTCGATCATCTTCTCGTTGCCGACCTCGTGGGCCATCTTCGCGAAGACGGTGTTGCAGGACACCATGAGCGCGTAGCGCAGGTTGGCGTTCTCACACTCGCCGTGCTCGTTGGTGAGCGGCGTGGACGTCTGCGGGAGCTTGTAGGGGTCCGGGGCGTCGGTCGGGTCGTCGATGCCCTTGACCACGCCGTTCTCCAGCGCGGCGGCCGCGGTGACCACCTTGAAGGTGGAACCCGGCGGGTACGTCTCGCGCAGCGCCCGGTTGAGCGTCGGGTCGTCGGGGTTGTTCTTCTTCTGGACCGCGTTCCAGGCCTTCTCGTCCGCCTTGGACGTCCCGGCGAACTTCGACGGGTCGTACGACGGTGTGGAGACCAGCGCGAGGATCTTGCCGGTGGACGGCTCGATCGCGGCGACGGCGCCCTTCTTGTTGCCCAGGCCCTCGAACGCGGCCTTCTGCGCGGCGCCACTGAGGGTGGTGACGACGCTGCCGCCCGCCTTCTCCTTGCCCGTGAGCATGTCGAGCGTGTTGCGGAAGAACAGCCGGTCGTCGGTGCCGGTCAGGAAGTCGTCCTCGAGCTTCTCCAGCTGGTTGGCGCCGAAGGCCTGGGAGGAGTAGCCGGTCACCGGCGCCCACATGGCGCCGTTCGTCCAGGTGCGCTTGAACTTGTAGTCGCCGCTGGTGGTCTCGACCGAGCCGGTGATGGCCTTGCCGTCGACGATGATGTCGCCGCGCGGGGTGGCGTAGCGCTCGATGTTGACGCGGCGGTTCTCGCTGTCGTCGGCGAGGGAGTCGGCCTTGACGTACTGCAGGTAGTTGACGCGGATGAGCAGGGTCAGGACCAGCAGTCCGCAGAAAACCGCGATCCGGCGCAGGGGCTTGTTCATGACGGGCGGACCACCTGGGTCATCTCGGCGTCGGGGTTGGAGGTGGGGGCCGGGGCCGGTCGGCGCGCGGTGTCGCTGATCCTGATCAGGATGCCGATCAGCGCCCAGTTGGCGATGACGGAGGAACCGCCGTACGCCAGGAACGGCATCGTCATACCGGTGAGCGGGATGAGGCCCATCACACCGCCGGCGACGACGAACACCTGGAGGGCGAAGGCGCCGGAGAGGCCGATGGCGAGCAGCTTGCCGAACGGGTCGCGGGCGGCGAGGGCGGTGCGCACGCCGCGCTCCACGATCAGGCCGTACAGCAGCAGCAGCGCCATGACGCCGGCCAGGCCCAGCTCCTCGCCGAAGGTGGCGAGGATGAAGTCGGAGTTGGCGGCGAAGCGGATCAGCTCGGAGTGGCCCTGGCCCCAGCCGGTGCCGAGGGTGCCGCCGGAGCCGAACGCCCACAGCGCCTGCATGGCCTGCTCGGAGTGGACGACACCGTCCTGAACGGCGGCGCGGCTGAGCTCGTACTCGTGCATCGGGTCGAGCCAGGCCTGCACACGGGTCTGGATGTGCGACTCGAAGCTCGCCACGCCGACCGCGCCGACCGCGGACATCAGCAGACCGAAGACGATCCAGCTGGTCCGCTCGGTGGCGACGTACAGCATGATCACGAACATGCCGAAGAAGAGGAGCGAGGTGCCGAGGTCGGTCTCGAAGACCAGGATCAGGATGGAGATCGCCCAGACCACGATGATCGGGCCGAGGTCGCGGCCGCGCGGCAGGTACAGGCCGAGGAAGCGGCGGCTGGCCAGGGCGAGCGCGTCGCGTTTGACCATGAGGTAGCCGGCGAAGAACACCGCGAGGGCGATCTTCGCGAACTCACCGGGCTGGATGGTGAAGCTGCCGATCTGGATCCAGATCTTGGCGCCGTAGACGTTCAGGCCGAGGCCCGGGACCAGCGGGAGCAGCAGCAGGACCAGCGCGACGACCATGGAGATGTAGGTGTAGCGCTGGAGGACCCGGTGGTCCTTGAGGAAGATGATGACGGCGACGAACAGGGCGATGCCGAGCGCCGTGTACATCAGCTGCCGTGGCGCGGCGCCACCTGCCTGCTTGATCTGCTGGAGCAGCTTCGACTGGTCCAGCCGCCAGATGGCGACCAGCCCGAGCCCGTTCAGCAGGGTCGCCAGGGGCAGCAGCAGCGGGTCGGCGTACGGGGCGAACCTGCGCACCACGAGGTGGGCGACTCCGGCCAGCAGGCCGAGGCCCAGGCCGTAGGCGAGCAGCCCGGACGGGACCTGCTCGTTGATCGCGAGGCCCACGTTGGCGTAGGCGAACACCGGGATGACGACGGCGAACACCAGCAGCGCGAGCTCGGTGTTGCGCCGGCTCGGGGTGCCGATGGAGCCGATCGTGGACGTGTGGTGCGTCGGCGAGTTGGTTGTACTGCTCATGGTGTGACGGGGCCTCTCACGGCTTGCCTACTGCTTACCGCACAGCGAGACGACCTTCTGCTCTTCCTCCGAGAGGCTGGGGCCGGGGCTGGGAGTGGCGGTCGCGGATGCGGACGGGGACGCGGACACCGAAGGGCTCGGTGTCGCCTTGGACGTGAGGGAGGAGGGAGTGGTTCCCTTGGCCTCGCCCGTCTTGGCGCTGCTACGGGCGGCGGGCGAGGCCGCCTGCTTCTTGCACGCGGCGGCCTGGACGGCCAGTTCGTCGATCTTCTTGCTGGCCGTGGACAGGTTGCCCTCGGCGATCGTGGCCTCGACCAGCTTGCGCTGGTACTCGGGGAGGTACTTGAGTTCGATCTCGGGGTGGTCCTTCTCGACCTTCGAGAGCGAGACCCACGCGAGGTCCTGGCTGATGCCCCGGTACAGCGCGACGTGCTCGCCCTTGGCGCCGACGTAGTACTGGGTCTGCGTCCAGCGCCAGCCGCCGTACAGCCCGCCGCCGATGACGGCGAGCGCGAGGCCGCCGTACAGGGATCTCTTCAGCCACCGGCGGCTCTTGCGGGGCTTGACGAAGTCGTCGTCGGCGTAGTCGCCGAAGCCGTCGGTGGGGATGAAGCCGGTGATGTCGTTGCCGGAGCCGGGCGGGCCGAATTCGCCGCCGCCCTGCCCCTGGCCGCGGCTGTGGCGGCCCTGACGGCCGAGGCCGGAGGCGCGGCCGGCCGGGGTCTGCATGATGCCGTTGTCGTGCAGCTGGTTCTGGTTCTCGGCGACCGCGCCGACCACGACCGGGGTGTCCGACAGATGTCCGGCCAGAGTGTCGCCGGTGTCCAGGTCGAGGACGTCGGCGACGATGACGGTGATGTTGTCGGGCCCGCCGCCGCGCAGCGCGAGCTGGATCAGCTCCTGCACGGTCTCCTGCGGTCCCTGGTAGCTGGCGAGAGTGTCCTCGAGCGTCTGGTGGGAGACCACGCCGGACAGGCCGTCGGAGCAGATCAGATAGCGGTCGCCGGCCCTGACCTCGCGGATCGACAGGTCGGGTTCGACGTGCTCGCCGCTGCCCAGCGCACGCATCAGCAGGGAGCGCTGCGGGTGGGTGGTGGCCTCTTCCTCGGTGATCCGGCCCTCGTCGACCAGGCGCTGCACCCAGGTGTGGTCCTGGGTGATCTGGGTCAGCAGGCCGTCGCGCAGCAGGTACGCGCGCGAGTCGCCGACGTGCACCAGGCCGAGCCGTTGACCGGTCCACAGCAGGGCGGTCAGCGTCGTGCCCATGCCTTCGAGCTGTGGGTCCTCCTCGACCAGGGAGCGCAGCTGGTCGTTGGCGCGCTGGACGGCCGTACCGAGCGAGGTGAGGACGTCGGAGCCGGGGACGTCGTCGTCGAGGGCGACGATGGTGGAGATGGCCTCGGAGGAGGCGACCTCGCCGGCGGCGGCGCCGCCCATGCCGTCGGCGATGGCGAGCAGACGCGGACCGGCGTAACCGGAGTCCTCGTTGCCCTCCCGGATCATCCCCTTGTGCGATCCGGCGGCGAAGCGCAGTGACAGACTCATGCGCACCTCGCCCGTCGGCCCCGGGTACAGCCGGTCGTGTCGAGCCACACTGCCCACCCTCCGGTCGGGAGCGCGCCGGGGCCCGGGGTGCCGGCCGCCGCCGCGTGCTCGCTCCGCTCGCGCTCACTCATGATGTAGCACTACTTCCGCAGCTCGATGACTGTCTTGCCGATACGGATCGGCGCGCCCAGCGGGATCGGTGTGGGAGTCGTCAGCCGCGTCCGGTCGAGGTACGTGCCGTTGGTGGAGCCGAGGTCCTCGACGATCCACTGGCCGTCGCGGTCCGGGTAGATCCTGGCATGGCGGCTGGAGGCGTAGTCGTCGTCCAGCACGATGGTGCTGTCGTGGGCGCGGCCCAGCGTGATGGTCTGGCCCTGGAGCGCGACGGTCGTGCCGGTGAGGGTGCCCTCGGACACGACGAGCTTCGTCGGGGCGTTGCGGCCCCGGCGGCCGCCGGAGGCGGGCTGCTGGCGCTGCTGCGGGGGCGCCTGGCGTTGGGCGGCCTGCTGCTGCGGGCGTGCGGCCTCCCGGCGCGAGCCGCGCTGGGTGACACGCGTACCGAACAGGTCGCTGCGGATGACCTGCACGGCCACGATCACGAACAGCCACAGTACGGCCAGGAAACCCAGCCGCATGACCGTGAGGGTCAGCTCTGACATTGCCCCCGCTTCACCCTTCGGCTTGCCGGTAAATGATGGTGGTGCTGCCCACGACGATCCGCGAGCCGTCGCGGAGCGTAGCGCGGGTGGTGTGCTGCCCGTCCACCACGATGCCGTTGGTGGATCCGAGATCCTGGATCGTCGAGGGCGTTCCGGTCCGGATCTCGCAGTGCCGGCGGGAGACGCCGGGGTCGTCGATCCGCACGTCGGCCTCGGTGCTGCGGCCCAGCACGAGCGTCGAGCCGGAGATCTGGTGGCGGGTGCCGTTGATCTCGATCCAGTGGCGGGTGCGCGAGCCGGGCGCCGGGGCGCCGGCCGGGCCGCCGCCGGACCGCTGACCGCCCGCGGCGGGCGGGTAGCCGTAGCCGCCGGGACGGCCGCCGGGCGGCGGTGAGGACGGCATGGGGGGAGCGGCGGACGCGCCTGCGGGCGGGTAGCCGTAGCCGCCGGGGCGCTGCCGGCCGGCGGCGGGCGCGCTCTCGGGCGCCTGCTGGCTGCTGGAGGAGGCGAGCGTACGGCTGCGCACCCGGTACAGGCCGGTGTCGAGGTCGTCCGCCTTCTCGAGGTTGACCTTGATCGGCCCCATGAAGGTGTAGCGCTGCTGCTTGGCGTAGTCGCGCACCATGCCGGCGAGTTCGTCGCCGAGCTGGCCGGAGTAGGGGCTGAGCCGCTCGAAGTCCGGTGTGCTCAGCTCCACGATGAAGTCGTTGGGCACGACGGTGCGGTCGCGGTTCCAGATCGTCGCGTTGTTGTCGCACTCCCGCTGGAGCGCTCCCGCGATCTCCACGGGCTGGACCTCGGACTTGAACACCTTGGCGAAGGTGCCGTTGACCAGACCCTCGAGGCGCTGCTCGAACTTCTTCAGGACTCCCATGGGGCACCTCCTCCGTCGCTGGTACTGCTGTCCCGCGTCCTGCTGCTTACCTGGTACTGCTTACTGATCGTATCCACGCGCCGGTGAATCGGCTGGTTCCCCCTGTCGGCCCCGCCGACAGGTGTCGACGGGGGCCTCGGCACCCGCCTCGGCGTCGGTGGCACCTCGGCTTCCGCTTCGGCTCCTCGCCTCGGCTTCCGTTTCCGCTTCCGCCTCGGCTTCCGCGTCCGCTTTCGCGTCGGCTTCCGCGTCGGCTTCCGCCCAGGATCGTAGAGGCGGCTGAGGACCAGTGTCCCGCACCCGACTGTGGACCTCGGCCTTCTCCCGGGGAGACGGTCGCCATAGGTGCGAGGTTGATACGAGAACCGGGCGTCGCCGAGACGTAGGGGGGTGCCGCGCGCTGTCCTGCGGTGTCCCCTGCCCGGGAAGAAGGGATGTGAACGCACCCTTCCCCCCGTGCTAATGTTCTGCATGTCGGAAGGCGGCGGGCCGAAAAGCCCACGAGCTCGAGGACACACCCAATGCGCGGGTGGCGGAATAGGCAGACGCGCTGGATTCAGGTTCCAGTGCCCGCAAGGGCGTGGGGGTTCAACTCCCCCCTCGCGCACAGCTGGAAGCCCCGCAGGTCTCGGACCTGCGGGGCTTTCGCATGTCCGGGACCGGTCGGAGGGCGTGAGGTATCTCACGGATTGGCGTCGTCCGTGCGTTCACGAAGTTGTCCACAGGTCTGACGGGTTTCGGCCAGCGGCTGTACGGTCGGCACGAGTTGATGTTCGGTGCGGGTGCGCGGGAGGCGGTCGTGATGACCGAGGCCGGGGTCGGCGGTGCCGCGGGTGCGGCTGCGGGCGCGGGAGTTGTGGGCGCGAATGATGCGGGGGCGGCGGGTTCCACCGGCGGTGGCCGGCTTCCCCCGGTGCGCGGGTTCGCGCAGTGGCCCTCTGCCGGGTCGCCCAAGGCCGAGGGCAAGGCACTCAGGGAGCGGGTGGCGCGCGCCGCGCACGCGGGACTGGACACCGACGCCTCCCGGCCGAGCGCGGTGGAGGCGGTCGAGGAGTCCAACCGGGGCCGTCTGCCCGAGCTGACGCCGATAAGGGTGGGCAGAATGGCGGCCACGCCCTTCGCGTTCCTGCGCGGCTCGGCCGGCCTCATGGCCCACGACCTCGCCCGTACCCCCATGACCGGCGTCCGCGCCCAGATCTGCGGTGACGCCCACGCGGCCAACTTCGGCCTGTACGGCGACGCCCGCGGTGATCTCGTCATCGACCTGAACGACTTCGACGAGACGGTGCACGGCCCCTGGGAGTGGGACCTCAAGCGGCTCGCTGCCTCCCTGGTGCTCGCGGGCCGGGAGGCCGGCGCCGACGAGGACACCTGCCGCAAGGCCGCTCATGACGCCGCTGGCGCCTACCGCCGCACCATGCGTCTGCTGGCCAAGCTGCCCGCGCTGGACGCGTGGAACGCCATCGCCGACGAGGAGTTGGTCTCCCACGCCGACGCCCATGACCTGCTGGGCACCCTGGAGCGGGTGTCCCGGAAGGCGCGGGCCAACACCAGCGGGCGGTTCGCGGCGAAGTCGACCGAGCCGACCGCGGAGGGCGGGCACCGCTTCGTCGACGCTCCGCCGGTGCTGCGGCGCGTGCCGGACGGTGAGGCGGCCGCGGTGGCGGTCTCCCTGGAGGCTTATCTGACCACGGTGCCGGAGGACCGCCATCCGCTGCTGGCCAGGCACGCGGTGCACGACGTCGCCTTCCGCGTCGTCGGCACGGGCAGCGTGGGCACGCGGTCCTACGTCGTGCTGCTGCTGGACCACCGCGGCGAGCCGCTGGTCCTCCAGGTGAAGGAGGCGCGGGCCTCCGCCCTGGTCCCGCATCTGCTGACCGCCGGCTTCGACGTGCCGGACGTCGACCACGAGGGGCGCCGGGTGGTCCTCGGCCAGAAGCGGATGCAGGTCGTCAGCGACGTGCTGCTGGGCTGGACGACGGTCGAGGGGCGGCCGTACCAGGTACGCCAGTTCCGCAACCGCAAGGGCAGCGTCGATCCCGCCGCCCTCTCGGCCGACGAGGTCGACGACTACGGCCGGATGACGGGCGCGCTCCTGGCCCGCGCCCACTCCCACAGCGCCGACCCCCGCCTGCTCGCCGGCTACTGCGGCAAGAACGAGGAACTCGACGAGGCCGTCGCGACGTTCGCCGTCGCCTACGCCGACCGTACGGAAGCCGATCACGCGGACCTGGTGCAGGCGATCAGGGAGGGACGGATCGCGGCGGAGACGGGGGTGTGAGGCAGAGGGAGCGGGCCTTCGCCGGCGTGAGGCGTGGGGGCCCGGCAGGCGCCGGCGTGAGGCGTCGGGGTGTCCCGCAGGCGCCGGTGTGGGTGGGCCTGGGCTTCCGTGGGGGGCTCCCGCTTGGCCTACGCTGGTCCGGTGACGACCCCCGAAGCTGAGCAGGCGCGGCCCGAGGAGCGGCTGGAGCAGGCCGTGCGGGCCGCTGAGCAGGCGCTGATCGAGTTCGAGATCGCGGTGGAGACCTTCCGCGTCGAGGTCGAGAACTTCTCGCGGCTCCACCACCAAAGACTCGGTCCCATGTACGCCAGGCTCGACGAGCTGGAGGCGCAGATAGCCGAGGCGAAGGCGGAACGCAGCGGCGATCCCGAGGATCGGCGCAAGGCGGCCGAGGCGCGGGCCCGGGTGCTGCCGATGCCCGGCGTCGAGGAGCTGTTCCACGGCTGGATGGACGGACAGGGGCTGTTCGACGAGGCCGCGGCGATGCTCACGGACCAGTCGGTGCGGCCCCCGGAGCGGGTGCGCCCCAGCGACGAGGTCCGCAAGCTGTACCGGGAGCTGGCCCGCAAGGCGCACCCCGACCTGGCGCAGGAGGACGCGGAGCGGGCGCGGCGCGAGGAGTTCATCACCCGCGTCAACGCCGCCTACGCCCGCGGTGACGAGAGCCTGCTGCGTGAGCTGGCCGAGGAGTGGGCGGCCGGGCCGGTGCCGCCGGAGCGGCGTCCGAGCCCGAGCGAGGAGCTGTACGCCCGCCTCGAATGGCTCGCGGAGCGCAAGGAGATGCTGGCGCTGGTCGCACGCGAGCTGGAGGACAGTGCGATCGGCTCGATGCTGCGACTGGCCCCGGAGGACCCCGACCGCCTGCTCGACGAGATCGCCGACCAGCTGCTGGCCGAGGTCGCGAAGAGGGAGGCCGAGCTGGCGGGGCTGGCCGGGTAGCACCGTGCGGTGGAGTCGGCGGGGCTGCCCGGGTGGCGGCGTCCGGTAGCGTCGGGGCCATGAGTTTCGGAGCAGGTGTGCCCACGGTCGAGGTCGGCGACGTCAAGGACGGCGACTTCCTGCTGGACGTCCGTGAGGACGACGAGTGGAAGGCGGGCCACGCCGAAGGGGCGCTGCACATCCCCATCAGCGAGTTCGTCGCCCGGTACGGCGAGCTGACCGAGGCGGCACCCCAGGACGGGCGGGTCCATGTGATCTGCCGCTCCGGTGGCCGGTCGGCCCAGGTCACCATGTATCTCGTGCAGCAGGGCATCGACGCCGTGAACGTCGACGGCGGCATGCAGCACTGGGCCGCCGCCGGCCGTCCGGTCGTCACCGACGAGGACCAGCCGGGCTTCGTCCTCTGACGGGAGCCGCGGCGGTGTTCAGCCGAGGGGGTGGGCGGCCAGCAGGTCGCCGAGGGTCTCCTCGTGGGCCGCGGCCGGGCCGAGGGACAGCTCCAGGTGCTTGGCCCAGGCGTGGTAGCGGTGCAGAGGGTAGTCGACGTCCGCGCCGAAGCCGCCGTGCAGATGCTGCGCGGTCTGCACCACGCGCCGTACGCCCTCCGAGGCCCAGATCTTGGCCACGGCGATGTCGCCGGCGGCGGGCAGCGCTCCGGACGCGCCTGAGGTGAGCCGCCAGGCGGCCTGCCACAGGGTGACCTCCATCGCGCGCAGGTCGATGTAACGGTCGGCCGCCTGTACGGCGACCGCCTGGAACGTGGCGATCGGATGCCCGAACTGCTCTCTTTTGGTGGCGTAGTCGCTCGTCATCGCCAGTACACGCTCGCCCAGTCCGAGCGCCATCGCGCAGGTCCCGGTGGTCAGCAGGGCGCGCAGCTCCTCCCAGGCGCCGTCGGCGGTGATGACGTGCCGGGCGGGGATCCGGGCGGAGTCGAGGCGCAGTTCCCCGAGCCGTTCGCCGGTGGTGGAGATCTGTTCGGCGAGCGCGCTGCCCTCGTGTCCGTGGGGGACCAGGGCGAGAACGCTGCGGTCGTCGCCGGTACGTGCGGGGACGAGCACGAAGTCGGCGTCGTAGGCCCACGGCACCGCCGTCTGCACTCCGTCCAGCAGCCAGGCGTCCCCGTCCTGCCGTGCGGTGACGGCGAGTTCGGCCGCGTCATGGCCGGTGCGGCCGTGTGCGGCGACGGTCAGGACGACCTCGCCGCGGACGGCCCGGGCGAGCAGCTCGGCCTGTGCCTCGGCGGTGCCGTGGGCCTGTACGGCCGCCGCGGCCGCGCTGCTCTCCAGGAGCGGCACCCGCGCCAGCGACTTCGCCGACTCGCGCAGCACCAGGCAGAGGGCGACGGCGTCCAGGCCGGCCCCGCCGTACTCCTCGTCGAGCAGCAGGCCGAGCAGGTCCGTGCCGGCGAGCTTCTCCCAGAGCGCGCGGTCGAAGTGGTCGGCGACGGCTCCGCCCCTGGTGAGCGCGGGGCTGGGGACGCCGTCGGGGGCGACGTCGGCGAAGACTCCCCGCGCGGCCTCGGCCGCCGCCTGCTGCTCCTCGGTGAAGGTGAAGTCCACGGCCTGTCCTCCCGACGGGTCAGCTGATCTGACGGAGCGTCAAGATAGAACAGGTTCTAGAAGAAGGGAACCGGTCTCCCGCCGTCGGCCCGGCTTCACCCTCGCTCAGCGGTCGAAGTCGACCTCCACCGCCTCGGTCAGCGGATGCGACTGGCACGCCAGGACATAGCCGGCCTCCGTCTCCTCCGGCTCCAGGGCGAAGTTGCGGTTCATACGCACCTCGCCCGACACCAGGAAGGCCCGGCAGGTGCCGCACACCCCGCCCTTGCACGCGTAGGGGGCGTCGGGCCGGTTGCGCAGGACCGTCTCCAGCAGCGACTCCCCTTCCCGCACGGGCCAGCTGCCGCCGCGGCCGTCGAGACGGGCGGTCACGGTGCTGTGCGCGGGAGCGCCCGCCGTCGCGCCGGGCGCCGCCGCCGTGACATCGACGTGGAAGATCTCCTCGTGGATGCGGGAGCGGGGGACGCCGATCTCCCGCAGCGCCTGTTCCGCGCCCTGGACCAGTCCGAAGGGCCCGCACAGGAACCATCCGGCCACGTCCGCCACCGGCAGCAGCGACGGCAGCAGACGCGCCAGCCGCTCCCGGTCCAGCCGCCCGGACGGCAGCCCGGCCTGCTGTTCCTCCCGGGAGAGAACGGTGACCAGTTGCAACCGCTCCGGGTACCGGTCCTTCAGATCGGCGACCTCGTCCAGGAACATCGTGGAGGCGGCCGTGCGGTCGCTGCGGATCAGGCAGAACCGGGCGGCGGGTTCGCGCGCGAGCAGGGTGGAGACGATCGACAGCACAGGGGTGATGCCGCTGCCGCCGACCACGGCCGCGTACAGACCGGGCGCGGGGTCGAGGGTGAACCGGCCGGCCGGCGTCATCACCTCCAGTGCGTCGCCGACGGCGATCTCCTTGAGCGCGTACGTCGAGAAGGCGCCGCCGTCGACCAGTCGCACCCCCACCCGCAGGGTGTGCGGGCCGTCGCCGCCGGGGTCGGGCGCGGGGGAGCAGATCGAGTACGTCCGCCGGACCTCGGTCCCGTCGGCCCGGCGCCGCAGGGCGAGATGCTGGCCCGGCGCGTGCCGGTACTCCGCGCGCAGTTCGGCGGGGACCGCGAAGGTGAGGGCGACGGAGTCGTCGGTGAGCCGGTCCACCGCGGCCACGGGGAGCGGGTGGAAGCGGGCCATCACAACTCCTTGAAGTGGTCGAAGGGTTCACGGCAGGCGAGGCAGCGGCGCAGCGCCTTGCAGGCGGTGGAGGAGAAGCGGCTGAGCAGTTCGGTGTCGGCGGAGCCGCAGTGCGGGCAGCGCACGGGGTCGTCGTCCGGGGCTGCTCCGCTGGTCGTCGTCCGGGTCGGGCCGAGGGACAGCGTGACCGGCTCCGCAGTCGTCCTGGTGCGTGGGGGCGCGATGCCGAACTCGCTGAGTTTGCGGCGGCCTTCGGCGGAGATGTCGTCCGTGGACCATGCGGGCGTGAGTACCGTGCGCACGGTGACCTCGCGCACGCCGTGCTCGCGCAGCACCCGCTCGATGTCCTCCGACATCGCCTCCACGGCCGGGCAGCCGGTGTAGGTCGGGGTCAGTTCCACCTCCACGGCGTCCGCGGCGCGTACGTGCACCGCGCGCACCACGCCGAGCTCTTGGAGGGTGAGGACGGGCAGTTCGGGGTCGGGTACCGATCCGGCGACGGCGAGGAGTTCCGCTTCCAGCGGCGTGAGCGTCACCATGACGCCCCCGGGTGGCTGCGGTGCAGGTGCTGCATCTCGGCGAGCATCCGCCCGAAGGACTCGGTGTGCACACCCTGGCGGCCCGCGCCGGCGCTCCACGCTCCGGTGCGCGCGCCCTCGGGCAGGGCGAGTCCCGCCCGGCGCAGAACGTCCCCGACCGATTCCAGCCAGGCCGCTTCCAGGGCCGTCCGGTCGGCGTCGACGCCCTCCACCGGCTGGAACAGCTCTCCGGTGAACCGCCACAGCGCCGCGCACGCCCGCCGCATCCGCTCGTGGCTGAGCTCGGTGCCGTCACCGAGCCGCAGCGTCCACTGCTCGGCGTGGTCGCGGTGGTAGGCGACCTCCTTGACGGCCTTCGCGGCGAGCCCGGCGAACGGGCCATCTGAGGTGGCCAGTTGGGCGTACAGCAGGTGCTGGTAGGTGGAGAAGTACAGCTGGCGGGCGATGGTGTGGGCGAAGTCGCCGTTGGGCTGTTCGACCAACTGCAGGTTGCGGAAGGCACGTTCCTCGCGCAGGTAGGCGAGATCGTCCTCGTCGCCGGCCATCGACAGCAGGACGCGGGCCTGGCCCAGCAGGTCCAGCGCGATGTTGGCGAGGGCCACCTCCTCCTCCAGCACGGGGGCGCGGCCCATCCACTCCCCCAGGCGGTGGGAGAGCACCAGGGCGTCGTCACCCAGGGCGAGGGCCGCCGCCGTGACCGAGCCCGGCGTCCGAGTTTTCCCGGTTGCGGTCACAGGTGCTTCACCCCTTCCGGGATCTCGTAGAACGTCGGGTGCCGGTACGGCTTGTCGGCGGCCGGCTCGAAGAACGGGTCCTTCTCGTCCGGCGAGGAGGCGGTGATCGCGGTGGACGGCACCACCCAGATCGAGACGCCCTCGCCGCGCCGGGTGTACAGGTCGCGGGCGTTGCGCAGGGCGAACTCCGCGTCCGGCGCGTGCAGGCTGCCGGCGTGGGTGTGGGAGAGGCCGCGCCGGGAGCGCACGAAGACCTCCCAGAGGGGCCAGTCGGTGTTCGTCATGCCTGCTCCACTCCCGCTCCGCGGCCGGTGGCCCCGCCGCTGTGCCTGGCCGCGTGGGCCGCGGCCGCCTCCCGTACCCAGGCGCCCTCGTCGTGGGCCCGCCTTCGCTGGACGATCCGCTGTTCGTTGCACGGGCCGTTGCCCTTGAGGACCTCCTTGAACTCCGTCCAGTCGATCGGGCCGAAGTCGTGGTGTCCCCGCTCCTCGTTCCACTTCAGGTCCGGGTCGGGGAGCGTGAGCCCCAGGGACTCCGCCTGCGGGACGCAGATGTCGACGAAGCGCTGGCGCAGTTCGTCGTTGGAGTGCCGTTTGATCTTCCAGGCCATCGACTGCGCGGAGTGCGCCGACTCGTCGTCGGGCGGGCCGAACATCATCAGCGAGGGCCACCACCAGCGGTCGACCGCGTCCTGCGCCATCGCGTGCTGCTCCGGGGTGCCGCGGCTGAGGGCGAGCAGAAGCTCGTAGCCCTGGCGCTGGTGGAAGGACTCCTCCTTGCAGATGCGGACCATCGCGCGCGCGTACGGGCCGTAGGAGCAGCGGCACAGGGGCACCTGGTTGGTGATCGCGGCGCCGTCGACGAGCCAGCCGATCGCGCCCACGTCGGCCCAGGTCAGCGTGGGGTAGTTGAAGATCGAGGAGTACTTCTGGCGGCCGGTGTGCAGCTTGTCGAGCAGTTCGTCGCGGCCGACGCCCAGGGTCTCGGCCGCGCTGTACAGATACAGCCCGTGCCCCGCCTCGTCCTGGACCTTCGCCATCAGGATGGCCTTGCGGCGCAGTGAGGGCGCGCGCGTGATCCAGTTCGCCTCCGGCTGCATGCCGATGATCTCGGAGTGGGCGTGCTGGGCGATCTGGCGGACCAGCGTGGCGCGGTAGGCGTCGGGCATCCAGTCGCGCGGCTCGATCCGCTCGTCCGCGGACACGGCGGCGTCGAAGACGCGCTGGTAGGCGTCCTCGTCGACCGCGCCGTCCTGGGCGCCGTGCTGTGTACGGGCCGGCTGGTGCGCGGCTGCGGCTGCTGTCGCCATGCGGTCCCCCTCGACCTTGGGCTCTGCCCGAGCCTCTCCCGACCGATCGTTCGGTCCGTGCGATTCCATGGTGGGACGGCCGTCGTAAGGTGTCAACCGCTGTGGAAAACTCGCCGGCCGGCCTGTGGACAACCGGCTAGGGCGCCGATGACGGCGGCTTGCGGCGCTCTCCGCCGTGCCGGTCGGGACAAGGGGGAGGGCTGCGCGGCCCCGGAAGGGCTGAGTACCGTTCGTGCGACGACTGTGCGACGGGCGTGCGAAGGCCGTCCGGATGTACGTGGCCGGGACGCGAAACGCCCGGCGGCGCGTACCGGCGGCCGGCCGAGGCACGGCAGGGCGGTCGGAAGACGGACGGATGAAGACGGACGGATCCGGGGAACGGGGCGGAATGGACGCGTACGACGGAGGCACCGACGCCCCACGGGAGGCGGAGGCGTCCCGTGGGCCGGACACCAGTCCGCCTCCCGGCGAGGGGCCGCGGGCGACGGGCTCCGTGCCCCGCCCGCGCGCCGAGGCCCCCGGCGGCGGCCCGGCCCCGGACAGCGAGCCCACGGACCGGCCCGGCTCCCCCGAGCCCGTGGCGGGCGGCCCGGGCGCAGACTCGCCAGGCACCGTCCGCTCCGCTGCTCCCGTTGCCCACGCCGGTTCTGACGGATCTGACGGCGTCCCCGTCGGGCACGGTCCCGCCGCGGCGGACCCCGGTCCGCGCGCCGGCGTCGCGGCTCTGTCGACCCGCTACCGGATAGCCGCCGCCCTGGCGGTCGCCGTCGTGGCGGTCGCCGTCTGCGTCCACGTCGGCATGGTGTTCCTGCACGTCGCACCCGCCAACACGGTCACCAAGACGCACGGCGAGGCGGTCGACGACTGGGTCTACCCGGAGTTCGAGCAGAACTGGAAGCTGTTCGCCCCGAACCCGCTCCAGCAGAACATCGCCGTCCAGGTCCGCGCCGACATACGCACCGCGGGCGGTGAGAGGCGGACCACCGGCTGGTACGACCTGTCCGCCCAGGACGGCCGCGACATAGACGGCAACCTGCTGCCGAGCCACACCCAGCAGAACGAACTGCGCCGGGCCTGGGACTTCTACACCGGTTCCCACGACGCCGAGAACCGTTCGGTGAGCACGCGCAGCGCGCTGTCGGAGTCCTACCTGCGCCGCATCGTCGTCCTGCGCCTGGACCGCGGCGGCGCGGCCGGAGAGGGCGGCGTCGTCGAGCGCGTCCAGGTCCGCTCCAGGACCACCGACGTGCGGGCGCCCGGCTGGAGTGGCGAGAAGACGTCGTCGGGCGCGGCGTACCGCGTCCTGCCCTGGTGGCCGGTGGAGGCCGCCGACACCGCGGGAGGCGCGCAGTGAACCGGTTCACCCAAGCGGCGTCCGCCGCACTCGCGCGCGTGACCGGAGCGGCGCTCGGTCCCTACCAGAGCGCGGTGGTCCGGATCGGCTTCAGCCTCACCTGGCTGCTGTTCCTGCTGCGCGAGCTTCCCCACCGCGGGGAGCTCTACGGCCCCGACGGTCCCTGGAGCTGGCAGCTGGCCCGGCGGCTGATCGACGAGAACGGCGCGTTCACGGCCCTCATGTGGTCGGAGGGACGGGTCTGGTTCGAGACCGTGTACGCGCTGGCGGTGCTGGCGAGCGTGCTGCTGCTGCTCGGCTGGCGCACCCGCACCGCCTCCGTGCTCTTCATGATCGGCGTGCTCTCGCTGCAGAACCGCAGCATCTTCATGGGCGACGGCGGCGACAACGTCCTGCACCTGATGTCGATCTACCTCGTGTTCACGCGCTGCGCCCAGGTGTGGTCCCTGGACGCCCGCCGGGCGCGGCGCACGGAGGCGGCACACGCGCGTGGGGAGCGGGTCACCGACCGGATCGGGCCCGCGCTGTGGGGCGTGCTCGGGTCCGCGCTGGTCGCCGTGACCGCGGCGGGCCGTCTCGACGGCGATCCGACCGTGCCGGTGATCCTCTGGGCGGTGTGGATCGCGCAGGGCCTGTGGTGGGCCGTGGGGCGCCTGGGGAAGACCTCCCAGCCCCGGATCCTGCTGGACGTCGTCGCCGACGTCCTGCACAACGGCGCCCTGTTCGTGATCATGGCCGAGGCCTGTCTGATCTACGCGACCGCCGGCTGGTACAAGATCCAGGGATCGCGCTGGCAGGACGGCACCGCCGTCTACTACCCGCTGCACCTGGACTACTTCTCCCCCTGGCCGGCGCTCGCGGACCTGCTGTCCGCCAGCGGCACCATGGTGATGCTCGTGACCTACGGGACGGTCGTCGTGCAGGTCGCCTTCCCGTTCACGCTGTTCAACCGGCGCGTGAAGAACGTCCTGCTCGCGGTGATGATGGCCGAGCACGCGGTGATCGCCGTCGTCCTGGGACTGCCGTTCTTCTCCCTTGCGATGATCGCGGCGGACGCGGTCTTCCTGTCGACGCCGTTCCTGCGCCGTCTCGGCGGCTGGGCGGCACGCGTGCGTGAGGCGATGACCTCGAGCGGCGGGGCCTCGGTGCCCGCTCAGCGGGGCCCGCACACGGCCGAGGAGGCCGAAGAACGCCGCGTAGGCTTCACGGCATGACCGACCCCGACCCTCTCGGCGGCCTGCTCGGCCGGTGGCGGCGGCTCGCCGAGACCTGCGTGCTGCTCGACGGCTTCCACGCCCTCAAGCACGCTGTGCGCTTCGGGGCCGACGTCACGGCGGCGGTCGCCGTCGACCGTCGGGCGGCGCTCGCCCTGGCCGACGAACTCGCCCCCGACGTCCGGGGGGCCCTGGACGCGCTCCTCACCGAGGTGCCCGAGGCGGCCTACGCCTCGCTGGTGCCGCGCCGGCATCCCACCGCCGTGGCCGCGCTGGCCGTACGTCCCGCGCGCGAGGCGAACCTGCGCGCGCTGGCCCGGGAGCCGCGCAGCGCGCCCGTCGTGGTCCTCGACGAACCGCGCAACCTGGGCAACGCGGGAGCGGTGATCCGGCTGGCCGCCGGCTTCGGGGCGACCGGGGTGGTCACCACCGGCACGCTCGACCCCTGGCATCCGACCGTCGTGCGCGGTGGCGCGGGACTGCACTTCGCGACCGCCGTGGAACGGCTGAGCGTCGAGGAGCTGCCGCCCGGACCGGTGTTCGCGCTGGACCCGGAGGGCGAGGACGTCCGGGGCGTCAAGCTCCCGGACGACGCCGTGCTCGCCTTCGGCTCGGAGCGCAGCGGGCTGTCCGGCGCGCTGCGCGCGCGTGCCGACCATCTCCTCGCGCTGCCGATGCGGCCCCAGGTCTCCAGCTACAACCTCGCGACCAGCGTGGCCATGACGCTGTATCACTGGAGCGCGGGGCCGCACGGCACCGCTTGAGGGAGGGCTCCCTCAGGGGCTGCTCAGGCCTCCCTGCGCACCTCGACGACCCGGAAGCGGTTGGCCACGAAGGCCCCGTCGCACAGTGCGGCGTTGGCCGCCGGGTTGCCGCCCGAGCCGTGGAAGTCGGAGAACGCGGCCGTCTGGTTGACGTAGACCCCGCCGGTGAGGTTCAGGGACAGCTGGGCGGCCTCCTCCAGGCAGACCTCCTGGATGCCCTGCTCGACCTCCTCGTCGGTGGTGTACGCGCCGACCGTCATCGCGCCCTTCTCGCGGATGGTGTGCCGCAGCAGGTCCAGGGCGTCAGCGGCGGAATCGACGGCGACGGCGAAGGAGACCGGCCCGAAGCACTCGCTCAGATAGGCGGGCTCGTCCTCCGCGCCCTCCCAGAACTTCCGCGCGCCGTCCAGCTTGACGATCACGGGGGTGCGCACGACCGCGTCGGGGAACTCCGGGTTGGCGACCTCGCGGGAGGCGAGCGCCACCTCACCCAGGCTCGCCGCGGCCTCCAGGCGGGCCTTGACGTCGGGGTTGACGATGGCGCCCAGCAGGGCGTTGGCCCGGGCGTCGTCGCCCAGGAGTCCGTCGACCGCGCGCGCGAGGTCGGCGACGACCTCGTCGAAGGTCTTGTGGCCCTGGTCGGTGCGGATGCCGTCCCGCGGGATCAGCAGGTTCTGCGGGGTGGTGCACATCTGGCCGCTGTACAGGGACAGCGAGAACGCCAGGTTGGCGAGCATGCCCTTGTAGTCGCCGGTCGACTCCACGAGGACGGTGTTGACGCCGGCCTTCTCGGTGTAGACCTCCGCCTGACGGGCGTTGGCCTCGAGCCAGTCGCCGAAGGAGGTCGAACCGGTGTAGTCGATGATCCTGATCTCGGGCCGCGTGGCCAGCGTCTTCGCGATGCCCTCGCCGGGCCGCTCGGCGGCGAGCGCGACCAGGTCGGCGGCGAAGCCCGCCTCGGCGAGCACCTCGCGCGCGACGCTCACGGTCAGCGCCAGCGGCAGCACCGCGCGCGGGTGCGGTTTGACCAGGACCGCGTTGCCGGTGGCCAGGGAGGCGAACAGGCCCGGGTAGCCGTTCCACGTGGGGAAGGTGTTGCAGCCGATCATCAGCGCGATGCCGCGCGGGACCGGCGTGAACTGCTTGGTGAGGGCGAGCGGTTCCCGCTTGCCCTGCGGCTTCGTCCACTCCGCGGTGTCCGGCGTGCGGACCTGCTCCACGTACGCGTACGCCACGGCTTCCAGGCCGCGGTCACGCGCGTGGGGGCCGCCCGCCTGGAACGCCATCATGAACGCCTGGCCGGAGGTGTGCATGACCGCGTGGGCGAACTCGTGGGTGCGGTCGCTGATCCGCTTGAGGATCTCCAGGCAGACCGCCGCGCGGATCTCCGCGCCCGCGTCCCGCCAGGCGCGCTGTCCGGCCTTCATGGCGGGCAGCAGCACGTCGATGTCCGCGTGCGGGTACGTCACGCCCAGCTCCACGCCGTACGGGGAGACCTCGCCGCCGACCCAGTCGTCCGTGCCGGGCTGGCCGAGGTCGAGGCGGGTGCCCAGGAGGGCGTCGAAGGCGGCCTTGCCGGCCGCCGCGTCCAGACTGCCGTTCTCCCCGTAGGCCTTGGGGTGCTCCGGGTGCGGCGACCAGTACGCGCGGGTGCGGATCGCTTCCAGGGCCTGGTCGAGGGTGGGCCGGTGCTTGGCGATCAGATCGTGTGCGGTGAGTTCGGCGGCCATGGGGGACCAACTCCTCGTCGTGAGAGCTCTTCGTCGAGCTCAGGACCTGGACGGAAACCCTGCGAAGCAGGGACAGGAACGGACGGTCAGAGTTAGAGTAACCGAACGATCGGTCGGGACAAGGGGGTCCGCCGCATCTGTGGACAACGCCGTGCGGGAGGATCGCGCACATGACAGCACTCGACCTCAGCAGCCCCGTGGCCGTCGTCGGCACGGGCACCATGGGGCAGGGCATCGCCCAGGTCGCGCTGGTCGCGGGCCACCCCGTACGGCTGTACGACGCCCTCCCCGGTCGGGCCCGGGAGGCCGCCGGCGCGATCGGCGCCCGACTGGACCGGCTCGTCGAGAAGGACCGGCTCACCGCCGCCGACCGGGACGCCGCCCGCACCCGCCTCACGCCCGTGGACGACCTGACCCAGCTCGCGGACTGCGCCCTGGTCGTCGAGGCCGTCCTGGAGCGCCTGGACGTCAAGCAGGAGCTGTTCAGCGCGCTGGAGGACGTCGTCGGCGACGACTGCCTGCTCGCCACCAACACCTCGTCCCTGTCGGTGACGGCTGTCGGCGGCGCCCTGCGCAATCCGGGCCGCCTCGTGGGCCTGCACTTCTTCAACCCCGCGCCGCTGCTGCCGCTGGTCGAGGTCGTCTCCGGCTTCGCCACCGACGTCACGTCGGCCACGCGCGCGTACGAGACGGCTCGCGCCTGGGGCAAGACACCCGTCGCCTGCGCCGACACCCCCGGCTTCATCGTCAACCGCATCGCGCGGCCCTACTACGCCGAGGCGTTCGCGGTCTACGAGGCGCAGGGCGCCGATCCGGCCACCATCGACGCCGTCCTGCGCGAGTCCGGCGGCTTCAAGATGGGCGCGTTCGAGCTGACCGACCTGATCGGCCAGGACGTCAACGAGTCCGTCACGCACTCCGTCTGGCAGTCCTTCTTCCAGGACGCGCGGTTCACCCCCTCGCTCGCCCAGCGGCGCCTCGTCGAGTCCGGCCGCCTCGGCCGCAAGACCGGCCAGGGCTGGTACGACCACCGTGACGGCGCCGAGCGCCCCGAGCCGCACACCGCGGAGAAGCACCGGCCGCCCGCCTACGTCGTCGCCGAGGGGGATCTGGGGCCCGCCTCGGAGCTGCTGGGGATGATCCGCGAGGCGGGCATCCAGGTCCGCGAGGAGGAAGAGGACCACGGCACCCGGCTGGTCCTGCCCAGCGACGGCGCGCTGGCGCTCGCCGACGGGCAGACGTCCGTGGAGTTCCGCGACGTCGTCTACTTCGACCTGGCCCTGGACTACCGCAAGGCCACCCGGATCGCCCTGTCCGCGTCCCAGGACACCTCGCCGCAGGCCCTGTCCGAGGCGATCGGCCTGTTCCAGGCGCTCGGCAAGGACGTCAGCGTCATCGGCGACGTCCCCGGCATGATCGTCGCCCGCACGGTCGCGCGGATCGTCGACCTCGCGCACGACGCCGTCGCCAAGGGCGTGGCCACCGAGGAGGACATCGACACCGCGATGCGCCTCGGCGTGAACTACCCGCTCGGCCCCTTCGAGTGGAGCCGCAGGCTCGGCCGGGTCTGGGCGCATGACCTGCTGGAGGAGCTGCACCTGCGCGAGCCCTCCGGCCGCTACGCGCCCTCCCTCGCGCTGTACCGCCACGGACATGCCGCCGACACGCGGAGGGGAAGCTCATGACCACGGTCAAGCGCGACACGTACACCCCGGAGACCCTGCTGTCGGTCGCCGTGCAGGTCTTCAACGAGCGCGGCTACGACGGCACCTCCATGGAGAACCTGTCCCGGGCGGCCGGCATCTCCAAGTCGTCGATCTACCACCACGTCGCCGGCAAGGAGGAGCTGCTGCGCCGCGCGGTGAGCCGGGCGCTGGACGGCCTGTTCTCGATCCTCGACGAGGAGCCCGCGCGCGTGGGGCGGGCCGCCGGACGCCTGGAATACGTGGTGCGGCGCATGGTCGAGGTGCTCATAGCCGAGCTGCCCTATGTGACGCTGCTGCTGCGTGTGCGGGGCAACACCGACACCGAGCGGTGGGCGCTGGAGCGGCGGCGGGACTTCGACCACCGGGTCGCCGAGCTGCTGAAGGCGGCCGCCGCCGACGGTGACGTACGGGGCGATGTGGAGGTCCGGCTCGCGACGCGGCTGGTCTTCGGGATGATCAACTCGATCGTCGAGTGGTACCGCCCGGACGGCCGAGGCTCGGGCGAACGCGAGGTGGCGGAAGCGGTGGCCCGGCTGGTGTTCTCGGGGCTGCGCCGGGACCGGGACGGGGTCTGACGGCGGGGCGCGGACCGGGGACGGGGTCTGGCTCCGGGACGCGGGCCGGAAGCGGGGGCTGACCGTGGGGAGCGGGCCGGACGAGGTGGCTGATAGCCGGGAGTCGGCCCTCAGCGGGGTAGACCGGCGGGGAGTCAGGCTCAAGCGGGGTAGGCCGCCGGGAGCCGGCTCGGAGCGGATTCTGACCGCCGGGAGGCGGTCCAAGGCGGGTTTGACTGCCGGGAGTCGGCCCGGTGCGGGTCAGACCGCCGGGTGACGGCTCGGAGCGGGGTCTGACCGCCGGACGGCGGGCCGTGAAGCGAGGGTCTGCCGCCGGAGGCGGTTCAGCGTGGTCTGACCGCCGGGAGTCTGCCCGGGGCGGGCCGGAAGCGGGGGTGAGCGCGGGGCGCCGGCCGGAAGTGTTCGGCCGCCGCGCATCGGTCCGGTGCGGGGCTCGACCGACGTGAGCGGATGCGGAGCGGGGGGCGGCGGGCGGGAGGTGACGCGGGGCCCGCGTCATGCGTCGTGCCGGGGCGTGCCCTGGCCGCCGGGGGCGGGGCGGGTCTGCGGTTCCAGGTCCTCCTCCTCGAAGACCAGCAGCGTGCGCGTGCTGAGCACCTCGGGGATCGCCTGGAGCCGGGTGAGCACCACTTCGCGCAGCGCCCTGTTGTCCGGTGTGTGGACGAGGAGCAACACGTCGAAGTCCCCGCCCACCAGGGCGATGTGGGAGGCGCCGGGTAGCTGCCTGAGCTGCTCGCGCACCGTGCGCCAGGAGTTCTGGACGATCTTCAGCGTGATGTAGGCGGACGTGCCGTGCCCGGCGCGTTCGTGGTCCACGCGCGCGCCGAAGCCACGGATGACGCCGTCCTCGACGAGCCGGTTGATGCGCGCGTAGGCGTTGGCGCGGGAGACGTGCACGCGCTCGGCGACCGACCGTACGGACGCGCGGCCGTCCGCCTGGAGCATCTGCAGGATGTCCTGGTCGATCGTGTCCAGGGGGCGGGGCGGGGGCAACGGGACGGAGTCGTCCGGTCGCGGTGGGACGGCGCTCTCCTGGCCGTCGGCCATTTGTTCAGGTGTCATGTCCCCCCGCCTCTTCGCCGTGGACGTACTGCGTTCATTGCAGGCTGTGGAGAACCGTTTGTCCACAGCCTGAGGGGGCCAGTAGCCAAAATGTGCCGGCGACCGAACAATCGGTAGGTGAGGCGCCTCACAGCCGATGCGCCTGCGTAGCCACTCCTTTCAGGAGGTGCCGTCATGACGGTCATGGAGCAGCGGGGCGCGTACCGGCCTACCCCGCCGCCCGCCTGGCAGCCCCGCACCGACCCGGTGCCGCTGCTGCCAGACGCCGAGCCCTACCGCGTTCTCGGCACGGAAGCGGCCGCGCGGACCGCCCCGGAGCTGCTGCTCCGGCTGTACGCGCAGCTCGTGCGGGGCCGCCGCTACAACGTGCAGGCCACCGCCCTCACCAAGCAGGGCCGTCTCGCCGTCTACCCCTCCAGCACGGGCCAGGAGGCCTGCGAGGTCGCCGCGGCGCTCGTGCTGGAGGAACGGGACTGGCTCTTCCCCAGCTACCGCGACACCCTTGCGGCCGTCGCCCGCGGCGTGGACCCCGTCGAGGCGCTGACCCTGCTGCGCGGCGACTGGCACACCGGCTACGACCCCCACGAGCATCGCGTGGCGCCGCTGTGCACCCCGCTCGCCACCCAGCTACCGCACGCGGTGGGCCTCGCGCACGCCGCCCGCCTCAAGGGCGATGACGTGGTGGCCCTCGCCATGGTCGGCGACGGCGGCACCAGCGAGGGGGACTTCCACGAGGCACTGAACTTCGCCGCCGTCTGGCAGGCGCCGGTCGTCTTCCTGGTCCAGAACAACGGTTTCGCGATCTCCGTGCCGCTCGCCAAGCAGACCGCCGCCCCCTCCCTGGCCCACAAGGCCGTCGGGTACGGCATGCCGGGCCGGCTGGTCGACGGCAACGACGCCGCCGCCGTCCACGAGGTGCTCGGCGAGGCCGTGCGCACCGCGCGCGCGGGCGGCGGCCCGACCCTCGTCGAGGCGGTGACCTACCGCATCGACGCCCACACCAACGCCGACGACGCGACCCGCTACCGTGGCGACGCCGAGGTCGAGACGTGGCGCGAACACGACCCGATCCTGCTGCTGGAACGCGAACTGACCGCGCGGGGGCTGCTCGACGAGGAGACCCGGCAGGCCGCGCGGGACGCCGCCGAGACCATGGCGGCCGACCTGCGCGCCCGCATGAACCAGGACGCGGCGCTGGACCCGATGGACCTGTTCGACCACGTGTACGCCGAGCCCACTCCCCAACTGCGCGAGCAGCGCGCCCTGCTGCGGGCCGAGCTCGAAGCGGAAGAGGAAGGGGCGCGCTGATGACCACCGTCGCCGTCAAACCCGCCACCATGGCGCAGGCCCTCACGCGCGCGTTGCGCGACGCGATGGCCGCCGACCCGTCCGTGCACGTCCTCGGCGAGGACGTCGGCACGCTCGGCGGCGTCTTCCGGGTCACCGACGGACTCGCCGCGGAGTTCGGCGAGGACCGCTGTACGGACACCCCGCTCGCCGAGGCCGGCATCCTCGGCACCGCCGTCGGCATGGCCATGTACGGCCTGCGGCCGGTGGTGGAGATGCAGTTCGACGCCTTCGCCTACCCGGCGTTCGAGCAGCTCATCAGCCATGTCGCCCGGATGCGCAACCGCACCCGCGGCAGCATGCCCCTGCCGATCACCGTCCGCGTCCCCTACGGCGGAGGAATCGGGGGCGTCGAGCACCACAGCGACTCGTCCGAGGCGTACTACATGGCGACTCCGGGGCTCCATGTCGTCACGCCCGCCACCGTCGCCGACGCCTACGGCCTGCTGCGCGCCGCGATCGCCTCCGACGACCCGGTCGTCGTCCTCGAACCCAAGCGCCTGTATTGGTCCAAGGACGCCTGGAACCCGGAGGACCCGCCCGGCGTCGAGCCCATCGGCCGCGCGGTGGTGCGGCGCACGGGCCGGAGCGCCACCCTCATCACCTACGGGCCTTCGGTGCCGGTCTGCCTCGAAGCCGCCGAGGCGGCACAGGCCGAGGGCTGGGACCTCGAAGTCGTCGACCTGCGCTCCCTGGTGCCGTTCGACGACGAGACGGTATGCGCCTCGGTGCGACGGACCGGTCGCGCGGTCGTCGTCCACGAGTCGGGCTCCTTCGCGGGCCCGGGCGGCGAGATCGCGGCCCGGGTCACCGAGCGCTGCTTCCACCACCTGGAGGCGCCGGTGCTGCGCGTGGCCGGGTTCGACATCCCCTACCCGCCGCCGATGCTGGAGCGCCACCACCTGCCCGGCGTCGACCGCGTCCTGGACGCGGTGGCGCGTCTGCAGTGGGAGGCGGGGAACTGATGGCACAGGTGCTGGAGTTCAAGCTGCCCGACCTCGGCGAGGGGCTCACCGAGGCGGAGATCGTGCGCTGGCTGGTCCAGGTCGGCGACGTCGTCGCCGTCGACCAGCCGGTCGTCGAGGTCGAGACGGCCAAGGCGATGGTCGAGGTCCCCTGTCCCTACGGCGGTGTGGTCACCGCCCGCTTCGGCGAGGAGGGCGCCGAACTGCCCGTGGGCGCACCGCTGATCACGGTGGCGGTCGGCGCGCCCTCGTCCGGCGACCAGACCGAGGGATCGGGCAACGTGCTGGTCGGATACGGCACTTCGGAGGCGCCCGCGCGTCGGCGCCGGGTACGGCCGGCTCAACCGGTGCCCGCGGCCGCCCCTTCTCCCCCTGCTCCCTCCCAGCCTGCTGTTTCCTCCCAGCCGGTGACTTCCGGTCCCGCGAGCGGCTCCACGGTGACCGACGGACCGGTGGCGGTCATCTCGCCGCTCGTCCGCCGCCTCGCCCGCGAGAACGGCTTGGACCTGCGGAAGCTGACCGGTTCCGGGCCCGACGGCCTGATCCTGCGCGCCGATGTGGAAGGCGCGCTGCGGGCTGCGCGGGAACGCGGCACCTCGCACGTGGCCCCCGCGCCCGTGCCGGCCCCCGCGTCCACCCCTGCCCCCGCTCCCGCGCTCGCCCCCGCGCCCGCCGGGGCCGGCACCCGGATCCCGCTCAAGGGGATCCGCGGCGCCGTCGCCGACAAGCTCTCCCGCAGCCGGCGGGAGATCCCGGACGCGACCTGCTGGGTGGACGCCGACGCGACGGAGCTGATGCGGGCCAGGGCCGCGATGAACGCGACCGGCGGCCCGAAGATCTCCCTCGTCGCGCTGCTGGCCCGCATCTGCACCGCCGCCCTGGCCCGGTTCCCGGAGCTGAACTCCACGGTCGACCAGGATGCGCGCGAGATCGTCCGGTTCGACCACGTCCACCTCGGGTTCGCCGCGCAGACCGAACGGGGGCTCGTCGTCCCCGTGGTCCGCGACGCCCACGCGCGGGACGCCGAGGGGCTCACCGCCGAGTTCGCCCGCCTGACCGAGACGGCCCGCGCCGGGGGCCTCACCCCGGCCGAACTCACCGGTGGGACGTTCACGCTGAACAACTACGGCGTGTTCGGCGTCGACGGTTCCACACCGATCATCAACCATCCCGAGGCGGCCATGCTGGGCGTCGGCCGGATCGTGCCCAAGCCATGGGTGCACGAGGGCGAGCTCGCGGTGCGCCAGGTCGTACAGCTGTCGCTGACCTTCGACCACCGGGTGTGCGACGGCGGCACGGCGGGCGGCTTCCTGCGCTACGTGGCGGACTGCGTGGAACAGCCGGCGGTGCTGCTGCGCACGCTCTGACCACGGGCGGGACATCCCGCGTTCCCCGTGATCGAGGACCCCGCGCATACTCGGAGGGTGACCTCGATCGAGCCGCCCGTGCATGACGCCGAGCCGCCCGTGCACGACGCCGTCGTGCTCGCCGGCGGCGGCGCCCGCCGCCTCGGCGGCGCGGACAAGCCCGGCGTGCGGGTGGGCGGCCGTGCGCTGCTCGACCGGGTCCTCGCCGCCTGCGCCGGCGCGCGCACGACCGTCGTCGTCGCCGATCCCCGGCCCACCGCCCGCGTCGTGCGGTGGGCCCGGGAGGACCCGCCCGGCGCGGGCCCGGTCGCCGCGCTCGACGCCGGACTGCGCCACACCACCGCCGACCGCGTCGTCGTCCTCTCCGCCGATCTGCCCTTCCTCGGGCCGGACACCGTGCGGCGGCTGCTGGCCACGCTGACGGCGAACGCCGCCGACGGCGTGCTGCTCAGCGACGCCGACGGCCGCGACCAGCCGCTCGTCGCCGCGTACCGCACGGCCGCCCTCCGGCGTGAACTGACCGCGCTCGCACAGACCGGGACGGCCGGCCACGGGCCGTCGTCCGGGGACACCGGCGGGGGCGGCGGCCTCATCGGCCTCCCCCTGCGCCGGCTGACCGCCGGGCTCGACCTCACCCGCGTTCCCGACCCTGTCGCATCCTTCGACTGCGACACCTGGGATGACATCGCCACCGCCAGAGCACGCATCAGGGAGCATGGCCACGTGTTGGATGAATGGATCTCCGCAGTCAAGGACGAGCTGGGCATCGATCTCGACGTCGACACCGGCGCCCTGCTCGACCTCGCCCGGGATGCCGCCCACGGCGTGGCCCGGCCCGCGGCCCCGCTGACCACCTTTCTGGTCGGCTATGCCGCCGCCCGGGCCGGAGGCGGCCCACAAGCCGTCGCCGAAGCCGCCCGCAAGGCCGCAGATCTGGCCGCGCGCTGGGCCGACGAGTCCACGGGCGCGCCCTCGGACGACTCACCGCCTTCCGGTGGCCGCCCCGACGTCGCCCCCGACGCCACGCCCGACACCCGCCCGGACGCCGGATGACCGCCCGCGGGACCCGGGGCGGCCAGGACACGGAGGACCTCGACGAGGACTACGTCGAGGAGGTGCTCGCCCTCGTGAACGAGACGACCGGACACGGTGACAGCCGCGACGCCTACGCATCCCGTGGCTCACGGAAGGCCGAGGATTCCCACCGGCCCCGGGAAGCCCAGGGCGCCCGAGACGCCTCCCACGGGCCCGACCCGTCCCCGGCGCCACCCCACGAGGACCGTCACCGCGCCACCTCCTGGGCCCAGGCCCGCGCCATCGCCGCGCGTGCCGCCCGCCCGGTCGCCGCCCGCCGCACACCCGTCTCCGTCACGCTCGACGACGCTCTCGGCCTCGTGCTGGCCGCTCCGCTGACCGCCCTCACCGACCTGCCCTCCTTCGACAGCTCCGCCATGGACGGCTGGGCGGTCTCCGGACCGGGCCCCTGGGCCGTACAGGACGAGGGTGTCCTCGCCGGACACGCCGAGCCCGCGGCCCTCGCCGACGGCGAGGCCGTCCGCATCGCCACCGGCGCCCGGGTCCCCGCGGGCGCCACGGCTGTACTGCGCAGCGAGCACGGCCGCACCGACGAGAAGGGGCGGTTGCACGCGACCCGCGAGGTCCAGCACGGCCAGGACATCCGTCCGCGCGGCCAGGAGTGCCGCAGCGGTGACCAGTTGCTGTCCGACGGGACCGTGGTGACCCCGGCCGTCCTCGGACTGGCCGCGGCCGCAGGCTACGACACGCTGGCCGCCGTCCCCCGGCCCCGTGTCGAGGTGCTCGTCCTGGGCGACGAGTTGCTCACCGAAGGCCGCCCGCACGACGGTCTGATCCGGGACGCGCTCGGACCGATGCTCCCGCCGTGGCTGCGCGCCCTGGGTGCGGAGATCGTGGCCCTGCGCAGGATCGGCGACGACGAGGAGGCCCTGCACCAGGCCCTCACGACGTCCCCGGCCGACCTGATCGTCACCACCGGCGGCACGGCCGCAGGGCCCGTCGACCATGTCCGCCCCGTCCTGCGCCGCATCGGCGCCGACCTCCTGGTCGACGGCGTCCAGGTGCGCCCCGGCCATCCGATGCTGCTGGCCCGCACCAAGCCCGACCAGCACCTGGTCGGCCTGCCCGGCAACCCCCTGGCGGCCGTCTCCGGCCTTCTCACCCTCGCCGAGCCCTTGCTGCGCATCCTCGTCGGACTCCCGGCGTCGGAGCCGTACACCCTGCCGCTGAGGGAGGCGGTGCACGGGCATCCGTACGACACCCGGATCGTCCCGGTGTTCCTGCGGGGCGACCATGCGGTGCCGCTGCACTACGACGGTCCGGCGATGCTGCGGGGCATCGCGGCGGCCGATGCTCTCGTCGTCGTACCGCAGGGCGGCGCGCGAGCCGGCCAGGAGGTCGAGCTTCTCGATCTGCCCTGGGCGACGGGCATCGCATCCTGCATCAGCTGACGCAGGGGCGTTTCACGTGAAACATGTCGGACCGGGCATCCAGCACGCTTCCGGCCCGACGTCGGTAGGGGGCTGTCCCGGCCGGCGTCAGCCTTGTTTCACGTGAAACCGTGCACCCTCCCGCCACCCAGTCCCGCCTCAGGTCTGCTCGGTGACCACCGCCCGGCTGACCGTGATCACACGGTCTCCTTGGCGCAGTTCCGTGAGCCGTGGGTCGGCGTAGTCGAGGAGTTCCTTGCCGCGCAGGACAGCCACGATCAGGTTCTTGCAGGCGCGCGGATTCTTCCCCGCCTCGTGCTGGGCGACGGGGCGTTCGATGAGGTCGAGGCCGCTGCCGAGGGTCATCAGGTCCTCCAGGATCCTGGCCACGGCGGGACGGACCATGGAGACCCCGAGCAGTCGGCCGGCGGAGCTGGAGCTGGTGACCACGGTGTCCGCTCCGCTCTGCTTGAGCAGCGGCACGTTCTCGTCCTCGCGGGCGGCGGTGACGATCGTGGCACGCCGGTTCAGCTGCCGGGCGGTGAGGGTGACCAGCGCGGCGGTCTCGTCGCGCTGCGGGGCCACGATCACGCGGGCCGCATGGGGGACTTCGGCCTTGAGGAGGGTCTCCTGGCGGGTGGCGTCCCCGGTCACCGACACCAGCCCGTCGTCACCGGCGGCGTGGGCCGCCTTGCGCTGGGCGTCCACCACGACGATGCGCTCCTTGGGAATGCCCTGTCCGACGAGCGTCTCCACGGCGTGCCGGCCCTTAGTGCCGTAGCCGACGACCACGACGTGGTCACGGGTGCGGGTGCGCCAGCGATGGACGCGGACCTGCTGCCGGGTCCGCTCGGTGAGCACTTCGAGCGTGGTGCCGACCAGGATGATCAGGAACAGCACGCGCAGCGGGGTGATGACGAGGATGTTGATGAGCCGGGCCGCGTCACCGACGGGCGTGATGTCGCCGTAGCCGGTGGTGGAGAGGGTCACGGTGGCGTAGTAGGCGGCGTCGAGGAAGTCGACCTGGCCGTCGGAGTTGTCGTTGTAGCCGTCGTGGTCGGCGTAGACGATCAGCGTGGTGACGAACAGGACGAGCAGGGCCAGCGCGAGGCGGCGCAGCACCTGCTGGAGCGGGGGGAGGCCACTGTGCACCGGCATGGTGATGGAGCGGCCCGCCTCCGCGTCGTCGCGGGCCTCGAGGCGCGAGCGGCGGTGCCACAGCGACTTGAAGAGGGAGAGCCGGCTCGTCGTGGCCGGCTGTCGTTCGTGGTCTCGCAACGCGTGCCCCTGTGTGGTGATTCGATCGGTGGGCACCATGGTTCCCGGCGGCCCCACGCCCGTCACCCAGCAACACCCCTTCCCGCAGGCTCGCCCAGCATTCCGGAGGTCCCCTTGCGTGACCACACTGTCGTCGTCGGCTTCGGCACGAAGGGACGGTCCGCGATCCGGACCGCCTGTGCGGCGGGGCTGCGGAAGGAGCAGGTCGTGGTGATCGACCCCGGTGCGAAGGCGATCGCGGCGGCGACGGCCGAGGGCTATGAGGGCGTGGTCGGCGACGCGACCCGCAGCGATGTGCTGCGCAAGGCCGAGGTGCAGCGGGCGGGGCGGATCATCATCGCCACCGATCGGGACGACACGGCGGTCCTCGTGGTGCTGACCGGCCGCCAGCTCAATCCCCGGGCGAAGATCGTGGCCGCGGCGCGCGAGGAGGAGAACGCCCCGCTGCTGAAGCAGTCCGGCGCCGACGAGGTCATCACCAGCGCCGGTGCCGCCGGACGTCTGATGGGGCTGTCCGTGCTCAGCCCCTCGGCCGGAGTGATCATGGACGATCTGATGCGGCAGGGCAGCGGCCTCGACATCGTGGAGCGCCCGGTCACCAAGGCCGAGTCGGGGCGCAGCCCTCGGGAGACGGACGATCTGGTGGTGAGCGTCGTCCGCGGTCACCGGATCCTGGCTTACGACGATCCGGCCGTGAGTGTTCTGGAGCTGACCGACCGTCTGGTCACGATCGTGCGGGTGCCCCCGGAGCGCCCGTCGGCGCCACGCCTCTGAGATCGCGTGAGCGGAGGAGTAGCGTCCCTCTCATGTATGCGATCACGATTCCCGAACCTGGTGGTCCCGAGGCGCTGGTGTGGGACGAGGTCCCCGATCCCGTGCCCGGCGAGGGCGAGGTCCTGGTCGAGGTGGCGGCCAGCGCCGTCAACCGTGCCGACATCCTGCAGCGGCAGGGCTTCTACAACCCGCCGCCCGGCGCGTCGCCGTACCCCGGCCTCGAGTGCTCCGGCCGTGTCGCCGCCCTGGGCCCGGACGTCTCCGGCTGGGCCGTGGGCGACGAGGTGTGCGCCCTGCTCGCGGGCGGGGGCTACGCCGAGAAGGTGGCCGTCCCGGCGGGGCAGCTGCTGCCCGTGCCCGACGGGGTCGACCTGCGGACGGCCGCCGCGCTTCCCGAGGTGACCTGCACCGTCTGGTCGAACGTCTTCATGATCGCTCATCTGCGCCCGGGCGAGACGCTGCTCGTGCACGGCGGCTCCAGCGGCATCGGCACCATGGCCGTCCAGCTGGCCAAGGCCGTCGGAGCGAAGGCAGCCGTCACGGCGGGCACCCCGGAGAAGCTGGAGCGGTGCGCCGAGCTGGGCGCGGACATCCTGATCAACTACCGCGAGCAGGACTTCGTGGAAGAGATCGAGAAGGCCACGGGCGGTGCGGGCGCCGACGTCATCCTCGACAACATGGGCGCGAAGTATCTGGAGCGCAATGTCCAGGCCCTCGCCGTCAACGGCCGCCTCGCGATCATCGGCATGCAGGGCGGCGCCAAGGGCGAGCTGAACATCGGCGCGCTGCTCACCAAGCGCGCCGCGATCAGCGCGACCTCGCTGCGGGCCCGCCCGCTGGAGGAGAAGGCGACGATCGTCGCGGCGGTCCGCGAGCACGTGTGGCCGCTGCTGGCCGCAGGGGGCGTCCGCCCCGTGGTGGACCGCGCGCTCCCGATGAGCGACGCGGCTGCCGCCCACCGGATCGTCGAGGAGAGCGGCCACATCGGCAAGGTGCTGCTCACCGTCTCCCGCTAGGCAGAAGCCTCGCGGACCGGGTGGCTCGGTGTCTCAGCCGCGGCGCAGGCGCAGGCCGAAGAAGGCGAGACCGCAGCCGAGCCCGATGAGGAGCAGTCCGCTGCCGAGCGGCAGGATGCGCAGCATGCGCCCGACGGGCTGATCCTGGGCGCCGGCGGCCTGAGGCGAGGCCGACGGCACGAACCCCGCCTCTCGGGGCGGGTGCACAGCGCCGTCGGGCTCCTCGGTCCGGTCGCCCTCGCCGTCGCCCTCCTCGTCCTGCGCGCCGTCCGGGTCGGCGTACCCGTCCTCGTCCCCCGGGCCGGTCCCCAGGCTCCGACCGGGCCGCACGCGGCCTTCTCCGGCCCGGCTGCCGGCCCGGTCGGGTGCGCTGGGAGACGCCGAGGGCGAGCCGGTCGCCGTCACGGAGACGTACGCCGAGCGGCTCCCGTACGTGGATCCCGCCGCGTGCGCCGCGCAGCCGCCGTACAGCGACCCGCCGGCCGCGAGCAGCGCGGCCCCCGCTGTGCACAACCCCCGTCGCCATGGAGTCACGATCGTGACCCCCTCCCGGTGTTCAAGCCGCCAGAAAAGTAGCCACAACACTCACATATCCACACACAAGACGCATGGTGGACTGCTCCGAACGGAGACGGAACGGAAACGGTGGATCAGCCGTCTCCGGGGGCACCACGGTGATGAGGTGTGCCGGTGCGAGAGAATGGACCGCATGGAGATGCCGAGGAACGATAGGTCGTCGGAGAACGCTCAGAGGATCCTGGTCGTGGGTCAGGACGGGATGGCGCTCGGCGGCGCCCACACGGACGACGACTCCCGTGAGATCCCGGTGACGGAGCAGGTCGAGCAGCCGGCGAAGGTCATGCGGATCGGCAGCATGATCAAGCAGCTTCTCGAGGAGGTGCGCGTGGCGCCTCTGGACGAGGCCAGCCGCGCCCGGCTGAAGGAGATCCACGCCAGCTCGGTGAAGGAGCTGGAGGACGGCCTGGCGCCGGAGCTCGTGGAGGAACTGGAGCGGCTCTCCCTGCCGTTCAACGAGGACGCCACCCCGAGCGACGCCGAACTGCGGATCGCACAGGCCCAGTTGGTCGGCTGGCTGGAGGGCCTCTTCCACGGCATCCAGACCACGCTGTTCGCCCAGCAGATGGCAGCGCGGGCGCAGTTGGAGCAGATGCGCCGCGCGCTGCCGCCGGGCCTGAGTGGCAACGAGGGCGGCGACGACCCGCGCACGGGCGGCCGCTCAGGCGGCCCGTACTTGTAGGACCGTATCCGTATCCGCAGGACAAAGGCAGGACAAAGGCAGGACACACAGAGCAGGACAAACGGCAGGACACAGCAGGGCCCGGCGCACCGGCGCCGGGCCCTCATCGTGTCGACACCCGCGGGGTCCGCGTCAGGAGGGAGGGTTCCCCGAGGACACGCTCAGCTCGATCTCGGGCATGTTGGCCGGGTCGACGTCCGTCCCCGCGGAGGGGAACTGGTCCATGACCGCGCCCTCGCCGTAGGTGTTCTCGTCGACCGTCTTGATCTTGATCTTCCAGCCGGCGGCCTGGAAGCACTCCTTGACCGACTTGACGTACTTGAACTGGAAGTCCGGCACCCTGATCTTGTCGGGGTCGTTGTAGGACTCCTGCGGCTCGGAGCACTCGGACGGGTCGATCGTCTTGGAGGTGTCGGGACCGCGGTGGTCGGCCGCCTTCGTCGGTGAGGCCGAGACGCTGGAGCCGCCCGTACCCTCTTTGCCGGTCGTGGGGTCGTCGCTGTCGCCGTTCGTCGCCAGGCTGCCGATCAGGGAGCCCGCGACCACCAGGGCGACGATCGTCGAACCGATGACCACGCCCTTGCCGCCCTTGCGGCCGCCGCCCGCGCCCACGGCCGTCGGGTGCTGCGGGGCGATGTTGTACGCGGGCGGGGTGTGCGGCCCCTGCTGGTGGGCGCCGTAGGGCGGGGCGGGCGTCCGGTAGCCGCCCTGCTGCGGGTAGCCGTACGACGGCGGGGGCGTCGAGGGCGTGCCGTACGGGTTGGGCGTCGGGACCGGCTGGTACGGCGTCTGGACGTTGCCCACGGGCGGCTGCGGGGTCTGGCCGACCGGCGGGAACACCGCCGAGCCGACGCCCGAGCCGCTCTGGGCGGGCGTGCCCGCGACGATGCTCGGCGGGGCGGCCTGGAAGGAGGCCGCGACGCGCAGGCACTCGTCGCGCATGGCGACGGCGGTGGGGAAACGGTCGTTGGGGTTCTTCTTCAGCGCGCGGGCGACGAGCGCGTCGACGGCCGGCGGCAGCGCCCGGTTGATGGAGGAGGGGGCCACCGGCTCCTCCTGCACATGCGCGTAGGCGATCGCCAGCGGTGAGTCCGCGTCGAACGGAAGCCGCCCGGTGACCAGTTGGAACAGCATGATGCCGACGGAGTACAGGTCGGAGCGGGCGTCCACGCCACGGCCGAGGGCCTGCTCGGGCGAGAGGTACTGCGGGGTGCCGACGACCATGCCGGTCTGCGTCATGGAGGTGACGCCGGACTGCATGGCGCGCGCGATGCCGAAGTCCATCACCTTGACGACGCCGCGCTTGGTCATCATCACGTTGCCGGGCTTGATGTCGCGGTGGACCAGCCCCATCTCGTGGCTGATCTCCAGGGCGGCCAGCACGTCCGCGGTGACCTTCAGCGCCTTGTCGGCGGGCATCGCTCCCTGTCGCCGCACGTCCTCGTCGAGCACGGAGCCGAGCGGGCGGCCCTCGACGTACTCCATGACGATGTAGGGCGTGGTCAGGCCGTCGAGGTCGTCCTCGCCGGTGTCGAAGACGGAGACGATGTTGGTGTGCGTGAGCTTGGCCACTGCCTGGGCCTCGCGGCGGAAGCGCTCACGGAAGGCCTGTTCGCGACCGAGTTCGGTGTGCAGTGTCTTGATCGCGACCTGGCGGTCGAGCACGGAGTCGTAGGCGAGATGCACCGAGGCCATGCCGCCCTCGCCGAGCAAGTCGCGCAGCTGATAGCGGCCGCCGGCGAGCGCCCGCCCCGCGTACCGGCCCTGTGCGCCGTCCTGGCTCATCTTCTGCGTCCCCCGTAAGGCCCCTGGGCGCCCTGCTCGCCGTGGCTCACTGTTGATCGAAAGTGCTATTCCCGGCCAAGTCTGCCCGAGGGCACTGACACGTCAAGCTCGGTGCCCGTTCCGTGACCGTACGCGAAAGAAGCGTCGCGCAAGCGTTACAGCGGACGTACGCCCGGTACACGCAATTTGCACGTGGGTACGGAAAGCAGGTTTGATGACCGGTCCGTCTCCGGTCGACGGCAGGGCTCATCCCGGACCGGCGGCTTGCGCTGAGGCTGTAGCGTGGCCGACGGAGACCGTAACAACACCGCGCGCACCGCGGGCAGAAACGACGGCGAGGACTGATGGCACAGCAGCAGCGCGCCCAGGGCCCGTCCGACCCCGAGGCGACTGGCGGCGGTATGTCAGATGCGCCGGAGTTGTGGGGCAACGGCGGACTTGTCGGGGACGGCCGGTACCGGCTGACCGGCAGACTCGGCCGGGGCGGCATGGCGGAAGTGTTCGCAGCCGAGGACGTGCGCCTCGGGCGCACCGTCGCCGTGAAGCTGCTGCGCGCCGACCTCGCCGAGGACCCGGTGTCCAAGGCGCGCTTCACGCGCGAGGCCCAGTCGGTGGCCGGATTGAACCACCACGCGATCGTCGCCGTGTACGACTCCGGCGAGGACGTGGTGGGCGGCCAGAGCGTGCCGTACATCGTGATGGAGCTGGTCGAGGGCCGGACCATCCGCGACCTGCTGCTCAACGCCGAGGCGCCGGGCCCCGAGCAGGCCCTGATCATCGTCTCCGGCGTCCTGGAGGCGCTGGCGTACTCGCACCAGCACGGCATCGTGCACCGCGACATCAAGCCGGCCAACGTCATCATCACGCACAACGGCGCGGTGAAGGTGATGGACTTCGGCATCGCCCGCGCCCTGCACGGCGCGTCCACGACGATGACGCAGACCGGCATGGTCATGGGCACGCCGCAGTACCTCTCCCCGGAGCAGGCGCTCGGCAAGGCCGTCGACCACCGCTCCGACCTGTACGCCACCGGCTGCCTGCTGTACGAACTGCTCGCGCTGCGCCCGCCGTTCACCGGTGAGACGCCGCTCTCGGTGGTCTACCAGCATGTGCAGGACATCCCGGTGCCGCCGTCGCGGAGTTCGGACGGCGCGTGCCCGCCGGAGCTCGACGGCCTCGTCATGCGTTCCCTCGCCAAGGAGCCCGACGACCGTTTCCAGACCGCGGAGGAGATGCGCGGCACGGTCCAGTACGCCCTGCAGATGCTGTACGACCAGGGCGGCCACACCGGCACCTGGAACACCGGCCCGGTCGACGCCGCGGCCGGCGCGGGCGCCGCGGCGGCCTTCGCGAGCACCACGGTGATGGCGCCCGGCGGCGGAGGCCCCAGCACCTCGCAGATCCCCCAGCCGATCCTGCCCCAGGGGTACGGCAACGGCGACGAAGGCGGCTTCGAGGGACACGGCAACAGGGGCAGCGGCCGCGGCAAGTTGTGGATCCTCGCCGTCCTCGCGGTGATCGCGATCGCCGGCGGCGTGGCCCTGGCGCTGAACAACACCGGCACCAAGGGCGGCGGCGGAAAGACCACGCAGTCGCCGTCCGCCTCGCAGTCCCCTCCTCAGCAGTCGCCCAGCGCGTCGCAGAGCGAGGAACAGAGCGAGGAGCCGAGCACCGATCCCACGGAGAACGACAACGGCTCCGACGGAGGGTCTTACTGGACGCCGTCGCGGCAGCCGTCGTTCACGCCGTCCCAGCCCGAGACCAGTGACCCGTCGCCGGAGCCGTCGAAGACGGTGACGAGCGACCCGGCGAGCCCGGAGCCGTCGAACCCGCCGACCACCGACCCCGGCACCGCCGACGGCGGGACCGGCGACGCCAGCGGCGGTGCGGACGGCGGGGCCACCGAAGGCACGGTCCAGGGCGCCACCACCCTCGGCGCCGGCGGCTGACCGGGCTCGGCTCGCCACCTCACTCCTCGTCCTCACGCGCGCGTGGGGCCCTGAACCGCCAGGGCCTCACGCGCGCGTGGCGGTTCCGGCCCCGAAGGGTTCTGAGCTGCGCCTTGTCGCAGAGCGTCACGGAGTATCCCGAGCGGTCCCCGGCGGTCGGGTTCACGGCCACAGGGGCCGCCGACCCGCGCGCGGGGGGCGCGCGTCTGCTTCCGTGCGCCCGCGCGCGTCGCCACGTCCGTGCGCGCGCCCGGCCGAAAAGCTGAATTCCTCCTTGTCGCGTCCCGGGCGGGACTCGCACGCGAACTCTTCCCGCAGCCTGGGTGCGCGGGATAACGTGCCGTTGCTCCGGCCTCCTGCGAGGCTGTGACCAGGGTCCTTCCCGACTTTGCCGATTTTACTTGGATATCCAAGCAAAAACGCAGGTCAGGAGGGGTTTCACAGAAATGTGTCGCACTGGGTAACGTGAGGCTTGCAGGGCGCTCGCCGGGGCAACCTGTCACGCCTGTTCCGGCCGAGTGGCACCCACCCCGTGCCCGGGTGCCGGAATGCAGGTGAGCCGCACTGGCCACCCGGCAACCCCGGGGGCCGGACCGACGGAGGAGCACACGTGACCGTGGAGAGCACTGCCGCGCGCAAGCCGCGACGCAGCGCCGGAAGCAAGGCCGGCGCCACCGGCACCGAGGCGGCGGGCGCCCCCCGCGCCGCGGCGGCCAAGGCCACCGGCACCAAGCGCACCACCCGTACCACCCGCACCACCGCCGGCCGGGGCGCCGAGCCCGAGCTCGTGCAGTTGCTGACGCCCGAGGGCAAGCGCGTCAAGAACGCCGAGTACGACCCGTACGTCGCCGGCATCACCCCCGAGCGCCTCCGCGGTCTCTACCGCGACATGGTCCTCACCCGGCGCTTCGACGCCGAGGCCACCTCCCTGCAGCGCCAGGGCGAGCTGGGCCTGTGGGCCTCGCTGCTCGGCCAGGAGGCCGCCCAGATCGGCTCCGGCCGGGCCCTGCGCGACGACGACTACGTCTTCCCCACCTACCGCGAGCACGGCGTCGCCTGGTGCCGCGGCGTCGACCCGACCAACCTGCTCGGCATGTTCCGCGGCGTGAACAACGGCGGCTGGGACCCCAACGGCAACAACTTCCACCTCTACACGATCGTCATCGGCTCCCAGACGCTGCACGCGACGGGCTACGCGATGGGCGTGGCCAAGGACGGCGCGGACAGCGCGGTCATCGCCTACTTCGGCGACGGCGCCTCCAGCCAGGGAGACGTCGCCGAATCGTTCACCTTCTCCGCGGTCTACAACGCCCCCGTCGTGTTCTTCTGCCAGAACAACCAGTGGGCGATCTCCGAGCCGACCGAGAAGCAGACCCGCGTCCCGCTCTACCAGCGCGCCCAGGGCTTCGGCTTCCCGGGCGTCCGCGTCGACGGCAACGACGTCCTGGCCTGCCTCGCGGTCACCGAGTGGGCCCTGGAGCGGGCCCGCCGCGGCGAGGGCCCCACCCTCATCGAGGCGTACACGTACCGTATGGGCGCCCACACCACCTCCGACGACCCCACCCGCTACCGCCACGACGACGAGCGGGCCGCCTGGGAGGCGAAGGACCCGATCCTGCGTCTGCGCCGGCACCTCGAGGCCTCGAACCACACGGACGAGGGATTCTTCGCGGAACTCGAGGCCGAGAGCGAGGCGTTGGGCAGGCGAGTGCGCGAAGCCGTCCGCGCCATGCCGGACCCGGACCACTTCGCCATCTTCGAGAACGTGTACGCGGACGGGCACGCGCTCGTCGACGAGGAGAGGGCCCAGTTCGCCGCCTACCAGGCGTCGTTCGCGACTGAGTCCGACAACGGCTTCGCCGCGGGCGAGGGGGGAAACTGACATGGCGGAGAAGATGGCCCTGGCCAAGGCGATCAACGAGTCGCTGCGCAAGGCCCTCGAAGAGGACCCCAAGGTCCTGGTGATGGGAGAGGACGTCGGCAAGCTCGGCGGCGTCTTCCGGGTGACGGACGGACTGCAGAAGGACTTCGGGGAGTCCCGTGTCATCGACACCCCCCTCGCCGAGTCCGGCATCGTCGGCACCGCCATCGGCCTGGCCCTGCGCGGCTACCGCCCGGTGGTGGAGATCCAGTTCGACGGCTTCGTCTTCCCGGCCTACGACCAGATCGTCACCCAGCTGGCCAAGATGCACGCCCGCTCCCTGGGCAAGGTCAAGCTGCCGGTCGTCGTCCGCATCCCCTACGGCGGCGGCATCGGCGCGGTCGAGCACCACTCCGAGTCCCCCGAGGCGCTCTTCGCGCATGTCTCGGGACTGAAGATCGTCTCCCCGTCGAACGCCGGCGACGCCTACTGGATGATGCAGCAGGCCATCCAGAGCGACGACCCGGTGATCTTCTTCGAGCCCAAGCGGCGCTACTGGGACAAGGGCGAGGTCGACCCCGAGGCCATCCCCGGCCCGCTGCACAAGGCGCGCGTGGTGCGCGAGGGCTCCGACCTGACGCTGGTCGCCTACGGGCCGATGGTCAAGCTCTGCCAGGAGGTCGCCGACGCGGCCGCCGAGGAGGGCAGGAACCTGGAGGTCCTGGACCTGCGCTCGGTCTCCCCGCTGGACTTCGACGCCGTCCAGGCCTCCGTGGAGAAGACCCGTCGTCTGGTCGTCGTCCACGAGGCGCCGGTGTTCTTCGGCTCGGGCGCGGAGATCGCCGCCCGGATCACCGAACGCTGCTTCTACCACCTGGAGGCCCCGGTGCTCCGGGTCGGCGGCTACCACGCCCCGTACCCGCCGGCGCGCCTGGAGGAGGAGTACCTGCCGGGTCTGGACCGGGTGCTCGACGCCGTCGACCGTGCCCTGGCGTACTGAGGAGAGGGTCGTGACGACGATGACGGAAGCGTCCGTACGCGAGTTCAAGATGCCCGACGTGGGCGAGGGACTCACCGAGGCCGAGATCCTCAAGTGGTACGTCCAGCCCGGGGACACGGTGACGGACGGTCAGGTGGTGTGCGAGGTCGAGACGGCCAAGGCCGCCGTCGAACTGCCCATCCCCTACGACGGCGTGGTCCGCGAGCTGCACTTCCCCGAGGGCACCACGGTCGACGTGGGCATGTCGATCATCGCGGTCGACGTGTCCGGCGGCGCCGCGCCCGCGCAGGCCCCGGCGCCGACCGATGCCCCTGCCCGGGACGAGGCTCCGGCCCAGGCCCCGGAGAAGCCGGCCGAGGCCGAGCCGGAAGGCGGCTCCGGCCGTCAGCCGGTGCTCGTCGGATACGGCGTGGCCGCGTCCTCCACCAAGCGACGCCCGCGCAAGTCCCCGGCAGCCGCCGCCGTACAGGCGGAGCTGAACGGCCACGGCAGCACGCCCGCGGCCGTGAAGGAACGCCCGCTGGCGAAGCCGCCGGTGCGCAAGCTGGCCAAGGACCTCGGGGTGGACCTCACGACGGTGGTCCCGTCCGGCCCGGACGGCATCATCACCCGCGAGGACGTCCACGCGGCGGCGGCCCCCGCCCAGGCGGCCCCTCCACAGCCGGCGCCCGTCCCCGAGCAGGTCACCGCGGCGCCGCCCGCCCCCCAGGCCGTGACAGCGGCGTCGTTCGACACCGCGCGCGAGACCCGTATCCCGGTCAAGGGCGTCCGCAAGGCCACCGCGCAGGCCATGGTGGGCTCGGCGTTCACCGCGCCGCACGTCACGGAGTTCGTGACGGTCGACGTGACGCGCACGATGAAGCTCGTCGAGGAGCTCAAGCAGGACAAGGACATGCAGGGCCTGCGGGTCAACCCGCTCCTGCTGATCGCCAAGGCCCTGCTGGTCGCCATCAAGCGCAACCCGGAGGTCAACGCGTCCTGGGACGAGGCGGCGCAGGAGATCGTGGTCAAGCACTACGTCAACCTGGGCATCGCCGCGGCCACCCCGCGCGGGCTGATCGTCCCGAACGTCAAGGACGCGCACGCCAAGACGCTCCCGCAACTGGCCGAGTCCCTGGGCGAGCTGGTCGCGACGGCGAGGGAGGGCAAGACGTCCCCCGCCGCCATGCAGGGCGGCACGGTGACCATCACCAACGTCGGCGTCTTCGGCGTCGACACCGGCACGCCGATCCTCAACCCCGGCGAGTCCGCGATCCTCGCGGTCGGCGCGATCAAGCCCCAGCCGTGGGTGCACAAGGGCAAGGTGAAGCCCCGCCAGGTCACCACGTTGGCGCTGAGCTTCGACCACCGTCTGGTGGACGGCGAGCTGGGCTCCAAGGTGCTCGCCGACGTGGCGGCCGTCCTGGAGCAGCCGAAGAGGCTGATCACCTGGGCCTGACGGCTTGAGAGCGGTAAGTTGAGACACGAAGGGACGGCCGCAACTCTGGATTGCGGCCGCCCCTTCCCTCTATTCCGTTCAGGGACGCTTGAGCACGTACACCGGCTCCCCGTCCGTACTGCCGCCCATGGAGTGGATGCAGGCGTGCTTGCGCAGCAGACGCAGGCATTCGTTGACCCGCTGGACCGGGAGTCCGGTGCGGGCCGCGATCGACGCGAGCGGCTGACGCAGCTCACCGTGCTCGACCAGAACCGGCGCGATCACCACCGCGACCGCCCACACGTCCGAGGTCACGGACAGCCGCTGCCGCCAGTCGGCCAGTACGGCCTCGGTGGTCGGGTGCGCGGAAAGCGCGGCGATCGGCGCCGGACGGTCCAGCGACAGCACGTCGAGCCGGTTGGCGATGCGTTCCATGGCCTGCGCGATGATCTGCTGCGCGACGAGCCCGGCTCGCTGCAGATCCAGCATCTCCCGCTGGACGACGAGGGTTTCCCGGTGCATGCCGAGGGTCTCCCGCTGCACTTCCAGGGTTTCCCGCTGGACGACGAGGGTTTCCCGCTGCATGTCCAGCGCTTCGCGCTGCGTGGCGAGCAACTCCTTCTGCACCGCGAGTGATTCGCGCTGCGTCGCCGCGAGGTCCTCGTCCAGCTGGAGGTTGTGCGCCTCCAGCCGGACGATGGCCTCCGCGACCTGCTCGGGCATGGCGTACGCGATCGGCGCGCCCGGGCCGAGAGGCTGTACCTCGGCCTCCTGCAGCGTGTAGGAACCCTCTCGCTGCACGGTCTCGATCACCTCGGCGACCCACTGCTTGAAGGGAGCGCAGGCGGGCTTGGTGCAGGCGTTGACGAGCAGCACGAGACCTTGCAGAGACAACACATTCAGGTCTCGGCGCCACTCTCTACCTGCGGGAATGCTGAGACCGTAACCTCCAGTTAGGGTCTCGAGAATCTCTCGCTGGCCTTCCGGGACATGGTCGGCGAGAGCCTTCTGCGTGTTGGTGTGCCCCAGTCGCTTGCAGACGTCCACCGCCGGGAACCAGTGCGTCCCGTCGGGCATCGTCAGCCTCCGGACGCGTGCTCCGGTGGCCGCGTAGACGAAGTCGCTGACATCGATCGCGTCGTGCTGTGCCCGGGGCCCGGGCTGGTGCTTGCTGGGTTCGATCATGTGAACCACCTCCGACGCGGACCGTAGGGTGGAGCAAATCGAATATGCCAGCACAAGTCGGGATGTTCACGATTGCGAGGGAAGTCCGCCGGTTCCGCTGCGCGAGACGGTCGGCCTCTGCAACCGGCGCGGTCCCGCAATCCCGTCTACACGGGAACGTGCACCGAGGACACCCGGCTCGCGACCAGGCGTTCCCGTTCCCGGCGGGCCGCGCGTGAGCGCAATCGCAGGATCTGGCTGACGCCCAGCGCCTGGAGGACGAAGACGGAGGAGAAGGCCACGGTGTAGTCGTTGCCGGTCGCGTCCAGCAGCACGCCGACCGCGAACAGCGTCGTCATGGAGGCCACGAAGCCGCCCATGTTGGTGATGCCGGACGCCGTGCCCTGCCGCTCGGGCGGGTTGGCCGGTCGGGCGAAGTCGAAGCCGATCATCGACGCCGGCCCGCACGCCCCCAGCACCGCGCACAGCGCGACCAGCAGCCACATCGGGGCGTGCGCGCCGGGCCAGGCCAGCGTCGCGGCCCACAGCAGCGAGGTCGTCCCGACGGTGCCGAGCGCCAGCGGCAGCCGGGCCCCGTGGTGCCGGGCGACGACCTGTCCGTACACGAGGCCGACGGCCATGTTGGACAGCACGACCAGGGTGAGCAGTTCACCGGCCGCGGCCTGGCTGAGCCCCTGTGCCTCGACCAGGAACGGCAGCCCCCACAGCAGCAGGAACACCATCGCCGGGAACTGGGTGGTGAAGTGGACCCACAGTCCGAGCCGCGTGCCGGGCTCCCGCCAGGACGCGGCGATCTGCCGTCGGACGTACGCGGCCCCCTGGTGCGGGAAGGGCTCGGGCTCGTACCCCTCGGGGTGGTCCTTCAGGAACAGCACCAGCAGCACGAGGACCACGACCCCGGCGAGCGCGCTGCCCGCGAACGCGGCCGTCCAGCCGACGCCGTGCAGCAGCCGGGCGAGCACCAGCGTGGAGACGAGGTTGCCGGCCATGCCCACCAGTCCCGCGAACTGGGCGACCAGCGGTCCGCGCCGGGCCGGGAACCAGCGGGTGCCCAGCCGCAGCACGCTGATGAACGTCATCGCGTCGCCGCAGCCGAGCAGCGCCCGCGAGGCGAGCGCCATGCCGTACGACGGTGAGAATGCGAACCCGAGTTGTCCCGCCGTGAACAGCACGACGCCGATGCCGAGCACTTTCTTGGTGCCGAGCCGGTCCACGAGCAGCCCGACCGGTATCTGCATCCCCGCGTACACCAGCAGTTGGAGGATGGAGAAGGTGGACAAGGCCGAGGCGTTCACGTCGAAGCGGTCGGCGGCGTCCAGGCCCGCGACACCCAGCGAGGTGCGGAAGATGACGGCGACGAAGTAGACGCAGACGCCGATCCCCCACACGGCGACGGCGCGACGGCCGCCCGGCGGGTCACCTGGGAGGGTGAAGTCGCTCCCCCGACCGCACGGCTTCCCCGACCCGCCGGAGTGCTCGCGGTCCCCGGGCTTCTCGGCCCTCATCGGAGCTCCCCACGGGCCAGGTGCGAGAACCAGCCGACGTGCCGGTGCACGAGCCGGACGGCGTCCTCGGCGTCGCCGGCGCGCAGCGCCCGCAGGATCTCCTCGTGCTCGACGAGGGTCTTGGCGACCCGGTCGGGGTGGGAGTGCAGGACGGCGACGCCCATCCGAAGCTGCCGGTCGCGGAGTTGGTCGTAGAGCCGGGAGAGGATCTCGTTGCCGCCGCTGCGGACTATCTCGGCGTGGAAGCAGCGGTCGGTGACGGCGGCGCCGGCCAGGTCACCGGCGGCGGCCTGCGCCTTCTGCAGTTCGAGCAACTCCTCCAGGCGGGCGAGGAGTCCGGCGGGGGCGGGGACGGCCTTGCGGGCCGCGTGCTCCTCGACCAGCATCCGGGTCTCGACGACGTCCGCGATCTCCTGGGCGGACACCGGGAGCACCAGGGCTCCCTTTTTTGGGTAAAGCTTGATCAGTCCCTCCGCCTCCAGCCGCAGCAGCGCCTCACGCACAGGTGTGCGCGAAACGCCGACGGCCTCGGCGAGTTCTCCCTCGGTGAGGAGGGCGCCTCCCTCGTAGCGGCGGTCCAGCACACCCTGTTTGACGTGGGCGTAGACGCGCTCCGTGGCGGGCGGCTGCCTGACGGGGACGGGTGGGGCGGATGGCATGCGGACAGGATAGATACAACGCGTACGCATGAGCAGGAGCAGTCCATCATGCGGACCCTGAGGGTGTGACGGAGAAATCGGTTGCAGCGAAAGCGCAACCATCTGTGCTACTTACGTGTCACACACATGCGGCCCCTTTTCTTTCTCCCCCTTCAACCCGGCCGCACCGCAGGGGCATTCGACGTAATCGGGGTATTTCAGTTGATAACCGCCACCAAGGGCATCAGGACCCGCCGAGCCGGAGCCGTCGCCGTCACGACCGGCGCGATGCTCGCCTCCGGTGCCCTCTTCGCGGCGCCCGCGCAAGCCGTTGCGACGCCCACGATCGCCGCCAAGACCGGCTACGTGATGAACAACGCGAACGGCGCCGACCTGTACAACAAGGGTATGAACACCCGGATGTCCACGGGGTCGACGACGAAGATCATGACCGCGAAGGTCGTGCTCGCGCAGTCGAATCTCAACCTGGACGCCAAGGTCACCATCCAGATGGCCTACAGCGACTACATCGTGTCGAAGGGTGCCTCGTCCGCCCGGCTGATCGTCGGCGACAAGGTCACCGTCCGTCAGCTGCTGTACGGGCTGATGCTGCCGTCCGGCTGTGACGCCGCGTACGCGCTCGCCGACAAGTTCGGCACCGGCACGACCCGCGCCGCCCGCGTGAAGTCGTTCATCGGCAAGATGAACGCCCAGGCCAAGGCGCTCGGCATGACGAACACGAAGTTCGACTCGTTCGACGGCATCGGCAACGGCGCCAACTACTCGACGGCCAAGGACCTGACGAAGCTCGCGAGCAACGCGCTCAAGAGCCCGACGTTCCGCACCATCGTCGGCACCAAGTCGTACACGGCGAAGACGACCACCAAGACGGGCTCCACGCGCACCATGGCGCCCTGGGTCAACACCAACACGCTGCTGAGCAGCTACAGCGGCGCCATCGGCGTGAAGACGGGCTCGGGCCCGGAGGCGAAGTACTGCCTCGTCTTCGCCGCGACCCGCAAGGGCAAGACGGTCGTGGGCACGGTGCTGGCCTCCACGAGCGCGACCGTGCGCGCCCAGGACGCGACGAAGCTGCTCAACTACGGCTTCGCGCGCCTCGGCTGACGCTCCGGCGTCATGCACGCATCGGGCCCGTCGTGAACCTTCACGACGGGCCCGTCCCGTTGCTCGGTGGCGCGAGGTTACTTCGTCACGGCGAAATTCCGCAGGATCGCGTCCGTCAGCTCCGGTTCGCCCTCCGCCTTCACCCGGTCGGCGACCGCCTCCGGGGTCACCCGGCCGCAGGCCAGGCGGACGTAAGTCTCCCAGTCGAGGGAGAAGGCGGCGGCCGGCCCGAGCGCGGGGACCGTCTCCAGGGTGCCGCGGCCCTGGATGTCGACGCGGATCGTGCGCAGGAACTCCACCGGACCGTGCACGTCGAAGACGACCGCGGAACTGCGCGGCGCGTCGGCCCGGTCGGCGACGACGGCGGGCAGCTCGCCCAGCAGCACGTCCCGCGCGATGTGCGCGCCGGGGGAGTCCAGGTTGCCGGGACGGCCGAGCGCGGCGCGCAGGTCCTGCTCGTGCACCCACACGTTGAACGCGTGGTCGCGCATGGACCGCTCCAGGGTCAGCTCGGTGCCGAGAGGGCCGCGCACGGTGGCCTCGGGTGCACGCGACTCGTTGCGCAGCTGGCGGGTGCGGCGGATGATCGTGTACTCCAGCTCGGACGTCATCTCCGGCGCGGTGTGGTGCCGGCGGACGTCGACCTGGACCTCGAAGTAGCGCTGGAGGTCGGTGGCCACGTGGAAGAGGTCGCGGGGCAGGGAGTGGATCGGCCGCGGGTCGCCGTACATCTCGCAGTCCAGGCCGATGACGTGCGAGACGATGTCGCGCACCGACCAGCCCGGGCACGGCGTCCGGCGGTTCCAGTCCGCCTCAGCCAGGGGCTGCACCAGCTCGGATATCGCTTCGATGGAGTGGGTCCAGGCGTCGGCGTAGGGCTGGAGGGTGGGAGGCAGACTCACGGAACGGGACCCCTCGGCGGTCGGTACTCGGGCGGGCTGGTGGTGGCGGCGTTGCCAGCGGGAGGTGGCGGTCGGCGTCGTCTGGGGGCTCCTCGGTTCTCGGCTGGGCTCGAACCGGGGGAGACCCCCAAGTTACGCTGCTGGGAGTCACCCCGGCAGTGCTTTCGTGTGACGATCGTAGGCCCGTGTGGACGACTCGAATGCCAGGACGGTGGTAGTGTGCGCGCCTCTCTGATCCAGATCGCCGTGGAAGAGGGCGAATCGGTGCAAGCCCGGCGGGTCCGGGCCGCCGCCCTCGTACGGGAGCAGGCCGGCGCGGACCTGGTGGTGCTGCCGGAACTGTGGACGACCGGCGCGTTCGCCTATGACGCGTTCGCCGCGGAGGCCGAGCCGCTTCAGGGGCCGACGTTCGAGACGATGGCCAAGGCCGCGAGCGACGCGGGCGTGTGGCTGCACGCGGGCTCGGTCCCCGAGCGGGACGCCGCCGACGGCGCCCTCTACAACACCTCTCTCGTCTTCTCCCCCTCCGGCGACCTGGCCGCCTCCTACCGCAAGATCCACCGCTTCGGCTTCGACAAGGGCGAGGCGGTGCTGATGGGCGCGGGCCAAGACCTGGTGACGGTCCGTCTGCCGCGGACGATCCTGGGCCTCGCCACCTGTTACGACCTCCGTTTCCCCGAACTCTTCCGCGGTCTCGTCGACGCGGGCGCCGAGACCTTGGTGGTGCCGGCGGGCTGGCCGGAGCGCCGCCGGTCGCACTGGACGCTGCTGGCCCGGGCGCGGGCGGTCGAGAACCAGGCGTTCGTGCTCGCGTGTGGAACGGCCGGGACGCACGCGGAGGTTCCGCAGGCGGGTCACTCGATCGTGGTGGATCCGTGGGGTGAGGTGCTGGCCGAGGCCGGTCAGGGCGAGGAGGTCCTCACGGTCGACTTCGACCCGGCGAAGACCGCGACGACGCGCGAGCAGTTCCCGGCCCTGAAGGACAGGGTGCTCGGCCTGGAACCCCCGCGCCGCTGAGCACCGTGCCGTTGCATCGCGGCGCCGCCCGCCGGGATCGTCCGGCGGGCGCAGTGGCTCAGTCCTCCCGCTCCTTCTCCGCCAGGTGGATCACGCACACCGCGATCGCGATCAGCAGCGCCGGGTCCGCGTCCTCCCGGACGACGTCCACGCCGTACGTGTCGCGCACGTGGAGCCAGCGCCGGGAGACGACCGCGAGGAGTTCCCCGTCGTACTCGACGGCGAACTCCCGGTCGAGGATCTTCCCGCTGACGTCCAGTTCGGTGCTTCCGTCCGCCAGGGACACGCGGTAGTGGTTGCGCAGCAGCGACAGCCGTTTGCGGCGGATGGTCGCGAGCGGTTCGCCGTCCCGTTCGATCACCATGGTGTCGCGCAGCGCGAACATCTTCTGGCGGATGTCGATCAGCACCCGCCCCTGGGTGTCCTTCAGCTCGAAGGTGTCCCGCACCCGGAGCGCCTTGCCGTCGACGAGGTAGACCTGGTTGCCACGGTCGTCCTCGATCCAGTAGTCGTCACCGAAGCCGAGGATCCGGTCGCGTACGAGGAATCTCATGACGGTACGGCTTCCCCGGCGGCCGCCGGGGGACGCAGCCACTAGCCCGACGGGCCGAGCGTCCGACCCCGGCCGGGCGGCGCCGCCGCGGTGGTCACACGCCGTATCCGTCGCTGTATCCGTCGCGGCGCCGTTCCGTCTCGACCACGGTGGTCGAGGCCGGGGGCACCATCACGCGGCGGCGCCGGGCGATGCTGCTGAAGGTCGTCACGCCGATCAGGCCGACGATCATCAAGATGATGCCGACCAGGTCGAGATTGACCCCTTGCATGTCCCAGTCGGTCGCGAACGTGAGGATGGCTCCCACGGCGATGAGGATGATGCACCCGCCGAGGCCCATGAGTGTCGCCTCCCTGTCCGGTGTACCGGTCGTTCCGGTCCCTGACTCCGGATACCCCGGGAGGCAACTTGCATGCGGGGGCTCACCCTTGGTCCCGGGACGGGCCGAGAGGGATCAGCCCTCCAGGAACGCCGTCAGCGCGTTGGCCAGCAGGTACGGGTCGTCTGCGCCGCTCAACTCCCGTGCGCTGTGCATGGACAGGATGGCCACGCCGATGTCGACGGTGCGGATGCCGTGCCGGGCGGCGGTGATCGGGCCGATCGTGGTGCCGCACGGCATGGAGTTGTTGGAGACGAACGACTGGAACGGCACACCGGCCTTCTCGCAGGCGGCGGCGAACACGGCCCGGCCCGAACCGTCCGTGGCGTAGCGGTTGTTGACGTTGACCTTGAGGATCGGGCCGCCGTTCACGCGCGGGTGGTGCGTCGGATCGTGCCGCTCCGCGTAGTTGGGGTGGACCGCGTGCCCGGTGTCGGAGGAGAGGCAGACGGTGCCGGCGAAGGCCCGCGCCCGGTCCTCGTACGACCCGCCGCGCGCGAACACCGAGCGCTCCAGCACGCCGCCGAGCAGCGGGCCGTCCGCGCCGGTGTCGGACTGGGAGCCGTTCTCCTCGTGGTCGAAGGCGGCGAGCACCGGGATGAACGGCAGGCCGGCGCCGCCGGCCGCGACGGCGGCCAGTGCGGCCGTTCCGGCGTGCACGGACAGCAGGTTGTCCATGCGGGGCCCGGCGACGAGCTCCTCGTCGCGGCCGAGGTAGGCGGGCGGTTCCACGGAGTGGGTCATCAGGTCCCAGCCGGTGACCTCGCCCGCGGGCAGCCCCGACTCCTCCTCCAGGAAGGAGATCAGGTCGCCCTCGCGGACGTCGCCGAGGCCCCAGACCGGCTGGAGGTGGCGCTGCTTGTCGAGCTTGAGGCCGTCGTTGACGGCACGGTCCAGGTGGATGGCGAGCTGGGGCACCCGCAGCAGCGGCCGGCTCACGTCGACGAGCCGGGTGGAGCCGTCGCGCAGGGTCAGCCGGCCGGACAGGCCCAGGTCGCGGTCGAGCCAGGAGTTGAGCAGCGGCCCGCCGTAGATCTCCACGGCCACCTGGCGCCAGCCGTGCGCGCCGGCGTCGGGCAGCGGCTTGACGCGCAGGTTGGGGGAGTCGGTGTGCGCGCCGATGATCCTGAACGGGGTGTTCGGGGCGGCGCCCTCGGGGACGTACCAGGCCACGATCGCGCCCCCGCGCAGCACGTACTTGCCGCCGCTGCCGCCCTCCCACGCGTCCGTCTCGGCGACCTGCCGGAAACCGGCCTTCTCCAGCCGTGCCGCGGCGTTCGCCACGGCGTGGTACGGCGACGGGCTGGCCGTCAGGAAGGACATCAGGTCGTCGGTGTGGCCGCGGTCGAAGCGGGAGGGTGCGCTCATGGGGTTCACCTTAACGACGGACGAGGGCCCGCTCCCGGCGATGGGAGCAGGCCCTCGTGAGGACGGTGTGTGAGTCGGCGCAAGCGTGCCGAACCGGACGCGGCGAGCCCCGCCCGCCGCGTCCGGACAGATTCCGGCAGGTCCTAGAACGCCGCCTCGTCCAGGTCCATGAGGTCGAGCTCGACGCCGGCGGCGACCTTGCGGGCCAGGGTCACGCCCGGCAGGACGTTCGCCGCGAAGAACTTCGCCGCCGCGATCTTGCCGGTGTAGAAGGCCACGTCCTTGGAAGACAGAGCCTTGGCGGAGGCCGTCTCCAGCTTCTCGGCGGCGACGGCCGCGCCCTTGAGGAGCAGGTAGCCGACGACGACGTCGCCGGACGCCATCAGCAGGCGGGTGGTGTTGAGGCCGACCTTGTAGATGTTCTTGACGTCCTGCTCGGTGGCCGCGAGGTCGGTGAGCATCAGGCCGACGATGGCCTCCAGCTCGACGGCCGCCTTCGCCAGGTGCTCGCGGGCCGCGGAGAGGTCCTCGCCGCCGGTGCCGAGCGCGAGGAACTTCTTGATGTCCTCGGCGAGGGAGTTCAGCGCCGCGCCCTGGTTGCGGACGATCTTCCGGAAGAAGAAGTCCTGACCCTGGATCGCCGTCGTGCCCTCGTACAGGGTGTCGATCTTGGCGTCCCGGATGTACTGCTCGATCGGGTACTCCTGCAGGAAGCCGGAGCCGCCGAAGGTCTGCAGCGACTGGGCGAGCTGCTCGTAGCCCTTCTCGGAGCCGTAGCCCTTGACGATGGGCAGGAGCAGGTCGTTGAGGGCCTCCAGCGCGGAGACGTCCTCGCCTGCGGCCTCCTTGACCTGGATCTCGTCCTGGATCGAGGCGGTGTAGAGCACCAGCGCGCGCATGCCCTCCGCGTACGCCTTCTGCGTCATCAGCGAGCGGCGCACGTCGGGGTGGTGGGTGATGGTGACCTTGGGCGCGGTCTTGTCCATGAAGTTCGCGAGGTCGGGACCCTGGACGCGCTCCTTGGCGTACTCCAGCGCGTTCAGGTAGCCCGTCGACAGCGTGGAGATCGCCTTCGTGCCGACCATCATGCGGGCGAACTCGATGATGCGGAACATCTGGCGGATGCCGTCGTGCTTGTCGCCGATCAGCCAGCCCTTGGCGGGGTGGCGGTCGCCGAAGGTCATCTCGCAGGTGTTGGAGGCCTTCAGGCCCATCTTGTGCTCGACGTTCGTCGCGTAGACGCCGTTGCGCTCGCCCAGCTCGCCGGTCTCGAAGTCGAAGAGGTACTTCGGCACGAGGAAGAGGGACAGGCCCTTGGTGCCGGGGCCGTGGCCCTCGGGACGGGCGAGGACGTAGTGGAGGATGTTCTCCTCCATGTCGTGCTCACCGGAGGTGATGAAGCGCTTCACGCCCTCGATGTGCCAGGAGCCGTCCTCCTGCTGGACCGCCTTGGTGCGGCCGGCGCCGACGTCGGAACCGGCGTCGGGCTCGGTGAGGACCATCGTGGAGCCCCACTGCTTCTCCACGGCGACCTTGGCGATGTGCTTCTGGACCTCGTTGCCCTCCTCGAAGAGGATGCCGGCGAACGCGGGGCCCGAGGAGTACATCCAGACGGCCGGGTTGGCGCCCAGGATCAGTTCGGCGAAGGCCCAGATCAGGGAGCGGGGGGAGGTGGTGCCGCCGATCTCCTCGGGCAGGCCCAGGCGCCAGTACTCCGAGTCCATGAACGCCTTGTAGCTCTTCTTGAAGGACGCCGGGACGGGCGCGGTGTTGGTCTCCGGGTCGAAGACCGGCGGGTTGCGGTCGGCGTCGGCGAAGGACTCGGCCAGCTCGTTCTCGGAGAGGCGGGTCAGCTCCTCCAGGATGCTCTTGGCGGTCTCGGTGTCCATCTCCCCGAACGGACCGGTGCCGTACACCTTGTCGCGTCCGAGTACTTCGAAGAGGTTGAACTCGATGTCGCGGAGATTCGACTTGTAGTGCCCCATGGCGACGGCTCCCGTGATCCGTTGAAGAGATCGGCGAGGCACTGTGGTTCCTCGCGCTAGTTCGCTTACCAACAAGTAGCTACCGATGATGCTACCCGTCGGTAATAAGTCGCAACCCCGTCGGGGAAGGTGTGACGCGTCAGACCGCAACGCCGTCCCGGCCCGCCCCGCGGCGGCGCTCGGTACGCTTGCGCTCATGTATGGATACGGCCAGCCCATGGACGGGAGCGGCACGCAGCAGCAGTACGCCCCGCCGCAGCAGCCCATGGCCGGCGGCTACGGGCAGCAGCCGCCCCTGTACCCCGAGCCGTCCCCGCCCTCGCTCGCGGACGCGGTACGCGCCTTCACCACCGGCCAGATGGTCGCCGAGGACTTCCAGCAGGTCTTCGCGACCTCGAAGGTCTATTGTCCGCGCGGCGACAACCCGGGCTTCCTCGCCCTGCACAACACCCAGCAGCCGGTGATCCCGATGTTCACCACGCTGAAGGAGCTGCGCCGTTACGCGGGCAAGGAGTCCAAGTACTTCGTGATCTCCGGTTCCGAGGTGCTCGACCTGCTGCCCACCGGCTACGGCTTCGTCCTCGACATGGAGGGCGAGCACCGGATGGTCTTCGACGCGAAGGCGGTCGAGCAGATGGTGGACTTCGCGATGCGCCGGATGTACGGGTAGTCGATCTTCTCGTCTTGTGACGTTCCTCGTCTTGTGACGGTGGGAGCCCGGAGGGAATGTCCTCCGGGCTCTCGTCGTTCTGGGTGGCAGAAAGTTCAACGCTCAACTAAAGTGGTCCGCACGTCGCCCAAGGAGGTACCGACATGCCCGCCGTGACCGTCGAGAACCCGCTGACGCTGCCCCGCGTGGCCCCCGCGGCCGACGCCGTGGCCCGTCCCGTGCTCGCCGTCACCACCGCGCCCAGCGGATACGAGGGCGAGGGCTTCCCGGTGCGCCGGGCCTTCGCGGGGATCAACTACCGCCACCTCGACCCGTTCATCATGATGGATCAGATGGGTGAGGTGGAGTATCAGCCTGGGGAACCGAAGGGGACCCCGTGGCACCCGCATCGCGGCTTCGAGACCGTCACCTACATCATCGACGGGATCTTCGACCACCAGGACTCCAACGGCGGTGGCGGCACCATCACCGACGGGGACACCCAGTGGATGACGGCGGGCGCGGGTCTGCTGCACATCGAGGCCCCGCCGGAGCACCTGGTGGTGTCCGGTGGTCTCTTCCACGGGCTCCAGCTGTGGGTGAACCTGCCGGCCAGGGACAAGATGATGCCTCCGCGCTACCAGGACATCCGCGGCGGCAGCGTCCAACTGCTCACCACCCCCGACGGCGGCGGACTGCTCCGCGTCATCGCCGGTGAGCTGGACGGCCACGCCGGTCCCGGCATCACGCACACGCCGATCACGATGGTCCACGCGACGGTGGCGCCGGGCGCGGAGGTCACCCTGCCGTGGCGGGAGGACTTCAACGGGCTCGCGTACGTGCTGGCGGGCAAGGGCGCGGTCGGTGCCGAGCGCCGGCCCATCCACCTGGGCCAGACCGCCGTCTTCGGCACGGGCGGCTCGCTGACCGTCCGCGCGGACGAGAAGCAGGACTCCCACACGCCGGACCTGGAGGTCGTCCTCCTCGGCGGACAGCCGATCCGCGAGCCGATGGCCCACTACGGCCCGTTCGTCATGAACACCCGTGACGAACTCCAGCAGGCGTTCGAGGATTTCCAGAAGGGACGGCTCGGAACGATCCCGGCGGTGCACGGAATGACGGAGAAGGGCCTGTAGGCCCGCGGGAACCGGTACGGTACGAAACGGGCCCGAAGCCGCAAAGTGTTCTTGCGGCTTCGGGCCCGCTCGATGCGCCGGGGCCGGTTACGGCAGCGCGCAGTACGGCGTTCCGTCCGGGCCGCGTCCCGCCCGCCGCACGCATCCCTGCTCGAACAGCAGGTCGAGGCAGTCGCGTACTCGCGACGGCGACAGCCCGGTCCGTGCGGCGATCTCCTCCACGCGGTACGCGGCCCCACCGTGCAGCAGCGCCGGGGCCAGGAAGGCCGCCACCTTGTGCACGTCCTCCGTGACGACGAGGTTGTCCGCCCTCCACTTGGTGAGGAGCTGCTGGGGCGTCAACGCCGGCGCCGAAGTGGTGCGGGAGCGGTCGGGGGGCTGCCGGAGACTCTGCGCGATGTCACGCAGAGCGTCAGCCATGGTGTCCTGGCTGCGGCTGATCTGCCGCAGCAGGTCGTTCCGCTCCTCCTGGAACGCCAGCATCATCTCGTCCGCCCGGATGTTCCGCTCCTCCAGGCGCACGATGGCGTCGGCGACCTGGTCCGGCATCACGTAGGCGGTGACCTTGGCGTCGGCGGGTTGCACGGGAGCAGGCTGCAAGGCGTAGAAGCCGTCGCGCTGGATCGTCTCGATGACCTCGCAGACCCAGTCCTTGAAGGGCTGGGCCTCCGGTTTCGTGCACCCGTTGACGAGCTGGACGAGTCCCTTGAGATTCACCAACTTCATCGTCTTGCGCAGGCCGTGACCTGCGATGTTGCGCGATGCGTCGCTGTGGCCGACGCTTCGCGCAATATCGCCCAGCGTTGTTGCGTGCTGTTGTGACACCACGCTGTTCACCGCGTCGCGCGTGTTCGCGTAGCCGAGATTCCGTGCCACGTCGGTCGCGGGGAACCAGTGCTCCCCCTCCGGCGTGGTCAGCCTCCGTACCCGCGCTCCCGTGGCCGCGAACACGAAGTCGTTGATGTCGATCGCGTCCTGCCGTGCCGTCGGCTCGTGCGGCGGCGTGTCGTTGTGCTCGTACATCGAGCATCACCTCCAGCCACGGAAGCTAGGCAGGCGCATATGCGGCCCGCATGGCCCGAAAGGAAGTTCACCCGTCAGGGCAACGAGGTATCGATTCTGCGGTTGGTGACGCCCAGTCACCCGGCTGGGGCGCCTCCGGGAGACATGGGGCGGGGACCGTGGTGCGCTGAGGGGGTGCGTCTGCTGCCCGAAGCCGTTCGTCGTCTCGCTGCCTGGTGTGCCGTCGTCCTGCTCGTGTCGGGCGTCGGGTACGTCGGGATCCGGCTGTGCGCGGAGCTGCGCACAGCCGTCGTGCCGGTGCTGCTCGCGCTGCTGGGGAGCGCGCTGCTCGGGCCCTTCCACCGGCGGATGGTGAAGGCGCGGGTGAACCGGTCGGTGGCCGCCGCCGTCACGTGCGTGGCGGTGGTGGCGGTGGTCGGCGGGGCCGTCTACATCGTCGTCGCCGCGCTCATCGACAGCGGGGACGAGATCGTCGCCTCGCTGAAGGAGGCGGCACGGGGGCTGACCCGGCACTTCGGGGCGGCAGGCACCTCGCTCGACGACGTCGCCTCCAACGCCCGGGAACTGCTCCGCAAGTTCGGCGGGACCGCGGCCTCCGGGGTGATCAGCGGGGTGAGCGTGGTGGGCGAGAGCATCGCCATGGCGGTGCTGGCGCTCCTGCTCGTCTTCTTCTTCCTGCGCGACTCCGACCGCGCCGTCGACGGGCTGCGGGCCGTCGCCCCGCGCGGGACCGCGGACACGGTGGAGGCGATGGCGCGGCGGGCCTTCCGCGCCGTCGAGGGGTTCATGCGGGGGACGACCTTGATCGCCTTCATCGACGCCGTCTGCATCAGCGTCGGACTGCTCGTCCTGGGCGTGCCCGGCGCGGCGGGGCTGGGCGCGCTGGTCTTCGTCGGCGCCTACATCCCCTATCTGGGCGCCTTCCTCTCCGGCGGGGTCGCCGTGCTGGTGGCGCTCGCCGACCGGGGGTTCGTCATCGCGCTGTGGGCGCTCGGGGTGGTGCTCGCCGTGCAGGTGCTGGAGGGGCATGTGCTCCAGCCGCTGATCCAGAGCCGGACCGTGCAGATGCACCCGGCGGTGGTGATGCTGACGATCACCGCGGGCGCCTCCGTCGCCGGGATCCTCGGCATGCTGCTCGCCGTACCGCTGACGGCCGCCGCGTTCGGGGTGATGTACGAACTGCGGGAGCGCTACACCGCTCCCCCGGAGACCGGAGCGCCGGGAACCCCGTCAGCGGGGGGCTCGTAGAGCTCGAACCAGATGCTCTTCCCCTGGCCGCGCGGGGACACCCCCCATGCGTTCGCGAGCAGTTCGATGAGGATCAGGCCGCGGCCCGAGGACGCCAGCTCGCCGGGGCTGCGCTTGTGGGGCAGGTCGTCGCTGGTGTCGGTGACCTCGATGCGGATACGGCGTCCGCCGGGCGGACCGGTGACCTCGGCGACGAGCAGCGCGTCGGCATCCGTGTGCACGAGCACGTTGGTCAGCGTCTCGGACACCAGCAGGACCGCCGAGTCGACCTGGTCGGCGCAGGGCCAGTCGTGCAGCAGCTCGCGCAGCTGCTGCCTGGCCTCGGCGACCCGCTCGGGCTCGGCCTGGGCGACCGTCAGCATGGTCCGCCGCCCGGACGGCCGTGCGGGTGAGGCGTGCCGGGAGAGGAGGACGACGGCGATGTCGTCCTCGCGGCGGTCGGCCAGCGGGCCGGTGGTGTGGTGCGACGAAGGGCCGTGCACGGCCTGGACCAGCGCGTCGGCCAGCTCCTCCAGGTCTCCCTCGTGCGCCTCCAGCGTCTTGCGGACCCGGCCCCAGCCGGTGTCGAGGTCGTGTCCGCCGGTCTCCAGCAGACCGTCGGTGCACAGCATCAGCGCCTCGCCGGGCTCCAGGGCGAGCCGGGTGGTGGGGTAGTCGGAGTCCGGGTCGATGCCCAGCGGGAGCCCGCCGGCCGTGGCCCGGACCAGGACGGTGCCGTCGGTCATCCGGACCGCCGGGTCGAGATGGCCGGCCCGGGCGGTCTCCAGGATCCCGGTCACCGGGTCGACCTCCACATAGAGGCAGGTCGCGAAGCGGGGATCGGCGGGGGCGTCGGCGTCGCCGGTGTGGATGAGACCGTGGAAGAAGCGGGAGGCGCGGGAGAGGACGGCGTCGGGGCGGTGGCCCTCGGAGGCGTAGGCCCGCAGCGCTATGCGCAGCTGTCCCATCAGGCCGGCGGCGCGTACGTCATGACCCTGGACGTCGCCGATGACCAGGGCGAAACGGCCGCCCTCGGACGCCGTGCGGGAGGCGCCTCCCGGCAGCGGGATCACGTCGTACCAGTCGCCGCCGACCTGGAGGCCGCCGCCGGTCGGGATGTAGCGGGCGGCGAGGGTCATGCCCGGGATCTCCGGGCCGAGCGTGGGCAGCATGGAGCGCTGCAGCCCGTCGGTCAGTTCGCGCTGGGTCTCGGCGGCACCGGCCCGGGTCAGGGCCTGGGCGAGCATCCGGGCCACGGTCGTGAGCACGGACCGCTCGTCGGGAGTGAACGCCACCGGGTGGGTGAACGCCGCCATCCAGGCGCCCATCGTGCGGCCGGCCACCGTCAGCGGCAGGAACGCCCAGGACTGGCGGCCGAAGTGCGAGGCCAGCGGCCAGGTCAGCGGATAGCGCTCCTTGTACTGACCGGGCGAGGACAGATACACGGCCCGGCCGGTGCGGACCACCTCCGCCGCCGGATAGTCGGTCTGGAGCGACATCTGGGTGAACGGGTCCTCTTCGCGCTCCTTCTGCCCGTGGTGCCCTATGACCGTCAGCCGGTCGCCCTCGACGCCGAAGACCGCCAGTCCGTCCGGGGAGAAGCCCGGCATCGACAGCGCCGCCGCGACCCGCAGCACCTCCTCCGTGGAGCGCGCCTCCGCGAGCGCACGGCCCGCGTCCAGCAGGAACGCCTCCCGGGAGCGCCGCCAGTCGCCGGTGACGGCGGTGCGTCCGGCGGGGGTGCCGGGCCGGGGCTCGGTGACCTCCTGGAGGGTGCCGATCAGTTCGTAGGCCCGCAGCTCCGGGTCGAACGACGGCTTGGAACGGCTGCGGGCCACCCGGACGACCCGCCCTTGATCGTCCATGATCCGGATGCGCACCTCGGCGAGGGTGCCCTCGGCGACGGCGAGCTGGACCACGCCGGTGATCTCGTTCCAGTCGACGGGGTGCAGCCGGGCCCGGGCCTGGGCCTCCGTGAGGACGGCCTCCTCGGCGGGCAGGCCGAGCAGCCTGGCCGCCTCGGCGTCGACGGTGACCAGCCCGGTGGCCGTGCTCCAGTGCCACAGGCCGGTCGCGAGAGAGGCGAGGACCTCTCCCACGGCGGGCAGAGGCTCGCCAGTGCGCATTGACCTACTTTAAGAACAGGCGATCGAAGCGTGCCACTGTTCACCGATCGATCACCCCGCGCGGAATGGAGGGGAGCCGACCGTGGGCCGCCCGGTACGCTGGGGGTTGTTTCACGTGAAACACGTGACCGCGGCACAGATCGCGACACAGCCCCCGACCGCGAAGACTGGATGAACGACGATGCATCGGTACAGGTCCCACACCTGCGGCGAGCTCCGCGCCTCTGACGTCGGCACCGACGTCCGGCTGAGTGGCTGGCTGCACAATCGGCGCGACCTGGGCGGCATCCTCTTCATCGATCTCCGCGATCACTACGGCATCACGCAGCTGGTGGCCCGTCCCGGGACGCCCGCCTACGACGCCCTCGACCGGCTGACCAAGGAGTCGACCGTCCGCGTCGACGGCAAGGTCGTCTCCCGTGGCGCGGAGAACGTCAACCCCGATCTGCCCACCGGTGAGGTCGAGGTCGAGGTCGGCGAGGTGGAGCTGCTCGGCGCCGCCCAGCCGCTCCCCTTCACCATCAACGCCGAGGACGGCGTCAACGAGGAGCGGCGCCTGGAGTACCGCTTCCTGGACCTGCGCCGCGAGCGCATGCACCGCAACATCATGCTGCGCACGGCGGTCATCTCCGCCATCCGCCACAAGATGGTGGCCCTCGGCTTCAACGAGATGGCGACCCCGATCCTCACCGCGACCTCCCCCGAGGGCGCGCGTGACTTCGTGGTCCCCTCCCGGCTGCACCCGGGCCGGTTCTACGCCCTTCCGCAGGCCCCGCAGCAGTTCAAGCAGCTGCTGATGATCTCCGGCTTCGACCGCTACTTCCAGATCGCGCCCTGCTTCCGTGACGAGGACGCCCGCGCGGACCGCTCGCCGGGCGAGTTCTACCAGCTCGACGTCGAGATGAGCTTCGTCGAGCAGGAGGACGTCTTCCAGCCGATCGAGAAGCTGATGACCGAGCTGTTCACGGAGTTCGGCAACGGCCGCGAGGTCACCTCCCCCTTCCCGCGGATCCCGTTCCGTGAGGCGATGCTGAAGTACGGCTCCGACAAGCCGGACCTGCGCGCCCAGCTGGAGCTGGTGGACATCACCGACGTCTTCGAGGGCTCGGAGTTCAAGGCCTTCGCCGGCAAGCACGTGCGCGCGCTGCCCGTGCCCGCGGTGCAGGACCAGCCCCGCAAGTTCTTCGACCAGCTCGGCGACTACGCCGTCTCGCAGGGTGCGAAGGGCCTGGCGTGGGTGCGGGTCGCCGAGGACGGTTCGCTGTCCGGCCCGATCGCGAAGTTCCTCACCGAGGAGAACGTCGCCGAGCTGACCAAGCGCCTGTCGCTGGCCGCCGGGCACGCCGTGTTCTTCGGCGCCGGCGAGTTCGACGAGGTCTCCAAGATCATGGGCGCGGTGCGCGTCGAGGCCGCGAAGCGCTCCGGCCACTTCGAGGAGAACGTCTTCCGCTTCTGCTGGATCGTCGACTTCCCGATGTTCGAGAAGGACGAGGAGACCGGCCGGATCGACTTCTCGCACAACCCCTTCTCCATGCCGCAGGGTGGCATGGACGCCCTGGAGAACCAGGACCCGCTGGACGTCCTGGCCTGGCAGTACGACATCGTCTGCAACGGCGTCGAGCTGTCCTCCGGCGCGATCCGGAACCACGAGCCGGACATCATGCTCAAGGCGTTCGGCATCGCCGGCTACGACGAGGAGACCGTGGAGCGCGAGTTCGCCGGCATGCTGCGCGCGCTGCGCTTCGGCGCCCCGCCGCACGGTGGCATCGCCCCCGGCGTCGACCGCATCGTGATGCTGCTGGCCGACGAGCCCAACATCCGCGAGACGATCGCCTTCCCGCTCAACGGAAACGCCCAGGACCTGATGATGGGCGCGCCGACGGAGCTGGATGAGGCGCGGCTGCGTGAGCTGCACCTGAGCGTGCGCAAGCCGCAGCCGAAGTAAGGCGCAGTCGGCGAGCGCGAGGCGCTGACCTGGAAAGGGACCTGGAACCGACATCGGTTCCAGGTCCCTTTCGCATGGGCGGGCAAAGGTCGCCTTCCTCTCACCGGGGGCGCACAGGAATCACGGAGGACGCCCACAGCGGCCTGCCGTTCCATGGAGGGCGAGGCCGGCGCGGGCCGGCGGGGCAGGGAGGAAAGCCACAGCCATGGGGTTCACGATCACGCTCTCGGTGCTGCTGATCGCAGGCGCGGTCGCCGGGATCGTCGTCCGGCGACGCGGCCGCCGGGTCCGTCGCCCGTCCGGCCTGGACGCCGAGGCGGAGGCGAACCACTGGCTCGTCCGGCTGGGCGGAGGCATGACCCCACCCGACCCGCGGACCTGGGAGGGCGCGGACGAGGGGGTGGCGCGGGCGCTGACCAGCGCGGCGGAATGCCACCGGCGGGCCCGGGCGCTGCTGGCGAGCGCGCGTACGGCGGTGGAGTACGAGGAAGTCACACGAACGGCCAGGGAAGGGCTGGAGCATCTGCGCCAGGCACACACGGGTCTGGGCCTGGCGTCGGCCACCGCGCCCGTCGACCGCTGACCCATGAGAGGGCGCGGCTCCCCGAGGCGGCACAGATCCACGCAACGGCACAGATCCATGCAACGGCACAGCCCATCCCCACGCTCCTGACAGGTCGGCCTTCTAGCTTCCTCGCTCATGACGGGAAACACGGAACACACGGAAGACAAGCCGAGCACGGCCGACAAGCAAGGTCCCAAGCACAAAAGAGATCTGACGCGCCGCAAGGTCGTCGTCGCCGGCGCCGGGGCGGTGGTCGCGGTCGGTGCGGGCGGCGCGCTGGCGGCGGGCGCGTTCGCCGGGGAGCCCGGCAAGGCGAAGGGGGCCGGAGCCGAATCGAAAGCCTCGGCCGAGGCGAGGGCCTGTTACAAGCTCACTTCGGAGACCACCGAGGGCCCCTACTACATCGACGCCGACAAGCTCCGCCGGGACATCACCGAGGACAGGGAGGGCATCCCGCTCACCCTCGACCTCACGGTCATCGACGCCGAGACCTGCAAGCCCGTCCCCGACGCGGCGGTGGACATCTGGCACTGCGACGCCCTGGGCCTGTACTCGGGCTACGAGAGCCTGTCCACCGGGGGCGGCGGAGGCGGCGCCCCCACCGGCGCGCCGCCGTCGGGCACCCCCACCGGAGCGCCCCCGAGCGGAGCGCCGACCGGCGGCCCCGGCGGCGGGGGCGGCGGACACGAGGAGCCGACCGACGACAAGCGGTACCTGCGCGGCACCTGGCGCACCGACCGGCAGGGCCGGGTGACCTTCAGGACGATCTTCCCCGGCTGGTACCGGGGCCGTTGCGTGCACATCCACACCAAGGTGCACGTGGACGGCAAGTGGACCGCCGCCGGCTACGAGGGCGGCCACGCCTGCCACACCGGCCAGTTCTTCTTCGACGAGCAGTCCGTCCTCGCCTCGGCCACGGTGGCCCCGTACTCGACCAACACCACCGAGCGGACCACCCTCACCGAGGACACCATCTACGACCAGAGCGGCGTCACGGGCGGCCTGCTCAAGCTGACGTACGACAAGAAGCGCATAGCCAAGGGGGTGCGGGGCTCGATCACCATGGGAGTCGACCCCGACACCACCCACGACGGCACAGACTCGGCGGTGCAGCCGGGAGCGTCGGCCTCGACCTCCCCGACAACGAGCTGACCGCAGCACCCGCACACCAGAGCGGAGGGACCCCTAGGATCCCTCCGCTCGGCCTTCGTCACCTTCTTTGTCCAGGGCCCACCGTCACAGCAGGGCGCGGTAGCCGCCCCAGCCCTTCGCGATCAGCGTCCGGGGGAGGAACGAGCCCTTGCCGTCGCCGTAGTGGCGGTACAGGCTGCCGGCCGTGTCACGGGCCACGATGTCGTTGCGGCCGTCACGGTTGATGTCGCCGACGCCGACCACCGCGTTGTACGACCCGCCCCAGCCGGCGGCCAGCTTCACCGCACCGCCGAAGGTCCCCTTGCCCGTGCCGAACCAGCGGAAGAGGTTGTTCGCCTTGTCCTGAGCCAGAAGGTCGCCGACGCCGTCGCCGTTGAGGTCGCCGACGCCGACGATCCTCTTGTACGCCTTCCAGTTGGCGTACAGCTGCACGCGGGCGGCCAGGGTGCCGGTGCTCGTGCCCTTGTAGAGGTACACCGCGCCGGTGGCGGTGTTGCGGGCGATGAGGTCGGGGCGGCCGTCCTTCGTGACGTCACCGGGGGCGGTCAGGACGTCGTACTGGTTCCAGCCGCTCGCGCCAAGGGTCGTGTACGGCGTGGACGGCGTGAGGGCCGTGTCGCACCTCGGCTTGTAGAGGCGCAGGGCGCCGGTGCTCAACCGGATCAGCATGTCGTTGCAGCGGTCGCCGCTCAGGTCGCCGACCGGCACGGCCGTGATCGTTTTGGCCCAGCCCGTGCTGGAGCCGTACGCGGCGAACGTTCCGGTGCCCGTGCCGGTGTGGAGGGTCAGGCCGCCGGAGGTGTTGAGGGTGTGCAGGTCGCCGATGCCGTCGGTGTGGCCGTAGTCCTGACGCACCGGCAGGCCCTGTCGGACGGAGCCGCTTCCACTGCTCACCGAGGTGGCGGCGGAGGAGTTGAGGCCGGTCACGGCCAGGGACCACCGGAAGGGGCCGTTGGGGAAGCGGACGCCGTTCGCGGTGAGGCCGTTCCACCGTGCCATGACCGATGAGGCGGCCGGGCCGCCGGTGAGCGTGCGGGTGGCCACTGTGCCCGGGCCGCTCTGCACCGAGGTGAGGGTGAGAGTCCAGGAGGTGACCGGACGGGACAGCCGCCAGGTGGAGACCCAGTAGTCGGCGGAGCCGAGGGGCGCGAGGGCGTCCCAGTTCCACTTGAACACGGTCGGCGCGGACGGGGTCACCCCGGTGGTGGAGACGTGGACCTGCTCGTGCAGGTCGGTCCAGGCGACCAGGCCGGTGTACTCGTCCACCGTCCACCGGTACCGGCGGTCGGCGGCCAGGCCGGTCTCCGGGACCCGGGAGGCGAGCACACGGGTGGCGCCGGTGGCGGCCTCGGTCAGGACGAGTTCGTTCGTCGTGTGGTCGTGGCGGACGGTGTAGCCGTCTCCCAGCAGCACGTCGCCCGGGGTGACGGGGACCGCCGTGCGGGCCCGGGTGTCGTACACGCCGGCCGAGGCCGTGCCGCACGCCCAGTAAAGCCAGCGGCCCGCGGCCTGGAGCTCGGTCGGGACGCATCCCGCGCCGGGCAGGGCGAGCGTGGCGAGGGTCTTCTCCTCGTCCAGGTGGTAGGAGGTGACCTGGCCGGTGACGCCGGTGGCGCTCCAGAGTGTGGGGCCGTTCACGGCGGCGGCGCGAGCCGTGCGCTTCAGGCGCAACGTCCGGTTGAGTTCCGTGACGTACTGGACGGGAGCGGAACCACCTGATTCGTAGATCACGTAGTCGTCGGAGACGTCGACGATGCGACCGCCCCAGGTGCCGAACTCCGCCGACGCGGACCGGGTGGCGTTCACGCGGTCCGGCGGCGCGTCGCCGCCCGTGCGGCTGGTGAGGTAGACGTCGTCCGGCGCGTCGTCCGCGTTGCCCCAGAGCATCGCGCACTCGGTGCCGGGGTACGGGCAGGAGGCGTAGACCTCCGCGTCCGCCATGGCCGGTGACGCGGTCAGCGTCGTGGAGCCGTCCGTCGTCAGTGTCCGCAGGGAGGTGGCGTGATCGGTGGTCGACGGGCTGTCCGCCGCGACGCGCAGGCTGCCGCGGCTGAGGGCGAGGCCGGTCTTGGCGTACTCGGGAGCCGGGACCTGGAAGAGCTTCGTCAGCCGCAGGGCGCCGTCGTCGGTGGGGCTCACCCGCTGCGTCCACCAGTCGCCGGCGCCGGTGCCTCCGCTGACCAGGGCTTCGTCGCCGCCGACGGGCAGCAGGTAGCCGTCAGCCGTGGGGAGCAGGTCCTGCTGGGAGCCGTCGGTGAGCGACACGGCCGTCAGCCGGGTCGTCCCCGCGTAGGTCTTGACCGGCAGCAGCAAACGGTCGCCGGTGAGGACCGGGGCGCTGTTCGGCCGAGCCGGGAACGGCGCGGTGTCCGGCCGTCTCGGATACGGCACCGTGAACGTCACAGGGTCGGCGGCCGCGTCGGTGCGGGACTTCAGCCTGAGCTCTCCGGTGGAGTCGTCGTACCAGCCGAACCGGTCGCCGCTCAACACCGGGAACCCGGTCGTGAGCGAGGTGAACGCCAGGGTGGCGACCGCCGACTCGACGTCGAGGTAGTAGAGGGAGCTGTTGTCGGCGACCAGCACGCCCCGGGCGTCGGCGGCGGCGACCGCCTCCTCCCCGACGGTGATCCGGTCGCCGGTGAAGGCGCGCTCACGCCGTTTGCCGTCGGGGAAGTCGACGAGTGTCCGGGCGGTGACGACCGTTTCCCCAGCGAGCGCGCGGTAGGGCTGGGTGGAGGTGACGGTGGACGTCCCCCGTGTCACCGGGTTCCACAGGGTGACGGACGTGCCGGACGACTCCGCCGGCAGGGCCACCAGATCGGCACCCGAGCCGTACCAGGCGGGTCGGCACCTGGAGGTCACGGTGGCGCAGGGCGCGGTCGGCGCGTGGACGCCGTCGGCCGTCTCCACGACGACGGTGGCGCCGGAGGCGTAGTCCGTCCACTGCAGTCCGGCGACCCCGCTCTGCCGGTGCAGATAGCCGGTGCGGCCGGCGACGAGCGGCCGCTCGGTGCGCGGTGTGTCGGAGACCGGGTCGGCGAGTGTGATCTCGGTGGTGGCCGCGGCGGTCCTGGCGGTCGCCGACGGGGTTGTCGTCGCGGTGCCGGCGGCCGGGTGGGCGGCCGCGTCGCCGCCGCCGGTTCCTACGAGGACGGTCGTGATCGCGACGGTCAGTGCGGAGAGCGCGGCGACAGGACCGCCGGATCTCCGGGCGTTTCTGCCCACGTGCTGTTTCCCTCCCCGCGAGAGCCCCCGCTCTCGCACAAGTGAGCGGACCTTAGCAGTGCTTTGCCGACTCTTCGCAGGTAGGGGGCCTGGAGTGACGTGGTGAGGGGCAGGGGGAAGAAAAGAATCTGATGGGGCGGCAACTTCTGTAACCGTGGTGGCCACTGAGAGGGCGTAATCGCTTCCTCTCGTAAGGATTCACCCGTGGCAGCTCCCTCCCACCGACGGTCTCCTCGCAAGCGTCGTGTTCTCGCCGTGTCCGCCGCCCTCGTGGCCGCCGCGGCCGGGGCCGGGGTGCTCGTGGCGAACGCCGGCGCCGGGACCGTGGACCTGTACCACCAGACGCTCGCCGCCAAGGACGGCTGGGCGTCCTCGGGGACGGGGACGACCGGTGGCAGCACTGCCGACGCCGCGCACACCTTCACCGTGTCCACCCGCGCCGAGCTGGTGAAGGCGCTCGGTTCGGCGTCCGACACCACGCCTCGGATCATCAAGGTCAAGGGCACGATCGACGCCAACACCGACGACTCGGGCAAGAAGCTGACCTGCGCCGACTACGCGTCCGGCACCGGCTACTCGCTCCCCGCCTACCTGAAGGCCTTCGACCCCGCCACTTACGGCCGCTCCAAGCTGCCCTCCGGCGCCCAGGAGACGGCCCGCGTCGCAGCGCAGAACAAGCAGGCCAAGAACGTCGTCCTCAAGGTGCCCGCCAACACCACGATCGTGGGCGTGCCCGGCACCGGCGCCGGTCTCACCGGGGCCATGCTCCAGATCCAGGGCGTCGACAACGTCATCGTCCGCAACCTCACCTTCGCCGCGACCGAGGACTGCTTCCCCCAGTGGGACCCGACCGACGGCGACGACGGCAACTGGAACAGCAACTACGACGCCGTCACCCTGCGCGGCGCGACCCATGTGTGGGCGGACCACAACACGTTCACCGACGCCCCGCGCTTCGACACCGCGAACCCGAAGTACTTCGGCCGCGAGTACCAGATCCACGACGGGGCACTCGACATCACCAAGAGCTCCGACCTGGTGACCGTCTCCCGCAACCAGTTCACCAGCCATGACAAGACCATGCTGATCGGCAGCAGCGACAGCGAGCCCGCCGGCAAGCTGCGCGTCTCCCTCCACCACAACGTGTGGAAGGGCATCGTCCAGCGCGCCCCGCTCGCCCGGGTCGGCCAGGTGCACATCTACAACAACCTGTACGACGTGACGCCCCTCAACGGCTACGCGGTGCAGTACAGCATCAACTCACGCGCCAAGGCCCAGGTCGTCGCGGAGAACAACTACTGGAAGGTCCCGTCGAGCGTGAAGGTCGCCAAGCTGCTCAGCGGCGACGGCACCGGCGCGGTCAAGGACTCCGGCAACCTCGTCAACGGCACGGCGACCGACCTCGTCGCCGCCTACAACGCCGCGTCCTCCAAGGACCTGAAGACGACGGTCAACTGGACCCCGACCCTGACGGCCGGACTGGAGACCTCGGCGAAGAACCTGCCGACGTCGCTGACGACGACGGGCGCGGGCGTGCTCAGGTAGCACACGAGACGCGCGAGGGCCGGGTGACCACGAGCCCCCGGCCCTCGCGTCCACCAGCGGTGGCCTACTTGGCCACGAACTGGGTGAGGATCGCCTGCACCTCGTAGATGTCCACGTCCTTGGTGAACGACTTCCGGATCGGCATCGGCGTGCCCGACACCCAAATCTTCAGCTCGGCGTCGAGGTCGAGCGTGCCGGCGGTCTCGACCGCGAAGTGGGTGATGCTGCGGTACGGGATGGAGTGGTACTCCACCTTCTTCCCGGTGATCCCCTGCTTGTCGACCAGCAGCAGCCGCCGGTCGGTGAGGAGGATCGTGTCCCGGATCAGCAGATAGGCGGCATTCACCCGCTCCCCCTGGCCCAGCAGCCGCGCGTACTCCTGCTGGGCCGTCGCCGTGTCGATGGTGTGCGCGTTGCCGAACAGCGCCATCCAGGTCCCCCTGTGTCGTCGATCGTGTGGTCGATGTCGCAGTGGGGGACGCCGGGGAACGGCCGCGGGTTGCGCGCGCGACATGAGCTCACGCGAGCCGCATGACCTCGTTCTCCGGCGCCAAGAGCCAGCGGAAGTGGTCGACGAGCGGTTCCACCGACTGCGGGTCACGGAGGACGACACCGAGCTCGATGTTGTCGGACAAGGCCCGGTCAGTGAGGTTGGCGCTGCCCAGCAGCGCTGTGTGCCGGTCGGCGGCGATCAGCTTCGCGTGCAGGACACCCGAGGAACCGACGCGATGCCAGACATGTACTTGGCCGGGAAGTGCGACAAACGCCGCCGACGCCTGTGTGGACTCCTCGAGGAGGAGGTCCACGCGAACCCCTCGGCCGACCGCTCGCCCTATCTCCGCTACGACGTTCCGTGCGCCGTGCGCGGCGAAACTCGCGATCAGAAGTGAGCTGCGCGCCGAGCGGATGACCTCCACGGCGACACCACTCGTCAGTCGTGTCGGTAGAGACGCGCTCATCGGTCCGCTCACCGCGACCTGGGCGGGGCGGGGCCGGGGGAACGACCGGGCGGTGGCCAGGGCGAGCGCGAGGCCCGCACCGCTCATGTCCGGCACCTCGGCGCTCCAGACGCGGGTGATCTCCGAGAGCTGCTGCGCCAGGCCGGCGGCGGACTGGGCGACGATGAAACGGCTGAGCACGGGGTCATCAGGACCGGCGACCATATGGAGGACTTGCTCCACGACGGCGATACGGTCCTCCGGCAGGCGATCGCAGAGCCCCGCCAGGAGCCGAGGAAGACGGGGCGAGCCGACACTGTTGCGGGCGGCAGGCACGCCTGATGTGGGAAGGGACGGCGTACCCGGTTCGCTCGGGCGTTGGCCCCCCGGCCTGCTCATGGCCTGAACGCGCACTTGTCGTCCGCCAGCGTCTCCACCAGCAGCGCCCGGTCCAGGTAGTGGTTGCCCCGCTCGCAGGAGGTCTCCGCCGCGAACAGGCAGGCATGGCAAGCCGCCCCGTGCAGCCGGGCGTGGATACGCGGGTCGTGCTCGGCGCACATCGGGTCCGAGCTGCACAGCCCGGCCTCTTCGAGGGCCTGGGCGATGGCAGGCCCGAGCCGGTCACCGCGGCCGAGCGAGACCAGTCCGCCCAGGGTTCCCTCGCTGTCGGGGGCGGCGGTGTAGAGAAGGATCCCGGACATGGAGTCGGGGCCGGAGCGGGCGTAGATGCGTTCCGCTATGCCCGAAGCGCCGTAGCCGCACTCCAGGGCGAACTGTCGGATGAGCACATGGGCCAGGGTGTGCAGGAGGACGTACCTGATTCCGGGCCAGCGGGGTTCCACCCCGCGGGCCGTGCACCAGTCCCGGTGTGCGGACTTCAGGGCCTGCTCGCGGGCGAGTACCGCTTCCCGCCGTTCCCATTCAGCGAGCGGTTGCTCCTTGAGAGCGAGAAACACTCCCTCGCCACGCAGTTCCGCGCAGGGAACCCACGTGGGGTCATTGCGGCTGAGCGGGGCTCCGGGAAGGGTTCGCGCCTCCTCGTCCGGCAGCCATTCGGGGGCCTCGATCCGGGTGAAGCCGGTGAGCGCCGACACCTCGCGCAGCCGGTGGACCAGCACGACACTGTCAAGCCAGTCGGCCGTGCCGTCGGGCACATGCCGCTCGCGCACGGTGGTGAAGTCGGGCAGGGCGTGGTCGCGGGGGTGAGTGAAGGCCCGCCACTCGGGGGTGATGAGGTCGACTTCCTCGTCCTCGTCGTCCTGGTGGCCGACGACCGCCTGCGCCTCCTTGGTGACGGCCGCCCACACGGCGTCCGCCCCGTACTGTTCCAGCTCGGGCCAGCACGCCTGCGTGGGCAGCAGCATCTTCGCCGCGTCGGCCGGGACGGCGGCCAGCGGGGACAGAAGGCTCCAGTGCTCCTTGACCGCCTGAGTGAGCGGTTCCTGGGCACGGGGGATGCTGAACACCCTCAGCTGGGAGGCGAACCAGCTGTTGGTGGCACCGAGCACCATGGCGCGCGCGTGTTCCGGGCACCCGCCCGGGACGAACGTGCTGAGGTGCGGGTGGTGGCCTCGGCAGGCCGGCAGATTCCGCTCCCCGGCCTGGCCGATGGCATCCGCCATGGAGCGGACCGCCCCGCACGTGCAGCGCACGAAGACATTGGCGGCCTCACCCGTGGTGCCCGACTCGGTCAGGCTCAGCGTGGGGCTCGCGCACGGAGCGCCGGCGCCGTGGACGAAGTAGACCCAGGGGAAGTCGTCCATGTGCCCGGCGGGGCAGGCGACGAGGAAGCGCGCGGGCAGCGCGGTCGGCTGGCCCTTGCCGGGGCCGCCGCAGTTGGTGTGGACGTACTTGGTCTTCTCGGGGCGGTAGAGGTTCCGTACGAGCTGGAAGAGGCCGCTCGACGCGGGCGCCAGCTGGTTGCACCGCTCGCGTGAGCAGCGCAGCCATCGCGGGAACAGGCCGACGGGTACGCCCGTCCTGGTCCAGTCGCCGTACGGGTCCGCCGGGTTCTCCGGCAGGTGCGGCGGGGTGCGCAGGGCGGTGACCTGTCCGCCGAGGCGGCGGCGTACGGCCGCCAGGAGGCGGTCCTCGGTCAGGGGGCGGGCACGAACCTGGTCCCACTCGTCGAGGCCCAGGACCATGGTGGACAGGTTGGGCAGGTCGGTGACGGCGCCGATGCCGTACGTGTGCAGGAGCTGGCTGGGACGCAGCTCGCCCACGCGGAGTGCTTCGGCGGCGGGGCTGCTCATGTCGTCTCCCAGGGATCTTCGTCAGCGTCCGGGGCGCGGTCGTCGGCCTGCTGACGCGGGATGTAGGGCGGCTCTTCGTCGGCTTCTATTCCCGTCGTACCGGTGAAGATCAGCCTGATCGGCGGTTCGACCTCACGCAACGACGTCGGGCAGGTCATCAGCCGCCAGGGACCGCTGTCCGGCTCCAGCAGCAGAGGAGCGACGTCGCCCTGGCGCCGTGCCGCGCGGTAGCCGAGTACTGCTCCGGGTGCCCTGCGCTTCTGTTCCCAGTAGTCGAGGCGGGCGTCGAGCCGGGTACGGACCTCGTCGACGACGTGCCGGTCGTCCAGGACATCTCTGGCGCGAAGCTCCAGGGAGCGCACGGCGTGACTGACGACCTCGCCGCGGCGGTCCACCCACTGGGCCCCGCGGTTGGGGTTGTAGTCGGGCTTGAGATTGCGCACCAGGGAGGCCAGGACACCGGTCAGGCCCCGGTCGACGGCGCGGTCGGCGAACGGCGTGACGGACAGCGCCTCGACGTGCTGGTAGATGGTGGCGTGGAACGACTCGAAGGTCTCGTAGTGCGAAAGGTCGCGCGGTCGAGCCCAGTTGAGGACGGTGAAGACGAGACCGGGAGCCCGGCGGCCGACGCGGCTGGTGGCCTGGATGTATTCGGCGGTCGACTTCGGCTGGTTGTTGACGACCATGACGCCGAGCCGGGACACGTCCACACCGACAGCGATCATGTTGGTGGCGAGCAGGACGTCGATGGGGCGGGGCGAGCCCTTGGGCCGGCGGCCGAAGCTGATGTCGAGCTTCTCCAGGATGTCGGGGATGGCGTCGGAGGCCATTCGGCTGGTGAGCTCGGCCGGTTCGCCGATCCGCCGAGCGGCGAGTCCCCGGCGGTCCGCCCGCAGCAGCCTCGCCGACACGTCGTCCTCCACGAGCCGCCGCATGCCGCCGAGGTCCCGCAGGCTGTTGAAGTAGCCGACGAGCGTCATGTACGGGTCGGTCAGCTCGCTCGCCCCGTAGGTCTCGTAGAGGTGCTGGGCGGCGGCGAGCTGGGCAACGAACACCCTGATCGCCACCGACTTGGTGCGGACGCCCTGGGCGCAGATGCCCACATACCGACGGCCGGGCGTCTCCTCGGGGTCCCGGCGCCGTGCGAAGAAGGTGTCGTCGGCGTTCAGTCCCGACGGTGGGAAGACCGCCGTCCTGCGGGCGAAGAGGTCGTGTATCTGGCGGTCGGCACGGCGGACGGTCGCCGTGGAGGCGATGACCTTCGGCCGCACAGCCCGCTCAGGCTCGGGATTCCAGGTGGAGAGCCGGTCCACGGCGGTCTCGTACAGGCCGGTGAGAGAGCCGAGCGGGCCGGAGATGAGGTGCAGCTCGTCCTGGACGATCAGGTCCGGTGGGCGCACCCGCACCGCGTCCACGGTGGAAGCGGCCGGATGACCGTTGCTCGTCGGATGGCCGGCGGACTCCCATTCCGCGTCGACGGCGGACGGCGTGACGTACCCGTGCCGTGTGCAACGGCGGGACACCTGGCCGAACAGCGCCTGGGTCTCGCCCTTCCACGGCAGCTGGGCGAACTTGTCGACGGTGGCGATGACGAGGCTGGGCGGGTGGCGGTAGATCTCCTCGTCCACCACGAGGATCGGCAGCCCCTGCTCCTCGGCGGGCAGACCGAAGGCGGCGGCGCCGAAGGGGCATTCGTAGGCATCGGGGCAGGTGATGAACGTCCGGCGCAGGGTGGGCTCGACGGTGATGTCGCGACCCGCCTCCATCTTCGCGCCGCACCAGGGACAGCTAGTGAGCTGGTGCGGGGACCCCATACGGCCGAAGCCGCTGTACCCCTTGTCTTTCTTGCGCTCCTTGACCCAGTCGGATGCCTGGTCGGTCGTGTTGGGGGTGACCCTGCCACCCACCCACAGGCCGATACGGAACGGATTGCGGCCCCAGCGGTCCGGCTCCTCGCGCCGGATGGCCTCGCAGGCGCAGATCAGCGCTGCGGCACGCTGGAACTGCTGGATGGTGAGCAGACGCAATGTGTACCGCATGATCACGGCGACACCGTGCTCTGCGTCGAGGCCGCCGAGGTGGGGTTTGCGGCGCCGGATGGCGAGCGTGAACGCGGTCAGGCCCAGATACGCCTCGGTCTTGCCACCACCGGTGGGGAACCACAGGAGGTCGGCCAGCGCGCCGCGGCCGTCGGTGCGCTCGTGGTGAGCGGGATCGGCGAGGGAAGGAAGGTTGAGCAGCAGGAACGCCAGCTGGAACGGACGCCAGCTGCGGTTCTCCGGCAGGTCGCGTACCTGGACCGCTTCCTCGAGCGACGTGGTGGGCGAGCGGCGCCGGTCCCCTGCGGCCATGGTGTGCACCCGCTGGTGCCACATGGCACGGTTGGCGAACCGGAAGGCGTGGAGGGCGTCGGGGTCGTCCCGCAGCAGGTCGATGCCGGCCTGGATGCGTTCGGCCGCCTCACCGGCGAGACGCATGTTCTCCATTGCTTCGGCGCGGTAGGCGTCGAGTCCGGCGGCGGGATCGTCGACCGACTGCCTCTGCCGCTCGATCCAGGAGCGGTAGCCCTCCACCAGGGGAAGCAGCGCGGCGCGTAGCGGAGGGATCTCCAGCCGGCTCAACTCGCTCATGTCCAGCACGAGGTCCCTGAGCTCCGGCAGGTCCTCGTCACGCGGGTCGCGGCGCGGGTCCGGCACGTCCGTGTGCGGCACCTCGTACGAGGGAGTGGCCGTGGTGGAGAGGCGCACGGCACGCCTGGCGTTGGCCGGATCGGTCTCGGCGTGCACACCTGTGCCGTGGCCGACGGCGAACTCGGGGTGGAAGCGGTACGTCATGGCGAGCGAGCGCCGCTCGTCCTGGCTGCTGCCGGGCTGCTGCTCGGCGGAACGGCGCGGCAGGAAGGGTGCGGTGTCCGGGGCGCCCGCCACGCTCATCGAGGCCTGGAACATCCAGTGGGTGGAACCCGGTTTGTTCTCCTGCCCGTTGACGAGGAACAGGGACACCAGCCAGGACCCCTCGTGCAGGCGGGCCCGCCCGCGCACCACGATGTGCGGGAAGTCCCGGACATGCACCGCCTGGGGCGCCAGCTTCCCCTCCACCAGCTTCACGGTGACCGCGCCCGAGCAGGGCACCCGGTGCCACACCCGCTTCGGGTTTCCCTCGATCTCCGAGTCCCCGCGCTCGTACCGCGCCCAGGCGCAGTCGACCGTCAGCTCCTGGACCTGGCGCTCCACCCTCAGGGTCAGTCCCAGCGTCGACGGGTGGAGGCTCGGCATGGCGGGCGCGGAGGGCTCGGGGTCCCCGGCCTCCGGCTCCTGCTCGGGCGCCATGCCCGGCTCTTCGAGCGTCTCCGGCTCGACCACCTTGCCGACGGTCCGCAGGGTGGCACCGTCCTCGTCCCGCACACCACCGGGAGCCAGTCGCCCGATGATGTAGTGGTCCAGAGGGTTGCCCGCCAGTTCCTCCGGCTCGTTCCCGGTCGGCCCCAGCAGATCACGCACCACCAGCTCCGCGAGCTTGTCGCGCAGTTGCTGCGGAGTGGGCGCGGACAGCACCGACCCGCCGGCGGCGGGGTCCGGCTCGGAACCTGGGCTGACGAGAGGCTGCTGGGTCACGGGGCCAGAGTAGGCGTGCGCACCGACAACCGGCACGGACTTCCGTGCGCAACCCGATCACGCACATCAACCCCCGGCCGTTCCACGCCGTCCGACGAACTGCTTTCGGCCTGATTCCGATCAAGGTCTTTGGCTGAGTGTGTGACCTTCGTTACGGTGCGTTGCCCGAGGGGTACGACACGCGCACGGGGGCCGGAGGCGCGGTGTCGCGCGGGGGTTCGAAGGGCGAGCGGGGGCTTATGACAGACAGCACGACCGGCGGCATCCCGCAGCAGTCGCCGAGCGGTTCACACCCTGCGATGTCCGTGTCGAAGCGGTACTACGGCATTCCGCTGACCGGACCCCAGCACACGCCGGAGTGGGCGAAGGAGTCCAAGGATTTCGGGGACAACGGCCACCGGGGCGCGTTCGGCGAGGAGTTCATCCGCATGCTGGCCACGGCGGCCAACCTCGACGTGACCCGCAAGGAGCGCGACCGGGTCGGCGTGGACTGGCAGCTGGGATACGCCGGCAGGAGGGGAACCCGCAGATATCCGGCCATCGAGGCACAGGTCAAGTGCACGTCGTCCCCTGAACTCCACCACGACCACATCCGCTACCCGCTCAAGGTGAAGAACTACAACCAGCTGGCCGGCCCGGACTACGAGATGCCTCGCTTCCTGTTCCTCGTCCTGGCACCGGCGGACCCCTTCACGTGGTCGCATGCGACCGAGGAACACCTGCTCCTGAGCCACGCCGCCTATTGGTTCTGCCTGCACGACCAGGAACCGCTCGCGCTCGACAACCGGTCGAGCACGGGGACTCGCACGGTTCACATCCCGCGTGCCAATCTGCTGACCGTCGACTCCTTGCACGAGCTGTTCGCCGAGGACTACCGGGAGCTGGTGGGAGCGTCATGACCACGATCACGGACGCCGACTTCGAGGCGGCGGCGGCCCTTGCCCCCGAGGTCGTCCGGCGTTATCTGAGCGGCAAGGGGTGGAACGCGGAACGCGACCTGTCCGGCGCCGAGCTGTGGGAGTGGCGGCCGCACGACGAGCCGGGCCCGCCGTACGAACTCCTGGTGCCGGTGCAGCGTCGCCGTGACTACGCGGGGCGGGTCGCCGACATCCTGGAGACCCTGTCGGTGGTCGAGGCGCGGCCCCCGGGCGACATCCTGCGGGAGATGCGGTTGCCGCCGGTGGACTGGCAGTTCCTGCGTCTCGTACCGCCGGGCCCTTCCGGCACGGCTCCTCTCCTGGACCTCGTCTCGGCGTTGACCGGTCTGAAGGACCTGCACACGGCGGCGGCGTCCTCGGCGCTCGGCCCGCAGGCGGTACAGCCAGCACAGAAGCCGCAAGTGGTGAAGGATCACGTGGCGACGATTCGGCTGGACCAGACCCGTGTCGGCAGTTACGTCGTCGCCGCCCACACTCCGCTGCCCGAGGGGCCGTACGGCGGATACGACCGGAGCGGACAGGGGTCCCTCTTCGACAGGACGGAGCCGGCCAGGCGCAGTCCGCTCCACCCCGAATCGTCCGAGCCCTTCGCCCGCAGGGTCTCCCGGATGCTGTACGCGGGTGTGGCCTGCGCACACGCGGCAGCGGAGGAGACACTCGCCGACGACTCGGTGCCCCGCGTCGAGCACATGTCGGGTGCCGGCCTGTCGGCGAACCTCTGTGAGGCACTGGTCAGGATCGCGGGTGAGGAGCGCCGGGACTTCTCGCTGTCCTACGCCTGGTCGTCCGAGATGCCGGTCGAGCAGCCCTCTCCTCCCGTCGCCTTCTGCCCTCGTCACGCGGAGGCGTTGGAGGCGGTGGCGAAGGATCTGCGGGAGCGGCTGGGTCGGGAGGAAGGGGCGGTCCTGCACGGGGTGGTGACGAAGCTGCACCGGGACGTGAACCCGCGCGAGGCGACGATCTACGGCTCCTTCCTTCACGAGGACGCCCTGCGCCAGAGAAGGGTCCGGGTGGAGCTGCGGGCGGACGACATCGACAACGCCACCGAAGCCTGGCGTCACGGATGGGAGGTGGAGGTGACCGGGGACCTGGAGCCACGGGGTACGGGCGTGCGGATGCGCGGGGTCACGGTGTTCGCGGTGCGGCCGGAGTAGCGGGTCCTGCCGAACCGTTGTCGGTCATCCCACCGCTGCGAACTCCTTTTCCCGCCGCGTGCCGAGCCCGGAACCCAGCCTCGTCCCACTGCTGGGCCCGCTCCAGATGGCGCAGCCGGGCCTCGGTACGCCAACGGCGCTCGGCGTACTCCCGAAGCGCCAGGTGCTTCATATGAAGGTGCCCCATGCTCCATGCATCACTTGGGGCCGTCAGCGTTGCTCCCGTAGCGCGGCAGGCCCTGGGTGGAGATCGTCCAGTCGCCGATGGGGACGTCCTCGCCGTAGACGAAGTCCTTGCGGGCCGCGTAGCGGGGGCCGTCGGGGGTGGGATGGATGTCGGACAGTACGGCGCCCTCGCCCGTGCGCGGATCGAAGATCGCGTAGACAGGGACGCCGATGAGGGGGTAGTCGCGCATCTTGCTCACCCAGTCGTTGTCCGGGTTGGAGCGGGAGACGACCTCGATGGCGGCGATCAGGGCGCGAGGGTCGAAGGAGCCCGGCACGTCCATGTCCGTCCAGGCGATCACCATCAGGTCGGGTCGGCGCATGATGCCCTCGGCCTCGTCCTCGACATCGGGCTCGCCGGTGTGGGCCACCAGCTCTTCCGGCATCACCTTTTCGAGGCGCTTCCGGAGGTGCGCGGTGGTCAGCTCGTGCGGACCGACGGGCGCCATCATGTCGTGAACGATCCCTTCCCGGGTGACTTCGAACTTGCCGGGCACCGTGTCGTCCGTGGACCGAACGAAGTCGCGCATGGCCCGGTACCGGTGGGAGGCGCCCTGCTGCGCGTTCTCCGAGGCGATGGTCATGGCGCTCGCTCCTCGTCTGGGCCCAGGGGCAAGGATCGTCGCCTTCATGCTATGCGCCCCACGGGCCATCGGACCGGCAGTCGCGGCAGCGGCCCGGGGCTGGGGCGCGGAAGGGGCGGTCGCAGCCGTCGCAGGTCTGGAAGGGGTGCCTCGGTTCCGGGAGCGGTGGGGCCGGTGGTCGGTACGGGGGCAGGGGCGGTAGCTGTGCGGTCAGGCGGTGGGCCAGGAAGGCGGCCGGGCGGATCAGGGGTTCCAGGGGCAGGTTCTCGGACAGGGCACGGCTCACGGCTGTCGGAGTGAGGTCGCGTTCCAGCCATGCGGCGACACCGGGGGCGAGGTGTTCGGCGTCGGTGGCGGAGAGGAGAAGGCGGGGGTCGCGGCGGCGGAGGCCGGCGAGGACGTCGACGGCCGCCTGGAGGAGGCCGGGGGCGGTGCACGCGGGCTGAGGTACGGCGGGGAGGCGCTTGCGCGGAGGTGGCTTGTCCGGGGCTGGGCGTCGGGCGGGCCTGGCGGAGGCGTCGGCCCCGGTGGTCCGGTGTCCGGGCCTGTTGCAGGAGACGGTGCGGGTGACGATCCGGCCGGTGGGGGTGCGTTCGCGGGTGCGGCGCAGGTAGCCGTGGGTTTCGAGTTCGCGCAGGGCGGCGGCGATGCGGGTGGGTCCCTCGGGGAAGCGGTTGGCTAGGGTCTTGATGTCGACGGCGGTGCCCGGTCGCACGGACTGGATGTAGCAACCGAGCCCGATGGCGAGCAGGGACAGGTGCTCGTGCTGGGCGAGGTGGTTGCCGATCACCGTGAAGTTCTCGGTGTGGCGGGCGTTGTCGTGGACCACGCCGGATTCGGGGCGCGCGTGGGGGTGGTTTTTGCCCGAGGTACGGGACTGGGCAGGCGGGGGCGCGCTAGGGTTTTGGGAGTCCATCGGGAAGTTGCCTCTTCCTCGGTGGTCAGGCCCTCGCAGGGATCGCTAGTCCCGGCGGGGGCCGTCGCATGTCTGGGGTTTGTGTATTGCTGCGGTGAGCGTAAGGCAGGCAACCGGTCCCGAATCCAGCCGAGTTGGGCATATTCACTCGCGGGAGTGAGTTTGCCCGGCGGGAGGGAGGGGTGGGGCTTGGTGAGGTGCTTTCTCCCCAGTGGGTAGTTCATAGGGAGCGCAGGTCGGACCGGGGTGTGGGGCGTCAGGCTTCGGTGACTCGTGGGTTGGGGCGGTGAGTTGGAGTTCGGCCCAGACCGTCTTGCGTGGGGGCAGGCCTGGGGCCACTCCCCAGCGGTCGGCGAGGGCGGTTACGAGGGCCAGGCCGCGGCCGGCTTCGCTGTCGGGGGTTGAGGGTTGGGGTTGGGGGTGCGGTAGTTGGTCACCGCGCGTGTCGGTGACTTCGATACGGAGGGTTTCGCCGACCACGTAGAGCAGGAGCTGGAAGCTTCGGCCTGGGACGCGGCCGTGGGTGGCCGCGTTGTTCGCCAGTTCGGCCACGATGAGTGCCGCCGGGTCCAATGGGAGGCCCCATGTGCGGAGTTGTTCCGTAGCGAGCAGGCGGGCGAGGCGGGCGCCGCGGGGGGTGGGGGACAGAAGGACGCTGAAGTTGCGGATGGGGCGGTCGGGTTGGGTGGGGTGGGCTGTGAGATCGGCGAGTTTCTGAATCACGTCACTCAGCGTGGCCGAATGTGTCTACCGTGATGAGTGATGGCGCCGGTACGTAGAGTGACTGTCCAGGCTTGTCCAGAGGTGTCCAGGCTGTCCAGAGGGTGCGTACGGGTAAGGGCGTTGCGGCACGGTCGTACGACGGAGGGGTGCGGGATGTCGGTGGACGCGGAGGTTGGACGGCTCACGAGTGAGGCGGATGAGCCGGGTTGGGAGGTGGATCCGGACGACGACTGGGGCGTGGCCGTCATCGCCACTGTGGGGCGGCAGTTGCGGCTTCGGCGGGAAGCCGTGGGGATGCGGGTTCCCGAGTTCGCCAAGGCCGTCGGGTACGGCGAGGACCTTGTTTACAAGATCGAGGGCGGGAAGCGGATTCCCAGGCAGGAGTATCTGGACAAGTCCGACGAGGTGTTGGGTGCGGGTGGGCTGATCTCAGCGACGTGGGAGGACGTGAAGAAGGTCCGGTACCCGAAGAAGGTGCGGGATCTGGCGAAGATAGAGGCGAAGGCAGTCGAGATCGGGGTGTACGAGTGCAGCAACATCCACGGACTGCTGCAAACGCCCGAGCACGCGCGGGCCCTGCTGGAATCGTGGAAGCCTGCCTACTCACCGGAGGACCTGGAGCGACTGGTCGCGGCGCGTGTGGCTCGGCAGTCCATCTACGAGCGGACGCCTGCTCCTGCCCTCGCTTTCGTCCTCGAAGAGGCGACGCTGTACCGCAATGTTGGAGGCACAATGGTGCGGCGACAGCAGTTCGAACGTCTGCTGGAGGTGGGGAGGCTGCCCAACGTCACGCTTCAGGTGATGCCGCTGAACAGCGCGCCGCACCCCGGCATGAGCGGCAGGATCGAGTTGCTGAAGTTCGAGGACGGCACGGCTGTCGGGCGATCCGATGGCGCCTTCAATGGCCGCCCCGTCTCGGACCTGCGGGAGCTACGCATCCTTGAGCTGCGGTATGGCACCATCCGGGCCCAGGCTCTTCCTCCGAGGGAGTCGCTGGCCCTCATCGAACGACTGCTGGGAGAAACATGATCCGCAAGTCCACAGCCGGTGACGCCTCCGACCTGGTGTGGTTCAAGAGCAGCTACAGCAGCGGCCCCGACGGCGACTCCTGTGTGGAGGTCGCCCCTACCCCCGCGACCATCCACGTCCGCGACTCCAAGTACCGCGATGCCAGCCCCCGTCTTGCGCTGGCGCCGGGGGCTTGGGCGGACTTCGTGGCGTACGCCTCGGGGAGCTGACGCCTCAACTGCACGCGTCCCGCGCCTGGTTTTCACCAGGCTCGGGGCGCCGTCGTACGGCTCAGAACAGGGCGTCCGGCTCAGGGAAGAGCGCGCCGTCGTCAAAGTTCTCCGGGGCGGTCTTGGGGGTGCGCGCGGCGGCCCGAGCCTTCGCCTTGGCCTTACGAGCGGCAGCACGTCGCCGCTTGGCCTCCGGGGTGTGCAGGCCCTTTTTCACCTCATCCTTATAGCGGGCATGGTTCAACTCAAGGAGGCGGTCCAGGATCTTGGTCTGGGCGTCTGGCGACATTGTGTAGCGGGTTCCTCGCCGCGTTTCGTGGAAGCCGTAATCGAGATCGATGTCCCAGCCGTAGCCCGCCAGCACGGTGTGATCAATCCGGCGGTGGATCTCCCTCAGTATGACGATCTCGGTTGCTGACTCCTTGGGGGAGTGGACCCCCTGCGACAACGGCGTCAAGGCAAGGCCCGTACACTTTTGGGCGGCTTCCAGCTCCTTGCCGAGATCGCGAAGTTGATCGTTGAGCCCAGGCAGAGGTAGGGGAGCACAGCAGGTAGTGGGTGTGTAAACGAGATCTGCTGTTCGAGTTGGGCCGTACTTTTCGGTCCACCAAAATTGGAACTCGCTGCTGCGAAAGGCCAGTTCTGCGTAGCTGTCTGTGGGGAAGACCACCAATTTCTGATCGAAGACGGACTTGCGCGGCAGGAGCGCGGGGAGTTGGGTGCTGCTGGTCTGGCCGATGACGATCACCTGATCTAGGTGATCAATCGACTCGTAGAGCTGCGGAGCACGTTCAGCGAACTGCCACCAGCGGTCGCGGCGAGCTGCCCTCTTGTTCTTTGCGCGTACTGGTTTTACCTCTCGCTCCACGATCGCGAAGGCATCTTCGTATTGGGAGGCCTTTTCTTGAGTCCAGTCGCGGAAGTTGATAACCCAGCGGCGTGCTGGTGCACCTGTTCGCTGGTTCAGATCATCGCCGTTAAAATAGGGTGACAAGACGTCTTTGTTCCTGGGGTCTTTCTCGATGAGTGCCCAGGCCTGTTCGGGTTCGAGGAGGAACCCTGAGCCCAGAACGTACGACCCGATGAAAGCCCGGTTTTCGTTTTCCGCCAACTGATGGTGCTTGCCTGATGCCTGTGAACGAGCTGTTAGTAGAGGAGTGATCCCATCCACCTGCTGGCCGTCCAGAAACACTTCCTCTGTCGGTCCCAGGTTCTGCGCGAGCCACACGAGAGCAACTTCAAGGTTGGCCGTTCCGGGCCAGGGTTGAGACTTAATTGCTCGGCTTACGGTCCATCCCTTCGCCGTGGCCTGCTCAAGTCCTACTTCTCTGGTGTAGCCCTGAGCGATCGTGTTCGTCGCGATGATTCCTGTGCGCTGCCCCGGTGCGATCCCCAAATTCCGAAGCAAAAAGTAGGCGCACAAGTCCGCATGTCCACGAGTGCCGCCCGCCAGTCGATTGACCAGGTACTCTCGGTAGTCTTGGCCCAGAGCTCCCGTGATCTTGAGTCCGCCCACAAACGGCGGATTCCCCACCACCACATCAAACCCAGTGGAGCCCCCCACCCCCATAACCTCAGGAAACTCCAACGGCCAATGCAACGGCCGAACCGCCTCAGCCCGAGGCCCCTTCAGCCACCTGTTCACGATCTCTCGGGCACGAACGGCCGCCTCCTCGGCTCCTGGTCCGTCTTCCAGCGCCGTCACGATCAGACCGGCCACACCATCCAAACGGTTGCGGTACGCCTTGGACTTCGCGTCTTCCTTGGCTTCTGAATGAGCTGCCCTGCCTCGGGCGCCAGGAACGCTCTCCACACCAGAGATCTCGGTGGCTTCCTCGTCTGAGATGCCTTCCGCCGCCAGTGCAGCCCCCACCACGGCGTCAGCAGCCAAACGTAGTCGCTCACTCAAAGACTCGGCTTCCGCGAGCAGCTTTGCTTTGTCCCTGACGACTCGAATGTCACTCACGGGAGTTGATTCGATCTGCCTTCGTAGGTCGGCAGCGCGCCACAGCAACGACTCCGTCACCTCCAGCGCCCGCGCCACCTCCGGACTCAACTGCCGGTCCTGCCAGTCCAAATGGAACTGCCTGACCTGCCGTACGTCGATGACCCCGACCAACGAGTCCCCACACCGCAACGCATGGTCCAGGAACGAGAACGGCCGCCCCTTCGCCAGCGTCACCAACCACAGCGACAGCTTCGCCAGCTCCACGGCCATCGGGTCGCGGTCTACGCCGTACAGGCACCGGTCCGCCACCAACCGCCGTGCGATCTGGTGCAGTTGCTCGTGGTCGTCCCGGTCCACGTCCCGCGCGATCTCCGGCGGGAGTTCGTCCTCCCGGAGCCACGCCTCCACCACCCGGTCCGACAGGTACCGGCACGCCGAGACCAGGAACGCGCCCGATCCCATCGCCGGGTCCAGAACCCGCAGCTTCAGCAGTTCCTCGGCCTTCTTCGGCCGCCAGACCCCCGGCTCCGCGCCCTCCGCCGGGCCCGGCGAGAAGCACAGCGGGGCCAGCGTGTGCTCCACGACCTCCTCGGCCAACGCCTTCGGCGTGTAGTGGGTGCCGGTGTCGCGCCGGTTGCCGGAGCGGACGACGATCACCGAGCCCGCCGGCCACACCTTCGGCTCGCCGCGCAGGTCGATGCCGTACAGGCCGGAGAAAGCGGCCGCCCGCTCGACCAGGGCTGTGTCACTGCCGCACGCCGTCTCCAGCTCGACCGTCACCGCGCCGGACGACTTGGCCTGGGCCGCCGTCACCGTGGCGGGCTTCGTGCCCGCTGCCTCGGCCACCTGCTCCGCCAGCGTCCCGGCCGCCGCCCACTCCTCCAGACGCGCCAGCGGCAGCACCGCCTCGTACTTCTTGTCCCGCCCGAAGGAGACCCCGACGTACGGCTCCTCCGCCCAGTGGCAGCCGTACTCCAGCAGACCCTCGTAGACGTGGCCGATCTGCTCGACGTCCAGGCCCTTGTACGACAGGCGCTCCTTGCCCTTGAAGCCCTTGCGGGCGCGCAGGGTGAGGAGGGCGTCGAGGATCTCGTACACCACGCGGTCGGTCACCTTGGCCGGGACCAGCCAGGGGAAGCGGGACGGGTCGAAGAGCGAGCCGCCGTAGGGCGGGATCCACAGGCGGTCGTGCGTGCTGCCGCCGTGGATCGCAGCGAACACGGCGAGCAGGCGCGGCCAGGTCGCCTCGACCCGGTCGCCCAGTTCGTCGCCGTGCAGGCTCTGGGCCGTCGCCAGCTCGTCGTGCAGCGGGCCGACGGCGTACGAGGCGTCGTACAGCTCGTCGCCGGAGGGCAGCAGACGCTGTTCCTCGGCGTAGAGGAGGAAGACCAGGCGCATCATGACCGTGAGCGCGCCCTCGTAGACCTGCTTGGCGGGTACACCCCGCAGCAGCTCGCCCCCCGACTCCCGGTCCAGCCGGGACAGCTCCGCCACCAGCAGTGACACCGCCTCGCGCACCTGGCGGCCGAGCGTGTCGGTGACCTCGGACTGGGCGGCGGCGGTCCGCGCGAAGAGGCCCGCGGTCGAGTCGGTCGGCTTGCCCTCGGCGTCCAGCGGCGGGCGGATCACCCGGCCCGCGGTGAGCAGGCTCGTGATGGCGCGGGCGAGGATCGGCTCCTCGGTCCACAGGTCCGCGTCGAAGACGGCGAGGGTCGTCGCCTCCTTGGGGCGGGCGTGGACGAGGGCCCACTCGCGGCCGTTCGTGAGCAGTGCGAGCGGCACGTCGCGGGCCCGGCACAGGTCCGCCGCCCGGTCCGCGAGGCCGGGCTGCTCGCCGCGCGGGCGGTGGAGCGGGCCCTCCCAGTCCTCCGTACGGAAGAACAGGGCGCGCGGGGCCAGGCCGCCGGACCGGCCGGGTCCCATGAGGACCGCGTCCGGCGTGTTCGCACCCGCGTGCAGCAGCTCGGGAATCGCCGCGCCCTCACGCAGGCCGGGAGCCCGCCAGCCGATCAGTTCGGTCAGGACGAACTTCTCCCACGCGGGCCGCAGCAGCGCCGGGTCCTCCTGGACCTCCGCCCACGCCTGCCGCAGCTTCGCCCATGTCTCCGGCGGGATCGTGTCGAGGCCCTGGGGGAACGCACCGACGAGCACCGGCAACGACACGAACGGGCCGTCGGGGCGCAGCAGCCGCAGCCAGTCCTCGTGCTGCTCGGCAGGAGTGGGGACCGAGCCCTTCGGCGGAAACTTCCTGGCGGTGGGGGCGGCGTTCGGCATCAGCGGTTCTCCTGGCGGGCGGTTGCGGAGAGGGAACGGGGGACGAGGAAGGTCACGGCGACCGGGAACCAGCGTGGAGACGGATCGGCCCAGCGGCGGCGCAGCGCGGCCGTCTCCGTCTCGGTCACCTCCGGCAGTCGCCGCAGCCGCTCCAACAGCGCCTCACGGTCCGCGCGCAGCTGGCGGCGCTCGTCGTCGACGTCGAAGAGCGACTCCTGCTGCCAGTGCCCTGTGTCGTCCAGCCGGGCCCGGATCGAGCGGCCGAGGTCCTCCAGGATCGCACGCATGCCCTCGACCTCCTCCTCGCAGCGCTCGGCGAGCAGCGTCTCGAGGGAGCGGAAGCGGCGCTTCGCGCGGGTGTTCAGGGCGCGCGCCAGGCGGTCCTCCAGCTGGGGCCAGAGCTCGGTCAGCTCGGCCCGTACGCCGTCGGCGGGCAGCTCGTCCGTCGCCTCGGCCAGCCAGCCGTCGACGTCCTCCATCTTCGCCGCGGAGAACTTGCCGGCCTCGATCAGGCCGCCCGCCGTGATCACCTCCTCGTGCAGGCGCGTCCCGCCGCTGCCGGTGATGACCACGCGGCCGTGCGCAACCACGGCCGGCTGCCGCAGCGCACCGTCCGGAACCACCCGGGCCGTCACCCGGGACAGGTGGGACCCCGCGCCGCTCGACCACAGCTCGGCGCGCAGCAGCCGCAGGCACATCTGCACCAGACGGTGGCCCAGGTGCATGTGGACCACGTCCGTACGGTCGCGGGCCTCCACCTCGTCGAAGACGACCAGGCGTTCCTTGCCGGTGAGCGGGTGCCGCAGACCGTCGTTGCGGGCGCGTGCCCAGGCGCCGGGCAGTTCCGGCAGCCGGAAACAGCGGGCGGCCTTGTCCGGGCCGGGGTCGGGGACCTCGCTGAGGTCCTTGCGGTGGGCCAGCAGCAGGCCCGTACGGACGACCCGCTCGACGGTCTCCGGGTGCAGGTGCAGCTGATGGCGGCTGTCCGTGAGGGCGTCGACCAGGCGCTCCAGGTCGCGGGCCAGGTCGCGCTCGACCTTCAGGACGGCTTTCCCGGATCGCTTGGTGATCTCGGCGTCCGCGGTCGTCCAGCTCGAACGCCGGCCCAGCATCTTCTGCTCGACCTGCGCCGCGATCACCTCGCCCGCGCTGCCGAGGTCCTCGCGGATGCGCTCGGTCTTGCGGGCGGCGACGGCGAGGAAGTGCAGCTCGTCCTCCAGAGCGCCGTCCTCGTAGCCGGAGTCCGTCTGGTGGTCGTGCGCCGGGTCGAAGCCCTGCCAGCCCCGCGGCACGAAGTGGAACACGTCCACCTGGTCCGCCTTCTGCCCGTGCCGGTCCACACGGCCGTTGCGCTGCTCAAGGCGGTTGGGGTTCCAGGGGATCTCCCAGTGCAGCACCCGGTGGCAGTGCGCCTGGAGGTTGATGCCCTCGCTGGCCGCGTCGGTGCCGAGCAGGATGCGGACAGGGGACAGATCGGAGCTCTCCTGGAAGACCTGTTTGACCCGCTCGCGGTCCTCCTGGTGCTGGCCGCCGTACAGCTGGGCGATCCGCTCCGCCGGGTACCCGGCGGCGATCAGCTGCCCGTACAGCCAGCGCTGGGTGTCGCGGTACTCGGTGAAGACGATGACCCGCTCCGGCTCCCAGTCTCCCAGCGGGCCGTCGGGGCAGACGATCCCGTCCAGCCACTCCTTGAAGAGGGCGAACTTGGCGTCCGGCCGCTTGCCGGCGTCCACGGCCCAGACGTCCAGTTCCTTGAGCAGCGTGTGCTCCCGGTCGGAGAGCGGGCGCATCGCCTGGCGGGCGGCGGTGAAGGCACGCGTCGCCGCCTCGGCCTGCTCCTGCTCGTCCTCCTCCTCGGCCACCTCGATTCCGTCGATGAGCGGGCGCAGCACGCGCACGCTCGGCGCCGGCTCCTCCTGGGGGCCGGTCTGCCGGGTCGTCATGGTCTTGAGATGGGTGCTGATCGTCTCCGCGAACGCCTTCGGCGACGACAGGAAACGCTTCTTCAGCAACGTCGTCACGAAGTCAGCGGCCGTAGCGCCCGCCTTCCCGCCACCCTGCCCGCCGCGGCGCGAGCGCGCGTACTCCGTCAGCCTGGCGTACGCCTCCCGCATGGCGTCGCTGTACTCGACCTCCAAGGCGTGCGGAACTCGCCGCGGGAACCGTGACCTGCCGTTCCACAGCGGAGGCAGGTCCGACTTCATGCGGCGCACCATCACCCGGCGCAACTGCTCCTCGGACGGCTTGACGCCACGGGCGAAACGGTGGTCGTCGAGCAGTTCCAGGAGCGCGGTGAAGGACTCCAGGTAACCGTTGTGCGGGGTGGCGGAGAGGAAGAGGCGGTGTTCGCAGTGCGGGGCGAGAAGCTTCACGGCCCTCGTCCGCTGCGAGTCCACCGCGTACTTCCCGGTGCCGGACGGCGCGCACGTATGCACCTCGTCCACCACCAGCAGGTCGAAGGCCCTCGGGTACTCCGGAACCGGCGGCAGCAGCTCACGCAGCATCCGCAGCGGGCGCTCGCGCTTCAGCCAGTCGATCGAGACGATCAAGCGCGGGTGGTGCGTCCACGGGTTGGCGTACAGTCCGGCCGATCGGCGCAGGTCACGCAGCATCCGTGTGTTGACGATCCGGAAGTCCAGCCCGAACTTGTCGCGCATCTCGTCCCGCCACTGGAGCGTGAGACCGGCGGGGCACACGATGAGCATGGAGCGGGCGCGGTGGCGCAGCATCAGCTCCTGCATCACCAGCCCGGCCTCGACCGTCTTGCCGAGGCCGACGTCGTCCGCGATCAGCAGGTTCGTGCGGGGCATGGACAGGGCGCGGACCACGGGGTCCAGCTGGTAGTCCTGGATCTCGACGCCCGAGCGGAACGGAGCCTGGAGAGCAGTCTTGTCGGCGGAGGCGATGGCACCCCATCGCACGGCGTCCAGGAAGGCGTCCAGACGTCCGGGTTCGTCGAAGCCGTCGTGGGGGGAGGGCAGCTCGTACTGGTCGTGGACGTCCGTCGCCTGCTCCAGCTCCCACACCACCCGCAGTTCCTCGTCCCGGCCGTCGCTCTCCAGCGAGGACAGCGTGATGAGGTGGCTGGTGGCGGCTTCCGCCGCGCGGGCGGGATCGTCGCTGGCGGCAGTCGACCGGAGGACGTCGGTGACCACCCAGGGGCGGTTGCGTACGGTCACACGTTGACCGGGGGCGGGGACCGACGCGCTCGCCGTGTCCGGATTCGCCGACTGCACGACCATCTCGCTCGTCCCCCCAGCTTGCACGGGCATCCCTTTCCCCAACGGTCGTAAAAGTCTAGGTGGGGAATGGGCGGTGATAACCAGGTCGGACCGATCTGCCCGAGCAGCACCGCGGAACGCGGTGCCACCGCATCAGGTGTCGTACGTGCCGTCCCACGGTTCGCCGAAGGCGAGGCGGTCCGGGTAGAGCTCGGTCCAGGACTCGTCGTCCTCCTCGCGGATCACCAGGCCGAAGAGGACGTCGTCGAAGGTGATGTGGAAGGGGCGGATCGCGATGTCCGTGTAGGAGCGGCGGGGCAGTCCGCGCAGGAGGTGTGCCAGGCGGACCCGGGCCTGGGTGACGATCGAGTCCTCGCCGTGCGGGTTGCGCAGATGGTCGGCCCAGGTGCCGGCGCACCAGATGTCCGAGTCGCGGTAGTGGCCGTCGGCGTCGAAGGTGTGGAGCACGGTGTACAGGCGTTTGTGCTGTTCCCAGCCGTCGTCGAGGCGGAAGCCCTCGGGGAAGGCGTACGTGATCGACGCGAGGAACTGACCGTCCGCGTACCGGCCGATGGACTCGGTGCGGTGCTTCGGCACGTAGCCGATCGGGATGACGTCGGGGACTGCCATGGCGGAAACCATACGGCTTGGCGAGAACATGGCGCCGTGGGTGCGGCAGTCGTCGCCGGGAGCGGGCGGGCGTCGTGGCAGGCAGCGCGCGGGCGTCTTGGCCGGGGACGGGTGAGGGGCCCGGGAGACGGTCGCGCTCCGGGCCCCTCACCTCGTGGTGCTCACGCCTCCGGCTCGCCGCCGAAGCGCTCCTTGTACGTCGCCAGGTCTTCGTCCGTGAGCTTCGCGAACAGCACCGGCGGGACCGTGAAGGGCGTGCCGGCGGGGACGGAGGCGAGAGTGCGGGCCTCGTCCGCGGTGACCCAGGTCGCCGTGTCGTCCGGGAGGGAGAAGGCCTGGCGCATGGCCGCCGACGTCGCCGGGATGAAGGGCTCGGAGACCACCGCGTAGAGGTGGATCAGGTTCATCGCCGTGCGCAGGGTGAGGGCCGCGCCGTCCTTGTCGGTCTTGATCTCCAGCCAGGGGGCCTTCTCCTCCAGGTAGGAGTTGCCCGCGGACCACAGCGCGCGCAGGGCGGCGGCGGCCTTGCGGAACTGCAGCGCCTCCATCTGCGACTCGTACTCGGCGAGGAGTTCGGCGATCTGCCCGCCGAGCCTCGTCTCGGCCTCGCCGGGCTCGCTGCCCGCCGGGACGTCGTCGCCGAAGCGCTTCCTGGAGAAGGACAGCACGCGGTTGACGAAGTTGCCGAGGGTGTCGGCCAGGTCCTTGTTGACCGTGGCCGTGAAGTGCTCCCAGGTGAAGGAGGAGTCGTCCGACTCCGGGGCGTTGGCGATCAGGAAGTAGCGCCAGTAGTCGGCGGGGAGGATCTCCAGGGCCTGGTCGGTGAAGACGCCGCGCTTCTGGGAGGTGGAGAACTTCCCGCCGTAGTACGTCAGCCAGTTGAAGGCCTTGACGTAGTCGACCTTCTTCCACGGCTCGCGCACGCCCAGCTCGGTGGCGGGGAACATCACCGTGTGGAAGGGGACGTTGTCCTTCGCCATGAACTCGGTGTAGCGGACCGGGTTCTCGCCGGTGTCCGCCTCGTACCACCAGGACTTCCAGTCCCGCAGCTCGCCGTCGGGGGCCTGGTCCGCCCACTCCTTCGTCGCGCCGATGTACTCGATCGGGGCGTCGAACCAGACGTAGAAGACCTTGCCCTCGGCCGCGAGCTCCGGCCAGGTGTCGGCCGGGACCGGGACGCCCCAGTCCAGGTCACGGGTGATCGCGCGGTCGTGCAGGCCCTCGTTCAGCCACTTGCGGGCGATGGAGGAGGCCAGCTGCGGCCAGTCGTCCTCGTGGCGGGCGACCCACTCCTCGACCTCGTGCTGGAGCTTGGACTGCAGCAGGAACAGGTGCTTGGTCTCGCGGACCTCCAGGTCCGTGGAGCCGCTGATCGCCGAGCGCGGGTCGATCAGGTCGGTGGGGTCGAGCACCCGGGTGCAGTTCTCGCACTGGTCGCCGCGGGCCTTGTCGTAGCCGCAGTGGGGGCAGGTGCCCTCGACGTAGCGGTCCGGGAGGAAACGGCCGTCGGCCGGGCTGTACACCTGGCGGATCGCCCGCTCCTCGATGAAGCCGTTCTCCTGGAGGCGGCGGGCGAAGTGCTGGGTGATCTCGACGTTCTGCGGGGAGGAGCTCCGGCCGAAGTAGTCGAACGCGAGTGCGAAACCGTCGTAGACGGCCTTCTGGGCGTCGTGCGCCTGGGCGCAGAACTCCTCGACCGGCAGGCCCTGCTCCTTCGCGGCGAGCTCGGCGGGGGTGCCGTGCTCGTCGGTCGCGCAGATGTAGAGGACGTCGTGGCCGCGCTGGCGGAGGTACCGGGAGTACACGTCCGCCGGGAGCATGGACCCCACCATGTTGCCCAGGTGCTTGATCCCGTTGATGTAGGGAAGGGCGCTGGTGATGAGGTGTCGAGCCATCTCGGGCTGCTCCCAGGTTGCTATGTACGGAACCTTGAAATCGTAGCCGACAGGGGTGTGCCGCCCGCTTCTCGTTTTACGGGGTGAGAAGGGGGCGGCACGGGGGTCGGTGTCACGGGTGACCGGGTGGCGGGGTGGGCGCCGTCGGGGCTACGGGCGCCAGGTGGCCAGTACGCCTTCGTAGAGCTCGGCGTCCGTGAGCTCCAAGGGGGTCGGGCCCGCGTGGAAGAACGACGTGTTGCCGGTCTTCAGTTTGCGCAGATAGTCGAAGGCCTTGTTGTCGTGCTCGCCGAAGGCGACGAACGAGAAGAAGAGGGAGGGGTGGTTCTTCGCGGCGTCCGTGAGGGACTGGGTGGCGGGGGTCTTCGCGTCGGGGGCGCCGTCGGTCTGGAAGACGACGAGGGCGGGGGTCTTCGGGGCCTTCTTGTGACGCGCCACGTGGTGTTCCACGACGGCCTCGACGGCGGCGTGGTAGCTGGTACGGCCCATGCGGCCCAGCCCTGCGTGCAGGTCGTCGACCTTGTCCTCGGGGTCGGTGAGGGTGAGGTCGGCGGTGCCGTCGAGCTCGGTGGAGAAGAAGACGACGTGGACGTTCTTGCCCTCGGCGAGGTGGGCGGCGAGGGCGAGGGTCTGGTTGGCCAGGGCCTTGACCGAGCCGTCCTTGTAGTACGGGCGCATGGACGCGGAGCGGTCGAGGACGAGGTAGATGTCCGCCCGGGCCTCGGAGAGGTTGAGTTTCTCGAGGGTGGAGGCGGCTGCGGTGTGGGCGGTGGTGAGGTGGGGTGGGGTTGCGGGGCTGGCCTTGGCGCCGGTCTTGTCGCCGGCATCGGGTTCGGGGCTGTCCTCGGCGTCGGCTTTGTGGCTGGCCTCGGTCCCGGTTGCGGCCTCGGCTTCGCCTTCGGCCGGGGTGTTCCCACCCGCATCGCCCGTGCGGGTTTCGTCGTCGGCTGCGGGTGGCCCCTGTGGGGCGTCCTCGCCGTCGGCGTCCGCGGGCCCGCTCTGCGCGGTCGGCTCCGCCGGCTTGGCCGTGGGGGCGGGCTCGGCCTCGGGCGCGGTTTCGGCCTCGGGTGCGGTGGTGGCCTCCGGCGTGGTTGCGGCCTCGGCTTCGCCTTCGGCCGGGGTGTTCCCACCCGCATCGCCCGTGCGGGTTTCGTCGTCGGCTGCGGGTGGCCCCTGCGGGGCGTCCTCGCCGTCGGCGTCCGCGGGCCCGCTCTGCGCGGTGGGCTCCGCCGGTTCGGCCGTGGCGTCGGGCTGCTGAGTCGCCGGCTCCGCCGCAGGCTCGGGCTGCTGAGCTGCGGGCTCGGTCGGCTCGGACTCCGGGGTTGCCTCCGCGACCGGCTCCGGCTGGGCCTCGGTGGCGGTCTCGGCCTCTTCCGTCACCTCTTCAGCCTCGCGGGTCGCCGTCGCCTCGGCTTCGGCTGCCGGCGTGGGCTCATCGGTCGAGGGCGCTGCCTCGGCCTCGGGGGTTGCCGGGGGCTCTTCTGGGGCGGGCTCCGCCTTCGGCTCCGTAGCCGGGGCCTCCACCGACAGCTCAGGCTCGGGCTCGGGTGCCGTCGGCTCCGGCTCGGCCACGGTCGGCTCGGGGTCGGTGACAGCCTCCTGCTCGGGTGCAGTCGACTCGGGCTCGGCCACGGTCGGCTCGGGGTCGGTGACAGCCTCCTGCTCGGGTGCAGTCGACTCGGGCTCGGCCACGGTCGGCTCGGGGTCGGTGACAGCCTCCTGCTCGGGTGCAGTCGACTCGGGCTCGGCCGCTGTCGGCTCGGGGTCGGCGACAGCCTCCCGCTCCAGCGCAGCCGACTCCGGCTCCGCCGCCGTCGGCTCCGGCTCGGCCACGGTCGACTTGGGTTCGGGCGCTGTCGGCTCGAGGTCGGCGGCAGGCTCCCGCTCGGGTGCCGGCGGCTCGGCGACGGCCTCGGCCTCGGGGGCCGGGGGCTTCGTTGTCGGGGAGGGGTCGGGCTGCTTCGGGACCGTTACGTTGTCGAAGGCTGCCGTGACCAGGTCGTGGTCGTCGCCGGGTTCCGGGCGGGGGTCCGGGATGCGGGCCGGGGGCTGCTCGGGGGCGGCGGCAGGTGTGGGGGCTGACGGGGTTTCCTGGGTGGGAATCCGTTCCGCAGTCTCTGCCTCGGCGGTGCGCTCCTTGCGTGACCGGCCGAACGCGTTCCGCAGGAGAGAGAGAATGCCCATGTGCGCAACCCTTCGCTGAGTTGAAGCCCGTCAATCCCTGGCCAGGACGGACACGTAAGGTTAGCGGCCCCCGGTGGTGATCTTGGGTAGGGGTGAGCGGGCGGGGGGCGGGCGTGTCAATGCCGTCTTCGCTCCGGCTCAACACCCGTGCGGATGCCGGGGATTCACCCGTCGTTCACTCAGCGTCAGCGCCCCCGCACAAAGACGCCCCTAGCGTCACGCTCACACCACGGGCACGCAAGGGGAGAACAGAGTGCGCAAACCGCTGCCGCTGATCGGAACGCCGTCCCATTCACATCCCGGCGGACGTTCCGCCATGACCTGCCGGTTCCGGTGTGGTGACGCCTGCTTCCAGGAGGTGCCCAACACCAGTGCCAACGAGTACGTCGGCGATGTCATCGCGGGAGCCCTGAGCCGCCGGTCGATGATGCGTGCCGCCGCCGTCGTCACCGTCGCGGGCGCCGCCGGTGCGGCCGGCGTCACCGGGGCCCGGCCGGCCGCCGCCGCGACGCGGGAGGCCGCGGCCCAGGGGACGTACGGGAAGGGGGGTGCGACGGGGAAGGCCGCCCGGGGGTTGCGCTACTCCGCCGTCGCGCCCAACACCGTCGACGCCGTCGTCGTCCCCGACGGGTACCGGCAGAACGTCGTCATCCGCTGGGGCGAGCCCATTCTGCGCGGCGCTCCCGCCTTCGACCCGGAGAAGCAGACGGCGAAGGCCCAGGCCGGGCAGTTCGGGTACAACTGCGACTTCCTCTCCCTGCTGCCGCTGCCCGGTGAGTGCGGACGGCAACTGCTCGTCGCCAACCACGAGTACACCGACGAGATCCTGATGTTCCGCGGTTACGACGCCGCGAACCCGACCCGGGAGCAGGCCGAGATCGCCTGGGCCGCGCACGGCCTCTCCGCCGTCGTCGTGGAGGAGGACCGGCGCACCGGGCGGCTGACCGCCGTGCCGCGGCATCCGCTCAACCGGCGCGTCACCGCGACCACCGAGTTCCGGATCACCGGCCCCGCCGCCGGGTCCCCGCTGCTGCGGACCTCCGCCGACCCGACGGGCCGCAAGGTCCTCGGCACGCTCAACAACTGCTCCGGCGGCACCACGCCCTGGGGCACCACGCTCCACGGCGAGGAGAACTTCAACCAGTACTTCGCCAACAGCGGCCGCGCCACCGACAAGCGGTACGGCATCGGCACCGGGGCCAGTGAGCGCAAGTGGGAACGGTTCGACAAGCGGTTCGACGTCGCCCAGGAGCCGAACGAGGTGCACCGGTTCGGCTACGTCGTCGAGTTCGACCCGTACGACCCGGACTCCACGCCCCGCAAGCACACCGCGCTCGGCCGCTTCAAGCACGAGGCGGCGACGGTCCGGCTCACCGACGACGGGCGGCCGGTCGTGTACTCCGGGGACGACGAACGGTTCGACTACTTCTACAAGTTCGTCGGCAGCAAGCGGATGCGCAAGGGCGGCTCGCGTGCCGCGCGCGAGCACAACCTGTCGCTGCTCGACGAGGGGACGCTGTACGTCGCGAAGCTCACCGGGGACTCGCCCGCGATCGAGATCGACGGCACCGGGAAGCTGCCGGGCGACGGGGAGTTCGACGGCAGCGGGGAGTGGATCCCGCTGGCCACCGCGAGCGCGCGGGGCGCCGTCTCGCACGTGGAGGGGATGACGGCGGAGGAGGTCTTCGTCTTCACGCGGCTCGCCGGTGACAAGGTCGGCGCGACGAAGATGGACCGGCCCGAGGACATCGAGCCGAACCCGGTGACCGGGAAGGTGTACGTCGCGCTGACGAACAACAGTAACCGCGGCGTCGGGGCCAACGCCAAGGCGGACGAGGCCAATCCGCGCAACGCCAACAAGCACGGGCACGTGCTGGAGCTGACCGAGCGCGGGAACCGGGCGGAGTCCACCCGGTTCGCCTGGTCGCTGTTCCTCGTCGCCGGTGATCCGGACGATCCGGCCACCTACTTCGCCGGGTTCCCCAAGGACGCCGTCAGCCCGATCTCCTGCCCCGACAACGTGGCCTTCGATCCGTACGGCAACCTGTGGATCTCCACGGACGGCTCGCAGCTCGGGTCGCACGACGGGCTGTTCGGCGTGGCCACCCGGGGCCCGCGGCGGGGTGAGCTGAAGCAGTTCCTCACGGTGCCGAACGGGGCGGAGACGTGCGGGCCGATCATCCAGGAGCGGCGGGTGGTCGTGGCCGTCCAACACCCGGGGGAGCTGGACGGGGCGTCCGTGGAGAACCCGAAGAGCGTCTGGCCCGACGGGGCCGGGAAGATCGTGCGGCCGGCGGTGGTGGCCGTCTGGCGGGGCGACGGGGAGGACGTCGGCGTCTGACCGCCCGGGCGGGCACGGTTCCACGGCTCCGAGCCCGCCCCCTCCTCACGGCTACACCTCGGTCCGCGGCCGCTTCCCCGGGCGCGCCGAGTGCGCCGGGGCCCCCGCGGGACGTCGGCGGGCGAGGCGTGCTCGGTGGGTCAGCCAGGTGGCCGCCGCGGTGGTCAGGCCCAGCGCCACGAGCAGCCAGGACGCGGTGCGCAGGGTGGTGGTGAGGGCGTCGTAGACGGCGGCGGCCGCGGGGCGGTGGGTCTGGTCGGGGAGGTCGGCGAGGGTGAGGCGGCGGCCGAGGGACACCGCGAGGCCGAGGAGGGCGCCGCCGAGGGCCGTGCCCAGGGCGGTCGCCGTGAGTGCGCGGCGGCGGCAGGCGGCCAGGGCGATGCCGCCGGCGGCGAGGAGGACCGCCGTCAGCGGCAGCCAGAAGGCGGCGACGTCGAGCACGTGGTAGCCCTTCCTGAGCGTGACCAGGTCATGGGCCGGGAGCAGTGCGACCCGGGTGTGCGTGACGGGGATGCGGTCGGCGAACGGGGCGTGGTCGGCAGCCAGTTGGCGTTTTATGCCGTCGACCACGGGGGCCAGGTCGACGCTGACGTCGTCGGCGCGGTCGTCGTGCAGCGCCGTCATGACGGCCCGGTGCGCGGCCTCGTTGCCGGCGTCCCACGCGGTGTGGAAGGCGCGGGTGTGGGTGAAGGAGCGCACCGCGTCGTGGACGAAGGGCTTCACCTCGGCGTGCAGGGGATGGCGGCCGAGGGCGGCCTCGCGCAGGATGCCGTCGCCGACCGTCTCGGCGACCACGTCCCGGACGGCCGGATCGGAGGCGAGCGGGGCCATGGCGGCGACGTAGCGGCCGGTGTCGGTGAGGCCGTACGCGGCCCAGGCGGCCAGCGCGCCGCAGGGCAGCAGGAGGCAGGACAGTGCGATCAGGGCGGCCGATACGGCGTTCCGAAGGCGTCGGGAGGCGGCGGCGGTGGTGACACCGCGCGTCGTGGTGCCGGTGACGGTCGTGGCCACGGTTCCACCCCCTTCTCCGGAGTGCCGGGGTACCGGTGTGTCTCCAGGCAAGGGCGCGGGTGCGGCGGGCGCGAGCGGGGCGCGGCCGCTCGGGTGGCGGCCCGCAGGCCGGGGGGCGCTTCGCGCGGGGCGGCCTCCGGTGGAGCGTTCACCCGAACGGGTGTCTCATGGTTCTGGGGGGAGTCCGAGAGCCTCGTCGGGCGGTGGGAGCGATCCCGTCCGCCCGGTGAGTGGAGGGATGAGGGAAACGCGTGGGCCCCGGCGAACACCGCCGGGGCCCGCGTGCGTCGTCGGCTCCTGAGCACCGCCGCGGCCCGCGTGCGTCGTCGGCGCCCGAGCACCGCCGCCGTGTCCGCGCCGGCCGACGTGGGGCTCAGCTCATCTGGTGTCCCTCCGCGTCCTCGTGCGTGTAGTAGCGGTAGAAGAGCACCGCGAAGAAGCCGGCCGCGGTCGCGAGGGAGATGCCCACGGAGTAGAGGACGCTCGTGCCGGACTGGTTGACCAGGAAGCCCATCGCGCAGCCGGCGAACGCCGCCCACAGCAGGGCGTGCACCTCGCGCCGCCGGTGCCGGGCGAGGGCGCGCACACCGGCGTACAGCGCGACGAACACGAGGGCGGTCACGAAGCCGAACAGGACGTTCCAGCCGGTGATCGGCCCGCCGCTGCGCTGGTTGGCGGCGGCCCAGTACCCGTAGACCAGCCCGAGGGCGACGGGCACCGCCCACTTGGCGATCAGATGGGTGCGCGAGTCGAAGACGTCGGGCGGGGCGCCGCCGCCGGCGCCGGGCCCGATGGGCGTGCGGGGCACGCCCGACGCGGATACCGCATGAGCCATGAGAGCACTCCTCTCTCTCCTCGCCCCCGCCTTCCAGGGCACACCTGGGTGGGGTGCGGTGGCAAGTCGGCTGCCCGGATGCGGCAGGGCGCGGTGCGTGTTTCGCTGAATCCGTGAGCGACCGTGGGCGTCAGGGGCTGCCCTACCGCTCCCCGCGGGCCCGGCGCCGGCACGTCGAGCGCCATCGGCTGCTGCGGATCCGGGGCCGCAGCGTGACCTGGCTCGTGCCGCTGCTGACCCTCGTCGTCATCGCCTTCGTCGACTACAACACCAGCGGCGAGTTCCGGATCGTCTCGTGGTGCGTGTTCGTCGCCGCGATCGCCGCCGCGCTGTGCGGGGTGTGGACGACGGCGCTGTTCGCGGTGCTCGCGCTGTTCACCTACGTCGTCGCGGACGACGCCTGGCCGGTCCAGTACCGGGCGGGGCCGGCCGACTTCGTCCTCGTCCTCGCCGGCGGCATCCTCTCCGTCCTCGCCGCCGCGGTCCGGGTACGCGGCGAGCAGCGCATGCTGCACATGCAGCACATCGCCGCGACCACCCGCCGCACGGTGCTGCGGCCGCTGCCGCCCGGCTGGGGCGGCCTCGACCACGCCGAGGAGTATCTCGCCGCGGACGCCGACGCCCGTATGGGCGGCGACTTCTACGACATCCAGCCCGGCCCGAACGGCGCCCGCGTCCTCCTCGGCGACGTGCAGGGCAAGGGACTCGGCGCGGTGGAGGCGGCCGCCGCGCTGCTGGGGACCTTCCGCGAGGCCGCGGACCACGAACCGGAACTCGCGACCGTCGCCGGCCGGCTGGAGACCCGGATGCAGCGGCACCGCGGCCACACCGTGGCCCTCGGCCGCGACGACGGCGACCGTTTCGCCACCGCCGTGCTGCTGGGGTTCCGCAAGGGGGAGGCGGGGGTCGTCGAGGTCGTCGACTTCGGGCACGAGCCGCCGCTCGCGGTGGGGCCCGACGGCGTACGGCTGCTGCCGCTGGCCGAGGGGCTCCCGCTCGGTCTCGCCGAGCTCACCGACGGCGGTCCGCCGCCCGTGCTGCGGACCGCGCTCGCGCCCGGGGAGACGCTGCTCCTCGTCACCGACGGGGTCACCGAGGCCCGGGACCGGGAGGGCGCGTTCTACCCGCTCGTCGAGGACGTCACCGCCGCACTCGCCCGGGATCCGCGCATCGCCGATCCCGCCCGCCTGGTCGCCTTCGTCCGCGACCGCACGCTGAGGCACTGCGGGGGACGTCTCGCCGACGACACGACGATCTTCGCCGTGCGGAGGGAGGGGAGGGCTTGACGGGCGAAGGTGCGGCGGGGTGGGCGGGCCGACGAACGCTCCCTGGACGGACGCTCCGTATGGGGACGTTTGACGGGCTGAGGCCCTCCTTCGTCGGCTCAGCGGTTACCGTGCTGACGTACGTGATCGACAGGGGAGGGACCATGCCCGGAACCGTGCTGCTGCTCGCGGCCTCGCCGGCGGGCAAGGGGTGCCTGGTGGACGCGGCCTCGGTGCTCCCCGTGCTCGCGGCGGTGCCGCCGGCCGTGCTGGCCGGCACCGAGACCGCGAACGTCGTCGAGCTCGCCGATCCGCTGGAGCCGCAGGCCGTCCTCACCCGGCTGCGGGCCGCGGCGGCCTCGCCGGGGCCGTTGACCCTGTTCGTCACCGGACAGCTCCAGCTCGACCGGCGTCAGCGGCTGCCCCATCTCGCGCTGGCCAGGACCACGCCGGCGACCGTGCGGTACACCGGGTTCCCCTGGCACTGGTTCCGTGAGGAGCTGCGGCTGCGGGCGGCGGGGACGACGACTCTCGTCCTCGATCTGCACGCCGACGCCGAGAGCTGGGTGTGGCTGCGGGCGAACGCGCTGGACTGCGGGCCGACGGTGGCCGTGCACGGGCGGATCGCGCCGCCGCCCGGCCGGCGGCGGGTCGCTGTGCCGACGTACATGAAGGCCGTGGCCACGGTGCTGCGCAGCGGTGGCAGGCCTCCGCTGGAGCAGCTGCACCACATGGCGGCGGCGCGGATCGCGGGCGAGGGGGAAGTGGGGGACCTGGTCCTGTCGGGCACGGGGACCGGCCTTCCGGGCGGCGGGAACACGGGCGCGGGCATGGGTGTGCGTGCGGGCGCGGGTGCAGGAACGGGTGCGGGCGCGGGTGCAGGAACGGGCGCGGGTGCAGGAACGGGCGCGGTCGCGGCCCCGCGTACGGCGCCGGGAGCCGCCCTCGCCATCCCCGCCCCCTCCGGCCCGCTCCCCCCGCTCCCCGCCCACTTCCCCGGAGCCCCCGTCCCGCCGGCCCCGGTGGACACCGATCCCCACCTCGCCATCGCCGCCGCCGTCCAGGCCGGGCGGCATGCCGACGCCGACGCCCTCGCCGCCCGCTGGGAGCGGTCCGCCGCCGTCGAGCACGGGGCGGGGTCGGAGGAGACGCTGCACTGGGCCGAGGTGCGGGCCGACCTGGCGATGTTCGCGGGGGACGCGGCGCGCAGCTGCCGTGCGTGGATGGCGGTGGCCGGCGCCCGGCTGACCGCGGGACAGCCTGCCGACGCCCCCGCGGTGGAGGCGGCCGTGGACCGGGCGCACCACCAGTGGGGACGCATCGGCGAGACGGACAGCGCCCGCGAACTGGGCCCGGCTCTGGCGGAGTTGCGCGCGCGGGTCCCCGGCCGTCGTGAGGGCGCCCTGGACCACGTCCACCGTCAACTGCGCCGGCTGCAGCTCCAGACGCAGAGTTGAGCCCGCGACCTCAGCGGACGCCGGTCCGCGCCGCCGAGGAGTCCGTGTCGGGGTTGACGTGGGGGGTGTGCTGGGTGCGGGAGGGTTCCGCCCCTCGGGTCGGGCCCGCGTTCGCGGCCAGGACCAGGGCGGTCACGGCGATGAGGGCGGCGGCGAGTCCCCTGGTGAGACGCCCGGGGGTGTCGGTGCGTTCGGGCACGGCTACCTCGCTGGAGCGGCAGGAGCAACAGAGCGCGGGAGCGACAGAGCGGCTTTGCGTGACAGAGTGCGAACCGTGGCTGTCGCGAGTTAAGCATCCTCCGTACGGATGCTTAACCCGCCGTTTAACCTAGGCGCTGGGGGAGCCGAACGGCAAGGGGCAGCAGGGGAGTTGGGCGATGGCGGAACGCGATGATCCCAGCGTCATCGGCAGAAGAGTGCAGCAGTTCCGCATCGAACGCGGGCTGACTCAGAAGCAGTTGGCGGAGCCGGCGTACACGCCCGCCTACATCTCCACCCTGGAGTCCGGACGGGTGCGGCCCTCCGACGACGCGCTCAGGCATCTCGCCGAGCGGCTCGGCGTCGAGTTCGACGAGCTCGCCACCGGGCGCTCGGCCCGGCTGGTCACCGGACTGCGGCTGCGCCTCACGGACGCACAGCGCACCCTCGCCACGGGCGCCACGGAGGCGGCGGCCGAGGCGTTCGAGTCGGTGCTCGCCGACGCCGAGGAGCACGCCCTGACGGCCGAAGTGGCCGCCGCCCTCCTCGGACTCGGCGAATGCGGGCTGGTCAGGGGCGAACTGGAGGTCGGGCGGGGGTACTTCGAGCGCGCCGAGCGGACCCTCGCCGACGCGCCGCTGCCCGCCCGGGTCCCCGCCCTCCGCGGCCGTGCCGTCTCCCACTACCTGGCCGGTGAACTGCGGTACGCCGTCTACCTGTTGGAGTCCACCCTCGACGAGCTCAACCGCGGCGGACTGCACGACCCGGACGCGCTGCTCCTCCTCTACGCCAGCGTCATCGGCCCCTACATGGACATGGGCGCCCAGGCCCGCGCCGCTCAGGCCGCCGAACTCGCCCTCGCGCTCGCCCCGCAGGCCGGCGATCCGGAACTCGTCGCGCGGATGCACCGGTCCGTCGCCCGCACGCTCCTCGCTGAGGGACGCGTCGCCGAGGCCGACGCCTCCCTCGCCAAGGCGGCCGAGCTGTACCGGCAGTTGCAGATCCGCACCGAGCTCGCCAACTGCCACTGGATGCGCGGTTACGTGTGCGCGCAGAACGGCGAACTGGAGCGCGCCGAGAGCGAGATGCGGCTCGCCCTGGACATGCTCTCCGCCAAGCGGGCCGCCCTCTACTCCAGCCAGGTGGCCGTCGAGCTGGCCGACGTGCTGCACCGGCGCGGCAAGTCCGAGGAGGCCGCCGCGCTGCTGCGCGGGGTGCTCAGCGACTTCACCGCCGAGCGCGGGGCCCTGCACTCGGCGGCGGCGCACCGGCTGCTCGGCATCATCGCGGAGGACGCCCGCGACACCGACACCGCCGAGGAGCACTACGTACGCGCGCTCAGCCTGCTGGAGCGGGCCGGCGCGGCCGGTGACCTCGCCGACCTGTGCCGGCTGCTCGGCGATCTGCTGCGCCGTACGGGGCGGGTCGAGGCCGCGCTCGACGCCTACCGCACCGGCCTGGGCCACCGCACGGCCCCGGGCACGACGACGCTGGGCCCGGCCCCGGCGCAGCCGCCGCTGTAGCGCCCGAGCCACGCGGAGCCCGGGCGAGAAGCCGTCTCGTCGCCGGTTTCCGGCGGGGCGGCGGGGTTACCCGGCCCGACGACGAAGAGACGTGGGGGAGCCCGTGCGCGGAGGTGGTCGCCGTGCGCGATCGGGAAAGGGAGCCGGCCGCCGAGGTGCTCGCCCGGGCGGTGCGGGGCGTCGATGCCGGTGACGTGCCGGACCGGCTGTGCGCCGCCGCGGTGCGGCTGCTGCCGGTGAGCGGGGCGAGCGTGTCGCTGTGCGGGGACGGGATGCCCGTGCCGTTGAGCGCGAGCGGCGCGCGGGCCGCGCACCTCATGGAGATGCAGGCCACGCTGGGCGACGGGCCGTGTCTGCGGGCGGCGGAGACCGGTGCGCCCGTCTTCGCCCGCGATCTCACGACCGGCCGGGACGCCTCACGCTGGCCGGTGTTCGCCCAGCAGGCCGCGGCGGTCGGCGTGCGCGCGGTGTACGCGCTGCCGTTGGGCGACCGTTCGGTGTGCGTGGGCACCCTCGACCTCTACCGTGACGTGCCTGGCGATCTGACCGCCGACGAGGTGCGTACGGCCCGGCTGGTGGCGGACGCGCTGACGGTGGCGCTGATGGCGCTGCCGCGCGGGGAGGAGGCGGGCCGGCGCGGCGACGGGCTGTGGCTGAGCCCGCTGGCCACCGACCACGACGAGGTGTACCAGGCGGTGGGCATGGTCATGGCCCAGCGGAAGGTGGCCTCCGCCGAGGCGCTCGCCCTGCTGCGCGCCCACGCGTTCGCGGCGGGCCGCACGGTGCTGGACGTGGCGCACGAGGTGGTCGCCAGACAGACCCGCTTCGACACGGACTGACGCCGGGCGCGCCAGCGCGGACCGGGCGGACCGACGCCGTGCACGCCCCCTCGGACCAGGGTGGACCGACGCCGTGCACGCCCCCTCGGACCAGGGTGGACCGACGCCGTGCACGCCCCCTCGGACCGGGCGGACCGACGCCCGCGTGCCGGCGACGGTCGGCGTCCGCCGTCACACCTGCACCCGGCCCTGCTTCCTGACCTCCTTCAGCCGCTGCACCCCGAGCTGCACCGCGGCCTGGGTGGCTTCGTTCGGTACGTCGCCCATGCTGCCGTTGGTGAGGACGAAGGTGTCCTCGCCGGCGCGGACGGCGGCGACGTCGAGGGAGAGCGTGATCGGGTCGCCGTCGGTCTCCCAGTTCGTGAGCGTCACCCGCAGTCCCTGACGGGCGTCGCCGACCTCCGGCAGTGCCAGGTCGGTGACCACCACGTCCAGCACGGTGTCGTCCGGGGCCCGGGCGGTGAACCGGGCGCATCGGCCCGGCAGGGTCCGCATCCGGTCCAGGGCGCGGTCGGCGTCCCGGGGCCGCCGGTCGGTGAGCTGGTAGCGCAGCTGGGCCCCGGTGTCGGCGTCGTCGAGCGCGACGACCGCCCGGGCCGGCCCGCCGAGCAGCTCGTCGGCGTACAGGCCGTCCAGCAGCTTCTGGCACTCGGCGGTGGGCGTGGTCGCCTTGAGCATGCCGTCCCGCCAGGTCGCGGCGCCCCGGGTGGGGATCCAGGGGGCGCCGAGGTCGGAGTCGGTGATGAGCGCGGCCTGCGCCTGCGCGTCGGTGAGGACCGACGACGCGGCCGGCGCGGCCGGCTTCGCCGACGACTGGCCCACCGTCGGCTGCGGCGGGCGCGCCGTGGGCGGATGCTCCAGCCCGAGCGTGGCGCAGGCGGCCGCGCCGAGCAGGATCCCGGCGCCGGACAGGGCGCCGGCGAGGAGGGCACGGCGGTTCATCGGAGGGTTCCTCCCGCATCGGCCGAAGGGGGGCGGACACAAGGCACTGCCACCCCCACGCCACCACCTGGCCCACCCCCCGACGACCGGGACGATCCGTCCGGGCTACGCGACTGCTGCACCCGGGTGGCCGCACGCGTGCGGGGAGGTGCGTAAGGTCGCTGTCGGAGAGCCGTTGTCAGGAACTTCCCAGGGAGTTCCCAGGAAGAGGGGGTCCGCCGTGACCGGTCAGCCCGTCCCGGTGATCATCGACTGCGACACCGGCGTCGACGACGCCCTGGCCCTGCTGTTCGCCGTCCGGCACCCCGGGCTCGACGTGCGGGCGGTGACCTGTGTGGCCGGGAACACCGATGTGGACGGCGTCGTCCGCAACACGCTGACCGTGCTGGAGCAGGCCGGCGCCGGTGACATCCCCGTCGCGCGCGGGGCGGAGCGGCCGCTGATCGAGCCGGTGCGCACGGCCCGGCACGTGCACGGGGCGGACGGGATGGGCGACCTCGGGCTGCCCGCGCCGACCAGGGCGCCGGTCGACGTGGACGCGGTGACGCTGCTGCGGCGCGAGATCCTCGCCTCGCCGCGCCCGGTCACGCTCGTCCCGACCGCGCCGCTCACCAACATCGCCCTGCTGCTGCGCACGCATCCCGAGGTGGTCCGCAACATCGAGCGGATCGTGTTCATGGGCGGGTCGGTGGCGACCGGGAACGCCACCCCGGTGGCGGAGTTCAACGTCTGGCACGACCCGGAGGCGGCGGCGATCCTGCTGACGGCCGGGGTGCCGATCACGATGTACGGGCTCGACGTGTTCCAGCGGGTGCTCGTCCCGGCGGGGGACGTGCAGAGGCTGCGCGCCAGTTCCGAGCCGCGGCTGCGACTGGCCGGTGAGCTCCTCGCCCACCGGGATCCCGCTTCCTCGGGCGACCCGACGCCGACGGGCGGTCTGGGCGACGCGGGCGCGGTGTGCGCGGTCGTCGACCCGGCGGGCCTGACCACCGAACTGCTGCCGGTGGAGGTGTCGTTGGCTCCGGGACCGACGCGCGGCCAGACCGTCGTCGACCGCCGCCCGGTCCCGGGCGAGTCGGAGATCCACGAGGGCGGACGCGAACAGACCCTGGTGGACGTGGCGTTGGGCGTGGACGCGGACCGGTACGTCAGCCTCTGGCTGACGACGGTGGAGAAGCCGTGACCGAGCCGGAGGGGTCAGGGGTCCGGTGACGGCCGACGCCGGCCGGTTTCCCACGGCCCGGCCGGCGTCGAGTTCAGGTACGGACCCGGGGGCGCCCCCGCTCAGCGGGACACGCCCTCGAGCCCCTTCAGGCCCCGTTCAGGCCCCTGTGAGCGACTGGCGTCGCCTCAGCGCGTGGCCTTGCGGCGTCGCGTGGCCACGACGATCGCAGCGCCCGCCGCGAGCAACGCCGCCGATCCGCCGACGAGAACACCGGTGTTGCCGTTCGCGCCGGTCTCCGCCAGGTCGCCGCCTCCGCCGTTGGGCGTGGGTGCGGGAGCCGGGGTCGACTCCGAGGCGCTGGGCGCCGGGGCGGACGGGGACGGGGACTCGGTGTTCGTCGAGGGGGTGTCCGTCGGAGGCTGCGAGGTGCTCTGCGACGGCGTGCCGGCCGGCGGCTGCGAGGCCGGCGCCGACGGCGAGGAGGGGACGCCCGGCGAGCTGGCAGGCGGGCTCGACGGCGGCTGCTCGGTGGGCGTGCAGTCCTTCGTGCCGCCGTTCCAGGCGGCGATCAGCTTGTCCTTGATGACCGGCCGGTCCGGGCCCTTGGGCAGCTCCCCGTGCTCGAAGCCGTCCTTCGCGTCGAGCACGCCGTCGAACTTCACCGCGCCCCGGTAGAGGTCGACCTGCGCGTAGCAGCCCGCGTCGGGCACCGCGATGTCGAGGGTGTCGGTCTGGCCCGCCTTGACCGTCACGGTGTCGAAGTCGACGAAGACCTGGAGACCGGAGGTGGGGAAGGTGGCGCCGTGGGCGAGGTAGGAGGCCAGGGAGGCGGTGCAGGAGGAGGCGTCGCCCGCGGTGCGGACCGTGACGTGGACCTTGCCGTCGCCGCCGGGCTTGAGGTTCTGGTCGTCGACGCGGACGGAGTCGAAGAACTGCTTGCCGTCGAGCGAGAACTGGCAGCGGTCGGTTCCCGTCTCGGTGCCCGCGCCGGTGCCCGGCTGGTACTGGCCGCCGGACTTCCAGCCGTCGCCGCCGGGAGCACCCGTGCCGGCGAAGGCGCCGGTGGCGGCGGCGACGGACGCGGCGCACAGGGCGATCGAAGCGGCGCCCGCCCCCAGCAGGCGGCCTGCGGAAACACGTCTCGCTATGGACATGCGAATCCCATCTCGGCGAGGGCCCGTCACGGCATGGCGAAGCAGCCCGGGGTGACGGGTCGGAACAGAAGAAACACTGGGCTCATTGGTCACACGCGCCACAGTGTGCGCACATCGTGGGTCGACCGGTGGACGGCTGTCAACCTGGGCCAATGGAGGGGGTGTTCAAAATTCCCTCACGAGTTCCCCAGGTTCGGAATGGGGCGGTCCGGAAAGCGCGGTGTTCACCTTCCCGGCAAACTGGACAGGCTTCGGTACGTGACCGACCACGCGAACAGCGCCGTGCCCGATCTGTCCTCCCGCAACCCCGACTGGTGGCGTCAGGCCGTCGTCTACCAGGTGTACCCGCGCAGCTTCGCCGACGCCGACGGCGACGGACTCGGCGACCTGCGAGGAGTCGCCGAACGGCTGCCGCATCTCGCCGCGCTCGGCGTCGACGCGCTCTGGCTCAGCCCGTTCTACCCGTCCCCGCTGGCCGACGGCGGCTACGACGTCATCGACCACCGGGACGTCGACCCGCGGCTCGGCGGCCTGGACGACTTCGACGCGATGACCGCCGAGGCCCACCGCCTCGGCCTGAAGGTGATCGTCGACCTGGTCCCCAACCACACCTCCCACCTGCACGTCTGGTTCCAGGAGGCGTTGGCCGCCGGCCCCGGATCGCCCCCCCGCGACCGCTACGTCTTCCGCGACGGGCGTGGCCCGCGCGGCGAACGCCCGCCGTCCGACTGGCAGTCCGTCTTCGGCGGCAGCGCCTGGCAGCGGGTCCCGGACGGCCAGTGGTACCTGCACCTCTTCGCCCGCGAGCAGCCCGACCTGAACTGGGACCACGAGGAGGTCCACGAGGACTTCCGCACCACCCTGCGCTTCTGGTCCGACCGGGGCGTCGACGGCTTCCGCGTGGACGTGGCGCACGCGCTCGTCAAGGACCTGAGCGAGCCGCTGCGCGACCTCGGACCGGACGGCGGGTCCGGCGAGACGGCCCTCGCCGCGATGGCGCCGGGCGCCCACCCCTTCTACGACCGCGACGAGGTCCACGCCGTCTACCGCGACTGGCGCCGCGTCCTCGACGCCTACTCCCCGCCCCGCACGGCGGTCGCCGAGGCCTGGGTTCCGGGTGCCCGCCGCGCCCTGTACGCCCGCCCCGACGAACTGAACCAGGCCTTCAACTTCGAGTATCTGCAGGCGCCTTGGGACGCGGACGCCCTGCGTGAGGTGATCATTTCGTCCATGGCCGGCGCACGGGCCGTCGGCGCCTCGGCGACCTGGGTGCTCTCCAACCACGACGTGATCCGCCACACCTGCCGGCTGATGCTCCCCGCGGACGCCGACGACAACGCCTGGCTGCTGTCCGGGGGACGGGCCCCGCGCGTCGACGAGGACGCCGGCCTGCGCCGCGCCCGCGCGGCCACCCTGCTGATGCTGGCGCTGCCCGGCTCGTCGTACGTCTACCAGGGTGAGGAACTCGGGCTGCCGGAGGTCGCCGAACTGCCCGTGGAGGTCCTCCAGGACCCGCTGTGGGAACAGTCCGGGCGGGTGCGCAAGGGCCGCGACGGCTGCCGGGTGCCCCTGCCGTGGACGACGACGGGACCTTCGTACGGCTTCGGCGCGGGCGGGGCGTGGCTGCCGCAGCCGGAGTCCTTCGCCCGGTACGCGGTCGAGGCGCAGGACGGCGTGGAGGGCTCCACGCTGGAGCTCTACCGCACGGCCCTGCGCCTGCGCCGCAAACTGCTCCAGGGCGAGGAGCTGACCTGGGAGCCGGGCAGCCCGCCCGGTGTGCTGGCCTTCGCCCGCACCGACGGATGGCGGTGCGTCGTCAACCTGTCTCCGGAGCCCGTGCCGCTGCCGCTCGGCGAGGTGCTGCTGAGCAGCGCGCCGCTCGACGACGGCGCGCTCGGCCCGGACACGACGGTCTGGCTGGCGTAGGCCCTCGAACGGGCCTACTGCTGGGGCGCGGTGGGCGCGGGGGCCGGGGCCGCTCCGCCGCCGACGACGGCCGCGGCGTCGATGTCCACCGGCGTGGACGTGGCGGTGGCCGGCGGGGTGAGGACGACCATCGGCTGTCCGGGGGCCGGCGGCGGCGGTGTGGTGTCCGACTTGGGCAGCTTCGGCGGCGTCGTCTGGTTGAACAGCGTCTGGTCGAAGTCGACCATGCCGGTCTTCTCCATCACCGTCATGTGGTCGAGAACGGTGTCGTTGGCCTGGTCGGCCAGCGCGCGAACGATGGTGTTCTTGGTGGTGGACCGGATCTTCGCGATGGTGTTGAAGATGGAACCGTGCGTCATGCGCAGGATGTTGGCGAACTCGATGTCGAACTGCTTGCCCTGGGCGGCCTGGAGGGTGCTGACGAATCCCATCTGCTGAGGGCTGGCCACGTTGGGCAGTGTGATGTTCAGCATCGGGGCGACCTTGCGGCAGGTGGTGTCCAGGGCCGCGTGACCGTCGATCAGGTGCTCGCTGGCGGTCTTCACCGCGGGGCTCTGACCCTTCTGCAGGCCGATGAAGCCCACCGGGTACTCCCACAGGCCCGCCGCCCGCACGGCCACCACGAAGTTGCGGTCGCTCTCGGTCAGAGGACCCCACTGGGTGTTGGCGATGACCCGGTCGCCGGAGGTGGAGACAGTGTCCAGCCCCAGCATCGACGGATAGGCCAGCGCGGCCAGGGTCAAGCTCAGGGCACCGCCCACAAAGGCAGTTCCCATCACGTTCCGAGAAAAACGCACCGTTCCTCCTGCCCCCTAGGGGATACCGCCTGGCTCATGCCCGGCGGGGTCGACACACAGGAGTACGCACGCGAGGGCACGAAGATTCATCCGAGCCCGCAGAAAGTTTGCCCGGAGGTTCGCAGCACGGGGGGACGCGGTGCCGTGCGGGGCAGGTCAGACCGGTGAACGGTCGCTGCGGCCGGCGTCGGTCGTGACCCCGCCCGCCGGGGTGGCGCAGGGCGGACAGGAAGCCGACCGCGCAGCCCACGACCACGCGGCGCGCCCCGGGCAGATCGGTGAGCCGGCCGCCGAGCGCGAGCAGACGGGCGTTGCCCGCCCACCGGATGCACGAGGCCGACAGGTGTGGCTCGTCCACGATGTCGGGGGCCGCGGGGACGACGGCGGTGGGGCCGATGAACGTCATCGCGACCGCGAAGAGCGTCGCCGCGAGTGCCGTCGTCTGCCGGGGCGCCTCGGCGGCGGGGCGCTCAGTAGCGGACGGCCCGGCCCAACTGGGCCTTCACTTCGCCGGACAGGCCGTGGCTGCTGCGTGCGGTGGCGGTGCCGGTGCCGCCGGCGGGGACGTCGGGGACGGTGACGAGGACGGTGTCGAGCGTGGTGCCGTCGGTGTTGGTGAAGTTGACCTGGACGGCGAAGGACCTCTTCGCGTCGTCCGGGTTGGTGGCGGTGACCTCGGCCTTCGCGCGGCCGTCGGGGTCCGTGCTCGCCGGCCCGAGCTTCACGTCCTTCTTGGCGTCCTGGCCGCCCTTGATGCCGTCCAGCTTGTGGCCGATCTCCGCGGTGGCCGAGGCGATGGCGCCGGTGGCCTGCGCCGCGAGGGAGGACGCGGCGGCGGTCGCCCGGTTCTCCAGCGACTCGGCGGCGGAGGCGGCCTTGCTGGTCACGGTGGAGGGGCTCTCCTCGTCGGAGCAGCCGGCGAGGACGAGGGAGGCGGCGAGCGTGAACACCGCTACCAGGACGGGGAGGAGCGGGCGGGCTGGGCGGGCGCGGGTCGGCGTCGCCGTGGGGGTGCGGTGGGCTGCCATGTCGCCTCCGGCGTGGGTGGGGTCCTTGGTGTCCAGTGAAGATCCGGCCCGGTGCGTCGGCGGGATGCGACATGCCGTCTCCCGCCGCCTCACCCGTTCGGAGCAGCCCCCGTGGTGGCGGCGCCGGCCGCGGCGGATGGTCGTGAGGTAAGCCCCCGAGACAGTCCCCCCGAGAAAGAGAAGAGGCGGGTACGGCCATGACCGACGCGTCGCGCTCCCAAACGCCCCAGAGCTCCCCGGTCTGGGACCCCTCCCACCAGGGCACCGGCCGCCCTTCCGGTTCGCCCGGCCGCTCCTCCCACCCCGCCGCGGAGAGCGGCTGGGCCGTCGGCGGGGCCGTCTTCGCCGGAGTGCTGATGATCGTCAACGGCATCCTCGCCATCTTCCAGGGCATCGCCGCGATCGCCGAGGACGACGTGTACGCGCGCGTCGGCGACTACGTGTACGAGATCAGCCTCACCGGCTGGGGCTGGCTCCTGCTGATCCTCGGTGTGGTCGCCGCCGCCGCCGGCTGGGGCATCCTCAAGGGCGCGGAGTGGGCCCGCTTCACCGGCATCGTGCTGGCGTCGCTGAGCCTGGTCCTGCAGTTCCTGTTCCTGCCGTATGCGCCGGTCTGGTCGATCATCCTGATCGCGATCGACGTCTTCGTGATCTGGGCGCTCGCCGTGTACCGCCCGACGCACGCCCAGCACGCGCGGACCGGCACGCCGCCGATGTGACCGACCGGCCCCGGGGCGACGCGTGGACCGCTCAGCGCTTGGCCATCTTGTACCGGCGCATGAGAGCGACGACGCGGTCCCGGTCCGCCGGTCCGCTCAGCTCGGCCAGCAGGTCGTCGGGGCACAAGTCGTAGAAGTCGCCCCAGAAGCGGCGTCTCCGGTTGTCCCGGATGCGGTAGCCGCCGGAGACGCCCCGGGCGACGTGACGCCGTCTGATCACTCCTCGTCCCTCCCCCGCTTCCGCGCGCGTCGCGCCGGACGCACCAGCGTGCCGGGAGGCGGCGCACCGCCGCGCGCGGATCACGCGGGGCCGGTCGGTCGGGGACGAGGGGCTGCTCAGTCCGTCACCTTCACGGCCTTGCGCCGCAGCCAGGGCAGGGGCGACACCGACGAGCCCATGTACGGCGTGACGCGGACCTCGAAGTGGAGATGGGGGCCGGTGACGTTGCCGGTCGCCCCGGACAGGCCCAGGCGCTGGCCCGCCACGACGCGCCGGCCGGGGCGGACGTCGATGCGGGAGAGATGGGCGTACTGGGTGAAGTAGCCGTCGGGATGGCGGACGACGACCTGCCGGCCGAAGCCGTCGCCGCAGGTCGTGGCGTGTACGGTGCCGGGGCCGACGGCGAGCACGGGGCTGCCGGTGGGCACGGCGAAGTCCTGTCCGGTGTGCCGGTGGGCCCAGTGCGCGCCGCGGTCGGCGTAGCCGGCGGAGAGCCAGTAGTCGCGGGTCGGCGCGGTCCAGGCGAGGGGGCGCCGGGGCGGGCGGCTGCGATCGCGGTCACGGGCGGAGCAGCCCCCGGCGTGTCCGCCGGGGTCGACGGCGACCGGGTCGCCGGACGCCTTCGCCGCCGTCCACAGCCGTCCCCACAGCGCGGCCCGGAGCGCCTTGCGGCGGCGTTCGGCGGCCTTGATCCGCGTGGGTGCGGCGTCGGCGGCGCGCAGCCGGTCGACGTGCCGGCGGGCCTCCTCATGGGCCCGCACGGAACGGGCGGTCGCCTTGCGGAACGTGTCGTCGCCCCCGGCGCCGGCGGGCGCCACGGCCAGCACGACCAGGAGCACGGCCGCCAGAACGGCGCCCCCGCTCACGGTGCCGAGGCGCGTCAGCGGCGGGTACGCGGGGTGTTCTCGTCGCATATTGCGATCATCCGACCGCACCCTCCCCGTTCCCCCGGCGACGCACCGCCCGCTCCCCCGAACGGCCCCCGGAGGGCCCGCTCGGGCAGCGCGAGGGCCCTCAGTACCCGAGCTCCCCCGTCACCTCCCGGTACACCTGCGACGAACGCGGGTTGGCGCGGCAGCGCCAGACCCCGTGGGGGCAGTAGTCGCTGATGGTCTGGTACAGGGGGCGGTGGCGGGCGAACCAGTCGAGCATGCCGTGCATGTAGGCGGGGTTGTCTCCGTTGCGCCACAGACCCCACTCGGGGTACGAGACCGGCTTGCCGTGCTCCGCGGCGAACCGCACGTGCGCGGCCAGGCCGTACGGCTCGGCGACCTGCTCCTCGAAGGGCATGCCCCGGGGCTGGTCGTAGGCGTCCATGCCGATGACGTCGACATACCCGTCGCCGGGGTAGCACTCGGTCCACGGGACGGCGTCGAACCCCCGGTTGGGCGTGAAGTCGAACCGGAACCGCTGCCCCGGCACCGAGCGCATCGCGGTCACGATCCGCGCCCAGTACCGCTTCCAGGCCACCGGGTCGGGGCCGCAGCGGTGGGCGTAGGTGATGCCGTTCATCTCCCAGCCGACGACCAGCACGGTGTCGGGCACCCCGAGCGCGACCAGTCGCCTGGCGAGCGCGCGGAAGTGGGCGTCGTACTCGCCCCGGGCGCCCCGGCGCAGCTCCGCCCGCACGGTGGCGTCGTCGAGACCGCCCTCGGTGCGCTCCAGCATCGGCACGTTGAGCACGAACATCCGGTCGGCGCGGGCCTTGCGCCACTGAGCCCAGTGCGTCAGATACCCGGGCGTCCCCTCGATGTTGCTCCACCGGTCCCCGGGCAGGTACGCCCGCCCGACCCGGGGCGTGGCCGCGCCGACCCAGCCGTCGAGCCCGGCGATCCGCCGCACGCCCTCCGAGTCGTACCCGACGTAGGCCCCGAAGGCGGGCACGTCGCCGGGCGGACGGGCGTCGTGGTCGTCCCCGAGGGGGGCGCAGGCAGCCCCGGAGACGAGGACGAGGGCGGCGACGACGGCGAGGAGCGCGCGAAGGGGGTGGGGCACCGGGCTCATGATGCCGAGGAAAGTGCACCCGTACGGGTGAATCACCGGGGTTGCCCGGATCAGAGGCGCCGGGTCGGACGCCAGTTCGGGCGTCTGTTCACGCGGACGCGTGTTCAGCTGGGCGTTCATCGCATCGGACATCTGTTCATTCGCACACGGGTACGCCCATCGGGTCCCGCACCAGGAACACGTCCACCGCGTCCTCGCTCTCGAACACGAACCCGTGCCGCTCGTAGAGTCGCCGGGCCGGGCTGCCCTGGAGCACGTTCAGACGGACGCGTGCGCCGGCGCGGTCGGCCGCGGTGAGGATCCGGGCGAGGACGGCTGAGCCGATGCCGCGGCCTTGGGCGGCCGGGGCCAGATAGAAGTGCTCCAGCCAGTGCCCGTCGGCCGCGGGACGCAGGGCGACGCTGCCGGCGAGCGCTCCGGCGACCTCGATGACGTACGTGTGCGCGGGGTCGAACCCGTCGCGCAGCCGCTGCCGCACGCGCTGCCCGTCATAGCGCCCGAGCCGTTCGAGATCGGCGCGAAGCGCGACGGCCCGTATCTCCGCCACGGCGTCGGCATCGGCGAACAGGGCCGCTCGCAACGCCCAGCCCACCACACCCCCGACGGCAACCTCCGCCGGTCCGGCGGCTACTTCAAGAGGTACCTGTCCGTGAATCTCGTTCCCCACACGAGGAGTTCACTCCATACGCAGACAACTGGCCAGGCTTTTCAACGTATTGGCGGCATTGCCGTCCTCCTCCATCTGCTTGTCGGGGTGCCCGGTCCTTAAGGGCCGGGGTGAGTGCCCGTTCCCGCGTAGCGGGGCGGGGCGGGGAGCCGAATCGCGGTCAGGGCGACTGGGCGTCTCGGGACGACGCCGTGCAGCGTTTTCACGGGACGGTCGTCGTCAACTTGGAACGCCCCGCCCCTCCCAAGGCCGCGCCCGTGGGAGGCGCCGCGTCGGGCTGAGGGACGAACGGGGGTCCACGTCCGCCCCGGCGGCACGCCCACGGTTCGGCCGGGGCCGAAGTGTTCGGTGTCTAGCGTTCTGGCATGACTTCTTCAGTTGGATCGGGCGTGGTGGGCGGGCGGCATGTGGCCATTGCTCCGGCGATTCTCTACTTCGGAACTCCCGTCGCTCTGCTGGCGACCGTGAACGAGGACGGGTCGCCCAATCTCGCGCCCGTCTCGTCGGTCTGGGCGTTGGGGTGGAACGTGGTGCTCGGGGTCGGGCGCGGGAGTCGCACCGTCGAGAACCTGGCCGCCAGGCCGGAGGTGGTGATCAATCTGCCGGGGCCCGAACTGTGGCGACAGGTCGAGGCGTTGGCTCCGCTCACCGGGGCGGAGCCCGTGCCCGAGGAGAAGCGGGGGGTCTACCGGCACGAGCCGGACAAGTTCGCCGCCGCCGGGCTCACCCCGCAGCCCGCCGAGGTCGTGCGGCCGCCCAGGGTCGCCGAGTGCCCCCTCCAACTGGAGGCGTCCGTGACGCAGATGACGCCGGGCGGCGGTGGCGAGTTCCGGATCGTGGAGTGCGAGGTGGTGCGGGTGCACGCCCGCGACGATCTCGTGGTGCCGGGGACCCAGCACGTGGATCCGTCGGCGTGGAGCCCATTGATCTACAACTTCCGTCACTATCAAGGGCTTTCGCCGGAAGTGGGGTTCGGGTTCCGGTCGCTGACGCCGACGCGGTAAGGGGCGGCCTCCGGCGGGTGAATCTCGCGGTGGCAGGCAACCTGTGGGAGGGGTTTGGCTCTCTCACAGGGTGCTCGCGGAGTCGGCCGGGGTGCTTGGGGAGCGTCCGTCGTACAGGTCGGGTCCGAGGGCTGCCCAGTCCGATGCCATCGACCATGGCACTCGCAGACGAGGAACCCCGATGACCAGTCAGAAACACCGCAGGGAGCTGCAGAGAACGGCGTTCGCCGCCGGGGCTGTGCTCGCCGTCGTCGCCGTCGCCGGGGCCGCGCCCGGCGCCGGCGCGGCGCCGAAGGCCACGCCCGGCACGCCGCAGCTCAAGCTGATCGCCGCGTCGAAGTCCGTCACCCTCGAACGGTGGGAGTGGGACGGCCAGGCCGGCGTCAACCTGGACCTGGGCACCTATGTGTCCGTCGACAACGCGCCGCTCGAGTTCAAGGTGACCCGCAAGTCCTACAAGGACCCCGTCGTCGCCCAGCAGATCCTGCGCGACGGGACGAAGGTGAAGACGAAGACGCTGCCCGCCGGGCTCGTCCGCGACTTCCAGGGGCTGCCCGGCTTCCTGGAGGTGTCCATCAAGAACGCCGCCGGCGCCCAGGTCCTCACCGCCAAGGGGGACTTCTGCCCCAACAACGCCTCCGGGCGGATCCGGCCCGACGCGCCGGCCACCTCGCACTATCCGCAGAGCTGCCCCGCGAACCCCTTCACCCTGGGCTCGGTGTGGGGCGTGGAGAAGGGCTGGGCGGCCAACACCAGCGCCGGTGACCGCGACAAGCCGACCGACCTGGCGGTGGGCGAGTACACGGCCAAGGTGTCGGTGGCGAAGAAGTACCGCGACTACTTCGGCATGGCCGACGCGCCGCAGACCGTGAAGCTCACGGTCCGCGAGTCCCCGGACGACGGTGAGGGCGGCGTGGGGCTGCGGTCCAACCTCGCCCACGGCTCACACGGCGCGAAGGCGGCCCACGGGGCGCACGGCGCCCACGCGGGGCACGGTGCGCAGGGCGCCGAGGAGGCCCCCGGCGGTGGTCACCACTACGGTTCGCGCGGCGCGGACGAGCCCACCGCGCCCGCCCTCCCGCACGCGCTGGAGGCCCGCGGTCTCGCCCACCACCTGGGCGACGGCAGGGGCCACACCGACGGCTCCCGCATCGCGCCCGCGCTGAGGGCCAACGCCCAGCGGCCCACCGGCCGCGCGACCGTCCCCGCGAACGTGCCCAAGCCCGACCTGCGCTCCCTGCCGGCGTGGGGCTTCCAGATCACCGACGGCGAGGACGGCGACGTACCCGGCAAGGACTACCTCGCCTTCAGCGCCAACGTCTGGAACGCGGGCCCCGCCCCCCTCGTCGTGGACGGCTTCCGCAGCCCCGGCAAGGACCTGATGGACGCCTACCAGTACTTCTACGACGCGAGCGGCAAGCAGGTCGGCTACACCCCCACCGGCACCATGGAGTGGGACCCGCGTGTCGGCCACGAACACTGGCACTTCACCGACTTCGCCAGCTACCGCCTGCTCAGCGCCGACAAGACCAAGCAGGTGCGCAGCGGCAAGGAGGCGTTCTGCCTGGCCAACACCGACGCCGTCGACTACACGGTGAAGAACGCCAACTGGCACCCGTACAACACCGACCTGTCCACCGCGTGCGGCGAGCAGAACTCGATCTCCGTGCGCGAGGTCCTGGACGTCGGCTCCGGCGACACCTACACGCAGTACCGGCCGGGCCAGTCCTTCGACATCACCGGACTGCCCAACGGCACGTACTACGTGGAGGTCCTCGCCAACCCGGCCAAGCGCCTGAAGGAGACCGACCTCAGCAACAACACCTCCCTGCGCAAGGTCGTCCTCGGCGGCAAGCCGGGCGCCCGCACGGTGTCCGTCCCGCCGTACGACCTCGTCAACGCGCCCTGACCACGCGCCGGTGACGGCCTGACCCGCACCGGCCGGTTCTCACCACCGGTCCGGTGCGGGTCACGGTCAGTCATTTGACGTACGTAAAAGGTCACTTGGGGCAACCCTGCCGCACTCTGGCGAGTCTGGTGAGACGTCTGTGCTTTCGGGACGTATTCCTGCCTGCGGGTGGAGTTCCGTCGAACGGCGGTGACCAGCGCCGAGGATCCGAGCACGGTGTACGGGGTGACACAACGGCCGAGCGGAGGGCAGCGCCGATGAGCGGGACACGAGGGCGTCGGCGTACGGCCGGACGGGCCGACGGCCGGGGGCAGACCAGGCTGACCCGGCGGGGGCGCGTGCTGGCGTGGACCGGCGGCGTGCTCACGGTGGTGCTCCTCGGGGTCGGCGGCGCCGGCGCCTGGATCTACCAGGACCTCAACGGCAACATCCACTCCGCCGACATCGACGACAAGCTGGGCGGTGAGCGCCCGGACAACCTCAGCCCGGGCTCGAAGAACATCCTGGTCGTCGGCTCCGACACCCGTGAGGGCGCCAACTCCAAGTACGGCGGCTCCGATCTGACCACGATGCAGTCGGACACCCTGATGGTGCTGCACATCCCCGCGAACCGGGAGTGGGCCACGGTGCTGTCCTTCCCGCGTGACTCCTGGGTGCAGATACCGTCCTGCGACCGGGGGGACGGCAGCATGTCCAAGCCGCACAAGGCCAAGATCAACGAGGCGTTCGCGATCGGCGGCAGCAGCGGCGAGGTGGGCGGGGCCGCCGCGTGCAGCATCAAGACCGTCGAGGCGCACACCGGCCTGCGCATCGACAACTTCATGTCCATCGACTTCTCCGGCTTCAAGGGCATGGTCGACGCGCTCGACGGCATCGAGGTCTGTCCGAAGCAGAACATCGTCTCCGACAAGGCGAGACTGAGGCTGAAGGCCGGCTGCCAGACCGTCGACGGCGAGACCGCCCTCGGCTACGTCCGGGTCCGCTACGGCGTCGGCGACGGCTCCGACATCGGACGCATCGGACGCCAGCAGGAGTTCATGAACGCGCTGGTGAAGAAGGCGAAGGACAAGCTCACCAGCCCCGATTCGCTGTACGGCTTCCTCCAGGCCGGTACCAAGTCGCTCACCACGGACCCGGAGATGGACGGCATCAAGCCGATCTACGCCCTGGCCAGCGAACTCAAGGGCATCCCCACCGAGCGGCTCTCCTTCCTCACCGTGCCCAACTACCCGCGTGAGGCGGACTTCCCGAGGGACGTCGCCAACGTCGTCTGGCAGTACCCGCAGGCCACCGACGTGTTCACCGCCCTGGCCAACGACAAGGAGATGCCCAAGGCGCAGTTGCAGGCCTCCGTCAAGAACCTGATCTACGCCTCGCAGGTGCGGGTCCAGGTACTCAACGGCACCGGGGTGTCCGGCCGGGCGGGGCAGGTCGCGGACAAGCTGCGCGCGGCCGGCTACAGCGTCGTCGGCACCGGCAACGCGGGCGGGACGGTGGCCAAGTCGGCGCTCACCTTCCCGGCGGGCATGGAGAGGCAGGCCGCTGTCCTCGCCTCGCGCTTCCCCGGGACGCCGTCGACGGCGTCCGCGGACGCGGCGGCGGGCGTGGTCACGCTCGTCGTCGGGCCGGACCTGAAGTTGGAGAAGCTCGAATGACGGTGGTTCGACAAGCGGCGGAGATCGTGTACTATTGATCTTGAGCCGGTCAGCACGACAGCGAAGAACCGGTTCTGCGTTGGTGGTCCAAGGAAAGACGCCCCACTTCCTGTGGGGAGATGCAGGTGCAAGGCCTGCCCGGCGCTCTCACTGCGAGGCCCGTCCCGTGTCACACGGGGCGGGCCTCGTGTCGTTGCACGGTCCGACGCCCATGCGGTCAGCGGCCCCGGCGTCACCACCGACGAGGGCGGCCCCCGGCCCGGGAGACCGCCCTCGGCCCTGTGAACTTCCGCCGGGTCAGCCGGCGTTCGCCGTCGACGGGCCGAAGAACTCGACCTCCGCGATGGCCACCTGCTTGCTCGCGGACGCCGCGTACGCCGACTCGATCGTCAGGCGCACCTTGGTGACCTCGCCGACGCGGAACGCGCGCCGCTGGCCGCCCGCGCCCTGGTCCAGCACGAGGTCCCGGGTCGTCGTCGTGCCGTCCTTCTTCGTGATCGTCGCCTTCACCCGGTGGGGCAGCGCCGACTCCTGGAGCTGGTCGCCGCGGGTGGAGACGCCCGGGGTGATGATCAGGTCCAGCAGACGGGTCGGTTCGGCGAAGCGGGCCTCGATCCACTCGCCCTGGCCCGACTGGGAGACGCCGGGGCCCCACCAGCTGTTGTTGAGCCGGTCGAAGGCCAGCTCGGGCTTGTGACCCGGGTAGGAGCGGGAGGCGGTGATCTGGTCCGGGGCGACGGGGGCGCGCTTGGCGAAGTGGTCGCGGGTCGCGTCGATCCAGCCCGGTGTGCTGAACCCGACCCACACCAGCAGGCTGAGCACGGCGGCGGCGACCACCCAGGTAACGACGCGGTCGAAGGTGCGCCGCAGCCGGGGGCGGTCGCCCGCCCAGGGGGTCCGGCCGTTGCGGAAGCCCGGCAGCCGGCGCCACCACGGGCGTCGTGCCGGCGCGTCGTCCACCAGGGTCATCGGCATCGCGCAGCGCACGCAGTAGTGCCGATCGGGGTTGTTGGGGGTGGCGCACCAGGGGCAGGGCACGCCGTTCACCTCGCCCTGCTGCGGTCCCGGAGCCCGCACCTGGGGCCGGTCCACGACCGGCCGTCCCGGCAGCACCGGCGCGACGGCCGGCTGCGGCACGGGCTGGGGCTCCGGTTCGGCGACGGGGACGAGGAGGGAGCGGGCGCGGGCCGTCATGGTGTCGTCGGGCGCGGGTGCGGGGGAGGGAATCGCGGGGGCGGGCGTGGGGGCTGCGGCGGGTGCGGGTGCGGGTGCGGGTGCGGGTGCCGGTGCCGCCGTGGGCTGCGGGGTCGCCGGGGTGGGCTGTGCCGTGGGGGGTGCGGAGGGCGTCTCCTGCGAGGTGGGCTGCTCCGGCGGGAGGGCGGGGAGCGGGGTCTCCGCCGTGTCCTCGTCGTCCGAGGAGGCGTGGGCGTCCGCCGCGTCCGAGGGCTCCGCCGGGGCGGGTGCGGTCCGAGCACCGTCGTCCGCAACGTCCGGAGCAGCCACGCCGGCCGGCGCTCCCGCCGCCGTACCTGACGCCGTGCCCGCCGCCGTCGCGGCGGGCGTCCCGGTGGACGCCGGCACCGCGGCCGCCGCCGAGCCCGCGCCCGGGGTGTCCCCCTCGGCGCCCGCGCTCGCGCCCGCCGGTGTCGCGGCCGGGGTCCTGCCGGCCGGGGAGCGGTCCGTCCAGCTCAGTACGGCTCCGCAGGCGTCGCAGAAGGACTGGCCCGGCTCCGCCCGGGTGCCGCAGTCGGCGCAGTTGTGGGTGGTCATCTCTCCGGGGTCCTTTCGGCGGCGGTCGCGGCGGTCACCTCGACCGTGTACGGCATGTGGGCGGGGCGGGCGGCGGCCACGAGGGCGTCCAGCCGGTGTTCGTCGGCCGGGCCCGGGTCGGGCAGGCGGAGCGAGACGTGCAGGTGGGGGCGGGGCTCGCCGGGGACCGGGCCGAGCGGGCGGGCGCTCCACGCGGCGGCCCCGCTCTCGGAGATCTCCGGCTCGACGCCGAACGCGAGGCGCACCGCCTCCGCGAGACCGCGCCGGGTGCCGCGCACCCGGTGCAGATACGCGGCGGCGGCGACGGCGGCCCGCAGCCGGGGTTCCGGTTCGCTGCCGTCGGTCTCCGCGCCGACCCAGCCGGCCAGCCAGCGGGTGAAGTCGGCCGGGGCGAGCGCCGGGTCGAAGTAGGCGGGCAGACAGTCCAGGACGTTGAGGATCGGCGCCATGACCTCGTCGAGCCCGCCGACGAACCGCTGTGCGAGGTCGTCGTCGGCGAACACGGCGGGCAGCATGGCGCCGATCGGCGCGGACGAGCCGAGGCCGTCGACGGAGCCCCTCACGCGCCGTCCCCGATCACCCGGACGCGGTGGTCGTAGGAGAAGACCAGGGAGGGCGCGGACAGGTCGATGCGGTCGGTGGCCTCGCCGCGTTTGCCGGTGAGGGGGTCGGCCGGGTGCAGGGTGACCTGGTCGACGAGTTCGACGCCGGGGACGCGCTGGAGGACGGCGAAGACCTCGCCGGACTGCACGGGCCGGCCGAAGGGCCAGCCCCGGCCGTCCGCGCCGCCGGTCAGCGGGTCGAGATGGCGGTAGAGGGCGTCGTGGGCCTGCCGGCGCACCCGGTCGGTGTCCACGCCGCGGAAGGCGTGCACGGTGGCGACCACGGTGACACCCTGGTAGAAGGGCGGGCCGACCGCCAACCGGGTGCCGATCAGGCGGCGTTCGTCCAGGTGGCGGGTGATCCGGTCCAACAGTGCGTCACCGGGCACGAGTTGCTCGAAGCGGAGCCGTCCACCGGGGTCGGGGACGGCCTGCGGCACCACCAACACCCTTACTGCGTAGGCGCCGTGCTCGTCGGGCTTGCCTTCGAGGCAGGTGATGCGGGCGGTCTCGGGGGCGGCGCGGCGGGCCAGCTCCTCGTAGTCGCGCAGGGTGACGGCCCGTTCCTGGGCGCGCAGGGTGATGGGCGCGCGCACCTTCGCCTCCGTCACCGTCTCCCCGTCGACCCCGCCGCGCGCGGCCTCGCGGTTGACGACCTCGGAGACGTACGGCACGGAGGTGCGCAGCACCTGGACCGCGCCCCGGGCCACGTTGCCGGCCCGGCCGCCGCCGGTGCGGTAGCGGCGGGCGCGGATCACCGCGCCCTTGGGGGCGACGGCGCCGTACTGGCGCAGGGTTCCGTCGGCTTCGCGGACGGAGGGGCCGAAGGCGATCTCGCCGGTCGCGGCGTCCAGGGTGATGTGCCGGTCGTCGGGGCGGGAGGCGGCGAAGTGCGGGACGACCGACCAGTCGGCCCAGCCGTCGTGCTCGGCGGTCTGGAGCAGCAGCGGCGGGTCGTCGCCGACGACGGGCGCGTGTTCGAGGCGCAGCCGCTGCCCGGGCAGGCCGGTGGACTCGCCGAGGGCCTCGTCGTACACGGTCTCGGCGTGGACGGCGGGCGCGGTGCCGCCGACGGTGAAGGCCTCGGCGGAGCGCACGGTGGGGGACGTGGTGTAGAAGGGCTGGCCGGCCAGCGGTTCGGTGACGCGGCAGCGCAGCCAGCCGGCCTCCTGACCGCCGGAGCGGGACAGGACGTGCCCGCCGGGGACGTGCAGGACGATCTCGCCGGGTCGGTTGAGGCCGCCGGTGCCGTCGCGGTCGACCTCGCAGGCCTGCCAGCCGTCCTCGGTCCACGCCTCCCAGACCAGCGGGGGCTGGCGCGGGTCGACGCCGACGCCGTCCACGCGGCTGTCGAGTTCGAGGGCGACGGCGCAGTGCGGGACGGCCGCGGTCAGCCCGAACAGCATGCAGTCGCCGGGCCGGGGGGCCTCGGCGAAGCACATGACGTCCTTGCCCTCGGCGAGGTCGGCGGTCCGGTCCGACACCGGCTCGCCCTGCCGCTGCACGACGAGATGCCGCAACGAGGAGGGCACGACCGCCAGTTCGCGTTCGGTGGCGAAGACGACGGCCTCCTCGCTCTCGGTGCGCACGGTCGCCGTCTCCGTGCCGACCGGCAGCAGCACCGTCTCCTCCTGCGGCGCGGACAGCCAGAACGTGACGTCGGTGCGGGCCGCCGAGGGCGGGAAGAGGTGGATGCCGACCAGGTCGAGGAAGGCGAGGTGGTTCTTCTCCGGGACCCGGTTGAGCCGGTACACGATCTGGTCGGCCATGTGGGCGACCGTCTCGACGAGGGTGACGCCCGGGTCGGAGACGTTGTGGTCGGTCCACTCCGGCGCGCGCTGCTGGATGTAGCGCTTGGCGTCGTCGACGAACTGCTGGAAGCGGCGGTCGTCCAGGTTGGGGGAGGGCAGGGCCATCAGCGGTCGCTTTCGGAAGCCGTACCGGAGGAGCTCGGGGAGTCCGGCTCGTCGTGGGACGGGATGACGTAGAAGGGGAAGACGAGGCTGCGCGGGTTGTTCGTGCCGCGGATCGAGTAGCGGACGTCGATGAACAGCACGCCCTGCTCGGCGCCGGCGGTGACCTCGACGTCGTGGACCTCGATGCGGGGCTCCCAGCGGTCCAGGCTGGCGTACACCTCGTGCTGGATGCGGCCCGCGGTCGCCTCGTTGACGGGGGCGAACACCAGGTCGTGGATGGCGCAGCCGAACTCCGGGCGCATGGGCCGCTCGCCCGGCGCGGTCGCGAGGACCAGCCGGATCGCCTCCTCGATCTCCCGCTCCCCGCTGACGAGGGCGATGCCTCCGGTGGGGCCGATGCGGAGCGGGAACGCCCAGCCGGATCCGACGAATTGCTCGGCCATCAGTGGGCCACCTGCCTTTTCCTTCTCCTCGGGCGCTGCTTCGTCACGGCAGCGGGTACGGCTTGCTGTTGACCAGCACGGCGCCCTGGAGCATGAGGGTGACGGCCCGGATGCCCACGTTCGCAACGGAGTTGACCTGGAGGGTGCCGCCCGAGCTGATCAGGGTGGCGCCCACGGCCTTGAGGTTGAGGGCGCCCATCGCGTCCACCGTGACCGCGCCGCCGAGCGACTTGAGGTTGACCAGGCCGCGGCCCTGCATGGTGAGGGTGCCGCCGCTCTTGACGGTCAGGTTGCGGCGCGCGCTGAGGGTGAGGTCCGTGCCCGCCTCGACCGTCACCGACTTGCCGCCGGTGATGCTGACGGCGCCCTTGCTGTCCACGGTGATCTCGGTTTTCGTCCGGTCCAGGTTGATGACGAGTTTGTCGTCGCCGCTGGTCAGCCGTACGCCCTGCTTGCCGCCGGTGCGCTGGCTGAGCAGGTCGACCCGGTTGCCGTCCCGGTCGGAGAGGGTGTGCCGGGCGGCGCGGTTGCGGGCCCCGTCGTGCAGCGGCACGTCGCGGACGGGCGTCGGCTTGTCGCGGCCGTTGTAGAGGCCGCCGATGACGTACGGGTGGTCCAGCGCGCCCCGGTCGAAGGCGACGAGCACCTCGTCGTCGACGTCCAGCGGGAAGATCGAGCCGCCGCCCTTGCCGCCCCACTGCGCGACCCGCGTCCAGTCGCTGACGTAGGCGTCGTCCAGCCAGGGGAAGCGGAGCTTGACCCGGCCCTGCTTCAGCGGATCCTGGGCGTCGGTGACCAAGGCGTTGGCGATGCCGGGCAGTTGGAGGCCGTTGGCCGCGCCGCCGCCGCCCGAGGACAGCCCGTACAGCGAGCGCCACTGCCGGCCGCTGACGGTGACCCAGGCCTCGTAGTGCTTGCCGTCGCCGAAGACGTGCCGCACCGAGGTCGCCGTGTACTTGCCCTCGAAGGGCGCGCCGACGTCGGCGAGCGTGACGGGCAGCCCGGGCCGCAGTTTGGGGGTGCCGCGCGCGATGACCTCCAGTTCGGCGAACGAGCCGGTGACCTCGTCGGCGAGGGCCTCCGCCGCGAACCTCACCTCCGACTGCCGGTCGTACGGCGTCTGCGCGTCGACCAGTTTGGCCGGCTTGAACTTCACGGCGGCCTCGGCGGGTGTCGTGCCGATGCTGATCCCCGGGTTGGAGGTGGCATGCACGGTCGCGGTGAGCGTCTTCTTCGTCGTCACGTCCCAGCCGCGCGCCTCGACGGTGCCGACCTGTTCGGCGGCGGTGACGGCGGCGCGCAGTCGGAGGATGTCGGTGCCCGCCTCCATCACGAAGGGGCTCTTCTCGCCGGGGGTGGACACGGGCGGCGCCCCGGAGGCGGGGTCGGGCCGGACGAACTGGAACTTGCCCTTGGCGTCGACGGACATGACCATCTCGTTCTCGTCGGCGAGACGGGCGAGGAAGTCCCAGTCGGTGACGTTGGCCTGGCTGATGAACTCGTACACCGTCTTCGTCGACTGGATCCGCCCGACCGGGACGCCGTCCTGCGCGGCGAGTCTGCGGGCGATGTCGGAGGCGCTCTGGTTGCGGTAGGCGGCGATCCGGCGCTGGCGCATCAGCCGGTGGCCGTGGTCGTAGCCGCGGACGACGGTGAAGGAGCCGGTGCCGTCGTAGTCGGCCTCCAGCCCGGACACCTCGCCGGTCAGCAGCGGGTCGGAGGCGCCCTGGCCGTCGGCGACGGGGGCGATGACGACCGGCGTCCCGAACCGCACGCCGAGCTTGCGCAGGACCTGCCGGTGGGGGTCGCGGAACGTCAGCCGGAAGGCGGCCGGCACACCGAGGCCCTGGTCGACCCAGCCTTCCACGAGGAGCGGCGCGAAGTCGGCGGGCAGGGGCCGGCCGCCCAGGGTGACCTGGACGACGCTGGAATAGGCGGACTGCACCATCAGTGACGCACCTCCTCCGCCGCGGGCAGCACCAGTTCGACGCCGTTGGGCAGCCGGGCGGGGTCGTCGATGTCGTTGGCCTCGGCGATGGCCCGCCAGGCCGCCGTGTCGCCGTACTCCCGCCAGGCCAACGACTGGAGCGAGTCACCGGCGACGACGCGGTGCACACGGCGCGCGGTGAGGGCGCCCGAGGTCGGGTTCTGGCCCTTGGTCTTGCTGGGGATCTCGTGCAGCCGCACCTGGCAGGTGGCGCGGATGGGGACGCCGGTGGTGCCGAAGAGGGAGTAGCCGACGTCGACGCTGCTGACGTAGGCGGTGAAGCGGGCCGTCGAGAAGGAACCCCACTGGAAGACCACCCAGGGCGGCGAGGGCTGCTTGGCGGCGATGCTCTTCGCGGTGACCTCGCAGCATTCGAGCAGCGACTCGACCTTCTTCAGCACGGTGTTGCCGCCCGGCTGGTCGGAGGAGTCCAGGAAGATCTCCAGCGTCATCTCGCGCGGCTCGGGACCCATGAACTCCGGTACGGAGCCGTCGCGGACGGCGGCCGTCGGCGTCACCTTCCACTGGGCGCGGCGGCCGAGCTGCAGCTGCGCCGGGTTGAAGTCGAACGCGAACGACTTGATCATGCCGCCCGGCGTCGTGCTCGACCCCACGGGCGGTTCGTGGATCGCGAGCGTGGCACGCACCAGGCTCTTGCCGGCGCCGCCCTTGCTTCCCTTGGCCATGTGGTGCGTCCCTCCGCCTAGTCCGTGAACCCGTGGTGGGTGATCTCCAGGACCTCCGTGGCGACGCCCGGGTTGTCGGGGTCCAGGGACGGCCCCTGCCATCTGACGGGCAGCACGTCGATCAGCCCCCAGCGGGCCACCTCCGAGCCGTCGGCGCGCAGCGCAGCGATCTGGGCGGTGGGGCGGGTCACCCCGGTGGTGACCGACGAGATCCACTTGGCGACCTTGGTGGTGTCCGGGGTGAGGGGGCGGGTCAGCCGGATCGTGGAGAACGTGACGCGGGAGGGGAGCTGCCAGACGAAGCCGTTGTTCCCGCCTTCCTGCCGGTGCTCGATCTCCACCTGGGAGGACAGGCCCTCGCACCCGTTGAAGTATCCGAGGCTCTCGCCGTCGATGGTCAGGGTGAAGAAGATGGTGGAGCCCGGGTCGAGATCGCGGGACATCGGGGGTGGGCCTTTCTGGGGTGCGGTGGGCTTCGGGGGTGGCGGTGGCGGGCCTCAGGTGCGGGGGTCGCGGAGACGGCCGATGCGCTCGCGGTCCAGGCGGAGTTCGGTGCGCAGGAGACGAGTGATGCGGCCGGTCAGCCGGTGGGTGAGTTCGTCGAGCTGGAAGTCGGTGAGGGCGCGGGGGTCGAAGGGGGTGGGGGTCGGGTCGGGGGGTGTCGTCGTGGGGGTGGAGGTGGTGGCGGCCGGCTTTGTGGAGCTTTTGGCTCGCGGGGCGGGGGCCGGGGCCGCGGTCGGGTTGGGGGTGGGGAGCGGTGGGCTGATGGCCGCGGGGTTGGGGTTGTGGGGGGCCGGGACGCGTTGGACGGCCGCGAGGACCGGCGGGACGGGGGCGGGGGGCTCAGCCGGTCGCGCCGGTTGCGCCGGTTGCGTGGGCGGTGCGGGGTGCTGGGGCGCTTGGGTGGTGGTGCGGGGCTGGACGACGGGGAGGGCGGCGGTGTGGGGGGCGCTCCGGCGCAGGGGTACGGCGACGGGGGCGGGGCGGCGCTGGACGGGGGTGGGCGGTGTCGGGCGGACGGTGGGGGGCTGCGGGGCGAAAGGGGATGTGGGAGGGGGGAGTTGTGGGGCGCTGGTGCGCTGTACGGCGCGTGCGGGGGGCGCCGGCGTGGGGTGCCGGGCGATGTGCTGAGCGGTGGGCTGGGTGGGTGCCGTGGTGGGCTGCGGAGTGAAAGACGTTGCGGGGGAGGGGAGTTGAGGGGTGTTGGTGCGCTGTACGGCGCGTGCGGGGGACGCCGGGGTGGGCTGCGGGGGCGTCGTGCGCTGTACGGCGGGGGCGGTGCGCTGTATGGCGGGCGCGGTGTGGTGTACGGCGGGTGCTGCGACCGGCGTTGCATCCGCCGGGCGGGCGGGTAGCGGGGCGCCGAGGGCCGGGCGGGCTCGTCCGCTTGCGGGAGTGGGGCGCTCGGTCTGCGGGGCCGCCGTGGTCCGGGCCGAGGGGACGGCAGGGGCCGGCTGCACGGGGAGCGGCGGCTGCGGGCTCACGGGAGTGGACGGGCGCGAGGGCGAGGCGGGGGCGGTCGGCGCCGGGCCGATGCCGGGAACGGCCGCGCTGCCGCGCGCGGGGGCGCCCAGGCCGGGTCGACGGGTGGCGCTCCGCTGGATGGCCGAAGTCCTGTGAGTGTCAGGTGAGTTGGTCGCTCGGGGAGCCGGTGTCACGGCGGAGTCGGGAGCGGGGCCGACACGCTGGCCGTTCGCTGCGCGGGCCGAGGGAGCGGACGCCGGGGGCGTGTTCGCCGTAGCGCCCGGGTCGGTCGACGGCATGGGCGTGCGGGCTGCCGGGGGCGTCGAGGTGCGTTCGCCGAAGGTACGGGGTGCGGTCTGGTTCTTCGGTGCCGATGCGGCAGACGGGGCGTGGGCCGCCGGGTTCGCTGTGCGTTCGCTCGCGGGACCTGGGGCCCGCTGGATGGCAGGGCTCGGTGCGGGCGGGCGGTGCTCTGACGAGTGCGTTGCGGGCCTGCTCGGCGGGACCGAGGTGCGTTCACTGGTGGGAGTGGGCGCAGATCCGGTGGTCGGTCCCGGGGTGCGCCGGACGGTGGGGCTCGTGGCGGTCCGATCCGCCGGTGCGGGCGGGCGGTGCTCTGACGAGTGCGTTGCGGGTCTGCTCGGCGGGACCGAGGTGCGTTCACTGGTGGGAGTGGGCGCAGATCCGGTGGTCGGTCCCGGGGTGCGCTGGACGGTGGGGCTCGTGGCGGTCCGATCCGCCGGTGCGGGCGGGCGGGAGGCCGCCGGGGCGGCAGCAGGCCCGACCGTCGGGTTGGACGTGGCGCGGGCCGCCGGGTCCGCTGTGCGACTGCTAGCGGAAACGGATGCGGACTCCGCCGGCAGTGCGGGAGTGGGCCTGACGGCGGGGCTTTGCCCGGTCTGAACCGTGAGTGCGGCCGTGTGCTGACCTGCTGAACCTGAACCGGGCACACCTGTCGGGCGGGTCGGGACGGGTGCGGGCCGACTCGCCGGAGGTGCGGGGTGGTTGTGGGCGGGGCCCGCTGTGAGCGTGCCCGCCGGGCCAGGCGCGGACCGGCTCGTCGGCGGTACGGGGCGCTTGCCGGCGGGGTTGGCTGCGGTCTGAACCGTCGGTTCCGAGGTGGGCTTGCCCGCCGTCGGTGATGCGGCCGGGGCTGCCGGTGCCGGGGTTCCCGCCGGGCCGGCGGTGGACGTACCCACCCGCGCCGGTGCGGCATCGCCCGTCGGAGGTGTGGGGCGCTCGCCTGCGGGGTCGGCTGCTGTTTGGACCGTCGGTGCCGAGGCGGCAGTACGCGTCGGGGCTGAGGCCGGGTGCGATGCGGCTCGGGGCGTCGGTCCGGGGGCAGGGTTGCCCGCTGGGCCTGCGGTGGGCATGCCCGACTGCCCCGGTGCGGCATCGCCCGTCGGAGGTGTGGGGCGCTTGCCGGCGGGGACGGCTGAAGTCTGAACCGTCGGTCCCGAGGTGGGCTTGCCCGCCGTCGGTGATGCGGCCGGGGCTGCCGGTGCCGGGATGCCTGCCGGGCCTGCGGCGGGTGTCCCCACCCGCACCGGTGCGGCACTGCCCGCTCGACTCACGGCAGTGGGCGTCGGGTTCGACGCGGGGGCCACAGGGCCGGTCGTACGCGCGTCCGTCGGACGGGTCGTACGCGCGTCCGCCGGAAGGGTCGTCCGCTCACCTCCGGCACGGGGGGCGCTCCCGCCGGTCGGACCCGAGGGCCGTTCACCCACCGGAGTGGGACCGGAACCGTCCGCCTGGCCTGGCACCGCGTCCGTCGGCGTCGACGTGCGTCCAGCGTGCGCGCTCGGAGCGGGCCGGCCCGTCGACGCCCGCTGCACGACCGCGCCCCCCTCGCCGGACTGCGGCGACGGCGCAGCCGTAGCGCCGCCCAGCGCCCGCTGGACTGTGGGCGCGTCGGCATGCGCCCCCGGTGCCGGTGCGGCCGTCAGGGAGTGGGCCGGGGCGGGCTCCTGGGCGGAGGCCGGGGTTCCGCCGTCAGTGGGCGCGCCCGAGCCGCTCCTGGGTGTGCCCGTGGCTCGCGCGGGCAGCGCGCGCCGTTGCACCGGCGAGGCGGCCGACCTGGTCAGCGGCGCGGAAGCCGGCGGCGTCGACGGCGGTCGCGCGGACAGCGTGCGCCGCTGTGCGGGAGCCGCCGCAGCCGGCGGGGCCGGGAGCACGTGGACGCCCCGCGCCGCGACGACGGGGCCGGGTGCCACGGTCGGCGTCGGCGCGGCGGGCGCCGGGACCGGGGCGGGTGTGACGGGAGCGGGGACCGACGCGGAAGGCGCGGTCGCCGGCGGTTCGGTGGGCGCGGCCGGGTGCGAGGGCCCGGACGGCAGCGTGGTCATCCGCTCGCCCCGGCCGCCGTCCAGGACGGAAGGTGAGCGCGTGCCGGTGAAGGAGGGGTTCTGCCAGGTGGCCAGCCGACCGCCGAACCCGGCGTCGGCGACCCCCGCCGTACGACGGGTCGCGGCCCGCTGGAGAGGGGGCAACGCCGTCCACCCGGCGGAACGGGGACGCACCGCACCGCCGCCCGGGCCGGTCGCCCCGCCGGCGGCGGGACCGCCCGGGACGCCACCGCCCGACGGACCGGCCGAACTCCCCGCAGCCCCGGCGGCCTTGGAACCGCCGACGTCAGAACCGCTCACGGCGGAGGCACTCACGTCGGATCCACTCACGCCGCCGCCACCGCCACCGCCCGACCCCGACCGCTTCCGGCCCAAGTCGGCGCCCCCGCGGAACCTCTCCAGGAAGCCCATCAGTCCTCAGCTCCCCGTCCCTGCCACGAGGGCCGCGATGCGGTCCGTGTAGCGGCGGCGGTCGTGGTGTTCGAGGTCCAGGATCTCGTCCTGGCTCCAGTGGAAGTGGAAGGCGACGTACGCGATCTCCTCGTGCAGCCGGTCGGTCGCGTACGTCACGATTCCCCCAGGCGGCTCCCGCCGAGTTCGACCTCGAAGGGCTCCGCGCAGTGCGGGCACTCCACGGTCGCGCGGGTGTGGCCCTCCGCGTTGATCTGGCGGTAGAAGTCCTGGAGGAACGCCAGGTCGGAGGCGAACATGTTCTCCACGACGCCGTCGTGGACGAGCGGCAGCGTGCCGAGGCGGGTGATGACCCGGCCGAGCAGGACGACCGACAGGTACGCCGGGTTCTCCTGGACGCGGATGTCGCGCAGCGGGACGAGTTCGTCCCGGGCCGTGGACAGGCGCATCACGCCGTCGCGGTGGACGACGCCGGCCTCGTCGACGTAGCCGCGCGGCAGTTCGAAGGGGAACTCAGTCTGCAGGCGCTGCTGAACCGGCGGGGGCACGGCGGACGCCGGCGCGGCGGCGGCCGGGAAGGGAGCCGGAGCCGACGCCGGCCCCGGCTCCCCGCCGCCCGCGGCCGGAACAGCGGCCGGAACCCCGGCCGACGCCGGCCCCCGCGCAGCCGTACGCCGCATTACTCGATGACCAGTTCTTCGAACGTGATGGTGACCGTCTCCGTCAGCGCGGAGGCCTCGCCCGCCTTCACCGTGCTGGTGTCGATCTTGCTGCACCAGGCGTTGCGCATGTTGTACCGCTTGACCGGATTGTTCTGGTAGTCCATCACCATGATCGTGGCGTTCTTGCGGGCCGTGCCCATCGCGCCGTTGATCGACTCGGTGATCCACTGGTTGAAGGCCGCGGACTGGGTCATGCCGCGCACGACCGTGCAGGTGCCCGCCTTCTTCACACCGGGCAGCTTCTTGGTGACCGGCTTGCCCTGCGCGGAGACCTGCTGGTACTCGATGACGTCCTGCTCGATGCTGAGGCCGCTGACCTCGGCGAGGTACTCGACCATCACGCCGTCGATCTGCAGGCCGAAATTGTGCGAAGTGAGGGCGTCACCCGGCTGGAGACTCATCTTGCTTTCCTTCTAGGGGAGTTGACGACAGGGGGCGGAGCGGAAGGCGCGGCTACTCCTCCAGCTCACCGCTGCCGCTGGAGAACTGGGCCAGCCGGAAGATCACGAACTCGGCGGGCTTGACCGGCGCGATGCCGATCTCGCACACCACCCGGCCGACGTCGACCGACTCCGGCGGGTTGGTCTCCTCGTCGCACTTGACGTAGAAGGCCTCCTCGGGCCGTGCGCCGAACAGCGCGCCGGACCGCCACTCGTTGACCAGGAACGCCGACACGTTGCGCCGGATACGGGCCCACAGAGCGTGGTCGTTGGGCTCGAACACCACCCACTGGGTGCCGATCAGGATCGACTCCTCCAGGTAGTTGAAGTACCGGCGGACGTTCAGGTAGCGCCAGGCCGGGTCGGAGGCGAGGGTGCGCGCGCCCCAGACGCGGATGCCGCGGCCCGGGAAGGCCCGGATGCAGTTGACGCCGATCGGGTTGAGAAGGTCCTGCTCGCCCCGGGTGATCTGGATCTCCAGGTCGACCGCGCCGCGCACGACCTCGTTGGCCGGGGCCTTGTGCACACCGCGCTCGAAGTCGTTGCGGGCCCACACGCCGGCCACGTGGCCGCTCGGCGGGACCAGGCGGGCCTGGCCGGTCGCCGGGTCGAAGGCCTTGATCCACGGGTAGTACAGCGCCGCGTACTTGCTGTCGTAGCCGGCGGTCTCCTGCCGCCAGACCCGGATCTGACGGGCGTTCAGGCCCGGCGGCGGGTCGATGACGGCGACGCGGTCGCCCATCAGCTCGCAGTGCGCGATCAGTCCGAGCTGGACCGCCTTGACGGCCTCCAGGTCGATCGCGCCGCGCTGGTAGGCGGCCATCAGGTCGGGCACCGCGACCATGGACACCTCGTCGATGGCCTCCAGGCCGCCGAAGCCGGTGCGGTCCGCGCTGTCGCCGAGGTACTGGGCCGGGCCGGCGGTCCCGTCCTGGGCCGCCGGGGCGGCGGGGGCGGCGGGGGCGGGCGGAACGGCCAGCGTCACCGTCTGGTTGTCCGGGCGGACCAGCTGCGCGGCGGGCGCGGCCTCGGTCACCGTGATGAGCTTGGAGCGCTCCTTGACCTGGGTGACCACGTAGGAGCGGTTGCCCTTCTTGGCGGTCACGTCGAACGTCTCGACGGCCTTGTCGCCGTCCTTGACGATCAGCCGGAAGCGTTCGGCGGGGCCCTCACCCTCCGGGTCGGCGACCTCCACGCTCAGCGGCGCGCCGCTCTGGCCGGCCGCGGTCGCCGTCACCGCGAACGCGCCGAGCTGCGTGGGCTCGCCGGCGGGCAGCGCAGCCGGGGCCTGCGAACCGCCCACGGCGGCGGGCGACTTGGCGTCACCGGGGGCGCCCGCGGGGCTGCCGCCGACCCGGACGACGTACGCGGCCGAACCGCCGTTGTTGAAGAAGCCGTAGACGGAGTGCGCCAGGTAGTACCCGTCGGTGAAGTCACCGAACGCCGCGACGTACTGGGTCCAGTTGGTGACCAGCGTCGGCTCGTTCAGCGGTCCGGTCGGCGCGAGTCCGACGAAGGCCGCGACGGAGGTCCCCACCCCCTCGATCGGGCGGGAGCCGCTGGCCACCTCCTCGACGTATACGCCGGGCGACAGGTAGGACGGCATGCTGTGCTCTCCTCGGGGTACGCGTCAGGACATCTCTCACGGTCACGCGCGAAGCGCGTCGGTCGAAACGTCCCCGGGTGCCGAACCGGGGGCAGACCGTCTGCCCCGAAGGGCAACACCCGCAGGCCGCGCCCGCCTCCTCTGCCCCGAAGGCCCTTGCCCCGCCGCCGAGTTCTCGGCCAGGCTGGTTCGCTGACGTGGCTTCTTCACCGTCAAGGCCGTCGAGGGGAGCGCCCGTGCGCGCGCAGGACAAGGGCAGTTCGGCGAAGGAACGGACGCCCGGCTCCCGGCCCGCCGTCCGCGCGGCCAGGCCCCCGGGACCGGCGGCCACCGTGCTCGACCTCCAGCGGCTCGCCGGCAACGCGGCGGTCTCCCGCGCCGTCGACGCGGAACGCCACCAGCACTCCGCCGGCTGCGGACACGAACAGCAGCCCGCCGTGCAGCGCAGCTCCCTGGTGCACCAGGTGCTGAACTCGCCCGGCCGCGCCCTCGACACGCCGCTGGCCGGTGAGATGTCGGCCCGGTTCGGGGGCGTCGACTTCAGTTCCGTACGCGTGCACACGGACGCCGTCGCCCAGCGCTCGGCCGCCGAGATCGGTGCGAGCGCGTACACCTCACGCGAGCACGTGGTGTGGAACGGCCGGGACAAGCACACCCTGGCCCATGAGCTCACCCATGTCGTCCAGCAGCGCCAGGGCCCGGTCTCCGGCGCCGACAACGGCGCGGGCCTGCGCGTCAGCGACCCCGGCGACAGCTACGAACGCGCCGCCGAGGCCAACGCGCACCGCGTGATGTCGGGCCCGGCGCCGGTGCAGCGGGCGGTCGGGCAGGACGCCGGGCACGACCACGCCGACCACGCGTCCCCGGACGCGGCGCACGCCGGCGGGACCGACGCGTTCGTCCAGCGCCGGGCGGAGACCCCGGCGCGGGTGGGCTTCGAGTTCCAGCAGCTGAAGAGCAAGGTCGACGTCAAGGGCGGCTCGGACTCGGAGTCCGGTTCGGACGACGGCCTCTTCGCCACGGAGGAGACGAAGTCGGCGTCGGAGTCCGAGCCTGAGGTGTACGAGATCAAGGCCGAGCACTACGGCAAGGGAAGCGGCCTCTGGTACGTCGTCAAGGACGGCCAGAACCTGGAGTTCGTCACCCGACCGTTCAAGAGCATGGACGAACTCACCAAGGTCATGAACGAGATCTGGCGAGTGGCGAAAAGCATCCACCAGGCGACCAGGGCAGAGCAGGCCGAGGACCCCAGGGCGAGGCCGCAGTTCGAGCTCCCCGGTGACACCTACGTGACCGTCCACATCGCCGACGACTCCGGTCAGCCTCAGGTCAACCCCGATGTGCCGCTGGACTCCCTGCCCGGCCTCTACCAGCACGCGGCCGGCGACGAACAGCACCTCCAGGAATTCTACGGCGCCGACCAGGCGTTCTGGAAGGCGAAGGACACCAAGGAGGAGATGCAGGAGAACGCCGCGGTCGCCGCGAACGTGCTCGCCCTCGACGCCGACGTCCTCGCCCGCACCTTCCGCATGGAGGACACGTCCGGGGAGAAGCTCGGAAGCGTCCGCGGTCTGCTGCAGGTGCTCACCGCGGCGGCCGTGCACCAGGCGTTCTTCCCCAGCGCGTTGCCCAAGGACCAGCCGGTCCTGCTCAAGACCCACATGGGCAGGCTGTGGCAGGACCTGGTCGCCGACGATGTGATCGGATCCGATGTGTCCCCGAACGACGTGGTGGCGCTGATGTGCGGGCTGCACGGGGACCTGGTCGAGAAGGCGGGCGTCTGCAAGGGCATCGTCAGGAAGGTGATGCAGGGAGTGGACCCGGTCTGGGCAGGTCCGCTGGACTCCGTCGACATCGGTGCCCCGACGCAGGCCGGCGGGCCGGCGACGGCCGACCGCAAGCAGGTGCTGGTCGAGCTGCGGCGCGTTCCGGTCCTCCCCGTCGACGAGTGGCGGAGCTTCGCGGCCACCGCCTTCTCCCACTTCATCGAGGACACCGCCGACCGCTACCACCAGGACCTGTGACGCCCGGGCCGCAGAGCTGCCCGAACGGGCACACCCCCCTGCCCCTGGGCCTCATGACGCCCCCGGCGGGCCGGACGTAGCCTCGCCGGGGTGACCCTGTGGACTTCTCTCGAACCCGCCTCCGTCACCGTCGACCCCGGCAGCCGGGCGACCGTGCGGCTGCGGGTGCGCAACACCGGTGACGTCGTCGACGAGTACCGCTTCGAGCCCGTCGGCCCCACCGCGCCCTGGACCACGGTGGAGCCGCCCACGCTGCGCCTCTACCCGGGTACGACGGGCACGGTCGAGCTGACCTTCGCCCCGCCGCGCACCCCGGACGCGACGGCCGGCCCGAACCCGTACGCGGTGCGGATCACGCCGACCGAGCATCCGGACGCGGTCACCGTCCCGGAGGGGAACCTCACGGTCACGGCGTTCACGGAGGTGCGGGCCGAGCTGGTCCCGCCGACGGTCAAGGGCCGCTTCCGCGGCCGGCCCCGGATCGCCGTCGACAACCTCGGCAACACCCGCGTCACCGCCTCGCTCAGCGGCGGCGACACCGGTGACCGGCTGTCGTACGAGCTGAAGCCGTCGAACGTGCAGATCGAGCCGGGCAGGGCGGCGTTCGTCGACGCGACGCTGCGGCCCCGCGACATCATCTGGTTCGGGTCCAAGGAGGAGCACCCCTACTCGGTGGCGGTACGGCGTTCCGGCGCCGAACCCCTCCCGGTGGACGGCACGTTCGTGCAGCGCGGCTTCCTGCCGCGCTGGCTGGCGACCGCGCTGAGCGTCTCCCTCGCGTTGGCGATCGCGTTCGTGATGATCTGGATCGCCTACAAGCCGCAGGTGCGCAGCCTCGCCGAGGAGCGGCTCGCGCAGGCCGGGGTCAGCACCCTCCCGCCGCCCAGCCCCAGCCTCAGCGCCGCGCCGAGCGCGCCCCCGTCGGCGGCCGTCCCGGTGCCCGCGGCGAAGCCCGAGGGGCCGGCCACCGCCGACGCCGACGGCACGGGCGGTTCCGGTGGCGGCGGCGAGAGCGGCGGCGGGGGCGCGAGCGAGGCGCCGAAACCGAAGCCGAAGCCCAAGCCGGAGACCGCCGCCACCGCCGTCAAGCAGCTCGCCGCCCGCAGCGAGGGCCGCCACATCTGCTACCGCGCCTATGTGGCCGACCGGGGCTGGCAGAAGCCGGTGTGCGACGGCTCCGAGGCCGGCACGACCGGCAAGGGCCTGCCCATCAAGGCGCTGAACATCGCGGTGGCCGGCACCGGCGGCGTCAGCGGCAACGGCGCGCACGTCGTCGAGGACTGGCTGACCGGCGACAAGTGGTCGAGCGCGGCCGACGGCAAGGACATGTACATCGGCAGCAGCAAGGAGGCCGTCTCGCCGCTCCAGGGCTTCACCATCAAGGTCAACGACGGTTCCGTGTGCCAGAACGCGAACGTCAAGGGCAAGGGCTGGATGGGCCTCGGCTGCACCAAGCCCGGCGACTGGCGGTACGGCGGCAGCAACATGGACGAGGGGCTCCAACTGGAGGCTGTCGAGTTCACGGTCTGAGGAATCCTGAAGTCCGTTGTCCCGCTGGGGACTTCGGGGGCAGGGCAGGTCGTCCCCTTCGGGCAGCGGTCCTGCCCCGCCGCTTCCTGACGGGCCGCCGCCCTCCCCCATAGCGTCGACAGGTGACTCTGTGGACCTCCCTGGAACCGGCGGCGGCGACCGTGGACCCCGGCGGCAGCACGACCGTCCGCCTGCGGGTGCGCAACACCGGTGACGTCGTCGACGAGTACCGCTTCGAGCCGGTGGGCAGCGTGGCGCCCTGGACCACGGTGGAGCCGCCCACGCTGCGGCTCTACCCGGGCACGACAGGCACGGTCGAGCTGACCTTCGCCCCGCCGCGCACCCCGGACGCGACGGCGGGCCCCAGCCCCTACGCGGTGCGCATCACGCCCACGGAGCACCCGGACGCGGTCACCGTCCCCGAGGGCAACCTGACGATCACCCCGTTCACCGAGATGCGGGCCGAGCTGGTCCCGCCCACGGTGAAGGGCCGTTTCCGCGGGCGGCCCCGGCTCGCCGTCGACAACCTCGGCAACACCCGGCTGACCGCCTCCGTCGCCGGCTCCGACAACGGCGACTCCCTGTCGTACGAGATCCGGCCGGGCAACGTGCAGATCGAGCCGGGGCGGGCCGCGTTCGTCGACGCGACGCTGCGGCCCCGGCAGATCATCTGGTTCGGGTCCAAGGAGCAGCGGCCGTACGCCCTCACCGTGCAGCGTTCCGGTGCGCAATCCCTCGTCCTGGACGGGACGTTCGTGCAGCGCGGGTTCCTGCCGCGGTGGCTGGCGACCGCGTTCAGCGTCGGTCTGGCGCTGGCGATCGCGTTCGTCATGATCTGGCTGACGTACAAGCCGTCCGTCACCAGCCGCGCCACCGAGAAGCTCGCCGAGGCCGGCAGCACCGCGCTGCCCAGCCCGGTCGCCTCCGCGCCGGCCGCGCCGAAGGCCGACGCCTCCGCCGCGCCGCTGCCCGTCCCTGAGGCGCCGTCCGCGCCCGCGCAGACCCTGGACCCCGGCTCCGGCACGACCGGCGCGGCAGGCGCGCAGCCGGACTCCCCGAGGTCGGGCTCGGGTGCGTCGGGTTCGGGGACGTCCGGGTCCGGCGGGGGCAAGCCGGCCACCGGCTCGACGCCGAAGCCGAACCCGAAGCCGGTCCCCGGGCAGCTGATCATCGGGCAGGCCTCCGGGCGGTGCGTCGACGTCACCGGCGCGGCGGACGGCAAGGGCAAGGACGGCACCCCGCTCCAGCTGTGGGAGTGCGCCGGGACCGCCAACCAGAAGTGGGTGTTCCACGGTGACGGCACCGTCCGCACGCTCGGCATGTGCATGGACGTCGCCTGGGGCTCGCGGGACGACGGGGCCGTGATCCAGCTCGTCCGGTGCAGCGGCAACCCGGCGCAGCAGTTCGTGCTGAGCACCCGGGGCGACCTGGTGAACCCGCAGGCCGACAAGTGCGTCGACGTCAAGGACAACGGCACCGGCGACGGGGCCCGGCTCCAGCTGTGGACGTGCGCGGGCACACCGAACCAGAAGTGGCGCGTGCAGTAGGGCACTCGGCGAGGTGCGCTACCAGCCGGCCTCGCCCGGCACCAGGCGGCCCGCCTTGCGGTACTCGCGGCGGGCCCCCTCCAGCAGGTCCCCGTCGCCGACCGGTTCGCCCCGGCCGGCGGCGAGGTAGGCGGCGGTGACGACCGCGCTGCGGATGGAGCCGCCGGCCAGCTCGAACTGCGCGGCGAGCGGGGCGGGGTCGATGCCGTCGGCGCACGGCACGTGGGACAGCCCGTGCCGCCACAGCGCGAGCCGCTGCCCGGCGTCGGGGAACGGGAAGTCGACGACGAGGTCCAGCCGGCGGGTGAACGCCTCGTCGATGTTGGCGCGCAGGTTGGTGGTGAGCAGCGCGATCCCGTCGAAGGACTCCAGCCGCTGGAGCAGGTAGGCGCTCTCCATGTTGGCGTACCGGTCGTGCGCGTCCTTGACCTCCGACCGCTTGCCGAAGACCGCGTCGGCCTCGTCGAAGAGGAGCACGGCGTCGGTGCGGTCGGCCTCGGTGAAGATGCGCTCCAGGTTCTTCTCGGTCTCGCCGACGTACTTGTCCACGACCGACGACAGCTGCACCACGTACAGGTCGAGGCCGAGTTCGGCGGCGACGACCTCCGCGGACAGGGTCTTGCCGGTGCCGGACTCGCCGGCGAACAGCCCGAGCACGCCCCGGCCCCGTCCGCCGCCCGCGCTGAGCCGCCAGTCGCCGAGGACGCGGTCGCGGTGGCGGGCGCGCAGGGCGAGCTCCTGCAGCTGGATCAGCGGCCGCTCGGGCAGGACGAGGTCCTGCCACCCGACCGCGGGCCGGATCCGGCGCGCGTGCCGCTCCAGCCCGGACGCGGACTGCTGACGTGCGGCGAGCCGGATGTGCGCCGCGGTGAGCGGGCCCCCCTCGAACGCGGCGAGCCCCTGTGCGGCGCGTGCGGCCCGGACGATCCGCTCCCCGCCGAGCCGGTACGGCGCGACGGCGGCGGCCAGGTCGAAAGCGCCGGTGTGGCCGTTGTCGTCGGCGGGACTGTTGACGTCGGCGGGACCCTTGTCGTCGGCGGGACTGTTGACGCCGGCGGGACCCTTGTCGTCGGCGGGCTCCGTCTTCCGCGTCGCCGCCGCCTCCAGTGCCGCCGACCACGCCGCCGTGCCGCCGGTGCGGCGGCGGGGGGCGTCCAGGGTCAGCGGGTCGTGGGGGGACCAGTGCGGGTCGTAGGGGCGGGGGTCCGTCAGGAGGACGGTGACGTCGGTGGCCGCGGTGAGTGCCGTGACCAGCGGGCCGGGGCGTTCGGGCAGGCCGGACAGGACGAGGGCCAGGCCGCCGAGGCGGGCCTCGCGCAGCAGTTCGGGCACCCGGTCCTCGGGTCCGGTGAACCGCAGCGCGCGCACACCGGCCGCCTCCAGGGCGGCCGCGAACGAGGCCACCCCGTCGCCTTCGCGGTGCTCGCGCAGGTAGGCGGTGAGGGGGCCGTTCCTCAGCAGGGCGGCGAGGCGGGCGGTGAAATGCTCGTCGTCGGCGGGGAGCGGCTCCGGCAGGGGGTGCAGACGGCCGTGCAGGGCGGCGTCCGGGGTGTCGTCGCCGAGCAGATGGCCGAGCACCCGGTCGGGGACGCGCAACGGGCGGGAGAGGAAGGGCCGTTCCGGCTCCTCCACGTCCAGCAGGCCGAGCGCGCGCAGCGGTGCGCCGGCGTGGAGGCGGGCCCGGGCGGCGGCGAGATGCGCGGGCACGGCGCACAGGTCGAGGGCCAGCCCGGTGGTGGCCCGGCGCCGGCTGACGTCGTCGTTGAGGTAGCCGTAGAGCGGCTCGAAGCGGCGGTCCAGGTCGGGGGCGAGGGCGACGAGCAGGATCGCGGTGTCGAGGTCGGTGAGGGAGAGGCGGGCGGCGAGGGCGGTGAGGGGGTCGGGGCCGGGGGCGCCGAGCGGGGAGTCGGGCGCGTCCGGGGCCGCCGTCGTCGCCGGGGCGGTCAGCAGGTGCCGTACCGCCTCCTCCGACAGGTAGAGGCCGCGCAGGGGGTCGTCGGCCGTCGGGTCGGTGGCGGCGCGGCGGTCGACGAGGGCGGCGACGCGCTCGCGCAGCCGGGCGAGACGGGCGAGGAGGGGGCTGACACGGCTGTCGGCGGGGGCCTCGGCGCGCAGGTCGGTCATCGGGGGTTCCGGGTCTCGCGGGCGGCGCGGGCCGCCGCCACCTGGTGGGGACGGTGGACGCGCTCACCGGACTCCGGCGGCTCGCCGTCCATGCCGCGCAGGCGCACCGCCGCGCCCTCGGTGACGGGCGGCCCGGCGTCGTACTCGGGGTAGGCCGGGAACGGCGCGGTGACCACCAGGTCGAGGGACGGCTTGAGCTCGCCGCCGAGCGCCGACCAGATCTCGGCGAGGGAACGCGACTCGGTGTGCAGACCGGCCACGGTCAACGGCACCGCGAGCCCCAAAGCGCCGAGAGCACCCGGGAGTTCCTCGGCGGGGAGCAGTTCACGTGGGATGAGCGTGGCCAACACCGCCGACAGCAGGCGGTGTTCGTCCTGCGGGGTCTTCGTCCACGCCGTCACCAGGTACGACAGCCGGAACCAGCGCGGGGGTTGGCGGCGGCGTACGACGAAGTCCCGCTCGTCGCGTACCGGCATCTGCCCGCGCTGCCGCCGGGCCACGTCCTCCCGGATGTCGTACAAGTAGGCGTTGACGACAGGGGCGTTGCGGCGGGCGGCCCAGTCGCGGGTGGGCGCCTCGAAGGAGACCTCGATGCCCGAGCCGGTCAGCGCGCCGCCGCCGAGCAGCCCTTTGAGGACCTCGTCCACCTCGTGGATCACGTCGTGCTCCTCAACTGCCCTGCTGTAGCCGGTCGTTCACGGGCGTCCCGCCCTGTCGTCGATCGTCCCCCGAACGCCGCGGGGGCCGCACGCGCGGCGGGGTCGGCGGACGGGCAGGTGTGCTGCCCGCGTGTCCGCCTTCGATTGCCCGTTCGGTCAGATGTAGCCTTCCCGAAGGGCATATGCCACGGCGTGCGCCCTATTGCGCAGATGCAGGCGCGTCGTGAGTCCGTGCATCACGTTCTTGACGGTTCGTTCGGAGTAGGACAGCTTGCTGGCGATCTCCCCGGTGTCGAGGCCCTCGGCGACCAGCCGCAGGACGTCCACCTCCCGTGGCGCGAGCCCCAGCGAGGGGGTGCCCGCGCGGCTCGCCGCGCCCCGGTGCAGGGTGCCCACCTGGCTGATCAGCCGGCCCAGCAGGTCGGCCGGCAGGTCGCCGTCACCGCGTGCGGCGGCCTGGACCGCCGCCACCAGCCGGTGCGCGGTCGCCTCACGCCGCCAGACGATGGCGCCGACGCCGCATTCGATGACGTCCAGCAGCTCGTTCTCGCGGATCGTGCCGACGACGAGCACGGCCCGGCCGCCCTCGCTGCGCACGATCCGGCGCAGCCGGGCGAGGGCGGCCTCGTCGAGGGCGTCCTCGACCAGCAGGGCGACCGTGTCGACGCCGCTCTCCTCGCGGATCTCTATCTCCGGGCGGGCGCGGAGCTGGCTGACGGCGCCCTCATGGCTGATGGGGTCGCAGGCCTGTACGACGACGGGCGTGCGGCGCGGGGTCCGTACGGCGGCGGAGTCCCCGGTGCGGTCCTGCGTTCTCGGCGTGGGCAGGTCGTGCGTCCTCGCCGTCGGGTGGTCTGGCGTCCGGGGCGCGCTGAGCAACCGAATCCCCCCTGTTCACGGACCCGCCGACCGGCGCGGGACCGGTGACGGGAGATCGTGCCCCACATTTCTGCGCGGGGCGCGGCGGCGCAATCGTGGAGCACCACGAGGCGGACCACGAGAGCAACGCCGGTACGCCACCACGAGAAGCGTCCCGCGTGAGTATCACCGCAGGTCAGAGAACGTCTGCCGATGCATCGGCGGCTCTCGGGCGCGGGTCCGCGTCCCGCCGTGAGCCTCACCACAACCGCCGTCCGCGCCGCCCCCGGCCGCGACCCCGCACACGTCACCGACGTCTACCACGCCGTACGCGTCTCCACCACCGTCCGCGAGTACACGAGTCACCACGAGCACAGGAGGCAGGGATGACCGCACCACCGTTGCCTGAGCGCGAGGAGGCGCACGCGCTGCTCGTGGCCGAGACGGAACGCGCCCTGGCGGGCAGCGGCCGGCTGGTCCTGCTGCGCGGAGCCACCGGGACCGGCCGCTCCGCCGTGCTGGAGGCGGCCGCGGCGCACGCGGCTGGGCGCGGTCTGCGGGTGCTGCGGGCCCGCTGCTCCCCCGAGGACACCGGGGTGCCGTTCTCGGCGGTGCTCCATCTTCTCGGCCCCGTGCCGGAGTTCGCGGACGTGGCGCCCGGTCCTGACGACCGGGGCAGCGCGGCACGGCTGTGGCGGGTGCTGCGCTCGTACGCGGCGCGGTCGCCGCTGCTGGTGGCGGTGGACGACGTCCATCTCGCCGACGCGGCGTCACGCCGTTGGCTGGTGGAGGCGGCCCGGCGCATCGACCGATTACCGGTGCTGGTGGTGGCCACCGAGCGCAGCCAGTACGACATCGGTCCGCAGCCCAGCGGTCTGACCCACGCGCTCTCTCCCTCCCTCGTCCGCACCCACACGCTCGCGCCGCTCTCCGACACCGCGTCGGCGGAACTGGTCGTGTCCGCCGTCCCGACGGCGCCGGCGGACTGGACGGCGGACTGCGTGCGCGCCGGGGCGGGCAGCCCGCTGCTCCTGCGCGCCCTCCTGGAGGACCTGCACGGCGCTCCGCCCCCGGCCCCGGTGCCGGACACCTGCGCGGCCCTGTACCCGGGGGCCTACCCGGCGGCGGTGAACTGGTGGCTGGACAACACGGACCCGGACACAACAAACCTGGCCCGAACCCTGGCAACCCTGCAATCACCGCTCCAGCCCCGCCCCACCATCCCGGCCGCCTGCGCCCCCCCGGGAGGCGACGACGGAGTTTCGTCCGGCGGCGCACCGGAATCCGATACTCCGGTCTCGGCCTGCGCCCGCCAGGGCGCCGCCTCCGCGGCCCCGCCCACCCGGCAGGGCGCCGACGCCCCCGCCCCCTCCCAGTCGGGAGCCGGCGCCTGCCCCGTCCCGGGCACCACCCCCGCAGCCCAGGACGCCCCGCAGGGCGCCGACGCCCCGGCCTGCGCCCAACCCGGCCTCGCCGGCCCGGCGGGCGGCCACCCGGCCGAGGGGTGGCGGTCCGGTGCGGGCCGGGTTGTGGCCTTCGCCCCTCCGCCGGAGGCGTTCGTCGGGTTGCTCGCTGATGCCACCGGGTCTGATCCCGCGCGGGTGGCCGGGTGGCTCACGGCGATGGTGCGGCTGGGGATGCTGCGGCCGGGCGGGGAGGGGGACGGGCGGCCGCGTTACGCGCATCCGCTGCTGCGGGACGCCGTCCTCGCCGGCTGGTCCACCGCCCGCCGGCAGGAGGCCCACCGGGCGGTCGCCGAGGCGATGCTGCGGCGTGGCGACCGGGTGGAGGAGGTCGCCCGGCAACTGCTGCACAGCGGCCCGGTCGGCCTGCCCTGGGCGCTGCGCGTCCTGCGCGACGCCGTCACCGTCGCCGAGCGCGAGGCCCGCCCCGGCGACGCCGTCGTCTACCTCCGCCGGGCGCTGCGGGAACCGCTCGCCGACGACCTCAGGCAGCGCCTGCTGACCGAGCTCGGCTCGCTGGAGTACGCCTCGGCCGACGCCCCCGCCGGCATCCCCCGCCTCGCCGAGGCACTGACCCTGACCGCCGAGCCCCGCGACCAGGTCCGTACCGCGATGGCGCTCGGCACCGCCCTCGCGGGCCACGGCGAGGTCCGCACGGCGATGGAGGTGATGCGCCGGCTGGAGACGCGGCTGACCGACCACCCCGAGCTGGCCGGCACCGCGCGGACCGCCTCCGCGTTGCTGTCGGACCAGGACCAGACGGTCCGCCGGGAGGAATACCGCCGGCTGACGGACATCGCGGAACGCTCCCCGGAGCTGGCCGGCGCCACCGGCCAGGCCCTGCTGGTCCGCTACGCGGCCACCGCGGGCGCGATCTCCGCACGGGCGGCGATGAACCGGCTGCGCGCCCTGCTCACCGAACCCGCCGACCCCCTCGCCGAACCCTTCCTGCTGGGCACCGCCGGCGCGGTCGCCCAGTGGGCCGACGAACTCGACGAGGCGGAGCGGCTGGTCGAACGAGGCCTGGCGGGGCAGCGTGCGTCCCTGCTCCATCCGATGCACCGGGCCCTGCACGACGTCACCCTGGACATCGCGGCGGCCAGGGGCGAGTACGGCCGTCTCCTGCCCCCGCACCCCGGCCCGCCGGCCGGGGAGAACGCACGGCACGCCCCCGCCAACGCGGACGCCCACGCTCTCCTCGCCCTCGTGGAGACCGGCCGCACCCGCCAGGCGCGTCGGCTCGCCGACGGCTTCGACCTGCGCCAGGCGCCCGACTCCTGGGAGCTGAACCGCTTCCTCTACGCCCGCGGTGTCCTGCGCCTCACCGAGGGCGACGTCACCGGCGCCCTGCACGACTTCCTGGAGTGCGGCCGCCGCCAGTCGGCCCGCACGGTGCTCAGCCCGGTCGTCACCCCGTGGCGCTCGGCGGCCGCCGTGTGCCGGCTGGCCCTGGGCGACCGGCGGGAGGCCCTCGCCCTCGCGCAGGAGGAACTGCGGCTGGCCCACGTGTGGGACACGCCCCGCACGACCGGCCGCGCCCTGCGGGTCCTGGCAGGGGTGACCGGCGGACGGCGCGGTGCGGAACTGGCCGACGACGCGGTCGGCGTCCTGCGCGACACCCCGGCCGGTGCCGAACTGACCGCCGCCCTCCTCACCCAGGGCCGGCTGCTCACCGCCGCCGGGGACCGCTCCCGGGGGCGGGACGTCCTGCGCGAGGCCGCCGAACACGCCGAACGCCTGGGCGCCGTACGCCTTCGCACCCGTGCCGAGGAAGCCCTCCGCGCCGGAGGCGCCCGCCGCACCGCCGCCGCCCGCACCGGCTCCGGCGCCCTCACCGACAGCGAACGCCGTATCGCCGAACTGGCCGCGGACGGCCGCACCAACACGGAGATAGCCGACCTCCTCCACATCGCCCGCCGCACCGTGGAGACCCACCTGACCAGCACCTACCGAAAGCTCGCCATCCGCCGCCGCACCGAACTCCCCACCGCGCTGACGGAGGAGGACCCGAGCGGCTGAGTCCACGGGGCGTGGCGCGAAACAGTGCCGCGGATGGCCGGACTGCACCGCATGCGAGGGGCCCAACTGCCTTACGCTGGCGCAGATTTGATCATTCCTCCCGCACCGCTCGAAAGGTGGTATCGCGCATGCCCCGCACACCGTCCAGACGCAACGTCCTGCGTGGACTCACGGTCGCCGGCACAGCCGCGGTGGTCGGCTTCGACACCGTCTCCCGCAGCTGGGCCACCGACGGCACGACGTCCGTCGCGTTGACCGGCATACCCGCGCTGGACGGCACGCTCCTCACCGACGCCGCATCCCTCACCGCCGCCGCCGACGACTTCGGCCACATCGTGCACCGAGGCCCCCGCGCCGTCCTGCGCCCCGGTTCCGTGCGCGACGTCGTCAGCATGGTCCGCTTCTGCAACACCCACTGCCTCCCCGTCGCCCCCCGCGGCCAGGGACACGCGCCGTTCGGCCAGGCCCAGGCGGAAGGCGGCCTGGTCATCGAGACCACGCCCCTCGCGAGCATCGGCCCCCTCGGCCCCGACAGCACCACCGTCACCGTCGGCGCGGGCGCACGCTGGAGCGAGGTCGCCCGGGCCACCCTGGCCCACGGCCTCACCCCGCCGGTCTTCACCGACTACCTCGAACTGTCCGTCGGCGGCACCCTCTCCGTCGGCGGCCTCGGCGGCCAGGCCCACCGCCACGGCGCGCAGGTCGACAACGTCACCGAGCTCCGCGTCGTCACCGGCGCCGGCGAACTCGTCCGCTGCTCGCCCACCCGCCGCGCCGACCTCTTCCACGCCGTCCTCGCCGGCCTCGGCCAGTGCGCGGTCATCGTCGAGGCCACCCTGCGCCTCGTCCCCGCGCCCGAGACCGTGCGCCACTACCACCTGCCGTACACCGACCTGGAGACCTTCCTCGACGACCAGCGTCTCCTCATCGAGGAGGCCCGCTTCGACTACGTCGACGGCCAGGTCTCCGCGGACGCCGACGGCGCGTTCCGCGTCTACACCCTGGAGGCGGTCGCCTATGGTGCGCCCGTCGGCCCCGCCCCGGACGACGCCGCCCTCCTGCGCGGCCTGCGCCACGACGCCGCCCGGCTCAGCTACGAGGACAAGCCCTACTTCGACTTCCTCAACCGGCTCGCCCCCTGGGCCGCCGCGCTGAAGGCCGCCGGCGTCTGGAACTTCGCCCACCCCTGGCTCAACCTCATGGTCCCCGGCACCCGCGCGGCCGCCCTCGCCGCGCCGCTCCTGGACGACCTCACCCCGGAAACCCTCGGCCCCGGCGGCGTCGTCCTCTTCTACCCCCTGCTCCGCGACCGCCTCACCACCCCCCTGCTGCGCGCCGCCGACGAGCCGACGTCGTACCTCTTCGACATCCTGCGGGCCGTCCCGCCGGGCGACACCGCCGCCGTCGACGGCGCCCTGGCCGGCAACCGCGCCGCCTACGAGTCCGTCGCCGCCGCCGGGGGCACGCAGTACCCCGTCGGCAGCATCCCGTTCACCCCCGCGGACTGGCGCGCCCACTTCGGCCCCGCCTGGCCCGCGCTGAAGGCGGCCAAGCGCACGTACGACCCCCGGGGCATCCTCGTCCCCGGCCAGCACGTCTTCTGACGTCCCCGGCCCCGGCCGAGCGGTCGGGCCGCGGTCCCACCGCCCTGACCGCTCCCGGACAATCGGACGATGATCTACCACGTCATGCCGAAGGACGAGAAGGACGACTGGGACGCCAACCCCGGCCGGCCGTACGCCCCCGCCTCCCTCGCGGCGGACGGTTTCGTGCACTGCTCGCCGGACGAGCGGACCACGCTCGCCGTCGTGAACGCGTTCTACCGGACCCCGGGCAGGCCGCTGCTGGCGCTGCTGCTGGACGAGGAGCGGCTCGGCGCGCGGTGCGAGTGGGAGGCGGCGGCGCCCGCCCCGCCGCCCGGGGTGGCCGAGGACGTCCGGTTCCCGCACGTCTTCGGCCCGCTCGACCGGGAGGCCGTCGTCAGCGTCCTGGAGGTGGTGCGGGACGAGGAGGGGCGGGCGACCGCTCTGGCCGCGACCGGCTGACCGGCCCCTCCTCGGCCGGTGTCAGTCCTGCTTGGGGCCGGCCTGCTGGACCACCTCGAAGGACCACAGCGTCGCACCCGTCGCCGCGGGCTTCGGCCGCTCACCGCCCTCGGCGGCGTGCCCCTGAGCCGATCCTGCCCCGGCGCCGGACGCGCCGGCGTGGGCCGCTTGGCCGCGGCCCGACATCCACGCCTGGAAGTCCTCCTCGCTGCGCCAGCGCGTGTACACGAGGTAGGTGTCGGTGCCCTCGACAGGGCGGAGCAGCTCGAACCACTCGAAGCCGTCCGAGCCCTCCACCGCGCCGGCGCGGGCCGCGAACCGCTTCTCCAGCGTCTCGCGCTGCTCCTCCGGGACCGTGAGTACGTTGATCTTGACGATGCTCATGGGCCCATTGTCACCCCCGAGGGCGGCCGGGAGCGGCCCGGCGGGCTAGGAGCCGTCCGCCCGCACCGCGTACACGTACCGCGTGCCGTCGTACTCGCTGAGGTTCCAGATCACGGACTCAGGGAACGCCCAGCCGGACGCCGAGCTGCTGTGGAAGCTCAGGTCCTCGCAGCCGATGGCCAGGTCGCAGACGGTGGTGGCGGTGTTCGCGCCGGAGTTGAAGGTGCGCAGGGCGCCCTTGCGGGTGCGGCCGTCGCTCACCGAGAGGTAGTGCTTGCTGTTGCGGGAGACGACGCCCTGGATCGACTTCTGGCTGATGCTGACGGCCTCGGACGCGGTCAGGGACGACGGCTGCCGGGTGGTGTAGTCGAGGTTCCAGCGGACCACCTTGGGCGCGGTGACGCTGCCCTTGCCGGTGCCGATGTAGCCCTTCTCGTCGTAGTCGACGATGCCGGCCTCCGAGTACTCGCTGATCACGAAGCTGTCGGGGCTGCTCGCCCGGTCGAGGCCGATCGCCGAGTAGCGCAGGTAGGTGCCCGCGTTGTCGTAGGCGTGGCTCTGCGGCAGGACGTACTGGTAGCCGTAGCCGTAGTACTTGCCGTCGGTGTGCAGTCCGCACACGTCGGCCTCGGCGGTGTCGACCCTGAGGAAGTTCCGCAGGTCGAACACCCGCAGCCCCTTGTACGTGTCGACGACGTACAGCAGGTCCCCGTACCAGAGGATGCCGCCGGCGTGCCGCTGCACGGGATTGAAGGAGTAGGCGCCGGAGCTGGTCCTGACCGGTTCGACCAGCAGGACGTGCCGGTAGGTGGGGGCGGCGGCGTTGCTGTAGTCGACGAAGCTCAGCCGGATGCCCTTGTCGAGCGGGTACTCCGGCTCGGGGTCGGTGTCGGTGTTGGTCTGGAAGTACCAGGAGACGATCAGGGCCTTGTTGTTGCCGTTCGCCGGGTAGAGGCCGTTGCCGTAGGCGTCGGCGCTGGTGGTGATGCCCTGCGGGATCCAGTAGTCGACCCCGTTGTCGCCGCTCTCCCAGGCGAAGCCGGTCTGGAACGCCTCGACGGTGCCCGGGGCGGAGGTGAGGCGCTGGGCGTTGCGGTTGGTGTCGGCGAGGACGGTGGCCGCGTCCACCTTGGGCAGGACGGCGGCCAGACCGGCCGTCAGGTCGGCGAACTCGCCGTGGCTGTTGCGGGACCGGCTGGTCAGACGGAACTGGCCGGCGTCCACGGTCGCCGCGTGTGCGGTGGCCGGTGCCAGCACGCCGGCGCCGGCCGCGATCACCGGTGCGGCGGCCATGCTCTTCAGGATTGCCCTGCGGGTCGTGGTCATGACGCGCAAAAGTAGGCGCATTCGATCAAGCGGCACAAGCGGGCTCCGGCGGTCGCCTTTCTTCAAGACGCCCTCCGCCGGGCCGTTTTACGCTGATGACCTCACAGAACGTCAGGATGAACCGCGCGGGGAACCGGCGCGGCATTGCGGAAGCGGAGGGTCTCGCATGCAGCCCGCAGACGTCATGACCCGGGCCTCGGACACGGCCGTCGCCGTCGTGCGCGCCATCACGCCGCAGGACCTGGACCGGCCCACGCCGTGCCCCGAGCTGACCGTCCGCGGTGTGGTGAACCACCTCGTCCTGTGGACCGGCGTACGAGGACGCGCCTGCGCCCTCAAGCAGCCCCCGGAGGAGGTGGCCGACGACCACGACTTCACCGGCGACGCGGACTGGGCGCGGCTCTACGCCGTCCGCTCGGCGCAGACGGCCGCCGCCTGGGGCGACCCGGTGGCCTGGGAGGGCGAGACGTCCCTCACCGGCGCGGGGAGCATGCCGGCGCCGTTCGTCGGCGGCATCGTCCTGTGCGAGTGGGTGCTGCACGCCTGGGATCTCGCCGTGGCGACCGGCCAGGAGCTGACCGTGGACGACGATCTCGCCGCCGCCGTGTACGCGGACGTGGCGGGCCGGGCCGAGATCGCGCGCCGGTACGGCGCCTTCGGCCCCGAGGTGCCCGTGCCCGCCACGGCGCCCCTGTTCGCCCGCACGCTGGGCCTGTCGGGCCGCGACCCGTCGTGGAAACGGCCCGCCTGACGGACCCGGCCCCGTCGCGTTAGAGCCCGAACTCCTGCGCGGACAGCCCGAGCACCTGGCACGCCTCGCGCAGGACCTGCTCCTCCGCCGGTGCCACGTACCCGTCGGCGCCCGCGACGACGAAGCCGGTCTGGACGACCGCTCTGGCCTCCGTCGGCTTCTTGGCGGCCTTGGCGATCTCCTGGAGCGCCTCGGCCTTGCCCTGCGGGAAGTCGAAGGCCAGCTGGTCGACGTGCTTGTTCAACCGCTGGCGCAGCTGCTCGGACGGGAAGTTCTGCAGGACGTCGTTGTGCAGGATCAGCGACTCCACGTGCTGCCGCTCGGCCGGGTCGACATGCCCGTCGGCCGCCGCGACCAGGGCGCACATGGCCATGCTCGCGTCCCGGTAGGCACCGCTCTTCAGCTCGGTCTTGAGCGAGGTGAGCTGTGACTTGAGCGCGCTGACCAGCTGGGCGCGCGAGCCCGACCCGCCCGGGGAGCCCGCGCCAGGCCGGCCGTGCCCGCCGGCGCCCCGCGCGCCCTGCGCCTGCTGCTGCAACCCCTTGGCCTGGTCCTTGATCCGATCCCACATCGCCACGCGTGCCACCTCGGCTTCAGCCCATGTCGTTCCGGTCGTCCGCGCGCCTCGCACGCGTCATTCCGTCAACGGCCGGCCACGGCGCGGAGTTCCACTTGTGCCCCACAGGCACCCGGACGGGGACGGGCCGCCTCAGATCCGGGGCGCTTCGTCGGGGTGGGTGTCCGCGAACTCCCACCAGGCGAGCGGCAGCCAGTCGCCGTCCACGAAGCCGTCGACGGACGATCCGGTGCCGCGGATGGACACCTTGGTCCCCTCGGGGTAATTGGTGCCGGACAGCCCGCACACCGGGACGAGCAGCACGCCGAGACGTCGGGTCACGTTCCTGGTCCTCTCCACACTGGGTTCGGGTAAAGCCGAACGAACGATCCCCCTGGATGCAAATCATCCCAGCATGGACGAATCTGGAATATGAGGAATCGCACACAGGGGCAGTCGAGCTGAGTGGAGGTGCTCGACAATGAGGGCTGTCGTGTACAAGGGACCGTTCGAGGTAGCGGTCGAGCAAGTGGAGGATCCCCGGATCCAGCATCCGAACGACGTGAAGGTACGGGTCACGTCATCCGCCATCTGCGGATCCGACCTGCACATGTACGAGGGTCGCACCGCCGCCGAGCCGGGCATCGTCTTCGGCCACGAGAATCTCGGCGTCATCGAGGAGACCGGCGAGGGCGTCACGACGCTCAGCCGCGGCGACCGGGTCGTGATGCCGTTCAACGTGGCCTGCGGCTTCTGCAAGAACTGCAGCGCGGGGTACACCGGCTTCTGCCTGACCGTGAACCCGGGCTTCGCGGGCGGTGCCTACGGCTATGTGGCGATGGGCCCCTACGCCGGTGGTCAGGCGGAGTACGTCCGCGTGCCCTACGCCGACTTCAACTGCCTGAAGCTCCCCGAGGGCACCGACCACGAGTCCGATTTCATCCTGCTCGCCGACATCTTCCCGACCGGCTATCACGGCAACGAGCTGGCCGACGTCCGTCCCGGCGAGAGCGTCGCCGTCTACGGCGGCGGCCCGGTCGGGCTGATGGCCGCCTACTCGGCGATGCTGCGCGGCGCGAGCAAGGTGTTCGTGGTCGACCGGGTGACCGAGCGGTTGCAGAAGGCCGAGGAGATCGGCGCCGTGCCGATCGACTTCAGCAAGGGCAACCCGGTGGAGCAGATCAAGGAGCACACCGGGGGCGAGGGCACCGACAAGGGCATCGACGCCGTCGGCTACCAGGCGCAGGCCCAAGGCGAGGATCGCGAGGAGCCGGCGACGGTGCTGAACTCGCTGGTCGAGTCGGTCCGGGCGACGGGAGCCCTGGGCGTGCCCGGGCTGTACGTCCCGCGTGACCCGGGCGGCCCGGACGAGCACTCCAAGCAGGGCATGCTGATGGTGGCCATCGGCCGCCTCTTCGAGAAGGGGCTGAGGATGGGCACGGGGCAGTGCAACGTCAAGCGCTACAACCGTCAGCTCCGCGACATGATCATCGAGGGCAGGGCGCGGCCGAGCTTCGTCGTGTCGCACGAGCTGCCTCTCGAAGAGGCGCCGTCGGCGTACGAGAAGTTCGACAAGCGCATCGAGGGCTACACCAAGGTCGTCCTGCACCCGCACGCGTAGGGCACATGCGCCCGCACGCGTGAGTCGTCTCGAATCCCCAGGTCGATGACCTGGGGATTCGTCGTGTGATCGCGCCCACCGGGGACAACGGAACTCTGGACACCCGTTCGTCGTCAACCAGTGCGAACGGGTTGTGGTGCGGACGACATGGGGTGGGGCGCGGTGGACAGGCGGATCAGGGGGGCGGCGCTGGCCTGCCTCCTCCTCGCGACGGGCGTGACGACGGGCTGCACGACCGAGTCCTCCACGAAGAGCTCGAAGTCCCCGTCCCCCACCGGGTCACGCGCCTCCGGGGCGCCCTCGGGGAGCGCGGGCAGCGCCGGGGGCGGCTCCGGCGGGCGGGCCGCCGTCGCGGCCGCCTACCGCAAGTGGGGCCTCAAGCCGCTCGCGGCTCCGCCCGCCCCGCCCGCGGCCAAGCCGAGCCCGTCGTCGCAGGCCGGGCCCGGCGTGCCGGTGGTCAGCGAGATACCCACCGACCAGAAGATCGTCTTCCTCACCATCGACGACGGGGCCGAGAAGGACCCGGAGTTCGTGACGATGATGCGGGAACTGAAGATCCCCTTCACGATGTTCCTCACGGACTCCGCCATCCGCGGTGACTACGACTACTTCAAGCCGCTCCAGGAGTTCGGCGGGGGAGTCCAGAACCACACGCTGACCCACCCGAATCTGCGCACGCTGGGCGCGGCGGCGCAGAAACGGGAGATCTGCGGACAGCAGGACAAGCTGAAGGAGCGGTACGGCACCCGGCCGCGGCTGTTCCGCCCGCCGTACGGCAACTGGAACGAGGACACCCGGGCCGCGGCGGGGTCGTGCGGCGTCGAGGCGATCGTCCTGTGGCGGGAGTCGATGCAGATCAAGAACATGCAGTACCAGCGGGGGGACAAGAAGCTGCACCCCGGCGACATCATCCTGGCCCACTTCCGCGGACCGTCCGACCTCAAGGGGACGACGATGACGGAGATGACGGCGAACCTGCTGCGGCACATCCAGGAGCAGGGGTACACGGTCGCCCGGCTGGAGGACTACCTGTAGACCCGGGCCACGTCCGCGGATGCGCAAGGTGCTGGACGCGGAGGGCGACCGGGGCGCGGTGCCGGCGAGCTTCGTCACCGGGCTCGGCCCGGACGACGAACGCCTGCCGCGGAACCTGCTCGGCCGGGCAGGGGACGAAGGGGCTTCGCAGCTGCTGCTGTGGGTGCAGAGGTGTTCCGGTAGGCCCCTCTTGCGGGGTTTCTCAGACGCCGGGCGGCCGGAAGGAGACCTGACGGCGGGCGGCCTCGTCGATCTCCTCGACCGTGAGGAGCGGGGTGGCCCGGGTGTGCAGGCCGCCGCCGGCCTTGACGGCGAGGCTGACGGCGGCCATCGAGACCGGGTCGGGGAAGTCCACGAGGAGGATCACGTCGGCCTCCCCGAAGGCGAAGTACATGGCCTCGACGCTCCCGCCGAGGCCGGAGACGACCTGCTCCACGGCTGCTCGGCGACCGCTCCCGCCCTCGCCGAGCAGCCCCTGGGCGCCCTCGGAGGTGTAGGTCGCCTGGATGAGAAACCTCGGCATCGTGGGACGCTCCTGCCGTCGCTGGTCCGGTGTGCACCATGCCCTTCCCACCGCGAGGCGGCGCCTTACGCCTTAGCTGCCCGGGATTCACTCCTCGGAGGGCTTCCCGTACACCGCCACCAGGATGTTCAGCGCCACCGGGTTCATGCCCCGGCCCTTGGCGTCGGTGGAGTTGACGCTGTAGACGAGGGTGCGCGAGCCGTCACGGGTGGATGCGATGGCCGCGTTGTAGCCCCAGCGGCCGCCCGTCTTGCCCCACACCTCGCGGCCGCCCAGCTTCTTCATCGACAGGCCGACGGCGTACGCGGCCCGTTCGCCGCTCTCGACGTCGGTCACCTTCGGCAGGGTGAACATCTCCTCCAGCAGCGGGCCGCGCACGACGCGTCCGCAGAACAGGGCGCGGGTGAACCGCTCCAGGTCGGCCGTGGTCGAGACGATGTCGCCGGCGGCCCAGCCGTCCGTCGCCCCCCACACGGACACGTCGCGCAGTCCCTTCGTCCCGTCGTCCAGCGTCATCGTCTGGTAGCCGTGGTTGTGCGGGCCGACGATGTGCGGGTTCTTCCCCGGGAAGTACGTGTCGCGCAGCCCGAGCGGCTTCAGGATCCGGCCGGCGACCTGGTGCTCGTAGGTGTCGCCCGTGACCTTCTCGATCAGCAGACCGGCGATCGTGTAGCCGATGTTGAGGTAGTGCTGCCGCTCGCCCGGCGCGAACTCGCGCTCTTTCGCGGTGGCCGAGCGGACCATGTCCTCGGGGGCGTGGATCCGGAAGCGGTCCGCGTACCACTCCTCGACCGTCGTCCCCGGGAAGTCGGCGGCCGGGATGCCGTGCGTGTGGTTGAGCAACTGCCGTACGGTGACGCCCTCGTACGAGGCGGGGATCAGCTCCGGCAGGTAGGAGCGGGCGCTGCGGTCCAGGTCGAGCCGGCCTTCGGAGGCCAGTTGCAGCGCGACCGCCGCCGTGAACACCTTGGTCACCGAGCCGGCGCGGAAGCGGGCCGCCGGGTCGGCCGGGCGGCCGCTCTCCAGGTCGTGCACGCCGGAACTGCCCCGCCAGACGCCCTCGGTCCCCCCGACGCGCACCAGCGCGGCCGTCGCGTCCGCCGACGGCAGGCCCGCGAGGGCCTTGTCCAGCGCGGGGATCGCGGACTGCGCCGGAAGGGTGTGGGAGGGCGGGGCCGACGGGGCGGCCGCGACGGCGGGGCCCGTCGCCGCGCCCAGGACGAGCGTGGCGGCGAGCAGGGCGAGGGCGCCACCGCGTGCGCCCCTCTTCCTCGCCGTGCTCGCGTTCCCGGCCGGACGCTGGTTCTTGCGCGTGCTCCGCATGGTCAACTCCGTTGATGTGAGCCGTTGTCGGTGATGGCTCCATCCTTGTGACCGGCGGCGTCCGGCGGACCGCCCGCGCGGGCGGTCCTGGAGGCTCAGTCGCTCGCCGACGCGGGGGATGCCCCGGGCCGGTGCGCTCCCCCGGGCGGGGGATCGCCGGCCGCGACCAGGCCCGTCTCGTACGCGCAGATCACGGCCTGGATCCGGTCCCGCAGTCCCAGCTTGGAGAGCACGTTGCCCACGTGCGTCTTGACCGTGTGGTCGCTGACGACCAGCTCGGCGGCGATCTCCGCGTTCGACAGCCCCCGCGCGAGCAGCAGCAGCGTCTCCCGCTCCCGGCCGGTCAGCGCGTCCAGGCGGGCATCGGGACGCCGGGGCCGGGCGGCGGGCCGGGTGTACTGCTCCACCAGCCGCCGGGCGACGGACGGCGCGAGCAGGGAGTCGCCCCGCGCGACCACCCGTACCGCGTGGACGAGGTCGTCGCGGCGGACGTCCTTCAGCAGGAAGCCGCTCGCGCCCGCGTGCAGCGCCTCGTAGACGTACTCGTCGGAGTCGAAGGTCGTCAGCATCACCGTCCGGCAGTCGCCTGCCGCACTGATCGTGCGGCAGGCCTCGATGCCGTCCACGCGGGGCATCCGGATGTCGAGCAGCGCCACGTCCGGCCGGTGCCGCCGCACCGCCTCGACCGCCTCGGCCCCGTCGCCCGCCTCCGCGACCACCTCGATGTCGGGCTGGACGTCCAGGATCATCGCGAAGCCGCTGCGCACCAGCTCCTGATCGTCGGCGACCACCACACGGATCGTCACCGGACCACCTCCGCCGCCGCGCCCGCCGCGGCCGGCGCCGGGATGCGGACCCGTACCGTGAAGCCGCGTCCGTCCGGGCCCCGTCCGGTGACCGTCGTGCCGCCGTGCGCCGCCGCGCGCTCGCGGATGCCGACCAGCCCGTGGCCGCCGCCCCCGCGCCCGGAGGCGGACTGCGGCCCCCGCCCGTCGTCCGTCACCTCGATGGACAAGTCGCTCTCCCCGTAGTCGAGATGTACGGACGCGATGCCGGCGTCCGCGTGCTTGACGGTGTTCGTCAGCGCCTCCTGGACGATCCGGAAGACGGTCGCCCCGGTCGTGCCCGGCAGCGGCCGGGCGTGCCCGGACGTCCGGTAGCGGACGTCCAGGCCGCCGGCCCGCACCCGGTCGAGGAGGCCGGGCAGGTCCGCGAGGCCCGGCTGCGGCTCGCGCGGCGCGTCTCCCGCGTCGTCGGGCGTGCCGCCCTCCCGCAACACCCCCAGCATGCGGCGCAGTTGGGTCATGGCGTCCCGGCCCGTCTCGGAGATCGCGTCGAAGGCGGCCTCCGCCCGCTCCGGCGCCGTGCGCACCGCGACCGGCCCTGCCTCCGCCTGCACGATCATCAGGGCGACCGCGTGGGAGAGAATGTCGTGCATCTCCCGCGCGATCCGCGCCCGTTCGCGTGCGGCGGCCTGCTCCGCCTCCACCCGGTGCGCCCGCCGGCGGGTGTCGGTCAGCCGGCCGAAGACATAGGCGGCCGCGAACACGAAGACGGAGAAGGTCAGTTCACGAGCCGACCGGGTGTTGAGCCACACACCCACGGGCACGGCGACCATGAGCAGCAGCCCGGTCACCAGGCGCCTTCGTGGCGGCGACAGCGCGGCGATCGTGTAGACGATCACGAGCCCGGTGTACGGCAGCGGCTGCCCGGGCCCGTCCAGGGTCAGCCGGTACAGGACGTTGGTCGCCAGGATCGCCAGCAGCACGCCGACCGGGGCGCGCCGCCGCCAGATGAGGGGGACGACGGTGAGGGTGGTCAGCCCGTACGCGGGCCAGGTCGCCGGTTCGAGCTCGGGCGGGCGCGGCACCACGAACGGCATCGTCATCGCCGCCTGCACCAGCAGCGTGATCCCGATGTCCACCAGCAGCGGATGGGCCGCCCCCAGCGTCCGGCCCCGCTCCCACCACCCCCGCGCGATCATCCGCCCTCCCCGGCCCGCGTCCCGTTCCGGCCCGAGCCGGAAGCACGAAGCCACACGGTAACGGCCCGGTCTCCCGGGCGGCGGCGGAGCAACCTTTCGGGGCTTCTCCTCGTCTATGACGTGGCTGCCGGACGGACGACCCCGACGGCGGCGCGCGGCGTCCCACCTCGGGACTTCGGACTCCCCCTACCGGCTGAATGATTGATATCCATGACATCGCGGTCATCTGCGCGAATAGAAGACAGACTCCCGACCCCGGTGCGTAGCCGGTCGCGGATGATCCTGTGGGCCGCGGCCGGCGCGCTGGTCCTCGGCTTCCAGATCGCGATGGAGATCGTCGCGCACCGGTACGGCCTTCCGGGTCCGCTCACCAACCAGGCCCGGGAGGCGCTGGCCGCCCCCAAGTCGGGATACCTGCTCTACGCGAGCCTGGTGCTGACGATGGTGGTGCTCACCTGGCGGCAGCGGTTCATCGCCACGGGCCTCGCGTTCGGCATCGACATCGTCTTCGTGCTGGTGCGGTGGGCGCTGGGCATCGAGGTGACCGAGGGCGACCCCTTCGGGAACGGCGCGCTGTGGGTGGTCCTCGGCTGCGGGGTCGTCGCCGTCACCCGCCGTACGGGAGCGGAACGCGTCCTGCTGCTGAAGGGCGTGGGGCTGGGTCTGCTGCTGGTGGCCGGCCGCAAGACCGGCGACCTGTGGCTGCTGCTCACCGCCGAGACCCGGCACACGGTGCTCGACCAGTACGTGGCGACCGCCGACCACGCGCTGGGCAACCCCTCGTGGGTCATCGGGCGGATCGTCTACTCCACCGGCCCGGCGGGTTACCGGTTCCTGGAGTTCGTCTACGGCCAACTCGCCGTGGCCGCGGTCCTCTTCGCGCTGTACCGGCTGCGTCACGTGGCGGTCGAGCGGCGCTTCCCCCGCCATCACCTCGTGCGCACCTTCCTGATGATCGGCCTGCTCGGCCCCGCCATCTACATGATCTTCCCGGTGGTCGGGCCGATCTACGCCTACGGCGGCGGCAGCGAGAACTGGGCCTCGCCCGACCACTGGTCGCAGTCGCCGTCCGTGGTCCACTGGGCGGTGGCCGACTGGTGGCCGGAGACCCCGCCGCCGGTCGGCGTCCCGGAGCCGATGCCGTACGACAGCGTCACCGCGCGCAACTGCATGCCCAGCCTGCACACGGCCTGGTCCGTCGCGATCTTCGTCCACTCCCGGAAGGCGCCCCGGCCGATCCGGTACGCGGGCGCGTTCTGGCTGGTCGCCACGCTCACCGCGACGGTGGGCTTCGGTTACCACTACGGCGTGGACCTGATCGCCGGCGTGGTGTTCGCGCTGACCATCGAGGCGGCGCTGCGCTCGCAGGCGTACGGCTGGGACCGGGCGGGCCTGCTGGTGGTCGCCCACGGCGCGGCCGTCTTCGCCGCCCTGCTGCTGTCGTACCGCTGGCTGCCGGTGGAGATGGCCGAACACGCCTGGGTGGCGGGCCCGCTCCTGCTCCTGGCGACGGCGTCGGTGGTCTACGGCTACGTCCACGCGTTCGCCCGCCGGGAGCCCTCGGCCGTACCGGCCCCGCGAGCGGAGCCACAGCCCGAACCGGCGTGAACGCGCCGGCGCAAGGGCTTCAAGTGCACGTTCGTCTGACCGTGATCGGCTCCTCGTACGACAACCCCCGAGTTCCGCCCGGGGGTTGTCGTCGTCCGGGGAGTGAGGCAAAGCGCGGCCCGGTGTCCTGAACCGAACGGATCCCGAAACCGTACGGAAAGTCCTCGAACGTCAGTGCATCCATGGGCGGTTCGTGTGCGTCCTACAGACAAGTCACCGCTCATGCGGGCAAGTCACCGCTTCCAAGCGCAAGTCCAGCGCCTGAACGGGCAAGTTCGTTGCTTGCGCGGGAAGTTCATCGCTCCGGGGGGATCCGATGCACCGACGTCTCGTCGTCTCACTCGTCACCGCCGCACTGTGCGCCACCACACTGACCGGCGCGGCCGGCGCCGCTTCCGCCGCCGGCTCGGCCTCCGCCGCCGCCGCCGTCAACTGCCGCAAGGTGAAGTGCGTCGCCCTCACCTTCGACGACGGGCCGGTCGCCGACACCCAGCGGCTGCTGCGCGTCCTGAAGGACCGCAACGTCAAGGCGACCTTCTACGTCGTCGGCAGCAACGTCCAGCGCAACCCGGCCGTCGTGCGCGCCGAGGCGCAGGCCGGCCACCAGGTGGGCAACCACAGCTGGGACCACGCCGACCTCACCAAGCTCAGCGCCGCCAAGGTCAGGTCCCAGTTCTCCCGTACGGACGCGGCGGTCAAGAAGGCCATCGGCAAGAACCCCACCACCGTGCGCGCCCCCTACGGCGCCGACAACGCGACCGTCCGCAGGGCCGCCGGCCGGCCGCTGGTGCACTGGAGCGTCGACACCCTCGACTGGAAGTACCGCGACTCCGCCCGGATCGTCCGGACCGTGACCGCGCAGACCAGGCCCGGGGACATCGTCCTGCTGCACGACATCCACAGGACGACGGTCAGCGCGGTGCCCGGCATCGTCACGGCCCTCAAGGCCCGCGGCTACCACTTCGTCACCGTCGACCAGCTCTTCGCCCCGGCCAAGCTGCCCGTCGGCAAGGTCACCTACAGCAACCGCGCCGCCTACCGTCCCTGACCCAGGGGGCGATCGCCGGCCGGCCCACGGCGGTCGCGCCCCGCGCCGGCCGGGCGAGCTCGGCCCGGGGCCCTCAGGCTCACCGGACCGACTGCTCGGGCAGCCGGGTGCCCGTGGCCTTCATGATCGTCAGCATGTCGGTGAAGTAGACCCGCCACGAGCAGGCGCGGCCGTTGCCGGTGGGGGCACCGGAGCAGGGGGCCGTCTCCTGCCGGTCGTAAGCCGTGATCATGCCGTGTGCCGTCACCGGTCCGGTGCTCGTTGCGGCTGAGTAGACCGGAGCGCCGCTGTCCCCGTTGCCCGCCGCAGCGGTGTGCTCGGTCTGCTCGGCCTCGACCTGGCCGGGAACCTCCGTGCCGCCGATGGACAGCACCACACCGACGCGAGTGACGCGCAGACCGCAGTGCGTTCCGGAGACGGCGCCCGAGGTGCACAGGTACTGGCCGATCTCGGGGGTGCGGGCCCCGCTCACCGTCCGTGCCGTGTCGTCGATGCCGTCGAGGTTCTCGGTCACCTTGCCGTGCCACACCCGGTCGGTGCTCTCCACGTCGACGACCAGGGCATCGGCCTCGGGGTGGCGGGCCGCGGCGTTGCCGAGGAACTCGCCGTCGCCGTTGAACCAGGGGCTGCCGACGGGCCCGCAGTGGCCGGCGGTGAGCAGCTGCCTCCTTCCCGTCGCCTCGCTGACCACGCCGAACCCGGTCGTGCACGTCTCGGCCTCGGTGATGATCAGAGCGCCGCCGGAAACAGGCGCCCTGTCGTTGACGCGGCCCGCCGGACGAGGCGCGGGATCGGTGTCCCCGGCCACGGGCTCCGTGGAGGTCCGGGCCGCCACCGACACCGTGGGCGGGGCGACGCCTGCCGCGGGCTGCGGCGACTCTGCCCGGTGCACCTCGATCCGCACGGAGGGGCCGCTCAGCTGCCGCACCGTCCGCTTCACCGATGCCGGGAGGGAGCCCTTCCACGCCAGGCGCAGGGTGGACCGCTCCGGGTCGACCCTGATGCCGGAGAAACCCTTCAGGGAGGCGACGCCCCTCCGCCGCAGTTCATGTGCGGCGTCCAGCAGGGGTTGTTGACGCCGCATCAGTTCGCCGGCCCCGGCCTCGGAGACGGCGGAAGCCGTCACAGGCCGGCCCGCGACTGTGTCCTGCGGGGGGTGGGAAGCGGGGGAGGCGGCGGACGCCGGGCTCGCCGCGCCGGTCAGCAGGCCGAGACCGAGAGCTCCGGCACACAGGAATCTGGACAGGACTGTGGTGTTCACATGGCTCCTCGAAGGACGGGAAGGCAGCGGAGGGAGAAAACAGACGCGTCGGTGCGCCGGTTCAGCCGCGCACGTGCGACCAGGCCCGTACACCGGCCCAGAGCACGAGCCCGGCGGTGCCGAGCGCCAGCCCACCGGCCAGCAGGAGGCACGCAGGAAGGCTCGGTGTGCCGCCCGCGCCGGCGCGGAGCCCGAAACTCAGGAAGGGGAACAGCACGGCGCAGGCTGCGAGGGGGCCGCGCAGATACCAGACGGCCACCTGAAGCACCGCCGTGTTCCCCACGGCCGTGTCCGAGCCGATGAGCAGTTCGAACGGCAGCGTCCCCCGGCACGCGGAGATCAGCGCCGCTGCGACGAGGGCGGGGAAGGAGCAGAGCAGCAGCACGGCGGGCAGGATCGGTCGGCCGAGCGCCGTGAGCAGCCCGCAGGCGAGAGCGCCGGCCGCCAGCAGCAGCACGAGCGGCAGCACCCCTTGGCGCAGGATGATGCCGGGGTACGTCCAGGGCAGCGCCCGGGAGCGGTTCACGTCGTCGCCGTCCAGGCGCGCCGCCTCCAGCAGCCCGGCCGCGGCCCCGTACCCGGCCGCCACGGCCGCCAGAACGGCCGCGACCCGGTCCATGCCCTCGGTGGCCGGGGAGATCCTCAGCGCGGTGTACGCGCAGACCAGCCACACGAGCGCCCAGCCGAGACGGGCCGGCCCCGCGGCCCAGCCGATCGCGGTGCGCCAGGCGACGATCAGTTCGGCGCGGCGGGGCGGAGGCAGCCAGGGCCGCCGCGACCTACCCCCGTCGTAGCCGGACTGACGGGCCGCAAGGCGGGCCTGCCGGAAGTCCACGGTGACCACGGCCGCGGAGACGGAGTCCGCCGAGCGAATGCGCCTGAGCAGTACACCCACAGGCATCGCGGCGACCTCCCGGTCGGCCCGGGCGACCACCCACCCGGCACAGAGCGCCAGCAGCACCCCTGCCGCCGGCCATCCAGCCGGAGGGCTGCCCGACGCGGCCGCCAGGCACTGTGCCACCCAGCCCCAGGGCCCCGACCACAGGAACAGCGCCTCCACCCAGGGCGGGGCGTCCAGCACCGCGCAGAGCGTCGCCGAAGCAGCCAGCATCGTCAGCGCCGTCGCCGCCCGGCGTGCGGCCCCGAGGGCGTCCCGGCACACCGTCAGGCCGGCGGCCCCCGCGGTGAACGCGCCGAACACCGCCGCGGCCACCGCACCGAGGCCGATGCCCGCCGTGGGCCTGCCGAGCACCACCAGGTTCAGGAAGTACATGGCCACCGCGGTCGGAAGACCGGCCCCGGCGCCGTGCAGCAGGACCGCACGCCGCAGCCGGGGCCGCAGGAGACGGCCGCGGTCGACAGGCGTGGGCAGCAGCCATTTCGCGGTGGCCGCGTCGAGCAGCACGGGCCCCCGCCACCGCGCGTCGCCCACCGCGACCCGCAGCCAGGCCAGGGCGACCGCCGTACCCGCGAAGGGCAGCCCCTGGCGCACGTACGAGGCCCAGGGCTCCATCGGACTGCCCGCCTTCCCGTACGCGACCGCCGCGAACGGAACGAGGTAGACGACGGTGAGGAGCAGGACGACATAGACGTGGAAGGCCGTGTCGCGCCGCTTGCTCCGGCGGTGCTCCCGGCGCGCTCCGCGCAGCTCGTCGAGCAGGACGTCCGTGGTGTCCCGCCATGTCGCCTGTTCACCGGACGGTACGGCTTCCGCCGCGAGGTGAGGTGTCACCGGGCGGCCTCGTGCAGGACTCGCCCGGGTGGCCCCTCTCCCACGAGACGGCCGTCCGCCAGGACGAGCACCCGGTCGGCCGCGTCCATGGCCAGTTCGGTGTGGTGGGTGGCGAAGACCACCGCGACGCCGCGCTGTCGCTCCTGCCGGATGTGTTCGGCGAGGCGGGTACGGGCCTCGGGGTCCAGCCGCTGCTCCGGCTCGTCGAGGACGAGCAGGTCCCGGGGACGCACCAGGGAGGCGGCGAGCAGTAGTTGCTGGGACTGCCCGGAGGAGAGCGCGGAGGGCAACAGCCCGGCCTGCCCGGTCAGCCGCGTGAGCTCCAGGGCCTCGTCCACGAGCGCGGCCGCGTCGCCGCCCGCCCCGTGAGCCACGGCCACCAGCTGCAGATGCCGGCGGACGGTGAGGTCCGGGTAAAAGGCGGGACCGTCGATGACCGCGGCGATACGGGCCCGCACCCGGGGATCGTCCTCGTGCAGCGGGTTCCCGTCGAAGACGACGTCGCCCTCGCTCGGTCGGTCGCGGCCCACCGCGATGCGCAGCAGGGTCGACTTGCCGGAGCCGTTCGGCCCCATCAGGGCGACCGACTCGCCGGGGCGCAGCGTGAAGTCGAGGGGGTGCAGCACCGTGCGCTCACCGTAGGTGCGCTGTACGCCGGTGAGCTGGAGCAGCGGAACTCGGGTCATGTGCGCTTCCAGCCCCGTGCGAGGCACCACGCTCCGCCGCCGATCGTCACGAGCGTCACCCCGCGCATCACCAGGGTCGCCATGAGACGGATGTCCTCCGACATGTCGGGGGCCTGGAGCTGCGTCACACGGATCAGAACGGCGCTCAGGACGATGAGCACGACACCGCCGGCGATCCAGGCGGCCCGGACGGACGGCGAGGTGGTGGACTGGTCGCGCTGCTCGGACGGCATGATGCCTTCGCCTTCGTGTGGGGGGATCATCGGTGCGGAGCGGGTCATGGCGCTTGCGCCGCAGTGTCGTCGAGGTATCCGGCCGCCTGGAGGCGGAACAACTCGGCGTAGGTGCCGTCCCGTTGCATCAATTCTAGGTGGGTGCCCTCCTCGAGCACCTGCCCTTCGTCCATCACCACGATGTGATCAGCCACACGCACCGTGGAGAAGCGGTGAGCGATGAGCAGTGTGGTGGCCCGGCCGGAGATGTCCTTGAGTTTTGCGAAGATCTCGGCTTCGGCGGCGGCGTCGATGGACGCGGTGGGCTCGTCGAGCACCACCACGGGCGCGTCGCGCAGGAAGGCCCGGGCCAGCGCGATCTTCTGCCACTGGCCGCCGGAGAGCTGTCGCCCCCCCTCGAACCAGCGTCCCAGCTGGGTGTCCAGACCCTCGGGGAGGCGGTCGAGGAAGCCGGTCGCGTCGGCCTGGTCGGCGGCCCGGCGGATGCCCTCCTCGTCGTGGAGGTCCGTCACCCTGGCGTAGCCGATGTTCGCGCGGGCGGACTCCTCGTACTGGACGAAGTCCTGGAAGATGACCCCGATGTTGGCGCGCAGCTCGTCGAGGTCGTACTCCTCCAGAGGATGTCCGTCGATGAGTATGGTTCCGCGGTCCGGCTCGTACAGCCGGGAGAGCAGCTTCACGATGGTGGTCTTGCCGGCCCCGTTCTGGCCGACCAGCGCCACGCAGCGGCCGGCCGGCAGCGTGAGGTCGAAGTCGTCGAGGACGGGGGCGGCGCCGCCCGGGTAGGTGAAGGTGACGCCGCGGAACTGGATGCCCTGGGTGAGCCGTGCGGGGAAGCGCCTGGTCCCGGAGGTCAGGGCACGTTCGGGGATGTCCAGGAACGCGTAGAGGTTGCCCAGGAAGAGGTTGTGCTCGTACAGCTCGCCGAAGCCGGAGAAGAGCGTCTGGGCGGTGCCCTGCACCAGGGTGACGGCCGCCAGGTAGCCGGCGAGCTGCCCGATGCCGCCGCTGTCTATGGTGCTGCTGATGGCGAACAGGACGGCGCCGCTGGTCGCCGCGACCCCGAGGAGGCCGAGCAGGGCGTTGGCCGTGGACTGACGGCGGGCCAGCGAGCGGTCGACGCGGTAGAACCGGCCGATGAGGTCGCGGTAGCGGTCGAGGAAGAAGCCCCCGAGGGCGAAGAGCCGGGTCTCCTTGTAGGTGCGGTCGTTGGTGACCAGGTACTGCAGGTAGGTGGTGCGGCGGCGGTCGGCTGAGCGCTCGTTCTCCACCTGCCAGGTGATGCGGCCGAAGAAGACGGTGGCGCCGACCGCGGGTATCGGTGCGCAGAGCACGGCGAGCGCCACCCACGGGTCCCAGGACAGCAGCACGACGGCCACCGAGACCAGTGTGACCGCGTTGGACATCACCGAAATCAGCTCGGTGAACAGCTGATAGGGGCGGTAGGCCGCCTCCCGGTTGGCGCGCTGCAGACTGTCGTACGTGCTGGAGTCCTCGAAGTGCTCCAGCCGGAGCCGTACGGCCTTCTCCATGACCCGGGTGTTGATCCCGTTGGCCATGCGGTACTGCAGCAGGGCCTCCAGGTAGCCCTGCGCGGTGGAGCACAGGTGGCCGAAGAGGGCGACCGCGGTCAGCAGGATGCCGACCTGCACGGCGGCGTCGGCGGAGGCTTCGTCCCCTGCTACGGCGTCGGCCACCTTCTGCACGGCCTCGGTGGTCAACTGCACGGCGGCGGCGGGCAGCAGGGCGGCCAGAACGGTGGTGACGACGACGCCCAGCATGTGGGCCGGGCTGATCCGCCAGAGCAGACGCAGGGTGCGGGCCCAGTGCCGCCCGGACGGCTCCGGACGCTCCTCCGGCGAGGTCATCCTCGGTCCCCCCCGGCCGCCGGCGGTGCGATGTGCGTGACGGGGCGGCGGCGTATCGCCTCGGCGGCCAGGATCCACAGGTCGTGGCAGAGCCGCTCACGGTCCTCCCCCAGACCGAGGAATCTGTTGGCGTGCATGTGCGCCAAACTTGCCAGCATCTGCTGTTCGTCCCCCATGAGTCGGCTTGCCGAGGCGAGCGACCGTATGCGACCGCCCACTTCGGACAGCACTTCGCTTTGGCGGGAAAGTATAACTTCGAGTTGATATCCGTAGGTTCGTGCCATGGGGGCCGGATGCGCGTCCCAGGGGACGAGCAGGTCGCACAACTCCCGCTGCACACGGCGGAAATGCTTGCGGGAGGACTCGGGAATGCGCCGTGCGGCGGGCGGCGGCAGCAGCTCCAGGGGGTCGAGTCCCCAGTCGCGGTAGAGCGCGTGCATCCCCAGGACGCACATGAGCTCGCTGTCCGTCTCCACACCACCGTGACGCCGGGCCGCCACGAGCTCGGCGCACACCTCACTGTTGACCTGGAACACGCGCTCGACGGCGTCCATCGCCTCCGGGCCGCCGTAACGCTCCACCTCGCGGTCGTAGCCGACGACGGCAACGTCGTGCGCGAGGCCCGCGGAGATCAGCCCGTGCGCCCACTCCAGGCACGCGGCGAGCACGGGTGCGGACAGCTCCGGCCGGGCGGCGCGGAAGCGGATCCGCAGGTGCGGCATCGGATCGGCGTAACGGAGGAAGAACCACCGGTCGACGGCCCCCTGCGAGCGCAGCCCTTCGACGAGTTCACGCAACGGCCCGGCGACGACATCGTCCTGTGCGTCCACCGCGCAGTACAGCTTCAGGTACGTCCACTCGCTGCCGGGCGGGAAGGCTCGGGGAGACGTTGGAACGGCGAGATCAGTGAGCGGCGACGAGTCCGCGGCGGGAGCCGTCCGGGCGGCGGCGGCCGGAACGGCGGAGCGACGGCAGCGCCCGGGATCGCGGGCCAGCAGGGGCACGACGACCTCGTTGAGGTACTGGCCTCCCGCCGGGTCGCGCAGCCACGTGCGGGGGAAACCGGTCAGGGCCTCCTGGACGATCACGTGTTGCCGGTCCGCACCGCTCAGGGCGGCCACCTCGTCGTAGAGCTCGTCCACGCACAACGGGTGCTCCAGGTCCAGAGCCAGCCAGTTGTCCATGTACATCAGTGAGACGTGCCGCGGCACGTTCCACCGCTCGCGCCAGCGCTGCACGGCCGCGTAGAAGGCGTCACGGTCGGGCAGGGCGCCCTTCCCGGTGGAAAGGCCCAGGCGTTCGGGGGTGAGCGACCACTGGGCGGGGTGCAGCACCGTGCGCCCGCGGGTCACCCGTGGCAGGAAGGGGGACATGCGCTGCGACCCCCAGTCGAAGCCCGCGAGGGGTGCGTATCCGTCCTCGGAGAGCTCCAGAAGCAGCCGGCAGATGTTCGGAGCCTGTAGTGCGCTGAGCATATGGCCCTGGGAGACGACCAGTTCCTTGCCCAGTCGTGCCGAGCGCAGGAAGAAGCGGTTGGCCGTCGCGCCCACCAGGATGTCGCTGAGCGGGATCTGCCGGTCGGTGGGAAGCGTGGGGGTGGTGTTGACGCAGATCTCATAGCGCCGCAGGCCGGGATGGAGCGCCACATTGTTGGAACGACCGTGCGGGTGAGTGTAGTTGAGGTCGGCGAAGACCGCGTCCGGGCACAGGTCCTCCTCGGCCCGCGCGTACTGCCGCAGCCGCTGCAGCGTTCCGTCGTCCAGCAGGTCGAAGAAGCGGCCGAAGGTGCGGCCGCCCTCGGCCATGCCCGCGGGAGCAAGCACCAGCCGCCAGTCGTCGTCGCGCAGGGCCTGCGGTGACTCGGCCGCGATCTGCGCGTACAGGTCCAGGGCCGGGCGCACGCGCGGCTGCCGCTCGCCCGCCTGCCACACCGACAGCTGCTCCAGCCGCTCGTCGGTGATCTCCAGCTCGGACGCGCCCGTCCAAAGGGTCTCGGCGACCAGCGCCGCCAGACGTGTCTCCTTGGCGAGGGCGCGGTCCTCGCCGACCGGAGGCAACGGAAACGCCCGTGCCGGGTTGGTGTACGAGTTGGGCGCGTCGATCCCGGTTTCGGGGCTGAGCACCTGAAGCAGGGGAATCTCGGAGTCGACGCCGAAGCGCTCGAGGAAGGCAGAGTGGTATTCGGCGATGTGCTGGGGGCGGGAGGGGAAGCTGCCCATGCGCAGGAGCGCCTCGGCCGCGCTCGCCGCCGCGTCCCCGATCTCCTTGGGCAGACCCGTGCCCGTCACGGCGAGTTCGGTGTCGAGCTGGAAGGTCTCCTTGGCGTAGCCCGGGACCATGGACCTCTGGTGATCGGCGAGGTCACGGAGCGCGGACACCGGTGCCGTGCCCCGAGCGGAGTCGACACGGTCCGCCAACCGTCGCGTCGCGCGCAGTCGCTCCAGCACCGGGGCGGCCGCGTCCAGGCCGGTCAGCGCTTTGGCGAGCGCCACTTCGGGGTGCGGGTCGACGAGCGACGGCCGCAGGTCCCCGGTCAGCGCGTGCAGGTCCCACAGCTGGGCGAGGAACGCCTCCGCCTTGTCCGGGGTCGCGCCCGGGACGGTGGCCGTGATGCTGTCGAGGATGTCCGCGTAGGTGGTGCCCGGCAGCCGGGCGAGCCGCATCGCCAGTTCCGCGGGTTCGGTCATGCGGAAACCGGCCAGCCGGTTGTCCTCCTCGCCGTAGACGTCGGCGCCGGGCAGCACACCCCGCTCGCCCACCCGGTAGAGGGCGGAGTTGATCCGTGCCGGCAACTGCGCTCTGACGGCCGGGTCGTTCTCCAGTTCCTTGAGCAGGGCCAGGAACCAGCCCAGATCGGCGCGGGTGCGGGTTCTGGCGACCGGATCGGCCGCCATCGCCAGTCCGGCCGTGTCGGTGAAGACCCCTGCGGCGACACCGGAGAACAGGCCGTACGGGGTGGATCTGGTCGACATGCGGGTCAGATAGCGCAACAGCGTGGAGTACGTGCGCCTGGCCCTTCTGCCGTCCTCCGGGGATTCGCCGAGCCGCTCGAGCCCCGCCGTGACGGAGCCGCTGGCGATGTGCAGGGCCTGAGCCACTCGCGGCCTGCTGGCCGCATCGCGCAGCAGCTTCCGGCCGTGCCGCCGTGTCCGCTCCAGCCGTGCGGCCGCGTCGTCGTGGCCGGCGGCAGCGTCGCGAGGCTCCGGGCCCGAGGTGATCGCCAGGAAGTCCTGCACGGGCAGCACGGGCGCACGCAGCAGGAAGAAGCCGGCGGCCCGGTACAGCGGGTCGCCGTCGGAGGCGGAGGGGGGACGTACTTCCTGCAAGTGACTGTTCTCCTTGATGACCCGTCGACGACCGTCTCGGCGGTCTGGCGACGTACGTGCTCTCACGCGATCAGCAGCGCGCGTGTCCAGCGGGGCTCGACGGAAGTGGAAACGGCCCACAGGGCCAGGGCGACACCGTCCGCGCCGGTCAGGATCCCGGGGCTGTCCAGCAGTACGCCCGGCTGCTCCAGGTCCTGCACGCCGAGCAGCAGGCTCGGGTCGCAGTGCGTCAGAAGGTGCTCGGTCAGGGACACGAGGGACGTCCGGGCCTTGTCGCTCCCGGTGCGGCGCGCGAACTCGGCGCACATCACCACCAGGCCGGCGGCCCCGTGGCACACGGTGGCGGAGGGGATGTGGCCCCTGGCGTCGAACCGGCGGAGCACCGCTTCGAAGGCGTCCACGGCGGTGGCGCGCAGGTCGGGGTCACCGAGTGCGTCGGCGGCGTTCAGCAGGGCGCAGGCGATGCCGGGGGCGCCGTAGCACCACGAGGCGCGGGCGGGGGCAAGACCGGTGGGCTGCTCGGCTCCGGCCGGGTCCAGGGGAACGCCGGTGGGCCAGTTGCGCCCCCACTCGTCCTCGAAGGAGACGGACAGCACGTAGTCGGCGATCCGGCGCACGGTCTCGGCGAGCCGGGGTGTGCGGTCGCCGCCGACGAGGGCCAGAGCGAGCGCGGAGAGGATGCCCGGGACTCCGTGGGCGAGCCCGAGGTTCACGTAGCCGTGCGGGAACGCCTCGCGGTAGCTGTCGAGGGGGTAGTGACGCGGCGGTACGTACCAGCTCGGGCGACCTTCGGCGGTGCGGGCACCGGACAGCGCTGCCAGCTCGGCGGTCAGGAGCCCCGCCGCCCGGGCGACGCCGTCCTGTTCCCGTCCGCTGGGCGTGGACGCGAGATGGGCCAGCACTCCGGAGAGGCCGGCCACCGCGTCGTAGGAGTCGAAGCTGACGCCGTCGCCCGCCGTGGTGTGCCCCGGTGGCAGATCGGCGATCTGCGCGGCGAGTTGGGCGTCGAGGCTCGCCAGCGCCGGCGCGTACCGGGAATCGTCGGCCGCGAAGTCGGCGAGCGCCAGGGCCAGGCCCGCGGTGCCGCCGGCCATCCCGGGCTCCTCGACGGGGGTGTCGTGGGTGGAGCGCACCACGGCCGCGAGGCGCTGGTGGGCCAGGTCCGTCCAGTACTCGGCAGCGTCCGGAAGGGCCCGCGCCGCGTACCGGAACGTCAGTGCGCTGCCGGTCTCCCCGGCCAGCAGGGAAACGCCGCCCCACAGGAATTCATTTGCGGCGTTCTGTTCGCAGGCGATCAATGCCTGCTGCATCAGGTCCGGGTCGGCGAGGCGGTGCACGATGATTTCCGCGAATTCACGGCAACGCGCCGCCAGGGCGTCCGGGACGAGAGGCTGCACACTTATGGACAAGGCCGGGATTTCTTTCGGAAGGGGGTGGAGGGGGAGGGTGTGCCGCCGGTGGGGCAGCACACCCTCTGGGCCGGGTCAGCGGCCCGTACCGGCTAGAAGCAGGAAACCGGCGTCTGCGTCAGGCAGGAGGCGCAGGTGCAGCTGCGGCAGGTCACCTTGGTGACGACCTTCGCCGTGGTGCGGACCACGACGGTCCACGAAGCGGGCTCGGCGCCCGTCTGCTGCGGGGTGGCGACGCGGACATCGAGGTTGAACGGGTCGTTCGAGGACATGAAATTCTCCTTGAAGAAATCAGTAGTGAATCAGAGAAAGGGGGGAGAATAATCTCTGCAAGGGAAGAGAATCGCCTTGCGATGTCGATCCGGTAATCGATCGAAACCCCTTGGTGATCATTGCATGATTTATCTTCGGCGGTCAAACTCTGAGACCTTTTGAAGAATGGTCTGCGGGATATTCCTGCTCGGTGGCGGGAAGGAATTGAGTGCGGGCGAGATGCGCGTACAGCTCGTCGTCGCGCAGCAGGCTCGCGTGCGTACCGCGCGCCCGCACCCGGCCGCCGTCCATGACGAGGATCTGGTCCGCGTCCCGGACCGTCGACAGACGGTGGGCGACCACCAGGACGGTGCACACGCGCGCCGCCTCACGCAACGTCTGCTGCAGCAGGTGCTCGTTCTCCGCGTCCATCTGGGACGTCACCTCGTCGAGCAGCAGCACCCTGGGCTCCTTCAGAAGCATCCGGGCTATGGCGACGCGCTGCCGTTGTCCGCCGGACAGCAGTACGCCGCCGTCCCCGACATCCGTCTCCAGACCTTCCGGCAGCGAGTCCACGAAGTCCGTCAGATTGGTCTTGCGCAGCACGTCGGCCAGTTGCTCGTCAGAGGCGTCCGGACGGGCGTACACGAGATTCGAGCGCAACGTGCCGGCCAGTACCGGCGACTCCTGCTCGACGTGCCCGATCATCCCCCGCAGCTCGTTGAGCGGCATGTCACCGATGTCGCGCCCGAACAGCCGGACCGAGCCGGCGGCAGGGTCGTACAGTCTGCCGATCAAGGAGAGCACCGTGGACTTCCCGGCGCCCGAAGGGCCGACGAGGGCCGTCCGAGAGAACTCGGGCACCTCGAAGTCCAGCTCCTCGAGCGCCGGTACCCCGCTACGGCTCGGGTAGCCGAAGCGGACTGCCCGCACCGAGACCGCCGAGACGTCCGCCGATCCCCCCTCCGCCGGTGACGGGGCCCCGTTCGGCGGGTCCGCCTCCAGCGGCTCCCGCATCACTTCCTCCACCCGGGCCAGGGCCGCCCGGCCCGCCTGGAGGTCGGTGATCGAGGTGAACAACGTCCCCATGGGCACGGCCAGATAGAGCAGATACAGCAGAAAGGCGATCAACTCGCCCAGTTCCATGGTTCCTCGGGCCACCCGCGCCCCGCCGATGCCGAGGACCAGCACCAGCGCGCCCTGCACGGCCACGGAGGTGACGGGATGAATCAGTGCCTCGAGCTTCGCCTGCCGGATGCCCGCTCGGTAGGCGTCCCGGACATCGCCGCACAGCCGCTCCTCCTCGCGCTGTTCAGCGGTGCTGAGCTTGACGGTTCGGATGGATCTGAGCGCCCGCTCCAGACCGGCGCTCAGCCTGCCGACGCTGCGCTGCGCCTGGAGGGTGGCCCCCATGAGCCGCAGGGACACGGCGAAGACCGCCAGCACCGCCACCAGCAGGCAGGCCAGGGTGAGGCCCAGCATCAACGGGTCGAGCACCAGCATGAGGGCCAGTGAGCCCACGAACGTCAGCACCCCGGCCAGGATGTCCGTCAGGCTGGACGCCAGAGCACCGCGCACCGACGTGGTGTCCGTGCTCACCCGTGAGATCAGGTCCCCCGCCCGGTGCCGTTCATGGGTGGACAACGGCCACCGCAGCAGCCTGGCCACCAGCGTGGTGCGCAGATTCAGCACGATGCCCTCGCCGATCCTGCCCAGCAGATAGCTCTGCGCCGCGCCGAGCAGCGCCTCGGCGAGGAAGAGCACCACGACGATCAGCACCATGGTGGTCACCGGCCGAGAGGCCGACAGGTCGCTGAAGACCCGCTTGACCACCAAGGGCTGCACCAGCGCCAGCACCGCCGCCAGACCGCTCAGTACGGCTGCCGCCACCAATGCGGGCGCCTGCGGCCGGGCATGTGCCAGCAACGTACGCAGCGGCACCTTCTCCAGTGACGCCTCCGGGCGCCCGGAGGCGTCGGTCGGCTCTTTCCCCACGGCTCTTCCCTTCTTGCCTGTGCCGCGTTCGCTTCCTCAGGTCAGGACAGCGAGAACGCCCCGAGGGACACCACCAGCAGCAGGACGACCGGTACCGTCGCCTTGCCGCCCGGCCAGTGCAGCGTGCGCACCAGACCCAGCCAGACGCCCGCCGTCATCAGCAGGTTGGACAGGCTCAAGCCGCCGAGCGCCGGCACATCGGTCCAGCGCGCCGGCGAGATGGCGAGCACGGTCGGCGCGTCGCCGGTGGCGAGCAGCTCCACGAAGACCGCCGCCGCCTCCGCCCCGGTGGCTGCCAGCAGTGCGCACGAGGTCACCGCCAGCACGGCGGACAGCCGGTTCTCCGGCACGCGCAGGCACGCGCCGCACAGCCACACGGCGACACCGCATCCCAGCGTCACGAACACGGCGTCGAGGAGCCCCAGCACGGCCGCCGTCGCATAGGCGGCGGCGCCGCCGCCCAGCCCCAGGTCGGACATCAAGGTGCCGTACCGCGTCTGCGTCAGGGCGATCACCACGGACAGCACCGTCGTCACTCCGGCGGCGACCAGCGCGGTGCGGCCGGCCGCCCGGCCCGGCCCCGGGCCGTCGCCGCGGACGGCGCCCGACGCGGAGAACGAAGCACTCATCGGTCGTCCCTTCGAAGGTTGCGGTACGGGGCGAGCGGATCGATGCCCCGGGACACCAACTCGGCGGCCAGCGCCGTACGCAGCTCGTCGACCGGGCGCCCGTGGTGGGCGGCCAGCACCCGCGCCACCGCGTCACAGCGCTGCTCGCCGAAACTCAGCCCCGCCGTGTCCCCCTCCAGCGGCTCCTCGGCGTAGCCCACCTGCGGCAGCACTCGCAGCGTCAGTGGGGGAAGGTCGGTGCCCGCCGGGGCGGGCAGCTCCGGCAGGATCTCCTCGAGCGCCGCGACGGCCCCCGGCCGGAAGCGGTCCTCGGTGTAGAGCACGGTGCCGTCCCTGCGCCCGTACGCGTGGACATCGGCCAGGGTCTTGAGTGAATACCGCAGCCCGGCCGCCTCGAACCGCTGCGTCACCTGGGAGAAGAAAGAGCACACCGACACGTGGGGCAGGTTCAGATAGAAGCGCACCAGCCTCTCCCGCGGCGCCCCGAGCGTGCCGGTGGCGAGGAAGAAACCAGGAGACAGATTGGGCCGGCACGGCGGCATCCGTACGGTCACCAGGCTGCCCGCGGTACGGGGCGTACCCGGTGCGAGATGCCGCTCCGGGGTGATCAGCATGCGTACACCGTCCCGCTCGACCGACAGCTCGCCGCCGGGCACTTCGCCCCGCACGAGCCAGCCGGGGTCCCCGGTCCACGGGATCCGTACCGACTCGCTCAGAAGCCGCAGGAAGTCCTCGTCCGGTTCCGCAGCGGTGGCCGTGGCCGGCCGTCCCGCGTGGAACGTCTCGTACAGAGCGCGACGCAGGCGGGGCAGCGCCCGGACACCGCGGAGGTCCACCTCGACGGTTCCGGCCGGTCCGTGCACGGCGACGGTGCGGGGCCCACGCCATTCCACGGCGTTGAGCACGGAGAGGAAAACGGGCGCCAGCAGGGCCCGGTCGGTGGGCGTCATCGGGCACCGTCCGGATCCGCCAGGAAACGGACCCTGGCCGACAGCGGATCGACCAGCAGCTGCCTGGCGATGCCCACGACCAGCAGGTCCCTCGGGGTCAGTTCGCCCGTGGAGCGCAGATCGCCGGCGATCCGGGACAGCATTGTGGATCCGGCGTGATGCATCGTCAGCAGCGCCAGGAGGGGCAGCCGGTCGGCGAAGTCGCCCGCGCCGCGCCGGTAGCCCTGCCAGAAACCGCTGGTCATCCGGGCGACGGCGGACATTCGGGTGTCCGCGGCGGTGCGCCAGGAGTCCACGGTGGGGTGCTCTGCGCGTACCGCGTACAGCACCCGGTGCAGCAGGCTGCCGATGAAGTAGCCGAGATCCACCGCCGGGTCGCTGAACCGGCACAGCTCCCAGTCGATGAGAGCCATGCGGTCGTCGGCGCCCTCGGGCAACAACACGTTCTCCCCCCGTAGATCTCCGTGAATCAGACAATGCGCCTCGATCGTCAGCGACAGCCGCGCCAAAGCCGCCGTGAGCGCCCGGTCGCGCTGCACGGTTCGGGCCAGTCGGAGTTCTCCCACGGAGAACTCCGCGTAGTGCTCCGGAGTCAGCCGCGCGAAATCCACCATCTGCATGCGCTCCGTGTCCACGGCAGGTGCCGCCAGTACACCCGGAACGTCCAGGGAGGACGTACGACGATGAAATTCGCCGATGAACGCGCCGAGTTCGGCGAACCTCTCGACGGGAACACTCTTCTCCGCGCCGAGTGCACCTTCCGCGGCCGTTCCTTCCTTCCGCGCCGTATCGCCGCTTTCCGCGGGCACGCCGCTTTCGCCGGACGCCTTGTGGCCGGCGACACGGTCGGCGAGGCTCACGGCTCCCGGCACGAGCTCGAATTCCAGCAGCCGGTCCTCGGGCCGCACGCCCAGAAGCCGTGGCACGAAGATCCGGTCGTCGCCGGCCGGTGGCGTCAGCCGGCCGAGAAGCTGCTCGTGCACGGCGCGCTCGGCGGGCAACCGGTCGTCCGACCGCACACGATGCTGCTTGATCAGCACTCCGTTGCCTTCGGCTCCGGCGAGGGAGACGACCACATTGCGACCCGCGTTCACGGAGATCCGCGTGTAGTCGTCCAGCCGCTCGCCGCGACGATGGAGCAAACCGGCCAGCCCGTACGCGGAACCGAGGTCCACCGGCGCCGCGTCCCGGGTGCCGGGGCGCCCCTCGGCGCCCGGCACCCCTCGACGGTCGTTCAGCAACCGGCCCACTTGGTGGCGCAGTTCTTCGCGATGGTCCGCTTGATGATCGTCCTGGTCACAGCGCTGGAGACCGGGCCGATCATCTGCGGGTCGGTCAGGTCCAGAGCGCCCTCGGCCTCCAGGATGCGGCGGGCCTCGGCGTCGTACGCGGAAGCGTCACCGCCGTCGACCGCGCTCTCGGCGAGCCCGATCAGGGCTGCCTCGAGCACGAGGTCCATGTACTTGCGGCCACCCTCGTCGAGTCCCTGGTACCACTGCTCGAACGACACCCAGACGTCGTTCTTGCGGCGCAGGATGCCCAGCCCTTCGGAGACACCGACCTTCTTGGTGGTCCCCGACAGCCCCTCCTGTGCGATGACCTCGCGGACGACGTCCTCACTCAGGAATTCGAGCTCCGCCAGAGTGGCGACCTGCTCAGCAACAGCCATGAGTCAACCTTTCGCTCAGGAGAGCGGCGTTCATAGCGCACGTCCTCCCCCCAGAAGTGCGCCCGGCCGGGGTGATGGGACCGCGACCGGTCGCGCTGTCAGCTCGCCCATTCGTTGGACGATGCGTTCAGCATGGCCGTCTTCGTCATGCAGCCGATAGTGGACTTTGGTACACACCCGCCGGGGGGAATGAGTGGCACAGCACGTCGTGATAGCGCAGTGCGACTATCGCCGCCTCCGTCCGGGACTGCAGGCGGAGTTTCGCCAGAATCCGCGAAAGGTGCGCTTTGGCCGTGCGTTCGGTGATGTCCAGATTCCGGGCAATGGCGCGGTTGCTGTCACAGAGGGCCAATCGGTTGAGAACTTCCTTTTCCCGCGGCGTGAGTTCGGTCAGCATCCGCTCGAAATCCCCGGAAAGGGCGGATACTGCACTCAGACAATGACACACATGCCCGAACCGGGTGGTTCCACAGGCGCCGGACGGTTCCCCTCCACCATGTTGCCCCGCGTCGTTCTCCGCGCCGTGCCCTCCGCCGCGCGCCCCCGAGCGCTCCATGCCGTGCCTCACGATGACTCTCCCTGTGCCATGACCCCGCCGGAAGCGTCGGCCCGGCACCGGAGACGAACTCCTGGACGACCGGACCACAGGGCTCCCTGCCGCCGCGCGCCCGCCGTCGAGGACCGGGCCGGTCATGCCCGTGTCGGGGCGGCCTGAGAAGGCGGCTTACGATCGGTTCCATACTGACCCGGCGCCCGATCACCGCGCTCCGACCAAAGGATGACTTCGGCTCTACGACTTCAGGTCGGACGCCGAGGGCGGGAGGGAACCCATGGTCCGCGTACTGCTCGTCGACGACGAGGAGCTCGTACGGGTTGCCCTGCAACGCATTCTCGACATCGCTCCGCATGTCGAGACGGTGGTCTGCGACGGTCCCGATGCGGTGGACCTGGCGATCCGCACCACGCCCGATGTGGTGCTGCTCGACGTCAACATGCCGGGCAAGGACGGCTTCACCGTACTGCGCGAGCTGCGCGCCCTTCCCGAGCCGCCCGCTGTCGCCATGCTGACGCTGCTGGGCTCCGACGAACACCTCGATGCCGCACTCAGGTTCGGGGCCTCCGGCTATCTGCTCAAGGACGCCGAGCCGCAGCTCCTCATCGACTGCGTGCGCATCCTCGCGCGGGGCGGTGTTGTCTATGCGCCGCCGCGGAGTCGCTCCGTGGTCGAAGCCCGCGTCAACACAGCGCTCCCCAGCCGGACTTCCGGCGACCTGCGGGGACTCATCACCGACCGGGAGCACGAGGTGCTGGTGCTCCTCTCGGCCGGGCTGACCAACGCCGAGCTGGCCGCACGACTAGGCATGGGCATGGCGACGGTCAAGACGCACGTAGGTTCCCTCAAGAAGAAGCTGAACGCGCCGAGCCGTGTGGCGATCGCCGCCGTCGCCCATCGGGAAGGGCTGCTGGAGTACCCCACCGACCGCCGTTAGCCGCCTGTCAGCCGAGCGGCAGCGACGCGCTGACCAGGAAGCCACGGTCACCCGTGGGGTGTGCCACCAGCGTGCCCCCCACAGTGTGCGCCCGCTCCTTCAGTCCCACCAGCCCGTATCCGGAGCCGGTGCCGCGCTCGGGCGCCTCCTCGGACAGCGGCGGTCCGTTGCGCACCTCGACCCGCAGTGAGTCCCCGTGTCCGTCCAGCGTGAGCAACACGTGTACGTGCGCGGTCGGTGCGTAGCGCCGGACGTTGGTCAGGGCTTCCTGCACCGTCCGATAGGCGGCCCGCTCGACGGCGTCGGGGAGACGGAAGCCGTCGGGAACGTCGTTGCGGTACGCGACGTCGAGCCCCGACCGGCCGATCATCTCGGCCACCTCCGCCAGACGCGGCCGATGCGGTCCGTCGACGGTGCCCGCGCCGTTCTCGCGCAGCACACCGACCATGTGCCGCAGTTCATCGAGGGTGCGCGCGGACAGTTCCCGTATGGTGCGCGCGTCCTCCTGCGCCTTCGGGTCCTCGGTGGTGAGCTGCAGGGCACCTGCCTGCATGCTGATCAGGCCGACCTGGTGGGCGACGACGTCGTGCATCTCCCTGGCGAGCCGGGCCCGCTCGGCGGCCAGCACCTGGTCGGCGAGCAGACGACGCTCACTGGCCTGGCTGCGGTGCAGCGCCGTCAGGTTGGTGATCAGCTTCCGGCGTGTACGGATGAGCAGACCCAGGGCCAGGGGAATGGCCACCGCGCCACAGGTGTCGATCGCGGCGAGAGCCGTCTCCCGGGGTTCGTCGGTGAGACCGACGAACGGGTACGGCAGGAAGTGAGCGGTGGCGAAGAGAACCCCGGCCGCCGCCAGCAGCCAGTGCTCCTTGCGCAGGGCGGCCACCGTGTACAGCGCGATCAGCGGCGCGAACCACACGTAACCGAGGTACAGGCCCGGCAACGTGACCAGGAACACGAGAACGGGCAGCCGTCGACGCAACACCAGCACGGCGGCCGCCACGAGGCCCGTGTACAGCCCGAACCCGATGTCGCTGCCGTGCACGAGCAGAGCGTCCAGCAGCCCGAGAAGCACCGGCGTGATCAGGCCGGCGCGCCGCCCCCACAGAGGACCAGCTCGCAACACCGAAAGCATGGTTCCCCCTGCCTCCGTCGATGTACGCGGCACAAGTCGAAGTCCCGGCTCGCGACGCGAGCCAGGGCGCTGCCATGCTACTTCTGCCTCGTCGCGCATTCGTTCGACGGACTCGCGCGGCAAGAACCCAGGCACACAGCCGAGTTGAAGACCCGAGCCGCACCGGGGGCACCGAACTCGACTACCGCCAAGGGGTGATCACGTCGGCGGACGCTCCCGAGGGCACGACGCCCCTCCCCGTCCCGGCCGGTGCCACAGGCCGTCCAGGAGCTGTGGGTGGGACGTGTTCACGCAGTGGTCGCCGTCCCATCCGTACCGCAGCCGCCCCGGCCCCGAGATCCTGCGCACCCGGCTGTCCCCCGGACGGGACAGAGGTCGACGCCGCACTGTGGCTTCCGGTGGAGGGGGAGCGGGGCTGAGCACCGAGTAGCACGGGGCGCCGCTGATCACGGCCCCGTAGGCGTACCCGGTGCGCCCGGACAGGCGAGTACCGACACTCAGCGCACAGGGAAGCCGCAGGTGTAGCCCTGCTCCTTGAGCCAGGGGAGGATCCGGCGCAGGGCCGCCACGGTCTGCGAGCGGTCGCCGCCCGCGTCGTGGAAGAGGAGCGTCGGTCCGTTGGACAGCTGCTGCCGGACGGTGGCGACGATGGCGTCCGCGCCAGGCTTCTCGAAGTCCTTGGAGTCGACGTTCCAGCCCAGCGGGCGCATGCCCCGGGAGGCCGCGAGCGCGCGGCTGGAGGGGGTGAAGGCGCCGCCGGGCGCGCGGTAGTACATCGGCCGGACGCCGCCGGACGCTTCGGTGATCATGCGTTCGGCGTCGAGTATCTGCTGCGACTGGTAGGCCTCGGACTTCTTGTCCATGGCGGTGTCGTGCGACACCGAGTGGTCGCACAGCCGGTGCCCGGCCGCGACCACCTGCTTCACGAGGTCCGGGTGGGCCTGCGCCTGCGTGCCCACCATGCAGAACGTGGCCTTCACCCCGTTCTCCCGCAGCACGTCGAGCATCTGGGGAGTCCATCGGGGGTCGGGGCCGTCGTCGATGGTGATGTTGACGCCGCGCGCGCCCTTGTCCGAGGCGTGCGCGATGCTCGCCGCGACCGGCTCGGCGGCGGCGCTCGGCGTGGCCGACGCGGTCGCCTTCGGCGTCGGGCCGCCCACGATGCCGGCCTGCGCGCTCCACACCGAGGCGCCGGTGGCGAGCACCGTCACCCCCAACGCCGCCCCGATGAGCTTGCCGTACCAGCTCCGCCCACCACCGTGCCGTGCCATGCCCGCCCCGCTTTCGCCCAGTCCTCGCCGATCCCCGGTCACTTCCCGACCACTTGGCATGACGGCGTCCGCCCCCGGAGGGATCCCTCCGTTACCGATCACGGACAATCCCGGGGAGGTTCACGGACAACTCACGCGGGGAACGCTCCGACGACGGTCCGCCTACACGACGAAAAGCAGCGCTGTCATGAAAATTACGAAGAAGCACCTGATGCCGCGTCGCCGCTGCCACGCTTGAGGCGTGACATCGTCAACTCTCGCGCCGTTCATCGGCGTTGTACTCGGCGGGCTCGTGTCATGGCTGGCCCAGCACTCGTCGGGGCGGGCGGCGGAACGCGCCGAGGAGCGCCGCAGCGCCCGCGACTGCGCCGAGGCCCGACGCAGCGAACGCCTGGCCCACCTGGTCGACTTCCTGTCCGCGGCGCAGGAGGTCGAACGGGTCGCCGTCGACCACTACCAGCACCAGGTGGCCGACGAGCGGTGGCAGGAGCGGGCCCGACAGACCGTGGACCGCATGTGGGTGTCCCAGAAGACGATCCACATGCTGTGCCCGACCGAGGTGAACGAGGCGGCCCGCCGCCTCGCGTACGCCGTGCAGAACGTGCTCAGAGAAGGCCCCGACGATCCCGGGGAGCCGCAGGACGAGAAGATCTGGGCAGCCATCCGCCCGAGCCGACGCGAGTTCTTGGACGTCGTACGCGAACATCTGCACTGAATCCCGGCTGCCTCTCGTCGGCCGACCCCGTCGACCGGCCGCCGTCGCCCGTTCGGGCGCGCACCCTGCGCGCGGGGCGGCTGTGGGCTCGAGGATGGGCCGTGCGACGTGTTCCCGCACGAAGGTGGAAGACCATGCAGACGTCCGTCACCTCGCCGATCCGCCGTACGGGGCCCGCGACGACGCGGGGCAGGTGACGGGGTGACCTGGTTGACCTCGCTGCCGGCGGTGGTGCTGGTCGTGGGCTGGCTCGCCCTGGCCCTCCTGGTCGCGGCCGCGGCGCGGGTCGGCGTCCGGGCGCTCGTGCCGCCCGAGGAACGGGACCGGGTCCCGCAGATCGCCACGCCCCTGATGCCGACACTCGGCGCTTCCTTCGCCATCTTCGCCGCGCTCACACTGGCCAGCGAGGCCGGCTACCTGCGTGCGGCCGAGGGGCTGGTCAGCGACGAGGCCGCCGCGGCCTCCCGCCTGGCCTGGGCGGCGACCAGTCCGCGCGTCCACTCGGAGCCGATCCACACGGCACTGCTGGACTACCTGCGCGAGACGCGGGCCGAGGAATGGAAGGCCGACGCGGCGGCGTCCGGCGACGACCCCGCCACCGCCCGTACGATCGCCCGGCTGGAGCGGACGGTCCGCGCCGAGGCGGCCCGCCCCGAGGTGGGAACCCCGACCGGCACCGAGCTGGTGGCCTCCATGGACGGCGTCACCAGCAGCCGCCGCGCCCGCATCGCCGCCGCCTCCCGCGAGGTCCCGGCGCTCTACGTCGTCACGCTGGTGGTCAGCGGACTGGCCCTGATCGTGAACTCCGGGGCACTGGTCTTCCGCAGCAGCCTGCGCACGTCACTCCTGATCGTGGGCGTGGCGAGCGTGGTCGGCCTGAGCCTGGCCCTCCTCTTCGCCCTCAGCGCCCCCTGGAACGGCCCCCTCCTCGTCAGCGGCCACCCACTGGACGCGATCATCGCCAACCTGAGGTCGGGCTTCTTCAACGGACCATAGGCGACGGGCGCGATCAGTTCGCCCAACTGGCACGGGAATCCGAACTCACTCTATGCAGAGGCATTTCACGTCCTCCGACGTCAATCTCGCTCTGCACTTCTACGCCGAGCAGCAGGAGCGCGCGGCGCGCATCAGCCGTCACTTCGAGCGTGCGCGCGAATGGGGTGCCGTCGAGGACGCCGAGCGTCTGCACAGGGCGGAGAGGCACAGCAGGTGATCTACTTGCTCGACACCTCCGGCCTGGTCCGGCTGCGGCCTCGCTGTCCTCCACGACGATGCCGGCTACCGGGCCATCGCCCGCCAGGCAACCGACCTGCTCGAGCACAGCGTCCACGACGTCACCTGAGGTGCTTTTCGCGCTGAGCGGCGACCAGACCCACCACTCCGGCCCGGCCCGCAGGGCCCACTACCGCTGGTTCACCGACTCCGCCGAGCGCCTGATCCACCCCGAGAGGACCGCGAGCGCCCCGGTCGTACCCAGGCCGCCCGCCTGCGCGCCGCATGGACGGCGACGACGCCGACCGGCGAGCCGCCCGGGAGGTGGTTCCGGCGTCACGAGGACCGAATGGGCGAGGATGCTCCACGTCAGACGAGGTCGCCGAGCACGGCGGTCATGATCGGTTCGGCCGCATCCTCGGTGGTGTCGGGCGGGACGACCAGCAGGTCCCAGCGGCCGTGGCCGGGGGCGAGCAGGACCACGGTGTCCGGGGCGTGCGCTGCGACCGTCTTCCGCAGTCGTACGACCTGGTTGGCGACGAGTATCCGGCCAGGCGCCGCGGACCAGGCCGTTCCGTTCACCGTGACGCCGGCGATGTGTCCCCAGGCGCGCGGCAGTGCGGCGAGCAGCTGCGGAAGCTCCGCCAGGAGGTCGTACGAACGTGGCCACCACACCCCGTCGAGGCGACGTGGCAGCGCGCTGTGGGGCGCGAGCCGCAGGCGGAGGAGAGGGCGGATGGACGGTGCGGGAGGCGCGGGCGGTGCAGGCGGCGCTGTGGTGATCATGGTGTTTCCTTCGACGGTTGTGGAGCGGTGGGTTCGGGTCAGGTCCGGCGGACGGCGAGCCGGTCCGATGTGGGCCGGCGACGGTGACGCCGAGGCCCGTGACCACGTAGAGGACGAGCGCAAGGCCGGGGAGGCGCGGCCGGTGCCCGGCTGCTGTGGTGGCGTGGATGGGCGGCCGTCGGGTGAGGCCACGCTGTCCTGCGCGGCTGAGGGGGTCCGGCTGCGCTGTGCGTGCCGGTCCCCTGTGAAACGTGGTGCAACGACATCCGCGTCGAAGTCGGGCGGCAAGGCTGCCGTGAGGCGGAACCTGTCCGGGCGACGAGCCGCCCGGAGTCGTGGTGCGCCGGGAGCGAAAGCCGGTCCGTCGCCGGTATGCGTCGTGCCCTCGGTACCTTCAGCGTACCTGGCGGGAAGCGAGAAGGGGGGCGCGGACCGTAACAGTTGCCGGAGCCAAGGGGGCTCAGGGTCGCCCCGGTGCCCCGCCCTCGGCCTCCCACTGCTCCGTCTGCCCCTGTTCGCGTACGGCCTCTTCCTTGGCGTGGAGGCGTGTCTCGGCCGCCAGGAGCTCGCTCGCGGTGAGGTGGAGCGCGGGGTCCGCAGCCGCGGCCATGAGCCGTGCGGCCGTGGCGGTCTCGGTCCGGGGCGGGACGACGAGCAGGTCCCAGCGCCCGACGCCGTACGAGAAGAGCCGAATCATGTGCGGGTCGAAACCGGAGGCGAACCACGCGGCCTTCACCGTGTGCCCGGTCACGGGCAGGTCGCAGGGTGCCGTCGGCCAGGTGTCGCGGTGGGACGCCATGCGCGACACGCGGCCTCGCGTCGCGTCGAACGCCTCGGTGAGTACGGGCAGTTCGGCCGTCAGGTCATCGGTGCGGGGCCACCAGGCGCCGCAGAGGGGGCCGGGCGGGAAGGTCGGCGGGCGCAGGGCGAGCCGGGCAGGGCTCGGTGGCGTGCGTACCGGGTGGCTGGGGGCGCTGTCGCCGGTCCTCGGCGGTGGGCCCGTGCCGGTGTGCGGGTTCATGGTCGCGGTTCCTGTCCTCGGGCGGCCGTTCAACGACTGCCGGTGCTGCCGGGCCGGCGTCAGCCAGGCTCGTCGGTGTGGACGCGTCGTGCCTGGGTGTGGCTGGTGGCCAGCCAGGGCGGCTGGGCAAAGGTCTCTTCGCCGACATGCCCGGTGTCGACGGTGAGATGGAGCAGGGTGCCCTGGCCGTCGGGGCCCGCGGGGTAGCTGCGGGGCTCGTCGCAGCGGAGGTTCCTGCGCAGTAGCTGCGCCACTCGTTGGGCGATGTCGGGGCTGGCGGCGATGATGCGGACCTCCGCGAGGTCGCCCGTGGGGAGACCACCGGCGCCGGTCTCGTGCACCGGCGGATCTTCGCTTGTGCCGTGACTGCTGCCGGTGCCGGTGCCGGTGCCGGTGCCGGTGCCGGTGCCTTGGCTGCGGCTTCGGCGGAGCGATGCGGGCATGGACGTGACCTCTGTTCTGTCGGCCATTTCGACCTCAACGCCTCACGGTGTTCCGCTTGTTGTGCGTCGTCCGTTCCCGGTGGCGGCGCGGTGGGAAGCGCCCCCGCCCACCGTCGCGATGGTCGCGACGTTCGAGCGCGGCGGTGGGGGTGGAGTGCGACGGGGGCGGCGAGGTGGTGCAGGCGGCTCGGTCGGCGGCGGCTGGGGGGCCGGGAAGGAAGCGGCTGTCGGAACGCATGGCGATCCTTTCGCTGTGTGCGGAGTTGAGCCGGTGGATCACGTACGCTCCGGCGGCGATGAGCACGAGGAGCGCGGCGATGCTGAGGTCGATGTCCATGGCGGTCACGACCTGACAGTCGGTAGAACGGGAGAAGGGCTTGGGAGAGGCGGGCCCGTCGTGCCTCGAGCGCGTGGTGGTGCATGGGTGCCGGTGGTGCCGCTCGTGCTCGTGGCGCCCGTGGTGAAGAGCTGCAGTACGGCCCTGCGCGGGTCGGGCACCGGCCACGCGTCGGCGGCGGGGAAGGAATCGAAGGCCGGGGCCATCGTGCTGACCTGTCTCCGGCAAGCTCCTGCGCTGCGCGAGGCTTCCGGCGAAGTGTCTTGCCGAGGACGAGACCAGCGCGGAAGCCGGTGTGCGACGTGCCCTCGGTACCCCCACCGTACTCCCGTGCGCCCCCGACTGTCGGGAACAAGCGGACGGAACCGCCGTACCCGCACTCGAAGTCCCGGTCCCGGTGGGGAAGAGTCAGCCTCTGCAGCTCGGCTGTGGCGCCACCACGAGGTCGACGGCTCCAGCACTGCGGTGCTGTCCGCGCTGTGTGCGGAGAACGCGCCGCCGGGTTTCGAGCAGCTCGCGCAGGGGGGTGCCGACCGCTTCCTTCTTGGTGCGGGTGCTGGTGCCGAGGGCCTTGGCCACGTCAGCGGCCAGCTGATCGTCAAGTCGGATGACCAGCCCAGACTGACGCAGGTTCTCCCCAGCTACCCCCTTAACAAACAATGTTTCTCGCCTTCTGACGATCGGGCGGCTGAAGGGAGCAGTGGAAGGGAAGAATGGCTGTTGAACGCCTGGAAGGCCGCTGAGAATCGGCCCTGCGGGCAGAGTGCCCCGCCCGGCTGCCGATCTGCGCACCGTCGGTGCGCTGTTTGACGCTGCTGTTGTGGCCTCTCTACCGTTCCCTCATCGAGAGCAACCAGGACGGTGTACGGGGGGTTTCATGGACGGCACGGGTCTCAGCGACGATCGCTTGCTGTCGAGGGCCGAACTGGCAGAACTGGCCGGGGTGATGCGTCCGGCGGTCACCAATTGGCAGCGGCGGTACGAGGATTATCCGGAGCCGATCAGGACGGGGGAAGCAGAACTCTTCAGTCTACGGGCGGTCCTCGGCTGGCTTGACTCCCGTCAGATCCCGTCGCGTGCGCGTGCGTCTGACGAACCGCCTGGATTCACCTATGCCGACCGTATGCGGCGGAACCTCGTTGCATCGGACGATGCCTGCCGGAGAACAGCTGCGCTGAGGGGTGAGGCAGGCGGCAGCGGTCCGTTGAGCGACGAAGAACAGCGTTCGCGGCAACTTGCGCAACTGCTGGGACCGATGGCAGACGCCGTGCGCGGCGGCGGATCGATGACGGACTACCTGGCCTTGCTCCTCTCCCTGGTCTTCCTGCGGGTGAGCGGAAGCCCCCGCTCAGCGTCGCTCCCGCGTACGGTGCGGGCTCGATCCAGGGCTGACACGGTGGCGTTGTTGCAGGAGATCGGGGATGCAGCCGACGAGGCACTGCGCCTGCGCGGTGTGCCGCCGGGCATGCGGTCGGCCATCGTCAAGTTGGAGCCTCGGGATTACGGGGACGTCGTCGAGGTGATCCGCCTGACCGACGGCTTGGGGATCGACGAGTTCCGACAACTGGTTGATCAATTCGGCTCCCGAGCCGGGCTTCCCAGCGGAGAGTTCTTCACCCCACGTGCCGTCGTGCGGCTGATGCGGGACGCTGCCATAGGGGACGAGGACTCCGCGCAACGCGTCTACGACCCGTATGTGCGCGCAGGCGAGATGCTTGACGCAGCCGCTGAACGTCTCAGTGGCGTTGCGCCTCTGACTCTGCGTGGTGAGAGCCCGCAGCGCGGCACACTTCGGCTCGCTGGAATGAACCTCGCGCTGCACGGAGTCCCGGTCGAGCTGGAGGCCGGCACCGCGGCCCCATGGAACGAACGTATCTGGCCGAAGAGTCACCAGGCCGACCTGATTCTGACCAATCCGCCTTTCAACGCCCGCGGGGCCGTGCCGAAGCCGCGCGAGGGCATCGACTGGCCGTACGGACCGCCTCCCCCCGGCAGTCCTGCGTTCGCTTGGCTCCAGCATGTCCTGGTGTCTCTCAAGGACGAGGGCCGTGCAGTCGTGGTGATGCCGGTCAGCGCGGGCGCCTCCGCAGACGTCCGGGAGCGGGAGATTCGAGGCGGGCTGGTGGAGGACGGGGCTGTCGAATGCATTGTCACGCTGCCGCCTCAGCTCTTCTCGGGGGCTCAGGTGTCCGTTTGCCTGTGGTTCCTGCGACGTTCCGCGGCGGTGTGCGAGGAGATCCTCTTCGTGGACGCCCGGGACCTGGGTGACAAGGCGGCTCGCGGACCCCGAGTCCTGTCCGACGAACATGTTCGGGCCGTCACGAGAACCGTCCAGGCGTGGCGGCGAGGCAGCGGCTTCCGCCTCGGTCGGCAGAGCGCGGGCCATCTTGCGGTCGCCGCTCCGCTGGAGGCGGTGCGGGTTGCCGGTTACTCGCTCAGCCCCGCCGACTACGTGGACAGATGGATGTCCACGGCGTCACCGACTGATGCGGCAACTGAGGCAGCAGCCACCAAGCGGGCGCTCGACGCGGCGAGGCGTCGGACGGATGCCGTGGACAGCGCGGTCGACGCGCTCTCGTACGGCCCGTTGCCGTCAACCGTCGCGCTCTCGTACGACGGGCTACCTCGTGACTGGCGCCGGGTTCCGCTGGGAGACCTGGTCGACATCATGGCGGGTCCGTCCTACTCACGCCTGCCGGCCGAGGTGCGCTCCGCGGCAGGCGATCTACCTGTCGTGATGCCCAAGCACCTGCGTGAGGGACGCATCGACGATCGCGACATGGAGAGAGTCAGTGTGGATGTCGCCCGCGCACTGACAAGGTTCCGTCTCAGCCCCGGAGACATCCTGTGCGTGCGTTCCGGCGCCCAGATGCCTCCCGCCTTGGTCGAGAGGGCGCAGGACGGCTGGCTGTTCAGCACCAACCTGCTACGGCTGCGAGCCCTGGAATCGGGTGGGGAGCCACTTGTCCTCCCCGGCTACCTGCTTGCCTACTTGTCCCTGCCGGAGACAGTGCACTGGCTCAAGGAGTACGCCCGCGGCACCGCCGTTCCTTCTCTCAGCGCCGCCACGCTGGCACTTCTGCCCGTACCGCTGCCGCCACTTGCCCATCAGCGGCGAGTCAGCGCCGCGCTGGATGCCGTGGACGTACAGATCACCGTGCATCGCGAACTCATTCAGGCCGCGACGCATCACCGCAGCACACTCGCCGCCCATCTGCTGACCGGCGTCCTGGTCCCGGAATGACAGGCTCCTCTGCTTTCAGTCCCTTCGAGAAGGAAGACTTCTGTGAACGCTCCGTCGTCCGAGCCGCGATCCGGAACGCGGTACCTGTGGCTACTCGTGGCAACGTTGTTCTCGCTTGTAGTGGCTCTTGTCGCTGGGATCCTGAAGGCAAGCACCGGAGCCGGATTCGCCGAGGCAGTCCTTTACGGCGGCACGGCTTTTGCCACGTCGATGGGCCTCTGCTTGCTTGTCCTGTCCGCAGCCGGCCAACTCTGAACGGCCGACGTGCCCCGCGCATCAGCCGTCTCAGCTTGGAAAGCGACGGCGCTTGCGCGGCCACAGGGCAGCTGACCGGGGCGGATTCGTTGCAGGCGGCAGGTGTGAGGGGCCGGTTGCACCGCTGTGACCGTGGTTGTCCGCTCTGAAGGGCACCCTGTGGGCACGAGGCAGGGATGGGGGAGCTCAGGCCTCCGGTTGGCTGCCGGAGACCGGGAGTGGCTCCGACTCGAACGACGGCAGCCGAGTGAGGGCCTCGCGACTGCCCACATGGCTTCTTTCGGATCCGCCCCGTCGGCGTCGCCTTCCTCCGGACCCGCCGGACCCGCCCGTCCGACGCGTCCGCGCCCAGCGACTCCGCCTCCCTCGGGGGCGCCGGCGGGGGAGGGCCGGGAGCGGCCCGGCCGACCGGCCGACCCCTCCGGCTCGCCGTCCTCCACGAGCCCGGTGAAGCCCGCTCGTACTAAAACGGCAACAGAGGAGGAGCCCGCCGGGGAGTCGGACGAGGGGGTCGAGGTGGTACCCAAGACGGACGCCCCGGCCGCCGAGAACTCGCCCGCGGACCTGTCGGCGGGCCGCTCACCGGACCGGCGCCGAGGCCCCCCTCGACCTCTCCGACCGGCGGATTCCCGTGTCCACACCGGGCGTGGGGCTGGCTCTGGTGGGCCTCGGCATCGGCTTCCCAGGGGTGCGGATGCGCCGCCGCTGAGCCGCTCGCGACGGGCCGGGTCCCCCTTGAGTCGGACCTCCGGCGTCCGCCTCAGGACGCTTGTCCACGTGGACTTACTCGGTATACATACTCGGTATGTCGATCCGCCACGGGCTTCTCGCCCTCCTCGAACGCGGCCCGCGCTACGGCTCACAGCTCCGTACGGAGTTCGAGTCCCGCACCGGCTCCACCTGGCCGCTCAACGTGGGTCAGGTCTACACGACGCTCAGCCGCCTTGAACGCGACGGCATGGTCGTGCAGGACGGCGAGGACGAGGCCGGCCACCCGCTCTACGCGATCACCGACAGCGGTCGCGTCGAACTTCGCAGCTGGTTCGAGAATCCCGTCGACCGCACCAGCCCGGCCCGTGACGAGCTGGCCATCAAGCTGGCCATGGCCGTCGGAACGCCCGGGGTCGACATCCGTGACGTCATCCAGTCCCAGCGTCGGCACACCGTGAAGGCCATGCAGGACTACACCCGGCTGAAGGCGCAGGCCCTCACCGCCGTGGAGAAGAACGGGGTCCGGGAGCGGGACGACATCGCCTGGCTCCTCGTCCTGGAGCAGCTGATCTTCCAGACCGAGGCCGAGGCGCGCTGGCTCGACCACTGCGAGTCCCGGCTGATCCGTCTCTCGTCGACCGCCCCGGCGGCGGGGCCGGAGCCGGCCTCGCCGGGGGCGGGAGCGGGAGCGGCGGGGAGGGGGGCGCGGGCGGGGGCCGGGGCAGAGGGGGCCGCACGCCACCACCCGTGATGTCCGCCCTTCACGACCGGCCCTGAGCACCCGAACGACCGGATCCACAGGGCCGACCGAGTCCACCGGCTCCACCCGACCCACCCGTAGCACCTGAAGACTCCGAACCACCCGACCAGACCCATACCGTACGCACGGCACCGCCAACGACCGTCCGTCGCACCGACGTCCGGCCGTTCGCCGGCGTACGCCCGAGGGGGAACCATGTCCACACAGCAGCAGCCCGTGCTGCGTCTGCAGAACCTGACCCGCGTCCACGGCTCCGGCGCCACCGAGGTGCACGCCCTGCGCGGCATCGACCTCGACGTCCACCCCGGTGAACTCGTCGCCGTCATGGGCCCGTCGGGCTCCGGCAAGTCCACCCTGCTCACCATCGCCGGCGGCCTCGACGCCCCCACCTCCGGGCAGGTCTTCGTCGAGGGCACCGACGTCACCGCCCTCGGCAGCAAGGGGCTCGCCGCCCTGCGCCGCCGCAGCATCGGCTACGTCTTCCAGGACTACAACCTCATCCCGGCCCTCACCGCCGCCGAGAACGTGGCCCTGCCCCGCGAACTTGACGGCATATCGGCCCGCAAGGCCCGCACCGAGGCCCTCGCCGCCCTCGCCGAGATGGAACTCGGCCATCTCGCCGACCGGTTCCCCGACGAGATGTCCGGCGGCCAGCAGCAGCGCGTGGCCATCGCCCGCGCCCTCGTCGGCGACCGCCGGCTCGTCCTCGCCGACGAGCCCACCGGCGCCCTCGACTCCGAGACCGGGGAGTCCGTGCTGGCCCTGCTGCGCTCCCGCTGCGACGCCGGAGCCGCCGGCATCATGGTCACCCACGAGCCGCGGTTCGCCGCCTGGGCCGACCGGGTCGTCTTTCTGCGGGACGGCGCCGTCGTCGACCAGACCATACGTAGCGACGCCGAGTCGCTCCTGACCGGCCGGGCGGCCCAGCGGTGACGGCCTGGTTCCACTCATGGCGGGCCGCGGTCCGCATCGCCCGCCGTGACGCCTGGCGCTCCAAGGGTCGCAGCTTCCTCGTCCTCGCCATGATCGCGCTGCCGATCCTGGGCGTGAGCGCCCTGGACCTGACCGTGCGCAGCGCCGAACTCACCCCCGCGCAGCGGATGGAGCGCACCCTGGGTGCCGCCGACGCTCGCTTCTCCGACGCCCGGACGGCCGGCGTGGCCATCCTGCAGGACCCCGACGGCGAGCAGCACACCCCGGCCGGGGACTACGACTCGCCGGGCAAGTCCTGGCCCGACGGCCCGACCGATGTCACCAAGACCATCCCGGCCGGTTCGACGGTGCTGACCGACAGCAGGGGCAGCGCCAAGCTGACCACCAGGCACGGTCTGCTCCAGGCCGAGGTCCGTGAGCTGGCCGCCGCCGATCCCGTCGCCCGGGGCATCATGCGGCTGCAGGAGGGCCGCTTCCCCGAGAAGAACGACGAGATCGCCACGACCACCCGGTTCCTGGAGAGCAGCGGGCTGTCCGTCGGCTCCACCCTCACCGCCCGCGGCTTCGACCGCACCTATGTGATCAGCGGCTCGTACGAGCTGCCCAGCGACCTCACGGCACAGCAGGTCAACGCCCTGCCGGGGGCCTTCCTCGCGCCGTACGCCAAGGCGGTCGAGAAGGCCGGACTGCTGAAGCCCGACGTCTCCACCGCCTACCTGGTGAAGAAGTCCGGTGGTTTCACGTGGAACATGGTCCAGGCGGTCAACGTCAAGGGTGTCCTGGTCACCTCACGCGCCGTGGCCCTCGACCCGCCCGCCGACTCCGAGGTGCCGCTCTACCAGAAGGAAGGCTGGGCCAACTACGAGAGTAGCGGGGCCGCCGACGCCGCCGATCTCGCCGCCGTGGGCACGGTCGTCGGTCTGGCGATGCTGGAGATCTGCCTGCTCGCCGGTCCCGCCTTCGCCGTCGGTGCCCGTCGTTCCCGCCGCCAGCTGGGCCTCGTCGGCGCCAACGGCGGTGCCCGCAGCCACATCCGGGCCATCATGCTGAGCGGCGGCCTCGTCATCGGCGTCGCGGCGGCCCTGGTCGGCACGGTCCTCGCCCTGATCCTGACCTTCGCCCTCCGGCCGCTCATCGAGGACTACATGGGGCAGCGGTTCGGCGGCTTCACCGTCAAGCCGCTGGAACTGCTCGCCATCGCCGCGCTCGCCGTCCTCACCGGCCTGCTCTCCGCGATCGTCCCGGCCGTCACCGCCTCCCGGCAGACCGTCCTGGCCTCCCTCACCGGCCGTCGCGGCGTGCGCCGCAGCAACCGGGTGCTGCCGCTGATCGGCCTCGGCGCCTTCCTGCTCGGCGCGGCCATCGCCCTGTACGGCTCGGTCGTCTCCGACCAGTTCGTCCTGGTCGCGGGTGGCTCGGCCATCGCCGAGCTGGGTGTGGTCGCCATGACGCCCGCCTTGGTCGGCCTGTTCGGCCGGGCCGGCCGCTGGCTGCCGCTCTCGCCGCGCCTCGCCCTGCGGGACGCCGTCCGCAACCGGGGCCGTACGGCACCCGCTGTCGCCGCCGTCCTGGCCGCCGTCGCGGGCACCGTCGCCGTCTCGACGTACGCCGCGAGCCACGACGCCCAGAGTCTGGCCGAGTACCGGGCCAGCCTGCCGTACGGGGCCGTCGCCGCGCTCGTCACCGAGGAGGGCGGCCAGGACGTCCCCGAAGTCCGCGACGCCGTGCAGCGGACGCTGCCCGTCGACGTCCGCGCCGACGTGTTCCGGATCGCCGTCGGCAAGCCCGGCTGCGCCCCGTATGGCAAGGACGAGGGCTGTGGCCGCTTCGAGGTCGTCACCCCGCCGGCCAACGAGTGCCCGCTGTGGGTCAGCACCCCCGACGGCTCCGACCCGGCGGAGAAGTACACCAAGGAGCAGCGGCGCGCGCTCGCCAAAGACTGGCGCTGCCTCTCGCGCGACGGCCACGGCATCTACGTCGAGGGCGGTCTCCTCGTCGCCGACGCCCCGCTCCTGAAGGTCCTCGGCATCGACGACCCAGGCGCGGCCAAGGCCCTCGCCGACGGAAAGCTCCTCAGCTTCCACAAGCCCCAGGTCGACAGGAACGGCACCGTCGGCATCAAGCTGATCACCGATCTGAAGGCCGCCGACCGCGCCGCCGAGCAGAACAGGCCGGTCCCGGGCGAGCTGAAGTCCTTCCCCGCCTACCAGGTGGCCGGCTCGCCCGACTCCTACGGACTGCAGAGCGTGCTCAGCCCCGCCGCCGCCAAGGCCGCCGGGCTGACCACCGTCCCCCTCGGCGCCTTCTTCAGCACCGACCGGATGCCCAGCACCGAGGAGCGGCAGAAGCTCGACGCCGAGATCGCCAAGCTCGGCAGCAACGTCGAGCTGACCGTGGAGCAGGGCTGGGTCGACAAGAACGGGATCGTCCTGCTCGCGCTGACCGTCTTCGCCGGCTTGGTCACCATCGGTGCGGCCGGCATCGCCACGGGTCTCGCCCAGGCCGACGCGGAGGCCGATCTCAAGACGCTCGCAGCGGTCGGCGCCCCGCCCCGGGTGCGCCGCACGCTCAGCGGCTTCCAGTGCGGTGTGGTCGCCGCGATGGGTGTGGTCCTCGGCTCGGCTGCCGGTGTCCTGCCCGCGGTCGGGCTGCGGCTCACCGAGGAGCGCGAGCAGATGCGCTTCTACCAGGAGGCTCTCGACAGTGGCTGGGGCGGCGCCGGTGACGCCCCGCCGTACGTGCCGATCGTCGTCCCCTGGGAGACACTCGCCGCCCTCCTGGTGGCCGTGCCCCTCGGCGCCGCCCTGCTGGCCGCGCTGGTGACCCGCTCGCGCGGGGCGCTGGCCCGCCGCGCCGCGCACTGAGCCTCCGTTGCCGGACCGTGCCCCTGACGAGGGTGGATCACCCTCGTCAGGGGCACACCGTGTGGGAAAGCATGCGTGCGAGAGAATGGCGGCACGGAGATGCCGAGGAATGACAGGTCGCAGAAGAGGCCCCAGCTCCTCGTCCTGGGCCAGGACGGGATGGCGCTCGGCGGCGCTAACCGGGGATCACCTTCCGTCCCGGCCGTACTCCTTGGTCGGTCATCACGCTCGCCCCAGGCGGAGTAAGCATCCACCGACGGCGATGCCCTGCTCTTCGGCTCACGTGATGAAGTCGGCGACCACGACGAAGTAGCCGGGGCACCCCATCTGGATGATGACGTCCATCTCGTACTCGACGGCTTCTGGTAGCCCTCGCCCCCCCGGATACCGGCGCCGCACACCCCGGAATACTTCTTCCTGGAACCAGGTGACCTCGGTGCAGCCCTCCAAGATGTCGAATTCCTGTCCGGTGAGACGTTCGATCTTGCAGTGGCCCGATAAGGCGTTCCGGGTGCTCCCTGACGACCTTTCTCTCTGACGCAGGACCCTCGGCGGTCAAGTATCCGTTCCCGCAAGGGGATTGTGTGCCGCCCACGACGAAACAGGTGCAGGACGGGCGTCCGCCGTCGCCCGGGAACAGCGGGCTGAGGGCTCGCCTCCGGCTCATCTGTGTGAAAGTCAAGGTCAGCGCCGTGCTGCGACGTGATGGGGGCGCCCTCTCAAGGCGTGCGTGCCCTCTGCGTGCCCAATCTCAGGGTGCGGGAGTACTCGCAAACCGCAGCAACGACACCGCTATGAAACAAGCCCCGGGTCGCTGACCTGGGGCTTCGAGAAGAGCGGGTGACGAGAATCGAACTCGCGCTCTCAGCTTGGGAAGCTGATGTTCTACCATTAAACTACACCCGCGTAAGACGTCGGCCGGGCCGGTGTCCGATTGCCCCGTCACTGTACCCCATGCCGAGCCCTCCGCGCTGAAGCCGGCGCCTTGGAGGGGCCGTGCGTCATGTGGGTTTCAAGCGTGGGATCCGGGTACACGAAGCCGGAGTTGGGGCGTACCGTGGGGCCGCGCGTGGGGCGGACCAGGGGGGTGTCGCGTCCCGGAGTGCCGCTTGTGGAGCCGTCCTGAACGTCCCGTAGTGTGGCCTTTGTCCGGCGGGCAGCAGCCGGACCTGGCTCGTGGGGAAGGGACTCTTGGACTTGATGGAGCGCACCGTCGTCCGTTGTGCCGATGGGCACGTGTTCAGCACCGCTTCGTTCCCGATGCAGAAGGCCGAGCGCCTCGGCCCGGGGCGGCTCGTCCGGTGTCCTCGCTGCGCGCGGATGCGCAGCGTGGTGCCGGTGCCCCTCGAAAGCGTCGTCGGCAGCGCCGGCGGCGGGAACAGGTGAAGCAGCAGTAAGGCAGCTCAGCTGAGCAGCCAGGGCTCTGCAGTCGGCCGTAGCGGGCCGTAGCGGGGTCGGCGCGCGGAGTCGTCCGATTGTGGTCGGTCCGCGCGCCTTGCGTATCCTCGGGGCGTGCTTCTCTCAGACAAGGACATCCGGGCCGAGATCGACGCCGGGCGGGTACGGATCGATCCCTACGACGCTTCCATGGTGCAGCCGTCGAGCATCGACGTACGGCTCGACCGTTACTTCCGGGTGTTCGAGAACCACCGGTACCCGCACATCGACCCCTCCATCGAGCAGGCGGACCTCACGCGCCTCGTGGAGCCGGAGGGCGACGAACCGTTCATCCTCCACCCCGGTGAGTTCGTGCTCGCCTCGACGTACGAGGTCATCACGCTCCCCGACGACCTCGCCTCCCGGCTGGAGGGCAAGAGCTCCCTCGGCAGGCTCGGTCTCGTCACCCACTCCACCGCCGGGTTCATCGACCCGGGGTTCTCCGGGCACGTCACCCTGGAGCTGTCCAACCTCGCCACCCTGCCCATCAAGCTCTGGCCCGGGATGAAGATCGGGCAGCTGTGCATGTTCCGGCTCACCTCGCCCGCCGAGCACCCCTACGGCAGCGAGCGGTACGGGTCCCGGTACCAGGGTCAGCGCGGTCCGACCGCCTCCCGGTCCTACCTCAACTTCCACCGGACCCAGGTATGAGCAGCGAACCCGCGCCCATACGCGAGAACCTCACCTACGAGGCGTTCGGCACCGCCGTGCGCGACCTCGCGCAGACGATCGCCGACGACGGCTACGAGCCCGACATCGTGCTCTCCATCGCCCGCGGCGGCGTCTTCGTGGCCGGCGGGCTCGCCTACGCCCTCGACTGCAAGAACATCCACCTGGTCAACGTGGAGTTCTACACCGGCGTCGGGACCACCCTCGACATGCCCGTCATGCTCGCGCCCGTCCCCGACGTCGTCGACTTCTCCGACAAGAAGGTCCTCATCACCGACGACGTCGCCGACACCGGCAAGACGCTCAAGCTGGTGCGCGACTTCTGCCTGGAGACCGTCGCCGAGGTCCGCGCCGCCGTCATCTACGAGAAGTCCCACTCCCTGGTGAAGTGCGAGTACGTCTGGAAGCGGACGGACGACTGGATCAACTTTCCGTGGAGTGTCCTGCCTCCGGTGCACAAGTCCGGGGAAGCGGCCAAGCCGAACACTGAAGCCGTTTGACCTGCTGCGTCTGCTGTCACTTGGCCGTGAGCCCCGTCGCGTCACATGTCCCGGCAGGCCCTCGCCCCGAACTCGGGCATCGGGACGGTGGCCGCGGTTTCGTCGCCGTCCTGCGAGATGCCGAGGTAGCGGACTGATCCCGGGGTGAGGCGGTTCCGGTCGGCGAGGGTGAAGGAGACGTCGCCCGACGACCACGAGTTGTCCTTGGTCCAGCCGTAGAGACTGTAGGCGGTCTTGGGGTTGAGCGGGGTGAGAGGTGGGGTGGCGGTCCAGCCGGGGGCGGGGGAGCCGAGGGTCCAGGTGGTGAGATCGGGCGTGAGGTGACGTTCCGCGGTCCATGAGCCGACCGTCACCGATTTCTCGGGGTCGCCGTCGGCCACGTAGAGCGTCGCGCCGTCCATCCGGTGTCCGCACACCATCATGACGCCGAGCAGACGGCCGTCCTCGGTCACGGAGATGCCGGCGACGGCGTCGACGGGGACCGTGCATGCCGAGGTGGCGGCCAAGGCGACGCAGGCCGCGAGGGAACGAGGAAGCGCCTGCACGCCGGCCGCGAAGTCGTCGACCGCACAAGCCCCCCTGCCCGGAGCGCTGTCGGGCCCTTTTCTTCTGGATGGTAAGGGCGAGTGGCGTCCCGCGCTTCGGCGTTGACCTCACCCGTTGCGTGCTCGTTGTCCCTTCGTAGCGCCACGCAAAGGCTCCCCGCCGAACAGACAGGCGGGGAGCCTCACTTGAGCCCCTGAGGGGTGCGGCAGGCCGCTAGAACGTGCCGAGCTTCACGATCGACAGCAGTGCCACCAGCTGGATCGCCGACGCGCCCAGCGCCTTCGGCCACAGCAGGTCGTGGGAGCGGCTGACCATGAGGGTGAGCAGGACGCCGGCCGCGACCCAGGTCGCCCAGCCCAGCATCTGGACGAACGCCGCGTCGCCGCCGACGAACATCGCGACGATCAGGCGCGGGGCGTCCGTGAGACACATGATCAGCATGGAGAGGCCCACTGTCGGCTGCCATGCGCCGTCGCCGCCGAGCTGGCGGGCGAGGGTGTGGGTGACGACGCCCAGGATGAACGCGCTCAGCACCATCGCGACGCCCGTCGTCAGGACGATCGGGATCGCGTTGGACAGCGTCGCGTTGATGGTGTCCTTGCGGGTGTCGTCGAAGCCGAAGACCGCGATCAGGCCGTAGAGGAAGGTCACGATCAGGGCGGGGCCCCACATCGTGTAGTCCCGCATCCGCAGGAACGTCTGATTGGGGGAGAGGACGATCCCCTTCAGCAGCTCCTTCCAGGGCAGGCGCGGACCGATCGGGCCCGCGGGGGCGCCGGAGCCGGCCTGGTAGGTCCCACCCTGGTTGTACCGGTCCTGCTCGTCGATCGAGAAGGCCTGCGTGTGACCCGGGTTGTTCGCCGCGTACGGGTCGTGCGGGGCGCCCGCACCCGCGGGGCCGGCGTAGGGGTCGCCGCCGCCGAAGTACTCCGGCTCGCCGCCCTGACCGCCGTATCCGCCGTGCCCGCCGCTCGGCCCGTGCCCGCCGTAACCGCCGCCCCGGCCACCGGCGTTGGCCGGAGGCCACTGCCCGCCGCCACCGCCGCCGTGGGGCGGCTGCTGGCCGCCGCCGCGGTACTGCGGCCGCTGCGGCGTCGAGGGAGAGCCGTACGGCGGCTGCCCCTGGGGCGCCTGCTGCCCGTACGGAGGGTTTTGGGGTCGCGCTTGCGCAGCGCGGCCGTCCCGGCCGCCGCGTCCGATCCTGAATCCAGCCACGCCTTCGAACGTACCTGGTCCCGCGGAGCGACGTGCCCGGCCCTACCCTCCGGTACCGGCTTTGCGGCCGACCTGTGACATCCCCTAAGGGAGACCCGTACGCCCACCCGTACCCCACCGGCACCTGAGCCCGCGCCCGCCTCCCAGCTCACCCCTACCCCGACCCGTACTACCGCCTCACCCCCCGCCCTACCCCCCAAGACGAACGCCCCCCGTCCGTCGCGCGGGAAGCGCGCTGGACAGGGGGCGTGTCAAAGAGCCCTGGAGAAAGCTCACTTCACCGGCTGCGGCTCCGGCTCGTTCTCCGTCTCCCCGGCGGCGGCCGGGGGCTCGTCCTCGGCGGGGGTCTTGACCGACTCCAGCAGGAGCTGGGCGACGTCCACGACCTGGATGGACTCCTTCGCCTTGCCGTCGTTCTTCTTGCCGTTCACGGAGTCCGTGAGCATGACGAGGCAGAACGGGCAGGCCGTCGAGACGATGTCGGGGTTCAGAGAGAGAGCCTCGTCGACGCGCTCGTTGTTGATGCGCTTGCCGATCCGCTCCTCCATCCACATCCGCGCGCCGCCGGCGCCGCAGCAGAAGCCGCGCTCCTTGTGGCGGTGCATCTCCTCGTTGCGAAGACCCGGGACGTTCGCGATGATCTCGCGCGGCGGCGTGTAGATCTTGTTGTGCCGGCCCAGGTAGCAGGGGTCGTGGTAGGTGATGATGCCCTCGACCGGGGTGACGGGGATCAGCTTGCCCTCGTCCACCAGGTGCTGGAGCAGCTGGGTGTGGTGGATGACCTCGTAGTCGCCGCCGAGCTGCGGGTACTCGTTGCCGAGCGTGTTGAGGCAGTGCGGGCAGGTGGCGACGATCTTCTTGGCCGACTTCGGCTTCTTCGACTCGGGCGTGACCTTGCCCTCGTCGTCCGTCTCCTCGCCGAACGCCATGTTCAGCGCCATGACGTTCTCCATGCCGAGCTCCTGGAACAGGGGCTCGTTGCCGAGACGGCGGGCGGAGTCACCGGTGCACTTCTCGTCGCCGCCCATGATGGCGAACTTGACGCCCGCGATGTGCAGCAGCTCCGCGAAGGCCTTCGTGGTCTTCTTGGCGCGGTCCTCCAGGGCGCCGGCGCAGCCGACCCAGTACAGGTACTCGACCTCGGACAGGTCCTCGATGTCCTTGCCGACGACCGGCACCTCGAAGTCGACTTCCTTCAGCCACTCCAGGCGCTGCTTCTTCGCCAGGCCCCAGGGGTTGCCCTTCTTCTCCAGGTTCTTGAGCATCGTGCCCGCCTCGGAGGGGAACGACGACTCGATCATCACCTGGTAGCGGCGCATGTCGACGATGTGGTCGACGTGCTCGATGTCCACCGGGCACTGCTCGACGCAGGCGCCGCAGGTGGTGCAGGACCACAGGACGTCCGGGTCGATGACGCCGTTCTCCTCGGCCGTGCCGATCAGCGGGCGCTCGGCCTCGGCCAGCGCGGCCGCGGGGACGTCCTTGAGCTGCTCCTCGGAGGCCTTCTCCTCGCCCTCCATGGTCTTGCCGCCGCCGGCCAGCAGGTACGGCGCCTTCGCGTGCGCGTGGTCGCGCAGCGACATGATGAGCAGCTTCGGGGAGAGCGGCTTGCCGGTGTTCCAGGCGGGGCACTGCGACTGGCAGCGGCCGCACTCGGTGCAGGTGGAGAAGTCCAGCAGGCCCTTCCAGGAGAACTGCTCGACCTGGGAGACGCCGAAGACGTCGTCGTCACCGGGGTCGGCGAAGTCGATCGGCTTGCCGCCGGAGGTCATCGGCTGGAGTCCGCCGAGGGCGGTGCCGCCGGTCGCCTCGCGCTTGAACCAGATGTTCGGGAAGGCCAGGAAGCGGTGCCAGGCCACGCCCATGTTGGTGTTCAGCGAGACGACGATCATCCAGATGAAGGAGGTGCTGATCTTCACCATGGCGGTGAAGTAGATCAGGTTCTGCAGCGCGCCGACGCTCAGTCCCTTGAAGGCCAGGACCAGCGGGTACGAGGCGAAGTAGGCCGCCTCGTAGTGCTCCACGTGGTGGATCGCGCCCTCGAGGCCGCGCAGCACGTAGATGGCGAGGCCGATGGTGAGGATGACGTACTCGACGAAGTACGCCTGGCCCGCCTTGGAGCCGGCGAAGCGGGACTTGCGGCCCGGGCGGGACGGCAGGCTCAGCAGGCGAATGACGATCAGCACGGCGATGCCGAGAATCGTCATCACGCCGATGAACTCGATGTAGAGCTCGAAGGGCAGGAAGCCGCCGATGACGGGCAGCGTCCAGTCGGCCTCGAAGAGCTGTCCGAACGCCTGCGCCAGGGTGGGCGGCAGGGTGAGGAAGCCGACGGCGACGAACCAGTGGGCGAAGCCCACGATGCCCCAGCGGTTCATGCGCGTGTGGCCGAGGAACTCCTTCACCAGGGTCACGCTGCGCTGGTAGGGGTTGTCCGTCCGGGTGCCCGCCGGGACCGGCTGGCCCAGCTTGAAGTAGCGGACGAACTGGCCGATCGCGCGTGCGAGCAGCGCGACGCCGACCACGGTCAGGACCAGCGACACGATGATCGCGGCGAGTTGCATGGGGGCTCCTCGGGCCTGCGAGGGGGATGTTCGAGATTACTAAGCGGTAACTTATGCAGTCCGTCTGAGACTACCCCGATCTCCCGCCGCACTGTAGCCGGGCATGGCGTGATCTGAATCGCTGAGGGTCACCTCAGAAATCCCTTCCGATCCCGACCGTGTTATTCGTACCAAATTGGTACATTCATGACTAATTTATATCCGTGCTCTACGGGATCGTCGCCGCCACCAGCGCCCTGCTTCTCACCGCCGTCCTCGCCGTGCTGCTGCGCGCGCCCGCGCTGCGGCTCGGACTGCTCGACCGCCGGCACCGCCAGCGGCGCGTTCCGCTGTCCGGGGGCGCCGCCGTCGTACTGGCCACCTGCCTGGTGGTGGCCGCCGGGGAGTGGACCGGATACGCACCCCTGCGGGACGGCATGGGCGTGCTGCTCGCCGCGGCCGCCGGGGTCGCCGTGCTGGGACTGGCCGCCGACCTGTGGCGGCTCAAAACGTGGCTGCTCGCCCTCGGTACGGTGATCGCCGCGGCCTTCGTGGTGCCGTACGGCGACACCGGCGCCGGCGAGGGAGCGGTGGCCGTGTGCTGGATCGCGTGCGTGGCGCTCGCCTTCCGGGCCCTCGACCACGCCGACGGGGTCGCCGGGACGGTCGGGGTTGTCACCGCGTTCGGAGTGGGCGCCTGCGTCGCGGCCGAGATGATGGACGGGCTCGCGGTGCTGCTCAGCGTCCTGGCCGCCGCGCTGACCGGCTTCCTGATGCACAACTGGCCACCCGCGCGCGTGGCGCTCGGCGGCTGCGGCTCGCTGTTCGCCGGGTTCGTGCTGGCCGCGGCGGCCGTGTCCGCGCGCGCGGGACAGGAGGCGGCCACCGGCGCCGCCGTGCTGTTCGCGCTCACCGCGGTCGCCGTCGCCGACGTCGCCCTCGTCCTGCTGGCACGGCGCGTCGCGGGCCGGCCGCTGACGCGCGGCGGCCGGGACCATCTCGCGCACCGGCTGCGGCGGCTCGGCCTCACACCCCAGGGGGTGACGATCGTCATCGGCGTCACGGCATTCGCCGGGGTACTCGTGGGAGTGCTGGTGCATTCCGGCTGGGCGGACGCCCACGCCGTGCTGTGGGTGGCGGGCGTGACCTCGCTCGTCGTCCTGGGGCTGTGGCGGGTGCCGGTGTACGGGCGTGCCGGCGAAGGGCGTTGGGCGGAAGGGCGCGTCGGTGAGGGGCGCCCGGCGGAATACCGCCCGGTGGACGGGCGTGCGCCTGACGGCCGCCTGGCCGACGGCGGCTCGCGTCGCGCGGGGGACGTGGGCGCGCGCCGCGCGGGACAGGGCGTCGTACGCCGTACGGAGGAGGCCGACGTACGCCGGGCCGGTGAGGTGGATGCCCGCCGCGCCGGTGAGGCCCCTGGGCGGGGCGGGCAGCGGCCACGGCGTCAACCTGTGTCCGCTGTGAGTCCCCCTCGCAGCTCGGCCGAAACGGTCGTCCGAACAGCTCGTCGGATGGATTCCTCGCAGGTCAGCGGCCCCTTGCGTGTAAGGAACGGATAAGAGTTGAGTCAGCTCGACTCACGTCTGTTGACCGCACGGAAGCCGTCGTGCACACTTGAGTCCGTTGCACTCAAGTCAGTTGGAGGAAGATCACCATGGCACGTGCGGTCGGCATCGACCTGGGCACGACTAACTCCGTCGTCAGCGTTCTGGAGGGCGGCGAGCCCACCGTCATCACCAACGCCGAGGGTGCCAGGACCACGCCGTCCGTCGTCGCCTTCGCCAAGAACGGCGAGGTGCTGGTCGGCGAGGTCGCCAAGCGCCAGGCGGTCACGAACGTGGACCGGACCATCCGCTCGGTGAAGCGTCACATGGGCACCGACTGGTCCATCGAGCTCGACGGGAAGCCCTTCAACCCGCAGCAGATCTCCGCCTTCATCCTGCAGAAGCTGAAGCGGGACGCGGAGGCCTACCTCGGCGAGAAGGTGGCCGACGCGGTCATCACCGTCCCGGCCTACTTCAACGACTCCGAGCGCCAGGCGACCAAGGAGGCCGGCGAGATCGCGGGCCTGAACGTCCTGCGCATCGTCAACGAGCCCACCGCGGCCGCGCTCGCGTACGGCCTCGACAAGGACGACCAGACGATCCTCGTCTTCGACCTCGGTGGCGGCACCTTCGACGTGTCCCTCCTGGAGATCGGCGACGGCGTCGTCGAGGTGAAGGCCACCAACGGCGACAACCACCTCGGCGGCGACGACTGGGACCAGCGCGTCGTCGACTACCTGGTGCAGCAGTTCAAGACCGGCCACGGCGTGGACCTCGCCAAGGACAAGATGGCGCTGCAGCGTCTGCGTGAGGCCGCCGAGAAGGCGAAGATCGAGCTGTCCTCGTCCACCGAGACCTCGATCAACCTGCCCTACATCACGGCGTCCGCCGAGGGCCCGCTGCACCTGGACGAGAAGCTCACCCGCGCCCAGTTCCAGCAGCTGACCGCGGACCTGCTGGAGCGCTGCAAGACGCCGTTCCACAACGTCATCAAGGACGCCGGGATCAACCTCTCCGAGATCGACCACGTCGTTCTCGTCGGCGGTTCCACCCGTATGCCCGCCGTCGCCGAGCTCGTCAAGGAGCTGACCGGCGGCAAGGAGGCCAACAAGGGCGTGAACCCGGACGAGGTCGTCGCCATCGGCGCCTCGCTCCAGGCCGGTGTCCTCAAGGGCGAGGTCAAGGACGTCCTGCTCCTCGACGTCACCCCGCTGTCCCTCGGCATCGAGACCAAGGGCGGCATCATGACCAAGCTCATCGAGCGCAACACCACGATCCCGACGAAGCGCTCCGAGATCTTCACGACGGCCGAGGACAACCAGCCGTCCGTGCAGATCCAGGTCTACCAGGGCGAGCGCGAGATCGCGGCGTACAACAAGAAGCTCGGCATGTTCGAGCTGACCGGTCTGCCGCCGGCGCCCCGCGGCGTCCCGCAGATCGAGGTGTCCTTCGACATCGACGCCAACGGCATCATGCACGTGACCGCGAAGGACCTCGGCACGGGCAAGGAGCAGAAGATGACCGTCACCGGCGGCTCCTCGCTGCCGAAGGACGAGGTCGACCGCATGCGCCAGGAGGCCGAGCAGTACGCGGAGGAGGACCACCGCCGCCGCGAGGCCGCCGAGGCCCGCAACCAGGGCGAGCAGCTGGTCTACCAGACCGAGAAGTTCCTCAAGGACAACGAGGACAAGGTCCCCGGCGAGATCAAGACCGAGGTCGAGGGCGCCGTCGCCGAGCTGAAGGAGAAGCTCAAGGGCGAGGACACCGCCGAGATCCGCACGGCCACCGAGAAGGTCGCCGCCGTCTCGCAGAAGCTGGGCCAGGCCATGTACGCCGACGCCCAGGCCGCGCAGGGCGCGGGCGGCCCCGAGGGCGCCGCGGGCGAGGGCGCCAAGGGCGCCGACGACGACGTCGTCGACGCCGAGATCGTGGACGACGAGCGCAAGGACGGTGCCGCGTGACGGAGGAGACCCCGGGCTTCGACGAGAAGCCCGACGTCCCCTCCGGCGCCACCCCCGACGACGCCGAGCCGAAGGCCGACTCCACCGCTGACGCGGAGGGGGCGGCCCCGGCCGGGGACGCGAACCAGACAGCCGGACTGGTGGCCCAGCTGGACCAGGTGCGCACCGCGCTCGGCGAGCGCACCGCGGACCTCCAGCGCCTCCAGGCCGAGTACCAGAACTACCGCCGCCGGGTCGAGCGCGACCGGATCGCGGTCAAGGAGATCGCCATCGCGAACCTCCTGACCGAGCTCCTGCCCGTGCTCGACGACATCGGCCGCGCGCGGGAACACGGCGAACTCGTCGGCGGCTTCAAGTCGGTCGCCGAGTCGCTGGAGACCGTCGCGGCGAAGATGGGCCTGCAGCAGTTCGGCAAGGAGGGCGAGCCCTTCGACCCGACGATCCACGAAGCCCTGATGCACAGCTACGCGCCGGACGTCACCGAGACGACGTGCGTGGCGATTCTGCAGCCCGGGTACCGGATCGGCGAGCGCACCATCCGCCCCGCGCGGGTGGCGGTGGCCGAACCCCAGCCCGGCGCCCAGACGGTCAAGGCCGAGGACGCCGAGAAGTCCGACGACAAGGAGAGCGGTGGCCCGGACGAGGGCTGAGCTTGAACCGACAAGGAAGGAGGGGCGTCGAGGATGAGCACCAAGGACTTCATCGAGAAGGACTACTACAAGGTCCTCGGCGTCCCCAAGGACGCCACCGAGGCCGAGATCAAGAAGGCGTACCGGAAGCTCGCCCGCGAGTTCCACCCGGACGCCAACAAGGGCAACGTCAAGGCTGAAGAGCGCTTCAAGGAGATCTCCGAGGCGAACGACGTCCTCGGCGACCCCAAGAAGCGCAAGGAGTACGACGAGGCGCGCGCCCTCTTCGGAAACGGCGGCTTCCGTCCGGGTCCCGGCGCCGGCGGCAGCTTCAACTTCGACCTGGGTGACCTCTTCGGGGGCGCCCAGGGCGGAGGGGGAGGCGCCGGCGGCTTCGGCGGCGGGCTCGGTGACGTCTTCGGGGGACTGTTCAACCGCGGCGGCACCGCGGGGACGCGCACGCAACCCCGGCGCGGACAGGACATCGACACCGAGGTCACCCTCAGCTTCACCGAGGCGATCGAGGGCGCGACGGTCCCGTTGCGCATGACCTCCCAGTCCCCGTGCAAAGCCTGCTCCGGCACCGGCGACAAGAACGGCACACCGCGCGTGTGCCCGACCTGCGTGGGCACCGGGCAGGTGGCGCGCGGCTCGGGCGGCGGGTTCTCCCTCACCGACCCCTGCCCCGACTGCAAGGGCCGCGGCCTGATCGCCGAGCACCCCTGCACGGAGTGCTCGGGCAGCGGCCGCGCCAAGTCCTCCCGCACGATGCAGGTCCGCATCCCCGCGGGCGTCACCGACGGGCAGCGCATCCGGCTGCGCGGCAAGGGCGCCCCCGGCGAGCGCGGCGGCCCGGCGGGCGACCTGTACGTCGTCGTCCACGTCGGCTCCCACCCGGTCTTCGGCCGCAAGGACGACAACCTGACGGTGACCGTGCCGGTGACGTTCACCGAGGCGGCGCTCGGCGGCGAGATCAAGGTGCCCACCCTGGGCGGTCCTTCGCTGACGCTGAAGCTGCCGCCCGGCACGCCCAACGGGCGCACCATGCGCGCGCGGGGCAAGGGAGCGGTCCGCAAGGACGGCACCCGCGGCGACCTCCTGGTCACCGTGGAGGTGAGTGTTCCCAAGGACCTGTCGGGGAAGGCTCGTGACGCACTGGAGGCGTATCGCGAGGCGACCGCGGAGGAGGATCCGCGGACGGAGCTGTTCGAGGCGGCGAAGGGAGCATGAGAGGCATGGACGGCCGTCGGCGCAACCCGTATGAGCTGACCGAGGAAACCCCGGTCTACGTCATCTCGGTGGCGGCCCAGCTCTCCGGTCTGCACCCGCAGACGCTGCGCCAGTACGACCGCCTGGGCCTGGTCTCCCCGGACCGCACCGCCGGCCGGGGCCGCCGCTACTCGGCCCGCGACATCGAACTGCTGCGCACCGTCCAGCAGTTGTCGCAGGACGAGGGTATCAACCTGGCCGGCATCAAGCGGATCATCGAACTGGAGAACCAGGTCGCCGCACTGCAGTCCCGGGTGGCCGAACTCCAGTCGGCCCTGGACGGCGCGGCGGCGGCCATGCAGCAACGAGAGGCCGCGGTACACGCCTCGTACCGCCGAGACCTGGTGCCGTACCAGGAGGTACAGCAGACCAGCGCGCTGGTGGTATGGCGCCCCAAGCGCCAGCAACAGACCGACTGAAAGGGCCGGGAGGCAACAAGCCTCCCGGCCCTTTCGTTTGCGCTTGAGCGCGTCGTCCACCGTCGAGAGGAAGCCGCCGGCGTCGCCCTCGTTCTCACGCGGGTCGCGCAGGCGATCTGCGGGCGAACTGGCGGATCCGTCAGGTGAGTTGTTCCGTTGATCCGTCCGGGTGGATCAGGAGGCGGATGGCGCCGCCGTAGCGGTTGTCGGTGATGGTGGCGGGGGTGGGGGCGCCCAGTTGCTGGGCGCGTTGCTGGAGGATCGAGAGAATGACCTCCTGGATGTCGCCGTAGGGCGGTGCGGTGACCGGTACGCCGTCGACCAGGCCGGCGTTGGGGGAGAAGACGTGCACCTGGGCGTCCGCCGTGGCCGGCGGCGGCGTCGGGGTGGTCGGTTCGGTCATCGGGTTCCGGGTTCCTTCCGGCTCAGGCGCTCTTCGCCTGGTCCTGACCGGGCCGTGCGGCCGGGTCGGGCAGAGCGTGGTCGGGGACGGCGAGGGTGCGAGCGTACGTGCCCCGGGCGAGGCGTCGCAGGCGACCGGACTTGACCATGGAGGAGAGGACGTTGCTGATCGTCTTCGAAGGGTCGCCGTAGACGCCGGGTGGCAGGGCGCGCAGCACGTCCCGGGCGGAGAACGGGCCGGGGAAGGTGGACACGGCCGTCTCCACGGCGGCGCGGATGCTGGGCGCGGTGGCCGGACGGCGGTGCGGTGGGGCGGCCGCGACCCGGCCCGGGGAGCCGGGCGGTACGCCGGGGGCGGCCGGAAGGTGGGTGCGCAGGTCGCGCAGGGCCGTACGAAGGGGTTCCAGGCCAGGGTCGTCGGCGTCCTCGGTGGCGGCCAGCATGGTCGCGACCTTCTCGATGTTGGTGAGGGAGGCGGCCAGTTCGCGCAGAAGCGGCTCAAGGAAGTCGCGGCGCAGCGCCGCCACCGGGTCGGTGGCCGCGAGCTCGACGGAGACCGAGCCGGTGAGGGTGCGCAGGGGCGCGGCCTCCGCGGTGGCGTCGGGGCCGGCCGTGTCGCAGGGGGCCAGCTTCGCCACGGCACGCCGTACGGCGCCGACGCCCCGGAGGAGTTCGGGAGTGACGTCCCCGCCGGGGACGCTCGTCAGCATCGTGGCGAGCTGTTCGAGGCTGGTGAGGGCGGGCAGGGCGGAGCGGATCAGCGGGCCGAGCAGGGTCTGTCGTACGGCCTGGGCGGGATCCTCGTACGAGAAGGCGATCCGTTGCCCGGACTCGGCCGCTGCCATGTCCTGTGTCCTGCTTTCGAGTTGTGGTGACGGGGGCGGGGCGGGTCGGTACGTCGGCTGTGTGCCGGTGTGCTCGTGCAACGGGGTGGGGATGTCGGACAGGGAGCGACGCAACATCCTTTTTTGTGCCGCCAGTTGCTCCTGCCGGATGTCGAACGCATCGAGGATGGCGTCGATTTCGGGCCAGCCGTGTTCGAAAGGGTGGCGGGCCGCCGGGTCGGTGGTGCGCGAGCGCAGGCGCATCAGCCGGCGGGAGGGGTCCCCGGTGCCGGTTGCGGCTTCGGGGCCGGATCCGCGGTCCTCGGGCGCCGGCGGGGCGGGGAGGTCGCCCGCGGCGTCGCCGATGCCGAGCGTGCGGCGGATCCAGCGGCGGTCCTCCAGCGTGGTCGCGGCCGCGTAGCCGTACGGCTCGGCGTGGACGACGGCGTCCTGGAGGCACTCGGCCCACAGCGGGCAGGAAGCACACAGGTCACGGGCCGTGCGGGACAGGACGAGGTGCTGGCGGCGCAGTGCGGGTGAGCTGTCGGGCAGGTCGGTCGACGGTTCCAGCAGCGGGTGCTGGAACACGTCCGGGCGGCGCTGGCAGGGCAGGGCGGCGTCGGCTGTGCGACCCGTGTGAGCCCCCCGTGCAGGCCCGCGCGGTGGACGCGCGGGCAGCGCCGTATGGCTGGCCATACGCATGTGTGTAGTCCCCCGTGGTAATGCCTGATGCGGGTGGACTCTAGTTCGATCCTTCAATGCCGTGCAACGCATCTGCAAAGCACGTACAGAGCCGGCACAGTGACGAGACCAAATATTCACAGGCGCCTCAACTGTCCTCGGAGTCAGTGGCGTTGCGCCGACGGAGGCGGGCGACGGCCTTGTGGGCACGGGTCGTAACCGCTTTCGCGCCGTTGCCGCGGGCCGCCAACACACCGATGACGCCCAGGAAACCGAGCGGGACTCCGGCCTGCGGCCAGAACATGCCGACGGCGGAGACGATGACGAGGATCACATCCGCGATGCATACGGTGACCCCGCGCCGACCGGGGTGTTCCTTCACCATCCACGCGCCGAGGAGAGCCATGCCGGCGAGCGCCCAGTAACCGAAGGCGGCCTGTCCGGTGACGGTGGCGCTGGTGCTCATCCGGGCCGAGTCGCCCACCTCGGAGAAGTAGCCGGTGAAGGCGGCGGTGAGGATCGTCGCACCGAGGGCGAGCAGCAGCTGCCCACGACGGCGCAGCAGCCACAGGACGCCGCCGAGGCCGAGCAGGACGCAGACCGTGACGAAGCTCGAGCCGCTCTGGGAGGCGATGGCGAAGAGCGTGTAGGCGGCGGCGAGGCCGAAGACGAGACGGGGGAGCAGGCGGGTGGCCCAGGAATCGTTCGCCTCCTGGCGAAGGAAACGCCGAACGAGCCGGGCCCGGCTCCCGACGGGCGGGGCGGCCCGCTGCGTGGACCTTCCTTTCACGCTCATCCCAGCCCCGTGCCGGTGGTTTGTCTGCCGAGGTCGGGGGAGGGCGGGGCCTTCGACTCGGCAGCGGACGCGGTCGGGGCGGCTTCGGCTTTGACGGGGGTGGGCCTGAAGCCCAACTGCCAGACGGGCAGGGAAGCCGGCGGTTTCGCTGTCTGCTCCGGTGTTTCCCTCGCCGGTGCCTCGGCTTCAGGAGCCTTTGGCTCCGTCGCTTCTGTCGAGGTGTTCGTCGCTCTCTCGGCGGCTCGTTGCTCGCGCTCGTCTGCTACCGAGGCGCATTCAGCCTCGAGTGCGGCCTTGCGGGCGACCGGATCCTGCGTCGCGTACGTCGCTGGATCGATGTAGTGCGGGAGGGTCGGGTCATCGACCTGGACCTGGGCGCGCACCGCGTCCGCGCCGAGTTCGTCCCGCGCCTCTTGTGACCATCCCTGCGGGGCGCTGTAGGCGAAGTGGATTTCCTCCACGCCGACACGCTGGTTGGTGTGCAGGGTGGGGAGCTCACTCTTGTAGAGGATCGATCGTGTGTGGGCGGTCTCGGCGAAGACCACGACGGGGCCCTGGGCGGCTTCGGCGTAGGTCTGCGAGATGTCGCCCCAGCAGTCGCGTGCCCACTCGTATGTGTAGCCCTGCTCGTCGCCACCGAGGGCATTGCGCACCGAGTCCTGGAAGAGGTACATCGCGTTCAGCCGACGGCCGCCGTCCGTCGTCTCGAGAGTCCGGGCGGAGCCGGGACTGCGCTTGTTCTGTGAAACGGCCCAGGCCTCAGCGACGTAGCGATTGTCGAGGAAGTTCTCGCCCAGCCAGTTCGGGGGCGCCTCGGCGTGGGGTGTCCCGTGTGACCAGAAGGCGCTGGTGGGTTGCGTGCCCTCGGCGGGGGCAACGCCCTGCGGGTCCTTCGTAAGGGCCGCGATGTACTCCTTGACAGACGGAAAGCCGCCGGCCTCACTTTCAGCTTCCAGACGACGGGCGATTTCCCGGGCACCCTCCCTCGTGTTGGCCTGCTGAGCCTTTTCCGCTTCCGTGTTGGCCAGTTTGAGGGCGAGCCGCTCGATGTACTTGGGTATCGGCTGGGGACTCACAGTCCTCCGATCTCGATCGGCCTCGGGTGGAAGGCGACTGACAGGTTGGCGGCGCCACGGCGCGGCGCCGGTCCGGCGGTGTCCACCTTGAGCGAGATCTCCATGACGACCAGCGGGGCAGTCGCCTCGCGCGGCAGCCAATACGCCAATCGGTGGGGGTCCTGCTGCTCATGCCGGTAGTCCCGTGAGCCGACATCGTGGTTTCCGAGTTCCTGCGGGAAGTCGTCGGCGTCCCAAGCTCCCTCCCAAGTCGGTTCGCCCAACTCGGCGGAGGCGGCAGTCACGTACAAGGGCCAGACGCGGGCTGCCTCCCCCAACAGGGCGGGGTTGTCCTCGACGGTTTCGGCACTTGCTCCCCAGAGCCAATGGCGCACGTGTGTCACAGGAGCCCAGCTGCCGCCGAGGTTGTTGAGCGTGAAGGCACCGCCGGTGTCGGTACGGATCTGCAGGACGCGTTCGAAGCTTGTCGGGACCCAGCCGAACTGGGCGCACCACATGTCCAGGCCCTCGCCCGGGTGCGGCGGGCCGGCCCAGACCGTCGGCCAGTCGACGTCCGTCAGTCCGCGCAGTTCGGTGACCAGTTCCTGCGGGGTTCGGTCCTTCGGACCTGAAGTGAGTCCCATGTCAGCTCCTCTGGTTCCTCGTCGTCACAACAGCCAGCCGGGGCCCTCGTCCCCGGAGTCGGCCGGCCCGTGGCAGGCCAGGGAGATCGTCGCACTGCCCGGCCCCCAGCCCGCCGCCGTACCGGGCGAGAGGCCCGCCTTGAGCACGAACAGCGGAGCTCCCGGCGTACGGAAGGACCAGACCGCCAGGCGGTACGGGTCGCGGTGTTCCCGGCGCCACTCGTCGTCGCCCCAGTACGCGCGGCCGGGCGGGGCCGGAAAGCCGGGCGTGTCCCAGTCGCCGTTCCAGGTGGGGGTGCTCAGCACTGCCCGGACGGCGTCCAGGTAGCCGGGCCATTTCGTCGCGGCGAGCGAGGACACGGACTCGTTCTCCGCCGTCGAGGCGGCCCGCACCGACCACAGCACCTGCTCGACGCGGGTGACCGGACGGCCGGGGGCGACCGTGGTCAGGTGGAGGCGTCCGCCCTGTTCGGTACGGACCCACAGGCCGCCCTGGAACCACAGCGGGCGCCACCCGAAGCCCGCGCACCAGCGTTCGCGCTTCTCCTCGTCCTCCGGGACTCCCGCCCACACCGTGGGCCAGTCCACGCCGATGAGCCGCTCGAGTTCCGCGACCAGTCGGTCGGGGCTGCGGTCGGCGGTCAGGACGGGCATGCGGTGGCTCCTCGGGGTGAGGCGGACGGGCGGTCGGGGTCAGACGCGGCCGCTGGGGCCGCGGGGGTCGCGCGGGGGTGGGGGCGGGGTGGGAGCGGCGGGTGCGGGCGGTTGAGGCTGAGCCGCCGGGCGGGGGATCGACGGTTGCTGCGCAGGCGGTTGGGCCTGGGTGGCCGCCGGCCTCGGCTGGGGCTGCGGCTGGGCGGGCTGCTGCCCCGTCGGCTGCGGTGCCGCCGACGGGTCGGCGCCCTTGTTCGGCACCGCCGCGCTCACCCGGCCGGTGCGCCGGGCGCGCTTGGCCTCTTCGGCTTCCTCCCGCTCCTGTTTGTTCTCCTTGACCATCGACCGGTAGTTCTTGTGCGTCATCCGCGTGCCCTCGTAGGTGGCCTGGCGTTGCTCACGCTGGCCCACCGGGAGGAGCCCGGCGCGCTGGAACCTGGCCCCGAGCAGTCGCCGGTCGACGTTCCGGGCCGCCGTGCCCGCCACGCGTCCCGCGACCCGGCCCATCGCGCCGTCCTTGGGCTTGACCAGACCCGCGGCCTTGTCGGTCAGGTTGCCGCCGGCTGCGCCGGCCGCCTCCCCGACGCCCAGGGCGTCGTCCGCGCCCGCGACCTGCGGGGAGAACTTGCCGGACAGCAGGTTCTTCAGCAAGGTGATCACGGCGACGGTGACCAGGAGAAGCATCAGCAGCTGCATGCCCAGCGGGACCTGGAGCGGCAGGATCAGCTGGTAGAAGAGCAGCAGGATCGTGAGGATCACGCCGAATCCCGCGCGCAGGACGAAGCTGTGCACGAAGGTCTGCCACCAGCCCCGAAGCAGCTTCTGCTGGGTCGGGTGGATCGAGATGATCGCGACCAGGGGCAGAAGGATCACCATGATGAGCGTGACTGCGTGCCACAGGAGTGTCAGAGCACTGAGCACGATCACCATCAGGCCGACGATGAGGGAAGCCACCAGAGCGTAGACGCCGATGCTGATGCGGTTGGCGGGCTTGTGGCCGGCCCACTGCTCGTAGACACGGGCGCTCTCGTTCTTGGCTATGTAGTTGCGCAGTTCCCCGTACTGGTTCTCCTTGGCCTCGATGATGTCCTTCTCGTCCTGCTCGATCTCAGCCTGCGACGGGTTCTGGTAGTACTCGATGTTCGACACCGACTGGACGGACACCTGCTTGGCGCGCAGGTCCGTGCATCGTTTGCCCGTGCCGAACTCGCATTTCCCGCCGCCCTTGTACTCCATCCGGTCCTTGCCCGGGTCGCCGAACTGGCCAATGGCCCACGGCCGGAAGGCAAGCGTGTCGTACATGGCGCAGCTCGATATCCGCATGCCGCGCTGGGGCGCGTTGGCGGGCAGATCACACGGTGGGTTGACGTCGTTCACCGAGCCGTCCAGCACGGCTTCGGCCAGCGCGGCGTTCACCTGCGCGATGCCCGAGTCGGCCTTCTCGACCACGGTCACGTAGTTCCCGTCGACCAGGAACGCGGACACCGCGATCACGACGAAGGCGGCCCAGCCCACGCCCGACCAGACCTCACGCATGTCGCCCTTGCGCCACTTGCCGAACACCCACAGGCCGGTGAGCAGGATCATGGTGGGCACGGCCAGCTTGAAGACGCCGTTGTTCAGGCGGTCGACCACGCTGTCGTCACCTGAGACCGAGCCGTCGTACAGGGCAGCCAGGGGGCTCGGGTTGGAGGAGATCTCCTTGATGCTGATCGCGGCCCGGCTCACGATCTTGCTCATGTCGAAGATGGCCTGGGCGATGCTGTTGTAGATCTCGTTCTGGAGGCTGCAGTCGTCGCCGCCGGCCGGCTTGCCGCGCTCGTCCTGCTGGGCCTGGCTCCGACTCTGCTGCGTAGAGGCCCAGTTGAGTCCTCGCATGGCGCTGAGCTCGTAGAGGGTGTACTTCGACGCGGGGCCGTCCATCCGGGTGGCGCCGGAGACGAGTTCGCGCTTGCCGTCCCACTGCTTCACCGAGGGGAAGACGTTCTCCGCAGCGGGGCCGGGCATGTCGGCCATCTGGTCGATGCTGTCCGACGTCCAGTCACACGTGTCGAAGAGAGCGTGTGCCGGCTGCGGAGCGGAGAACGAGAGCGCGACCACCGCGAGTACCAGGAACAGCATGGCCCGCGCGGCGACACCGGTGGAGACGAGTGCCTTGCGCAGGGATCGCCTCGTCCGAGGGCGCGTCGGACGGCCCGGGCGCGGCCGGATGCGGGTCAGCATGAGAAGCCCTTCGGAGGGATCAGATTTCGGCGGGGAAGTAGTCGGTCAGTACGCACCCCTCGACCAGTGCGGGCTCCTGCTTGTAGCCGCTGGGCAGGTGGAGGCCGGGATCGCACGAGAGGTACTTGAGGCCGGACGCCTTGAGTTCCTTGACCGTCTGGTCGTCGCCCGGCTGCACCAGGAAGTTCTTTCCTGCCAGAAGGCCGCTGTAGTTCTTCGCCTTGAGCGTGGCCTGGAACTTCTTCATGTCCGATACCAGGACCAGGGTGTTGGAATCGTGGTACGCGTCCCGGCAGACGGCGCGCTCCTTGATCCCCCAGAGATCGTTGTCCAGGTCCTCCCCCCAGGCGGGGTCCTTGTCCTGCAGGGCGGAGTCGTCGTACTCGTCACCGGGGGTGAGGCCCGTACAGGACGTGTACTTGTTCATGAACTGCTCGACGGACGCCATGTCCGCCGCCTCCGGCAGCCCGGGGCTCCTCGCTGTCCCGTCGCCGTCGCTGTTGCCGTCGTCGCCTCCGCAGGCCGTCAGGGACGCCGACATGAGGAGAAGGGCGCCGACGGTGAGTGCTCGCTTGATGCGCATGGTGTTACTCGCTTATTCGGGAAGATGATCGGTCAGGACGCAGCCGTCCACGAGGCTCGGCTTCTTCTCGGCACCGCTCGGGGCGGAGAAGTCCGCGTCGCAGGTCAGGAACCGCAGGCCGGACCCCTGCAGGCTGCGGACGGTTTCGTCACCCACCGGGACGACCGCGAAGTCCTCGCCGACGAGGAACTCGGAGCCGTCCTTCTTGACGGATGTCTGGAACTTCGTCATGTCGGAGACGAGCAGGAGGGCGACGGGGCGGCCTGACCTGTCGGTGCAGACGCCGCGCTCCTTGATGGCCCACGACGGATCCGCGGCCTCCTCCGTGCCCCAGGCGCGGCCGTCGCCCTGGTGACCGGCGTCGTACTCGGCGCCGGCCGTCAGGTCCTGGCAGGAGGTGTACTCGTTCAGGTAGGACGCGACGGACGCCAGGTCCGCGGCCTTCGGCAGCCCGCTCGCGGAACTCCGGTCGCCGCCGGCGCTCGCGCCCCCGTCGTCGTCACCGCCTCCGCAGCCCGCCACTCCCGTCAGCGCGATGAGGGCGGCGCCTGCCGTGAGCGCTCGCTGGGTTCGCATGGTGTCCGTCCTTGGCGTGATGGCGTTGTGGGGCGGTGGCGTGACAGGGGCCCGGCCGGGGCAGTACGTCATGCCGGCTGGGCGGCCGGTTCCGGCTGGAAAGGAGCAGCCGGGTCCTCCTCCGCCTCCTGCAGGAACGTCCAGTCCCACACGCTCAGCGGGGGGTTGACGCCCTGGCGGGCCGGGCGGGTGGTGCCGTTGGTGTCGGTGGCGGCGAGGATCTCCTTGAAGACCAGGTCGACGGCGACCGTGCCGACGCGTTTGTCGGCGTCGCGCTGGAGGCAGACGCCCGTGCGCAGGTCCTGGAGGGCGGCGATGACCTTGGGGTCGTCCTCGGGGCGGCCGAGGAGCGGGGCCACCAGGGACGCCTCCTGGGCCGACTTCTGCTTGAACGCGAACACGGTGTGGATCTGGTTCGCGCCGCCGCTGCGGGCCTCGGAGTCCTCGATCTGCACGAGGTCGATGGCCTGCTGGGTGATCAGGACCGTCACGGCCAGGTAGGAACGGCCCTGCTTCAGGGCCCTGCGCATCAGGTCGCGGCCCGACTCCGTGGCCGTGACGACGTACGCCTCGTCGACGAAGAGCGCCTTGGGGCGCAGACCGACCTGGCCGGTCACCGGGTTCTTCTCGTAGCCGACGTCCAGCATCTGGCTGCCCAGCTCCACGACCGCCATCAGGGCCGTCGCCGCGAGGCGCTCCGCCGGGTTCCAGTTGCGCGGGTCGGAGGCCGCCGGCGACTGGAAGCCGCGCAGGGTGATGACCGTGCGGCGGCCCCGCATGCTGGACAGCGGCTGCGGGTGCTCGGCGAAGGCCAGCCGGGCGTAGGGGAGCGTGCGCAGCTCGGTGAGGAGCATCTGGGCGAGCTTGAGGTCCTTCTGCGCCTCGCGGTCGCCGGACGCGACCGCGTGGTCGTACGCCGCCACGACCTCGTCGACCACCTGCCACAACGTCGGCCGTGGTACGGCGAGTTCGGCGTCGCGGGCGGTGTGGCCCTGCTCGACGGCCTGGCGGATCGCGGAGTTGTAGCGGCCGATGACGGTCGCCATCGCCTCGATGACGGGCAGGCGTACGCGCTGGTAGTCGTCGTCGCCGAGGAAGCCCCGGAGCATCGACTCGGCGAGCAGGCGGCCCGCCGGGACGTCCCTCGCGATCACCCACGGGTCGAGCACGCCCGCCTGGCCCTTGAGGAGGTCGACGACCTCCGTCTCGGCCCAGAACTCCGGGTTCACCGGCTGGAACCGGCTGGCCGGCGTGCCCAGCACGCCCGACTCCGCGTCGGCCGCGAACGCCGGGTCGTTCACCTGGGCGCCGAAGGCGAGGTAGTAGCACAGCTGGGCGAAGTCGGTCTTGGGGTCGATGACGAGGCAGCGGACGCCGGACTCCGACTCCTCGTAGAACTTCTGCAGGGCGAGGGAGGACTTGCCGCCGCCGGACGCGCCGACGATGGCGAGGCCGCCGCCGTCGTTGCGGGCCGGGCCCACGTGCAGCGAGTAGTGGACCGGCATCTTGCCCGCCCAGCCGACCAGGTTGCCGACCCAGCCCAGACGCTTGCCGGAGCGGGTCTCCGGGTTGTCGCCCAACTCCGTTCCGGCGGTGGGCAGTCCGGCTCCCAGCTGCTCCACCTCCTGGAGGCGCAGATACGGCGCGATCGGCAGCTTGGGTGCGTCACCCGGGAGTTGGGACTGCAGCAGCCGCCACTGCTGGCGGCTCGGACGCAGCAGCGTGACCTTCAGGTCCTGCTTGAACTGCATCTCCAGAACCCGGCGGCGACGCTCCAACTCCCTTACGTCAGAAGCCGAGATGGTGAAGCGGATCTGCGCCTCCATGCCCGGCATCTTGTGCTCGTCGATGTCGTCGACGAGTTCCTGCGCGCGGGTGACCTGGCTGGCCAGCTTGGTGTCGGGGGTGCGGCCGGAGTTGGCCATGTCGTTCATCTCGTCGACGAGGTTGCCGCGGATCTTGTCGGCGCGGTCCTTGAACCTCAGATACGGGATGAGTGTGAACCGCATGTCGATCTCGACGGGGAAGTCGACGTGCTGGGCGGCGTAGCGGGCCCAGGCCGTCGACTGACGGAAGCGGGTCTCGGCGGGCCAGTTGGCGGCGACGAGGGTGGTGGTGTAGCTGGTCTGCTGCTCGCCCGTCACCTCGTCGTACTGGTGCAGCACGATGTGCGTCTTGCGGTTCTCGCCGGAGAAGTCGACGACCAGGTCGAACTGGTCGGGGCCCCAGGCGCGCGAGCCGAGCACCGGCTCCGGCGGGACCGGCAGGTCGCCGTGGAGCGGCTTGCGGATCAGCCAGACGAGCTCCTCGCGGCTGAGCGGGGACCCCTTGAGGCCTTCCAGGCTCTCGTGGACCTCGGTGGCGACCTGCGCCCACTCGGCGACGACGTGCGGGGCCAGGTGCTCGTCGGCGACACCGGTCGCGGTGGCGGCGGCCTGGTCGGCGGCGCCGCGTACGCCCTGGAGCACGCCGGGCTCGTCGTACGGCTCGTCGTCCTGGGCCATGACCCCGGTGCCGCCGCTCGCGCGCTTGAGCGAACCGAGCTTCACCAGCAGGATGTTGCGCTCCCGCTTGGCGCCGATGCGCTCCTGGTACTCGGCCTTGCGCAGGTTGTACGCCTTGTAGTTCTCCGTCGGGTCCCAGGCGACCGCGTTCAGCTCCTCCGCCCAGGTCAGCGCGGTGATCGGCTGGTACACCTTGCGGTAGTGGCACTCCACGCCCCGGTCACCGCGGGCCAGGTTGAGCAGACCGCGGGCCGGGCCCTCGGCCATCGCCTGGAGCTCGCCGGCGTTGAGGTACTCGTCGATGGCGTTGGGCAGGACGAGACCGGTCCACACCGAGTCGCCGTGCACGAAGATCATGTCGTCGGCGTAGCGGTAGGGCAGGCGGAGGTCCTCGCGGCGTGCGGCGGAGGACGAACCCGACTGCCGGGCGCGCGAGGAGCTCCGCGACGAGGACGACTGCGTCCGGCCGCCCTGGCCCTGCTTCTTGCTCGAGGTGGCGGCCATGATCATGGCGACCACGAAGAAGGCGGCCGCCCCGCCCAGGAGGATCAGCATGAACATGGAGTAGTCATCCTGCGGATAGAAGACGTCGGTCAGTGGTGGCGGAAGCGATGGGTCAGCGCCTGGCCGCGGCGAACGCGCTGCCACGCTCGGCGGCGACCCGCCGGGCGGCGTCGTAGCGGGCCTGCCAGCGCGGCGAGCCCGGGGTCCAGAGGATGACCTGCCAGTGCAGCTCCTCCGGCTCCTGGTCGGCGGCGAGGCCCTGGAGGCGCTTGGGCTGGAGCCACCAGTCGGCCCACACCACCAGTTGCTGGCTCAGTGTGAGCGCCGACGGCAGCGGCCGGCCCCAGATGAAGTAGACGGCGAACGGCGGCCCGAAGTAGAGGACCGACGTCCACATCGACATGCCCAGGAAGGGCAGGAACGCCGAGACCGTGAACAGCGTGACGAGCCAGAGCAGTCCGAAGCCGAAGGCCGCGCCGAGCGCGGGCAGCAGCAGGCCGGGCAGCGGGATGTTGCCCCAGTTCCAGATCCGCTTGGGGCGGTTGACCAGGTCGGTGTGGTCGTAGGCGACCAGCGGCTCCGGCGCCTCCTGGCTCATGTCTGCGAACTCCCCTGCAAGGGACGGCTGTACGGCGGCTGCTGGCGGGTGGTCGGGGCGCGGCCCGTGCCAGGCGTCAGTTGCCGCCGCCGATCTGGGTGCCGAGACCGATGAGCACACCGGCGAGACCGCCGGCGCCGCCGATGATCAGGGCGGCGAGCGCGATCATGCCGAAGCCCTGGAAGGCCTCGCGCATGCCGTCGCCGCGCTTCATCGACAGCAGCATCCGGATGCCGAGGATGAGCAGGGCGATGACGGCGACCATGGTGCCCGCGTTGCGCAGGATCGTCTCGATCTCGCCGAACATGTCGTTCAGCGTCGTACCGGCGGCCAGGTACATGGTGGTTCCTCTCGGGTGGTGACGTGGTCGTGAGTGCTGCGGGATGCGCCGGGGCGTTTCCCGTCAGGGCTTGCCGGGCTGCTTCGCGGACGGCCTGGGGGCGGCCGCGGAGGGCGACGGCGAGGGGGCGGGGGCGGGGGCACCGGACGGGGCGGGGGCCGAGGGGGAGGCCGTCGCGGGGCCGCTGTCGGCGTCGCCGTCGGCCCGGCCGCCCTCCGCGTCGAGGACACCGCCCCGGACGTCCTTGATGAACCAGCCCTGGGCGGTGTTCACCACCGTCATCCGGTAGGCGCGGCGCACCACGACGCCCTTCGCGTCGGTCCAGTCGACGGACACGCGCACCTGGACGGCCTGCCCGGCGTCGTAGCTGTACGGCTTGCTGTTCTGCACGCTCGGCGGCGCCAGCGCGACGACGGCGCCGACCTGCGGGGCGGTCAGCCGCCCGGAGAGGCCGGTGGTCGCCGTCAGCGTGGCGTCCGGGGTGATGAAGCGGGCCATGGCGGTCGTGTCGGAGGCGCCCCAGGCCGTGAAGTAGCCCGGCAGCACCTTCTGCTGGAGCTGCGTGGACAGGGCGTCGTCGACGACCTCCCCGCGCTGGTCCACCTCGGGCACGTCCGCGGCCGCCGGCATCGGCATCTGGCCGACGTCGCCCGCGACCCGCATGCCCTCGCCGGTCTTGAGGTCCTTCACGTACACGGGGACGGTGAGCGTGGTGAGCGTGCCGTCCTCGGAGCGGACCTGCACGCCGATGTAGCGGCCGTGTTCGCCGTACTCGGGAAGCTTCTCGGCGGTGCCGTCCCAGGCGGTGGACACGGCCTTGCCGGAGCCCTCACCGCTCCAGCCGCACTCGGGGTCGACGCCGGCGGAGTTGTACCGCGCGAGTTCGGCCCGCCGGGCGGAGGAGGTGTCCGGCGAGAACGTCATGCACAGCTGGGCGTACTGCTCCGCGAAGGCGGCCGCCCGCTCGGTCGGGAACTCGGTGAGCCGGTACCGGGCGGCGTCGCCGGCGTCCAGGCCCGCGGCGGTGGCGCCGGACGACTTGCCGACCACGAGGCCCATCACGCCGCACGAGCCGAGCGCGAGCGCGCAGACGGTGATGAGGAGGGTGGCGCGCAGGGCGACGTGCGTACGACGCCCACCGCCGGGGATCCGGCCGCCGGGGCGTGGGACGTCGAAGCTGCGGGGCGGGGCGGGCTCGGGGGCGGCGGCCGTGGGGGTGAGGGCGGGAGCGGGTGTGGGGGTGACGGCGGGCGTCTGTGGGCTCACGGCCGCCGCCGACGCGGCCGCGGCAGCCGTAGTGGCCGAGGCCGTCGGCGTCGCGCCGCCCCGCTTGCGCTGCTCCTTCTCCGCCTTCTTCCTCTCGTACGCCGCCTTGCGCTCCGCCCGCTCCCGCTCGCGCTTGTCCTTCTTCGACTCGCCCTGGGGGCGCGTCTCGCGCGGCGGCAGCGACGGTACGGCGGCCTGGCCGGCCCGGGGGGCGTTGCGCACCCAGGCGGCCGCGACCTGGGCGCGGGCCGCGTCGGAGGGGAGTTGCTGCGGCGGGGAGGCCTGCGGGATCTGTGCCGGGGTCTGCCACGCCTGCTGGGGGTCCTGCGCGGACTGCTGGGGCTGCGCCGCGGACTGCTGCTGGGGCTGCTGCTGGGAAGGACCGAAAGACCCGGGCTGCGCCGAAGGCCGGTCTCCGCCGACCGCGCCGGCAGCGCTGTTGTGGTCTGTCATCGAGTCGGTCACTCCAGCGAGTCGGTTCCCCGTCCGTCTGCGCGGGCGTGACCGCACCGCATGACGGGCCCCTGGCCCTGCCAGGTGCGCTGGCAGTGTGGCAAAGACACGTCACGCGACCGCCGCGCTTTTCCCTGCCGGGAGAGCGGGGATTCCCGCCGGGCCGCCGGGAGGAAAGCCGCCGGGAAAGGTGTCAGGAACGCGTCGGGAGAGTGGGGCCGTCGCGCCGGACCGCCCTCGGCCCACAATGCGCTGGGCGCGTCTGTCCGACGTACCCGGCAGCATCCTCTGGCCCCCACGGACCCGGCGAAGGACGAGAGTTGAGCGACCACAGCGGGAACCCGCAGCAGCCCGATCCCCGCGCCGCGGGCATCCCCCGGCAGCCGCAACCGGTCGAGCCGGTCCCGCAGGTCACTCCGGAGCCCGAGCCGCCCCGGGCTTCCCTCACGCCGGCGGCGCCCCAGACCGAGCAGGTCCTCCAGGCCGACCACGCCTGGGTCGACGGCTACGAGCCCGGCAACCCCTGGCAGTCACGGCTGTGCGTGCGGACGCCGTACGGCACCTTCGCCTATCCCCTCACGCCGAACACGATTCCCGAACTGCTCGAACAGATGGTGCTGGTGGCGCAGGAGCAGCAGGGGCTGCCGGTCGGCTTCGACGAGGACCCCGAGCAGGGTCCTGCGGAGGGCCGGGACGACATGGGGGAACCGCAGGAGGCCCCCGGCGTCCACGGCGGCCGCGCCGCGCGTCTGACGGGCTGGGCGGTCGTCCACGACCTGTGGGAACGCGAGGATCCGACCGCGCGGATCGTGATGGGCGCGATCGTGGTGGCGTTGCTGCTGCTCGGTATCTTCCTGACGTGATGGCCTGGTCGAGAGGGGTGGCCATGCTGACGGAGACGACCGGCCGTACGGCTCAGGACCTCGCCGCCGAGCTGGCGGTGCTGCGGGAGGCGGACTGGGCCTCGGTGTGGCCCGGACCCCCCTGGGGGCCCGAGCGCGAGCTGCGGGAGTGGTGCGGGCGGCAGAGGTGGGAACCCCTCGCGTTCGTCAGAGCCGAGCCCGCGCGGCGGGTCGCCGGCAGTGAGTTCCTCCCCGGCGTCGACGTACGCCCCGTCGCCAATTCCGCCGCACCGCGGGGCCCGATGGCGGGTCATGGAGTCCTGAACCCGGCTGCAGCCCTCACCCTGCCGCCGCCCGTCGTCCAGCAGCAGCCCGTGGGAGTCGAACGATGACCGGTAGCGAACCCATCTCCGATGAACCGGAGTTCTTCTTCCCCGACGTGTTCGTCTTCGTTTCCGACTACCTGTCCCAGGTGATCCGCCGCCGCGTCAACGGCTCCTCGGCGACCTGGTGCCCGAAGTGGTGGGAGCACCCCGAGGCCGGCGCCCGCCTCTCCGCGCTCTGGCTGGCCTGGGAGCACCTGCGCCAGGACGCGGCGCTCGGCATGTCGACGTGGTGGCTGCACCACACCGACCCGCACCTGCGCGTGCTGATGGACCCCGACCTGGGCCCCTTCGCAGCCTGCTCCCCGAAAGACGGCCACACGCCCTACCCGTTCGACCCACTGCCGGTGGATCCCCGCCCGGAGTGATCCGCCTCTCCCGGGCTGCCGCCTCCTTTTCCCGGACTTTCCCCGCCGGGAAAGCCCGCGGCTGTCTCGGACCGACGCCCCCTACCGTGTCCCGGTCACCCGCCGTACCGGCTCAGCACAAGGGAGGCGCAAAAGCGTGGACTTGCCTGAGGAGAACAAGCGCACAGGGCTTCTGGCCCTGGGGGTGCTCGGGTTCCTCCTGATCGCCGTGCTCACCGTGTTCACGGTCTTCGACGGGGACGACGGGGACGACGGCGCTGACGCGCACGGCGGTTCGGCCGTGCCCAGCGCCACCGCGGGCCACGACAAGCAGACCTCCGGCGACGCTGGACAGACTCCCGGCAGCGCATCGGCGGGCGCCGCGGTCGCCCCGATCGTGTCCGCCTCCCAGGCCGCCGAGGCCCACGCCGTCATGGTGCGGTACATGGCCGGGCTCACCACGTACAACCACACGAGCCGGCCCGCTGCCTGGAGTGCTCCCCTGCTCGCGCTCACCACGCGGGACACGCGGATGAAGCAGGCGACCGCGTTGCCCACCGGCAAGGAGTGGGCGACCTGCCGAGCCGGACAGTGCTCCTCCGAGGGCGCGGCCGTCGTGGTGCGGGACGCCGTCGTCTCGGCCGACCTGGTGGGCGACAGCGGCCGTTCGATCTCCAGCCTGGTCGAGGTGACGGCCCGGTACACCGTGGGCGGTGAGACCACCGTGGAGTCCAACAAGTGGCTGGTGACGGTCAGGGAGGACAGCGGCGACTGGCTGGTCTCCGGGTTCGACGTCTTCGGCCTCGGCGACGTGGGCGCGTCCGACGACTCGGGGGCGTGAGCCGGCATGGTGGCACCGGCGGTACTCGCCGCAGCCGGCAAGGCCGCGAAGGTCGCCAAGGCGGCCAAGGCCGCGGCTCAGCGCGGTTCCGGGGGACAGGGCGGCGACGGCAACAAGAAAACCAAGTGGCTGTGGCTGCTCGGCGGTGTCGGATGCCTGCCGGTCGCCGGCGTCGGCACCCTCGTCCTGGCCATCCTGGGCGGCCTCGTCGGCGGCGTCGGCGCCGGCGCCGCGGCGGCCGACTGCGGTGACTACTCCGACAACGCGAACGCAGGCAACACCGGTGACGCCGCGGCCACCAACCCGGTCATGCCGGCCGGCAAGATGTACATGCCGAGCGAGACCGCGCGCAACGAGATCCCGCCCAGGATGATCCTCGCGGCGATGCGTGCCGCCGCCCGCTACGACGGCCTCGACTGGACGCTCATCACGGGGCAGATGTACCAGGAGACCAAGTTCGGCCAGGACAAGTCGGCCGCGCCGGGCGGCAGGAACTCCGCCGGATACATGGGCATCCTCCAGTTCGGCACGCCGGCCTGGAAGGACTACGGCGCCGACGGCAACGGCGACGGCAAGAAGGACCTCTACAACATCGACGACGCGGCCTGGGCCGCCGCCAACTTCCTGCACGCCAAGAAGGCCGAGACCGAGCCCTGGAAGGCGCTGCTTACCTACTCCGGCTCCACCGCGTCCAACACGATCTACCCCCGTGTGGTCCTCACCCAGGCCGCCCGCTACCGCGGCACGCTGACCGGCGACCAAGCCCTCATCAAGCGCTGGTACGCGCATCTGAAGGAGACCATCGAGAAGAACCCCGGCTTCCCCACCCTCGGGCAGCAGTCGGACATCCCCGAGCCGATCGGCAACAACGCCCAGCCCGGCTCCGCGCTCAGCATCGCCGCCACCTCACCGCGCTCCTGGTCGACACCGGCGTTGGACGAGGGCGGCGATGGGGAATCCACCACCGCCATGGCTCTGGCCGCGTACTCGGGCGGGACCGGCCGCGTCACCACCGTGTCGTTCGCCGACGAGCCCGCCACGGGCAAGGACTGGCAGTGGCCCATGAAGCAGGGCTCGTACACGGTCGGCACGCCGTACCACAAGAGCGGCCGTATGTGGAGCCTCGGATACCACACCGGGCTCGACCTCGTCGCGCCCTCCGGCACGCCGATCTACGCTCCGGCCGACGGCAAGGTCGTCCACGCGGGCCCCGGCGGCTCGTACGGGAACATGACCAAACTTCAGCACACAGGCGGCGTCATCACCCTCTTCGCCCACCAGACCTCGATCAAGGTGTCCGTGGGCCAGAGCGTCAAACGCGGACAGCAGATCGGGACGGTCGGGGCGACCGGCAACGTCACCGGGCCCCACCTGCACTGGGAGGTGCTGCTTCCCGGTGTCGACAACCCCTTCGTGGGCGGCCGGGACCAGGGCCCGGGCATGGTCGACCCCGACGGGTGGATGCGGGGCAAGGTCACCGCCAACCCCGACTACGGCACGGTCCCCGGCTCCGACGAGGGAGGCAAGGACGCGGAGTACGCCGACTGCGCCGCCGACACCGGCGGCGCGGCCGTGGCCCCGGACGGCGCGGGCGCCTCGGGTGTCCTGCCCGACTCCGACGACCCGGTGATCCGCGCGGTCCTCGGCTGGGCTCAGCGCGGCATCGGCGTCCCCTACGTGTACGGCGCGCCGCGGCTCCAGGGCCGCAACCCGACCAGCTTCGACTGCTCCAGCTTCACGCAGTGGGCTTACTACATGGCCAGCGATGGGAAGATCGACATCGGGACGACGACGCGCAGTCAGGAGCCGTACCTCAAGAAGTACGAGGTGCCGTTGTCCCAGGCCCAGCCCGGTGACGTGATCTTCTTCCGGCCGGAGTCCGACGGGTCCTCGGGCCACGTCGGCCTCGTCTGGGACCCGAAGGGCCACAAGATCCTCCACGCCCCGCGTCCGGGCAAGGCGGTCGAGTTCAGCAAGTGGGACTACCAGGACAAGATCACCGGCGTCTACCGCGTCCCCGTCCCACGGGGCACGAACGCGGTCGAGGGCGACGGCACACAGAACGAAAAGGGAGCATGAAGTCACCGATGAAGCGTCACCTCCTGCACGCCGCGAGCGCCTTCACATGTCTCGGGCTGGTCGCCGGCTGCGGGGGCGGCGATGACACGGCCAAGGCCGGCGCCACCGGGAAGGCGACGCCCAAGGCATCGGCGTCCGCCGTCCCGGGCCCGGTGTACGGGGGCGCCGCGCTGCCGGGCCTGTCCCGCAAGCCCGTATGGGCTGTGAAGACCGGTGCCGTGAAGGGCTGCCCGGGGGACCCGGTGCAGCGGGCCACGAGCCGGGTCGTCGGGGACAAGGCGCAGACCTGTGTGCTCGGAGACGCCGTCGTCCTCACCGAGGACACCACGACGTACCCCGACAACACGGGCGGAACGCCGGAGGAGTACCGCTTCCGGGCCCGCCTGTTCGACGCGGCAACGGGCCGGGAACGCACGTCGGTCGAGGTCGAGATCCCCGGCAGCGGCTGGTCGAGCGAACGGGACCTCGTCCCCGCCGAGTTCTTCCAGATCAGCCAGTGGAAGGACGGCACACCGGCACGAGCGACGGCCACACTGTGATGGCGACGAGTGAGGGCGTCTTCGTCTTCGCCCCGGACAAGGCCTGACCGCGCCCCGGAAGACCCGCACACCCCACCCCCAGAAAGGCCAGCCCCACCGGTGAGTGCTGAGCAGCAGAAGAAGCCTCGGGCCGAGGACGACTGGACTCTCGAGATCGTCATCGTCGTCGCGATCGTCCTCCTGTGCGGCGCCGGCGCCTGGCTGGCCGCCGAGGTGGGGGCGTCGTACGCCGACGCGCCCGCGCCGCCCTCGAACCCGCTGTCGTTCCTCGTGGCCGTCGTCAAGGGCGACTACAGCTGGCCGGGTTCGGCGGCCAGTGCCGTCGCCGCCGGGGAGGCCGTGCTGGTCGGCGTGCTGGTGCTCGCCGCGTACCGGGTGCGGCAGCGGATCCGGAACAAGCCCGGCGTGGACGGCGCGGCCCGGCACCTCGCGCGCGGCGAGGAGCTCGGCAAGCTCACCATGAAGGGCGCGGCGGCCACCGCCGAGCGGCTCGGGGTGCGGGCGGGCACGCCCGGCGTGTTCATCGGGCGGTCCGTGAAGGGCCGGCAGCCGCTGTTCGGGTCGTACGAGGACATGCACGTCGACATCTGGGGACCGCGGACCGGCAAGACCACCCGGCGGGCGATCCCCGCGATCCTCGACGGGCCGGGCGCGGTGCTCGTCACCTCCAACAAGCGGGACGTCGTGGACGCGACGCGCGGCCCGCGCAGCGCCCGCGGTCCGGTCTGGGTGTTCGACCCGCAGCAGGTCGCCGCCGAGCCGCCGAGCTGGTACTGGAACCCGCTGACGTACGTCACCGACGTCGCCAAGGCCCGCAGGATGGCCGACCACTTCGCGAGCGGGTCGCGGGACGCGAACGCCTCCACCGACGCCTTCTTCGACCCCGCCGGCCAGGACCTGCTGGCCAACCTGCTGCTCGCCGCGGCCTGTGCGAAGGCGCCGATCACCCAGATCTACACCTGGCTGTCCAACCCCAAGGACGACACCCCGGAGCGGATCCTGCGCGGCGCCGGGCACACCATGTCCGCCGACGGTTTCGCCGGCGTCGTGAGCGCCCCCGACAAGCAGCGCAGCGGCATCTACGGCGTCGCCCAGCAGATGGCGTCCTGCCTGGTCGACCCGGAGGTCAACCGCTGGGTGACCCCGCCCGCCGACCCGCACGCGCCGCAGTTCGACCCGCACGCCTTCGTCCGCACCGGCGGCACCCTGTACTCGCTCTCCCGGGAGGGGCGCGACTCCGCGGGGCCGCTCGTGACCGCGCTCACGGTCGCCGTCGTCGAGGCCGCCGAGGAGTACGCCACCGCCCAGCGCGGCGGCCGGCTCCCGCTGCCGCTGGTCGGCGTGCTCGACGAGGCCGCCAACGTGTGCCGCTGGCGCTCCCTGCCCGACCTGTACTCCCACTACGGCTCGCGCGGCATCATCCTGATGACGATCCTGCAGTCCTGGGCGCAGGGCATCGAGGTGTGGGGCGAGCGCGGCATGGAGAAGCTGTGGTCGGCCGCGAACGTGCGCGTCTACGGCGGCGGCGTCTCCGACACCCGGTTCCTCGGTGATCTGAGCGAACTGGCGGGCGAGTTCGACCTGCGCGAGTACCAGACGAGCCGTGAGTCGGAGTTCGGCGGCTGGTCCGGCAACCGTACGGTCAGTGAGTCCACGCGTCGTGAACGCGTCCTCGGGGTCTCCGATCTCGGTGCGATGCCCCCGGGGCGGGCCCTGGTGCTGGCGTCCGGTATCAAGCCGGTGTTGGTGGAGACGATCCCGTGGTGGGAGGGGGCGTACGCCGCCGAGGTGCAGGCGTCGCTGAAGAAGCACGACCCCGGGGCGCGTTGAGATCCGCGCCGGGGCGAGTTGAGGAAGCGCCCCTGTGAAGTGCGCGGTTCTTCGCCCGTTCGTGACGTGCCCTCCGTGTCGTCTCCATGTGTCTTCACATGCTGAGCGGAGGGTGATGTTGTTACTTCGTTAAGTAGTTTGGCTTGACGTCGACGGTCGCCGCCGCGTTGTCTTTTCAGACACCTGGGTCAGCATGTCGCACCCGATGTCCGGAACGCACCTGAAGTGAGCCCCCGAATGCGTCGTATCGCCATAGCCGTGGTTGCCTCCACGCTGTCCCTCTCGCTCGCCGGCTGCGGCATGCTGGGCGCGACGGAGGAAGCGGGCGAGGCGACACCGACCAAGGGTGACGACCTCACCGTGGGCCTGCTCATGCCGGAGGAGACGAACACCCGCTACGAGCAGTTCGACTACCCCATCATCAAGTCCAAGGTCGCCGAACTCACCAACAACAAGGGCAGCATTCAGTACGCCAACGCGAACGCCAAGAACTCCACCCAGGTCACCCAGATGGAGCGGATGATCGAGGACAAGGTCGACGTCATCCTGCTGGACGCCGTCGACTCCAAGGCGATCGCGAGCACGGTGAAGAAGGCCAAGGACGCGGGCATCCCCGTCATCGCCTACGACCGCCTGGCCCAGGGCCCGATCGACGCGTACGTCTCCTTCGACAACGAGCTCGTCGGCGAGGTCCAGGGCCGCACCCTGGTGGAGGCCCTGGGGGCGGCCGACCTCAGTGACCAGATCGTCATGATGAACGGCTCGCCCACCGACCCGAACTCCGCCCAGTTCAAGCAGGGCGCGTTGTCGGAGCTGAACGGCCGGGTGAAGATCAGCGAGTCCTTCGACACCAAGGACTGGGACCCGAAGGAAGCCAAGGCCAACATGGACAAGGCGATCTCCAGGATGGGCGCGAGCAAGATCGCCGCTGTGTACTCCGCCAACGACGCCATGGCCGGCGCCGTCATCAAGGCGCTGAAGGCGGCGGGCGTCAGCGACGACGACATGCCCCCGGTCACCGGCCAGGACGCGGAACTCCCGGCCGTGCAGCGGATCGTCAGCGGCGAGCAGTACATGAGCGTCTACAAGCCCTACCCGCAGATGGCGGCTGCCGCCGCGGCGATGGCCGTCGCCAAGGTCCGGGGCCGTGACCTCCAGTTCGAGTCCCTGACCCGCGACACGGTCGACAGCCCCACCGACAAGGGCATCCGGGCCAACCTGGTCCCCGTGGTCGCGCTGACGAAGAGCAACATCAAGAGCACCGTCATCGAGGACGGCATCTACAAGGTGTCCGACATCTGCACCTCGGAGTACAAGTCCGCCTGCAACTCCATCGGCCTGAAGTAACCCACCTGGGCTCGGCGACAACGGCAGGGGGCACGCACACCGCGTGCCCCCTGCCGTTGTTGCGGAGCCGGTCCGGGCCGCGCATAGTTGCGCTGCGGAAGTCAGGCGCACAAGCGCCGGCGGCACCGGCACCGACACCTGCGGCGCCGACGGCCGCGGGCAGCGGGGGTGGGACGGGCGATGGCCGGGCACGGGGCGCAGGACCATCCGCACGGCGCCGACCGGCTGTGCGAGGCGGGGGACCGTGTGTACTCCCGGGCCGTGCGCCGAGGCCGGGTGCCGCGCGGTGACGCCGAGCAGGTGCCCTGTCTGCTGGAGCTGGCCCTGCTCCACCCGGACCCCGACGACATGGACTGGCTGGTGCCGACCTCCCCGCAGGAGGTCATGACCCGGCTGCTGCACGGCCTCTACGACGAGGTGAGCGCGAGCCGGCGGCGGATGGGCACGGCGGTCGCCGCGTTCGAGCGGTACGCGGGCCTCGGCGGGCCGGCGCCGTCCGCCGCCGTCGCCGAGGGCGCGGCGATCCGCGTCCTGGACGGCGACGCACGCATCCAGGCGGCCCTGGACCAGGCGACCGGGGCGTGCACCACGGAGGTGCTGACCGTCCAGCCGGGCGGCATCCGGCGCGAGCACGAACTGTCCGAGGGGCTGCACCGGGCGCTCGCGCTGCGCGGCCGTGGCGTGCGCATGCGCGACCTGTACACGCATGTGGCCCGGCACGGTCAAGGGCTGTTGAACTACCTGGAGTTGATGGGCCCGGCGGTGGAGGCCCGCACGCTCGACGAGGTCATCGACCGGCTGATCCTCTTCGACCGCACGGTCGCCTTCATCCCCGCCAACGCCGACCGCACCATGGCGCTTGAGCTGCGCCACCCGGCGCTGATCGCCTACCTGGTCACCGTGTTCGAGCGGCTGTGGCGGCTGGCGATCCCGCTGACCGCGCCGCTGCCCGACACCCGTATCGAGGGCGTCTCGCACCGGGAGCAGTCCATCGCGGCGCTCCTCGCGGAGGGGCACCAGGACGCGGTGATCGCGGAGCGCCTCGGCATCAGCGTCCGCACCTGCCGGGCGCACATCGCCCGCCTCTCGGAGACCCTGGGCGCGGCGAGCCGTACCCAACTGGGCGTGCGCATCGCACAGGTCGGCCTGGACAAGCCGCTCGGCGGGGCGGCGCCGCCCCCGGCGGGGATCAGTCCTCGCGCTCCAGGATCCCCGACTGGGCGATGAGGAAGCCGAGTTGGGCGCGGCTGCCGCTGCCGAGGATCGCCGCGAGCTTGGCGATGTGGGCGCGGCAGGTGCGTACGTTCATGCCGAGGCGGCGGGCGATGGCCTCGTCGACGTGGCCCTCGACGAGGAGCTTGGCGATGGAGTACTGGATGTCGGTGATGCCGCCGGGGTCCGTCTCGTAGGGGGCGCCGGCGCTCAGCGGGACCGCGCGGGCCCACATGAACTCGAAGACCTTCACCAGGTAGCGGACGAGGCCGGGGTGGCGCAGCTCCAGGGCGACCTGCTGGTCGTCGCGGGCGGGGATGAAGGCGACGGTCTCGTCGCAGACGATGAGGCGCTCCACCACCTCGGCGATCGTGCGGTACTCGACCTTGCCGTTGGCCAGTTGGGCCACGTACCCCAGTTTCTCCGGGCTGTGGCGGGCGGTGTGCTGGTAGAGGGTGCGGATGCGCACCCCGCGCTCGATCATGGGGCGGTCGCGTTCGAGGCCCAGGGCGAGGCTGCGCTCGGAGAAGCGGTCGTCGCTGGGCTGGATGGTGAGCATCTCCGAACGGCACTGGCCGGTGGCGAGGTTGAGGGCCTCGTTGATGCGGGCGGCGCCTTCCAGCACGGTGATGGAGTGGTCGGTGGTGGCGGACTGGGCGCTCAGGGCGAGGAACGGCTCGAAGACGTCCGCGAGTTCGACGGACAGCCGGCGGCGTTCGTTGATCTCCTGCTCGATGGGGTGCAGCCGCTGGGCGAGCGCGACGCTGGGCGGAACCGGACGCAGCCAGTCGGCGTCGTCGGGGTCGGGGACGAGCAGGGCGAGGTCCACCAGGCAAGGCGCGGACTCCGCGTCCACACGGGCGACCCTCCCCGTGCGCAGGGCGTTGGCGTAAAGTCGGCCACCTTCCTCGCACAGTTGGGTCACCGCATGGGGATGCGTTGCTTTGGTCCGGTTTGCCACGAGATCTCCACCCCCCAGGGTCCTGAACATGCAGGAACATGATGCATCGATCCTGTGGTCATGACGTGCCCGAATGAGCCATCGTCTTTACCGACGGGGGAAGAGGAGACTTTCAAGTGAGGACGAGGCCGACCATGTGCCACAAAATGCTTCGCTCGGTACTTGTTGCCGCCCTCTCCGCCGTGGTGGCCATCGGGGTGCTGAGCGCCCGTTCCGACGTGAAGGACGAGGTGACGGCGGACAGCCACTGGCCGCAGTCCGCCACGACCGTCACGCTGGCGGACAGTCACTGGCCGGCGGCTCCCGTCGCGGGGCCGGCTCCCGAGGAACCGACGTCCGGCACGGCGGACGGATCCGGAGCCTGATGTGACCACTCCACCCGACGACCGCTCCTTCCGTCGCGAGATGGCCACGGCCTACCGCTCCGGCTGGCACTTCATCGACCTGGTCACCGCGATCCCGCACAGCGGCGACTCGCTGATGGTGGCCGTCTTCGGAGAGCCGGTCGTGGTGACGCGGGACGAGGAGGGCGACGTACGGGCGTACAAGTGCCTGCGGCGGCCTCGGGGGGCGCCGCAGCCCGTGAGATGTGCCATCCGGTACGGAATGATCTTCGTGAACCTGGATCAGCGCGACCACCAGCTGGCCGAGCCGGCCGGTCCGGCCGCCTCCAGGACAGTTTCAGCCACCCCCCGCAGTGCCTGACGCGATTCCCCCGTCGTAACAGATCGCTCAGGTACTTCCCCCCGCAGCGGCGTCACCGTGACCTGAACACGGTGACGCCGCTGCAGTTTCCGGCGATATTTCCGGACCTGTGCGGACGCGACGACGATCCGGCAGTGGCCGGAAACCACCCACACGATTCGGTCACACGCCCACCGAACGACAAACGGCCCGCTCCGCGGGTTTCCGGGACCTCAGCCCTTCCCCATCGCTCGGGTCAGCTTGATCTCGATCACCGCGCGTGTGGGGTTCGGGCGGGGCGGGTGGCCGTAGCGCTCCTCGTAGCGGGTCTCCGCGTCCTTGACGCGCTCCGGGTCGGTGTGGACGAAGGCGCGGCCCTCCAGGGTGGCCCAGCGGCGGCCGTCCACCTGGCAGACGGCGACGCGCGCGCCCTCGGGGCCGGCCGCCAGCACGTTGCGCACCTTCCGGCTCGCCCGGTCGGCGATCACCCGAGCCGTTCGCCCCTCGGGGTCGTATGTCACTCCGACGGGCACCACGTGCGGTGAGCCGTCGGGGCGGGGCGTGGTCAGCGTGCACACGTGCCGTTCCCGCCAGAAGGCGAGGTACGGCGCGTCGGGAGAGCCCGGGTCCTGGGGGTATGCGGCCATGGTGGGGAACTTAGCGGCCGTGCGGCGCCCGTCCGCGCCTTGAGTGGACTAGACTCAAGTTTGTGTACGTCGTGTGAGTCAGGTGCTGACGGCTGACGCAAGGAGGAGACAGCGAACGTGGACGCCGAGCTGACCAACCGGAGCCGGGACGCGATCCAGGCGGCCGGCAACCGGGCCCTGTCCGGGGGCCACCCCGATCTGACCCCCGCCCACCTGCTCCTGGCTCTCCTGGAGGGCCAGGACAACGAGAACATCGTCGATCTGCTCGCCGCCGTGGACGCCGACCAGGCAGCCGTGCGGGCCGGCGCGGAGAAGGTGCTCGGCTCGCTGCCCAGCGTGGCCGGCTCCACCGTCGCGCCCCCGCAGCCCAACCGCGAGCTGCTCGCCGTGATCGCCGACGCGCAGGCGCGCGCCAGGGACCTCGGGGACGAGTACCTGTCGACCGAGCACCTGCTCATGGGCATCGCCGCCAAGGGCGGCCAGGCCGCCGAGGTGCTTTCCAGGCAGGGGGCCACCCCGAAGAAGCTGGTGGACGCCTTCCAGAAGGCCCGCGGTGGGCGCCGGGTGACCACCGCCGACCCCGAGGGGCAGTACAAGGCGCTGGAGAAGTTCGGGACCGACTTCACCGCCGCCGCGCGCGAGGGCAAGCTCGACCCCGTCATCGGGCGTGACACCGAGATCCGGCGCGTGGTGCAGGTGCTCTCCCGCCGCACCAAGAACAATCCCGTCCTGATCGGCGAACCGGGCGTCGGCAAGACCGCCGTCGTCGAGGGCCTCGCCCAGCGGATCGTCAAGGGCGACGTGCCCGAGTCGCTGAAGAACAAGCGGCTCGTCGCGCTCGACCTGGGCGCGATGGTGGCCGGTGCCAAGTACCGCGGCGAGTTCGAGGAGCGGCTGAAGACCGTCCTGGCCGAGATCAAGGACTCGGACGGGCAGATCATCACCTTCATCGACGAGCTGCACACCGTCGTGGGCGCCGGCGCGGGCGGCGACTCCGCCATGGACGCGGGCAACATGCTCAAGCCCATGCTGGCCCGCGGCGAGCTGCGCATGGTCGGCGCGACCACCCTCGACGAGTACCGCGAGCGGATCGAGAAGGACCCGGCGCTGGAGCGCCGCTTCCAGCAGGTGCTGGTGGCGGAGCCGACCGTCGAGGACACCATCGCCATCCTGCGCGGTCTCAAGGGCCGCTACGAGGCGCACCACAAGGTGCAGATCGCCGACAGCGCGCTCGTCGCCGCCGCCACCCTCTCCGACCGGTACATCACCTCCCGCTTCCTGCCCGACAAGGCCATCGACCTCGTCGACGAGGCCGCCTCCCGGCTGCGCATGGAGATCGACTCGTCCCCCGTCGAGATCGACGAACTCCAGCGCGCCGTGGACCGGTTGAAGATGGAGGAGCTGGCCCTCGACAAGGAGACCGACCCGGCCTCCCGGGAGCGTCTGGAGAAACTGCGCCGCGACCTCGCCGACAAGGAAGAGGAGTTGCGCGGTCTCAACGCCCGCTGGGAGAAGGAGAAGCAGTCCCTCAACCGGGTCGGCGAGCTGAAGGAGAAGCTCGACGAACTGCGCGGCCAGGCCGAACGCGCCCAGCGGGACGGCGACTTCGACACCGCCAGCAAACTGCTCTACGGCGAGATCCCTTCCCTGGAACGCGACTTGGAAGCCGCCTCCGAGGCCGAGGAAGAGGCCGCCAAGGACACCATGGTCAAGGAGGAGGTCGGCAGCGACGACATCGCCGACGTGGTCGCCTCCTGGACGGGCATCCCGGCCGGCCGGCTGCTGGAGGGCGAGACGCAGAAGCTGCTGCGCATGGAGGACGAGCTCGGCAAGCGCCTCATCGGCCAGACCGAGGCCGTGCGCGCGGTGAGCGACGCCGTGCGCCGCTCGCGCGCCGGGATCGCCGATCCCGACCGGCCCACCGGTTCGTTCCTCTTCCTCGGCCCGACCGGCGTCGGCAAGACCGAACTGGCCAAGGCGCTCGCCGACTTCCTCTTCGACGACGAGCGGGCCATGGTCCGCATCGACATGTCGGAGTACGGCGAGAAGCACAGCGTCGCCCGCCTGGTCGGCGCCCCGCCCGGCTACGTCGGCTACGAGGAGGGCGGCCAGCTGACGGAGGCGGTGCGCCGCAGGCCGTACAGCGTCGTCCTGCTCGACGAGGTGGAGAAGGCGCACCCGGAGGTCTTCGACATCCTGCTCCAGGTGCTCGACGACGGCCGGCTGACCGACGGGCAGGGCCGCACGGTCGACTTCCGCAACGTCATCCTGGTGCTGACCTCCAACCTGGGCAGCCAGTTCCTCATCGACCCGCTCACCAGCGAGGCGGAGAAGAAGGAACAGGTCCTGGAGGTGGTCCGTACCTCCTTCAAGCCGGAGTTCCTCAACCGGCTCGACGACCTGGTCGTCTTCTCGGCGCTGTCCAAGGACGAGCTGAGCCGGATCGCCAGGCTCCAGATCGACCGGCTGGCCAAGCGGCTGGCCGAACGCAGGCTCACCCTGGAGGTCACCGACGCGGCCCTGGCCTGGCTCGCCGACGAGGGCAACGACCCGGCCTACGGCGCCCGCCCGCTGCGCCGGCTGGTCCAGACGGCCATCGGCGACCGTCTCGCCAAGGAGATCCTGTCCGGCGAGGTCAAGGACGGTGACACGGTCCGCGTGGACGCCTTCGGCGAGGGCCTCATCGTGGGCCCCGCGACGGGTCCGGCGACAGGTGCCGAGACGGGTCCCGCGACGGGAAAGACGGTGTAGTCGGGGCACACCGGCCGGGCAGGTTGCCGGTCACGGGGCAAGAGAGAGAGGGTGGGTTGTACGTCTGGTCTCACTGATGGCCGGACGGACCAGACGACCGCAGGAGTGTTCACATATGTCCATCGACCCGTCTTCGATTCCGAACTTCGGGGGCCAGCCCGAGCCGCAGCCCCAGGGACCGGCGGGCCCCGTCGTTCCGGATCAGGACCTGGTGAAGCAGCTCCTCGACCAGATGGAGCTCAAGTACGTCGTAGACGACGAGGGCGACCTCGCGGCGCCGTGGGAGGAGTTCCGCACCTACTTCATGTTCCGCGGTGAGGGGGAGCAGGCGGTCTACTCGGTGCGTACGTTCTTCGACCGGCCGCACAAGATCGACGCCAAGCCGCAGCTGCTGGAGGCGATCGACGACTGGAACCGCCGCACCCTGTGGCCGAAGGTCTACACCCACACCCATGACGACGGCACCGTCCGCCTCATCGGCGAGGCGCAGCTGCTGATCGGCGCCGGTGTGAACATCGAGCTGTTCGTCTCCTCGACGGTGAGCTGGGTGCGGGCGGCCATCGAGTTCGACAAGTGGCTGGTGGAGCAGCTGGGCCTGGAGCAGGAGGTCAACGACGCGGAGAAGCCCGAGGAGGGCGACGAGTAACTCCGCCCCGCGCGCACCACTTGACCCCCGCGCCCCGCGAGTCACACCTCACGAGAGCCCGGCCCACCCCGCGACCACGCGGCCCGGCCGGGCTCTCGCCGTCCACGCCCCGGTTCTCGCGGTGCACGGTTCCCAGCGCTCCGCCGCGCTCGGATTCTCACAGCCTGCGGCCGCCGCCCCTGAGGCGACCGGGTCGCGGCGGCCGTCCACCTCCCGGACTCACCGAACCCTTGTCCGCGAGGGCCCGGCAGGCCACTGACCTCCTGCGGCAAAAGCGAAGCCATCGGTCTCGCCCAGGGGGGCGGGTGTCCGCGGTGGCGAAGTTCGTGCCCGCCGGCGGTAGACCGCGAAGCCCGCCGCGGCCAGTCCCGGGACAGAGCGCTGTCCGCCGTATCCTGACCACACACGGGAAGGAGCCGTCCATGAGCGTCGACGCGATCGTGCACACCCAGTTCCCCAAGGGATACACGGTCCTGTTCGGGGCCGACGGAAAGGTGATCATGACTCCGCAGAGCGAGGAGTACTCCAGCACCATCAGGTCGATGCAGATCGACTCCGCTCTCGCCCTCGGCCGTCACGCGAAGGTCACCTCCGATGTCTACATCGACTTCCCCGCCGACGAGAACTCCGCCCCCGACCTCGCGATCATGCGCGAGGACGCACGCAAGGAAGGCAAGCGCTACAGCTTCGAGGACGTCCTGCTGATCTCCGAGGTCGTCTCGACCTCCTCCGCACGCAAGGACTACGACGACTGCACCGCCAAGTACGGCCGCTACGGCATCCCGATCTACCTGGTCGTCGACCCGTACGCCCAGGAAGTCGTCCTCCACACCCAGCCGACCGGCACCGGTTACATCGCGGCACACACGCACAAGTACGGCACGGGCAAGCTCCCCATCCCCCTGGCCGACGGCCGCACCTTCACCCTCGACCTTGACGAGCTCCCGCGCCCGGAGCCCGAGGCGGACGCCCGCTGACGAAGGACCTCCGTGGTGTCGCTCGGTAATGCCGTCTCGACCCCGGGCTCGTCACGCGACTGACCGTGACGTCCTCGTCCGGTGCCTGCGCCGCATCGCCGACCTGCCCGCCGACGCGATCGAGACACCTTCCCCGCATGGAGGCGCCGCGGTCGGACATTGACTGAAAGGCGCCTCCGCAGCGGGATTGCCTGCGGTGTTCCTGCGGTGCGCCGCCTTGCCAGTGGTTCGCTCTTGGGCTCAGCGGACATGGCGGAGCACCGAGGGGACCAACCAGCTCTGGCACATATCGCTGACGCCAGGCGAACGTCAGCGGTTTTCGTCTCGCCCGGCCCGACCGACCGTGGATCGGCTGCCGCCCCCCGGCCGATGCGCAGACGCCGTCGACAGGTGACAGCAGTCTCGACCGGCTTCACCCCGCCCTGCGGCGAAGGGGTTTGCGCCAGGTGGCCGTCAGGCCTGATGGCCCTGGGCGGACAGGGCCATCAAACGGGCTACCGCCTCCTCCAGCACACCCGTCCGCTTGCAGCCGGTGAAGACGTGAGCACGGCGCTTCACTGGCTCCCTCTCTGTAGGGCAGACCCACAAGCGCCGCGCTCCCAGTAGGGGCAACCCGCCCCCCGCTGGCCGGGTCTTCACCCGGATGCAAGGGGGTTCCGTGAGCGTTCCGACGTTCCGGCCGATGACGACGCCGTTTAAGACGATTGATCCGAACGGTGATCTCGATATTTACGCTCGGAAGTCCGTTGCCCGAAAGGGTCAGCGGGACACCGAACTGAGCGTTGGGCAGCAGATTGAAGACGGCATTCGTTGGGCCAAATGGAATGGCTACACCCCGCGTCATGTGTGGGTGGATCACGGAATCAGCGGATCAAAGGATGTGAAGCGACCTGCGTACGACGCTGGCCTTAACGCACTGGAGACCGGCGAAATTAAGTGCCTTTGGTCGTACAAGCTGGACCGATTCAGCCGCCGGGGCGCGCTCGCTGTCCTCACCATCATGGAACGGCTAGAGGGTCGACGAATCTTCTTCGGCGCTGACAATCTCGACACCAGCGAACCGAAGGACCGTCGCATGATCATGTGGCGCGCGGAGGACGCAAAGGAGTTCAGCGACCAACTCTCAGACCGTGTAACGGACTCCTGGCGCTACTCGAAAGACCAGGGCTATTGGCTGGCTCCGCGTGTTCCCTACGGGTTGGCCAAGACCAAGGATCGGAAGCTCGTTGCCGACAACACCCCCGCCATTCCCGAAAAGGAAGGCAGTCCGACAAAGGCAGACGTGATCCGGCGAATAGTCTTCGAGATTGCGGCGGGAGCGACTGCACCGAAAGTGGCGGAGCGGCTCAACGCCGAGGGGATCTCGTGCCCGAGTGGCGGCAAGTGGTCACCGCAGTACATGTATCGCGTCGTCAAAAACCCCGCGTACATCGGACTACAGCCGTCCTCTCAGTGGTTCGAGCGGGAAGACCCGATTCACCGGAACGCCGAGGGACGCCGTATCAGCGTCGGGGAAGCACTCGTCAGCGAGGCTGAGCAGATGCGGGCCCGTAAGGCTGTAAAGGGCCGCACAAAGCTGCTGGGGGACAAGTCGAGCCCCGCCCGCCGTGGAGTTCGTAGCCTGCCCCGGCACCTTCTCTCGGGACTCCTGTCCTGCGCCGGGTGCGGCCGCAAGATGGTTCGGCGCGGCATGTCCTACAACTGCCCGCACAAGACGACTGGGGGACGGCCGTGCGATGCACCCGCGTCGGTCATGGCGAAATACGCCCACGACTTTGTGTTCGCTGCGTTCGTCGGCCGACTTACGACAAGCGAGCCGGACGACGCGCTGATTCTCGCCGTGGCAACTCGCTGGCTGGCTGCGAACCGTCCCGATGCAGTGAGCGAACGAAAGGAACTTGCCGAACGCGTGGAAAACACTAAGGCGGAACTTAGCGACCTGCTCGACGCCCGTTACAAGCGCGGGGAGTTCAGCGGCCCTGCGGCGGAATACTTCCCCGGATTGCTGGCCGAGGCCGAGGACAAAGTGAGGCAGGCCGAGAAGGCGCTCAGCGCGCTGCCCGAGCCGACAGCGGATGTGTCTTTCCTCTTTGAGGCAGAGCAGATCCAAGAGGCTTGGCAGGCAGCGACAGAGGAAGAACGACGCGGGTTGCTGGCGCTGGCGCTTGACGGTGTCTGCGTGCGGCGGAAGTTCGGGGCCGGACGTACCAAGGTGACGGCCGAGCGATTCCACTACGCATGGGCAGGGTTCACGCGCGTTGTGGATCTGCCGGGTTCCGCAGCGACAGAGGCGGAGGTAACAGTGGCCGAGTAGGACGCGCTGAGAGCCTGGCAGAGGCCCGGTGGGACAACTTCCTGCCGGGCCTTTCCCATGCCCGCAGACGGCCGTACAGGGGCTCTCAACGACCGGCCAGCGCCGAGGGGTTCGCCGCACTTGCCGACAACGGCCCCGAAGGAGGCCACAGACGGCCGTCTGAGCCATTCCCGTTGCCTCGCCGCCCGGCACGCCGAGAGAGCCACAGACGGCCCGCAGGCGGCCGCACAGAGCTTCCGCCAAGTTATCTGACGGTGCGTCAGAAAATGCCACTTAACCCACACGCTCTCTGGACCCCGAACCCGCAGCAGGAGAGACGACAGGGAGGTTGCGCGGTGCCCATCACGAACACGCTTGACCTGGAGACGCTGAGCGCGCGTATGGACGCGTGGGCCAGCGAGAGGGACAGCAAGCGCGGCCGACTCGTGCGAGCGTTCCGAAAGAACCTCGGGAACTCCCCCGATCTACAGGCGGCACGGCTCGCGCTGCTTATCGCGGAAGCTGCCTAAGGGGCCCGCTTCACATACAGCCCCCCCGTCAGTGATGGCGGGGGTTTTCTTTGACCTACTTTCGCGGATAACGCGGAACCGGTCAGGCGTTACGGCGAATTAAGCGGAACGCATGGACCCCTTCTGAGGATTTAGAGGAGACACCGCAATGACAGATCGACGTTTCGAGGAGATACGCGGAGCGCTCCAGCGAGCGGAAGAAGCGGCATGGGAGGCAGGCCCTATAGCGGAAGACGCTCACGCACACGTACGCCACGCGCTGAAAATCGTTGAAGCCGTTCTATTCCCTGCCGATGGCTGCGCCGGTCCGGATTGCTCAAACCCCGTGCCTGACAAGGGTGTTGGGCGACCGGCGCTCTATTGCTCGACTCGTTGCAAGGATCGGGCGGCCTACCTCGCTAGGAAGCAGCGGGCACAGCGAGGAGCGGGAGAGGGCTAATCAAGAAACTCTCTATATGTACTTATGTAGTTCTGTACCTACATTCAACAACATCTATAGGAGTCCTACTAGCAATACCGGAACTAGGTACAACTACATGCCGCAACGTAACACCCCTCTGGAAGGAGTGCCCCGCCCTTGATTATCGGTGATCCTCGGTGCGAGGTATGCGACACCGTCCTAACCGGCCGACAGCGGGCCGTCTGCTCAAATGCGTGTCGGCAGGCCCGGAAGCGCGCACGCAAGCTGACGGCCGCTGAGTACGCGGCAAAGCTCTTGGGACGGGACTGCGAGCGCTGTGGAGACGCGTACGAGCCGAAGAACAACCGTCAGCGGTTCTGTTCCGAGGAGTGCGCCGAGCAGGCAAAGGCTGACGCGGAGGAATCCCGCTGGGAGGCCGTTTGTGAACTGGACGGGTGCGAGAACAGCGCCGGTTGGGACGGTGCTACGCGTGCCCGCCGCTACTGCTCGAACGCTCACAAGCAAAAGGCTTACCGACAGCGGAAGCACGCGGCCTAGCTGAAAGCCTCTGTGCGGCTCTGTGAGCGCCTTTCCCCGTCCCGCTGCCCCCTCGCGTCAACGCATTCCCCGGAGGCCCGTAGAAAGGCGCTGAGGGTCAGTGCCGGCTCGTAACGGTCGGATATCAATGCGCGCACTGCCGTCGGATATTCCGGCAATTCAGGCTCTAGCACTTAGCCAACTCACTCTCTGGACTCCGGACAGCCGGAAACTGTGTCCATAGGTGATGACTGGTCAGGCTGGTGCGCCACATGCCCCCTGACCGGTCGCCACCACCTAGGAACGTTCCTAGGTGCTCTCTCTGCGGCGGCATCCGCAACCCTTCCCCATTCTTCGGTGGGTAGATCTACGTGCGCGCAAAGCGGCGTAGTCCTCGCCGGTAAGACCCCCTTGTTTGGCCTATGCCGAGGCCGAGCGAGGGGGTCTTTTTGTTTTCCCTGGAGGTTTCCCGCGATGCATGACGATGCCGCGTACCGGGCTGTCGTGTTCGCTGCCCTGCGTGCGGTCACGGCTGACGCCCCCGCAGTCGTTGACCAAAACGAACTGTTCGGCGCTGTGAATAGGTGGGCCGCGCGAAACGGTGTGGGCCCGGTCCCGCTGGGTTCGTTTACGCGGCTCGTGCGCAGCGCTGGATACCGACACTTTCGAAGTGACCGGCGAAAGTACTTCGCTGGTCTAGCGATCAAGGAGGATTCATGACTACTCGCGATCACATTGACAGCGGGATGACCGACGCGACCATTGCAAGTGTTCTGCGCGCTCGTGCGGAGTCCTGGCGTTACAGCACTGCAATGGAGAATGCCGCCGCAGTTGTGGCCAATGGCGGATCTCTTAGCCCTGAGTCGCGTATGGCGCTGGGTTACTACCAGGACGGCAAGAAGGCTGCTGCCGCTTCCGGCCGTGACGTTTCCGGCCCTGCCGACTCGACGGGTGGGGATCGAATTGCAGCCGCTTACAAGAACCTCGGAGGCAACGCCTGATGACTGACGCGAAGCTAGAGAAGGCCCGTGCTGCCGCTGAAAAGGCGGCGCAGGAGCTAGCGGCCCTTGAGGCGGCCGAGGCTGAGAAGGCTGCGACGCTGGCCGCTGAGCGCGATGCACGAGAGATCGAGTACGCCCACCGGGTCAAGGAGACTTGGCGTGCTGAGGAGGAGGCGAACAGCGAGGCTGAAAAGGCGGCGCGAGCACGGTTCTATGAACTGGTCTCTAACGAGCCGTGGTTTGTGGCGTTCGCTGAGTACCGGGCGCACCGTTTCAAGCGCGGACACATTCTGAGTGCCGCACAGGACGCGCAGAATCGCTTGGGCGAGACGGCGACCATTCCAGAGAATCGCATCTATGACGCGACGATCATGGACGACGTAATCAATGCGGCCGAACAGCGCGCGAACGAGATTGCCGCTGATTTTGCCGATGAGCTAGAGGCTAAGCGTGAGGCTTACGTGAGCGGCGGCAACGAGTAATGCCGCAGGACGCTCTAGACCCTGGCCCGAGGGGAGATTACCCGTACTTCCCCCGCCTGCCTGATGGTTCCCCGGCATGGGCCGATTCGGTGCCCGCTGGTTATACCGGTTCCGTAATGCGGCGGGGTGTGGAATACGTGCGAGTGTGGGGCGGGACCCGGCACGGCGAATTGGTTGGATTCGACGTGACCCCTCGGGACGCTGCGGGTATCCCGATCAACCCGCCGGTTATCCCGCCCGCTTAGCGCTGTGGCCGTGTCATTTTCACCCGTGGCGCGGCCGTTCGCTGTTGCAAGATCACACCCCGAGCCGGCCGGGAACCACCGGTTTTCTGACCTGCGGCTTTCACTGCTTGTCACTTCCCTGCCACGTGTGCCCCAGCGAAGGAGTTGCCCCATGCTGGCCGACGATTGCGCCCCCTCGCACGCTGAGTCTCTCACCCAATCCTTCGGCTATGCGCATGGATACGCGGATGAAATCCGGCGCATGCTCGCTGAGGGGAAACCTGATTCTGAAAGAGCGGCGCAACTCGTACAGGCAATCCATGACGTGATCCTCGCTGCGTTGGATGACCTGTACGAACTGGACGACGTACAGCAAGAGATGGACGTCATAGAGGAAATGCAGGGCCTCACGGATGAGGAACTGTTCAGCGCTATTACCTGCCCGCCCTTCGGAGTGTGAGCCTCCATGCCGAGTAAGCCACCCCGCCCATGTTCTCAGCCGGGGTGCCCCGAGTTGGTAAGCGGAAGAGACGGCGCGTGCGCTGAGCATTCAAAGCAGCGAGCAGCGCAGCGACAGAATCGGGGCGGTAGTTCATACGGCCGTGACTGGCGTGAGCGCGTGCAGCCAAGGTTTATCTACCGGAATCCTTGGTGTGTTCTCTGCGGACAACGGGCGCAGGTTGCCGACCATTGGCCGATCAGTCGACGTGACTTGATAGCGAGGGGCGAGCCTAATCCCGATGCCGTGACGCACCTTCGGCCATTGTGCAAGGCATGTGATGCCAAGGAGCGACCTAAGCGCGAGCCGGGCGGTTTCCTCGCTGAGCGTCGTTCGCAGCGCGAGGCAGAACAGCGCGTGCAGCGTGGTCGGTTCGATGACGTGCCGCCATTCTGACCCCTCCCCCTGGGGGGTGCCTCCCCTCGCCCCCAAATGCGGCGCGGCAGGGAGGGAAAAACCTGTGATGGCTAATCAAACCATTTCTGTGGGCCCTTTCTGCCCGCTGGATTGTTGGGAGTTGACCGATGATTGATGACGAGTTCCGCGCCAAGGTGGCCGAGTGGGCCGAGCTGATGACGGCAGCACGGCGGAAGTACCGGGAGCGGGAAGCAATCGAGAACCGTAGGCACGCGACGCGTATGCAAGCCATTGACAACATCCGCTATGCCGGGGTGCCTGCTCACCTCGTACGCGAATACCAGGATGCACGACGCAAGAGGGAGGCGGGGAATGTTTAAGCGCCTGTCCATAACCGGCCTCGTCCGGTATGCCGCGCCCGCTGCGGCCATGGTCATTAGCTTCGCTGTGGAGCGTGACCTAGCGCTGTCTCATGGCGTGCCAGAGACCGTTGCATCGGCCGTTCCCGTGGCCATTGACCTATTCATGATTTGGGCTGTCCGGTCGGGCCGAGACGTTGCGCTGAGCGTGGCCGTTGCCGTGGCCGCGAATGTGGCCGGTGTCCTCACGACGGAATCCCTGTCCGCTGTCGATACGTGGGTGTCCGCTGGATTGCACGCCGTGTTCCCGCTGACCGTGTGGCGAATGCATAGGGCTGAGCGGCCCGCTGAAAGCCTTACGGGCGACTCGGCGAGCACGGACACCGAACAGCCGGCGGTAGCCGCTCAGAATGGTGTATGGCCGGACGTTGACCTATGGCAGGACTTTGCCGACGCTGCACCGGACAGCGAGACGGACGCCGAGGAGGAATTGCCGGTCACTCCGCCGACCGCTGAGGACGTACGCGCGGCCCTGGCCGTTCTCGATTCGCGGTATGGCCGACCCGTGACCGGCCGCATGGTGGCTGACCATTTCGGTGTGTCCGAGCGGACCGGTCGCCGGTATCTCGCAATGGCCAGTTGACCACCTAGGAACGTTCCTGGGTGCTCTCGACAGTGAGCCGAGGAGTATCCGAGAATGCCGCCATGGATGCCGGACTAGCTGCGGTACTAGGTGGGATAGCCGGTGCGCTCGGGGGCGTAGTTGGCTCCGTTGTGACGGGGAGGGTGCAGCGGGAGGGAGTGCTGATCTCGGTACGCGCTGAGCACCTGAGAGAGAGACGACAACCCCGCCACGACGCCTATAGAGCTTTCATTCAAACAATGTTGGACCTAAAAGAGCGCGTCGGTTTGGATAGCTATGAAAACACGGACCCACGGGAAGAAGAAGCCTTGAGGAAAGAGGTTAATTCCCGTTGGATTGATCTAAGCCTCTTCGGCCCGGAATCGGTTATCACGGATGCCTCACAAGTGCGGGATACCGCGCTGGACCTTGTCCACGAAATGGGCTTGGCTCGTGAGGCGGCATCGGAAATGCTGGGCCTGGACGAGGATGACCTCCGGTTCGACGACGCGCAGAATGCGGCGGGCCTCGCAGTTGACCAGGTTCAGTCTGCCGCTCACGTTTTGGCCGAGGCTGTCGATGAATTCGCATTGACCGCTAGTGCCGTGCTGAACGATGACGGCACTAGACGACCGAGATTCTTCCGTTGGGGTCGCATTCCCCAGCGGACCACCTAGGAACGTTCCTAGCTGCCCGCCCCGCACCTCGCTGCCTCACTGGCGGCCGGGTGCGGGGCTTTGGCGTTTCTAAGTCACTCACAAATTCTGTTGCACGAAATCGTCATCGTAGTCAACCTCGCCATTCATCATGAGGATCGCGGTACCGTGAGCCTCATATGATGAAGATTGTGCTGCGGCACAGCTTCCGCACATGCCCCCTTCGGGGTATTGGTCGTCGTAGTCGACTTCCCCGCCGAACTCGGCGTTGTACTCCTCTCGCGCGTCGGAGATGTCGAACTCTTTGTCGCACTCGCCGCAATTTTCCATGTTGGTCACTTGTTCCCTGTCTGGTGTTGGCGGTTGAAAATAGGCACCTTTTGCCGGCATCGGGTTCCTGGTGCCCTGACCTGCGATTTTTCTGTCTGGTGCCTTTGCTTCTGTGTGCGCTGGAGTGAACGCGCCTACGCGGCCGGATGTTCGGCTAGCAGGGAAGCGACTTCCGGCACGTCCTCATATTCAGCGAGCCGAGCGAGAACGACCCGGCCCCGTTCCGCAGTCCTCTCGCTGGCAATGTCGGCCGACAGCGTGAGCATTCGTTCCGCTGTGGCCGCCGCTTCCTCGGGTTCGTTCGCGTCAGCGTAGGCAATGGCAAGCCATGAGAGATAGAGCGCCAATTCGCGGGTGTGCGTTGCGTCGTATTCGCTAAGCACTTCCCGCAGCAAGGGAACAGCGCGGAGGGGTCGGCGCAGTTCTGTGTAGACGCGGGATTCCATGACACGCAATTCTCCGGCATCCACCCAATAAAGGTAGGACGGTGACTCGATTCCCTCGCTGTCCTCGCTAAGCGCTTGGCTTGCCTCCCCGAGGGCCCGCATTGCGTGCTGTGCGTTCTCGGTGCCGCCCGCTTTCGTGGCCGCCCATGCCACCCGGTCGAGATACAGCGCGCGAGCCTTTGGCGGGGCGTCCGGTCCGGCCCCGTCCATTGCAGCGCGGGAAAGGTCTAGCCCCTCAACTTCCCGGCCGGTATTGCTGAGTTGGTATGCGAGGGACCCGGCAAGGTTTCCGGCTAGTGTCCGGTCCTCGGCTTGCGTTGCCGCGCTGAGACCGAGCCGGTAAATGCGTTCGGCTTCCTCGTGCTGGCCCGCATCACTGGCAATCCATCCGGCGATCTGTGCCAGCTCCCCGATTTGGACGAGGAGCTGACGGCCCGTCAGATCAGAATATGAATGCTCGCGGAACAATCGAACAGCCTTACGAAGTTCGCGCAGTGCGGGCCGCATGAGATCCCCACCGGCCAGGAAGTCATCAGCGAGCCGTAGGCCGTGCACCCGCTGTTGCAAGTCGTCCACCTGGCCCATGCCGATACGGCCCCCTGTACGGCCGCGTAGCGGCTCTAACGGGTCCTCGGCAGGCAGGAAGTCGGCCAGCGTCGGCAAGGGGGGTTCAGCGGCCGTCTGTGGCGCTGTGAGGGCTTCCACGGAAACCCCAAGAGCAGCAGCGAGGAACGGCAACCACTCGCGCGGGGTGCGCTTCCCTGTCTCCCACCGGCTGACTTCCTGGCGGCCGACCGGATCACCAACGACACCTGCGGCCCGGCACACCTCTCGCGCTAGCCGTGCCTGACTCCAGCCGAGCCGTTCCCGCTGTCGTCGGATGTGGGCCCCGATTCCGCTCATGTCTTCAATTCTGGCCGACAGTTGGCCTACACGTGGCCGCTAGTCCGAGATCCACTCCGGCCGGAAGGTGGACGTCGTAATGCCGACGCGAGGGGACAGCGACCATGGCGAGCCAAAGCGCAGCGGACACGGACGCCCGACAGTGGGAGTACACGACGTTTGCCCCGTCGGGGGAGACGTGCCCGGCGTGCATGAAGCCGATCAAGTCCCTTGAGCGCTGCCGACGGGGTGAGCTTGAACGGCAGTCCGGAAGTCCGGTCGTCGTTTACCGGCACGTGGACTGCGACGACCCGAGGGAACTCAAGCGGAAGACGCAGCGGTGACCGCCCCGGCAAAGCGCGTGGTCGCCCGCGTGAGCGCCTTACCGGCTCCGGAGTCGATATCCCTCGTTGACGACCCTGATAGCCCCTACAGCGGCTCAACAGACGGTTGGTGGACTGGTTACAGCGGTGCGCTGGACCCCCGCTCCGGGGTGATCTATTTCCCGCCGGATTCCGCGCCGCCCCCGTGTCCGTTCCCGTGTGCGCGTTGCCAGGCCAAGGGGAGACAGAGTTGAAAGACGTTGACCGATGGCTGCGGGAACCTCGGCCCGGACCGGTGGACCCGGATTCTTGCGTTGTGTGCGCAGCGCTGCGAGGCAATGTCAGCGCGAGTGCCCGCATGAATGACCCGCTGTTGGCGCTGGCCACGCTGTCAGCGATGAGGGTTCACCGGGAATTCGGGCACCAAAACCGGGTGAGGAATCCCGAGCCTGCCGAACAGTCGGCGTGAAGACATTGGCGGGGGCTCGCTGGCGGCTGGCTGCGTTCGTGCTGGCGGGGTTCGTCGGGTACTTCCTCGCGGCCGTCCGCTGATCTCCCGCGCCTCTCGTGACTGCGGCGGCGCAGCGCGGTAGGTGCGGGTCCTCGGGCCCCGTTCGTGTGCTTCCCCCGTGGCGCATGGGCGGGGCCCGTACGCTGGAACTAGAGGTGTTTCCGCAGGTCAGACAGCCTTTCGATTGCTTCGCGCAACTTATCGGTACGCTTGCAGAACGCGAACCGTACGAAGGGTGCGCCCTGGTCGCGGTGGTCGTAGAAGACGGCGTTCGGGATGGCCACCACGCCGGCGCGGTCGGGCAGGGCGCGGCAGAACGCGAAGCCGTCGGTCTCGCCCAGGGGGCGGATGTCCGTGGTGACGAAGTACGTGCCCGCCGGGCGGTAGACCGCGAAGCCCGCCGCCGCCAGTCCCGCCGAGAGCAGGTCCCGTCTGGCCCGCATGTCCGCGCGGAAGCCGTCGAAGTACGTGTCCGGCAGGCTCAGCGCCTCCGCCACGGCGTACTGGAACGGGCCGGAGGCGACGTACGTCAGGTACTGCTTCGCCGACCGGACCGCCGTGGTCAGGGCGGGCGCCGCCGTCAGCCAGCCGACCTTCCAGCCGGTGAAGGAGAAGGTCTTTCCGGCGGAGGAGATGGTGACCGTCCGCTCGCGCATGCCCGGCAGGGTCGCCAGCGGTACGTGCTCGGCGTCGTCGAAGACCAGGTGCTCGTACACCTCGTCCGTGACGACCAGCAGGTCCCGCTCCACCGCCAGCTCGGCGATCGCGGTCAGCTCCGCACGGGTGAGGACGGTGCCGGTCGGGTTGTGCGGGGTGTTGATCAGCAGCAGCCGGGTGCGGTCGGTGACGGCGGCGCGCAGCTCTTCCAGGTCCAGACGGAAGCGGGCGTGTTCCGGGTCCGGCCGCAGTGTCACCGGCACGCGCGTGCCGCCCGCCATGGCGATGCAGGCCGCGTAGGAGTCGTAGTACGGCTCCAGGGCGACGACCTCGTCCCCGGGCTCCAGCAGCGCCAGCAGTGAGGCGGCGACGGCCTCCGTGGCGCCGGCGGTGACCAGCACCTCCGTGTCGGGGTCGAACGTCAGCCCGTAGCGGCGCCGCTGGTGCTCGACGATCGCCGTCCGCAGCTCGGGCACGCCGGGCCCCGGCGGGTACTGGTTGCCGCGCCCGTCCCGCAGCGCCCGCACCGCCGCCTCCCGCACCTCCTCGGGGCCGTCCGTGTCCGGGAAGCCCTGCCCGAGGTTGATCGCCCCGGTCGCCACCGCCAGGGCGGACATCTCGGCGAAGATCGTCGTCCCGAACTCGGTGAGACGGCGGTTGAGGAAGGGACGTGCGGTGGAGGTCATGCCGGTCATCCTGCGCCGAAGCTCTGGACTTCCTCAAGTGCGCTTTGGCCCGCGCGGCGGATGGGAATCCCCCGTGCACGCGACGCTCACACGTCGCGCGAGGCGCCCACGGGGGGCCGCTTCGGGGGATTCGAAAGGAGGGTGACGCCATGCTCCTGGGCCTCATCCTGGCGGCGGCGGTCATCGTGCTCGTCGTGTCTCTGATCGTCCACGCCCGCACGGGCGGCGGCTCGTCCCGCCGAAGCGGCGCGGGCGCCCGCCGTACCCGCAGCCGCACGGGCGGCCGGGGCGGTCACAACAGCGGCTGGTGGGCCGGCGGGGGCGACTCCGGCACGTCCTGCGGTTCGTCGGGCAGCTCCTGCGGCAGCGGCTCGTCCTCCTGCGGCTCGTCGTCGGGCAGCTCCTGCGGAGGCGGCTCGTCCTGCGGCGGAGGCGGCGGATGCGGCGGAGGCAGCTGACACGGGGCAGCTGAGCTCCCCGGGGGGAGCCGTATCCGGACCGCGAGGGTCCGCTCCTTGACCGGGGCGTCCCTCGCGGTCGCACCATGTCCGGCCGCATCGGCATCGCGGTCGCACGATGTCCGGCCGCATCGGGCATCGCGCCGCCTCGGGGGTCGCGCGCGGGCGCGCGTCGTGGTGCGCCAGGGCCGCATGGCGTGCGCCGTGGTTGAACAGTTGAGCTGTGGAGCCCTCTAGGGGATGGAAACCCCACGAAGTTGGGTAAAAACGCTGTGTTGGCGCCACTTTTCATGATTCCCTCTAATCCACCAACGCAGCCCCTCGGACCCCTACGGACGTCCCGCGCGGACGTCCTCCCCAGGAAACGGGCCGACCGGGCGACCTCCCGGTGTCTGCCGGGGTGTGCCGGACCTTCCCTCTCTTTGCGTTCTAGCGGAGCCGAGTCATGCTCACGACCCTGCACACGTCCTACACCGACACGCGCGCGGCCGACCTCGCCTGGGCCCTGGGGCGTGAACCACTGCCCGCCCTGGCCATCCTCGACCTCGAACTGTCGGGCGCTCAGGTCCAGTTGCGACTCCTCGGCGCCTCACACCAGGTGCTGCTGGAGGAGGAGGGGGGCAGTTGCTCGGAGACGGTGGCCTGCCTCCCCGGCAGCAGCACCCCGCTGCCCCTCGCCGTGGCCAAGCGGGTGGGTGACTGGGAGTACGAGTTCGCCGCACACGTAGAAGAGTTGACGCCAAGTCAGTTCGCAGTGCGCGCCCAGGAACTGCTGGCCCTCGTCTCCGGCCACCCGCACGGCCTGGCCGGCGTCTTCCCCGGCAGCCCGCACGCCTTCACCGCGTTGGTCGCCCAGCGGCACGAGGGGGCCGTCCACTGGCGCACCTGGCACGCGTACCCGCAGGACGGGCAGCTGGTGGCGACGCGCACCAGGGTGGACGTACGCGCGCCGGCCCTCGCGAACGGCCCGTCCGCCGACGGCGACTTCAGGCCGAGGGTGGTTCAAACGCGGGGCGCGTGACCGGCGCCGGGTTCCACACGTGTGGGTGACGAAGCGTGCCGCACTCGTGACGTAACGTCGCAGTCGTGATCGAGTCGCACGCACCGGCCCCGCCCGGCGCCCCGCCCCCATGGCGCGGCCCCGCGCGGCTGCCCGTCCGGCAGGGCACCGGGCGGTTCCTGGTCCTCGCGTGCGTCTTCGTCTGCGCCGCCTGCGGGCTGGTGTACGAACTGGAACTGGTCGCGCTCGCCTCGTACTTGATGGGCGACTCGGTCACCCAGGCCTCCGTCGTGCTGTCCGTGATGGTGTTCGCGATGGGCATCGGCTCCCTCGCCGCCAAACGGCTGCGCCCGCTCGCCGCCGCCGGGTTCGCCGCGATCGAGGTGGTGCTCGCCCTGGTGGGCGGCTGCAGCGCCATGGCGTCGTACGCGGCGTTCGCCTGGACGGGTGACTGGGGCGGGCTGTGGGCTGACGGCCCCCGGGTGCTGATCGTCGCGTTCTCCTTGGTCATCGGCCTGCTCATCGGGGCCGAGGTGCCGCTGCTGATGGAGCTGATCCAGCGCATCCGCCGACAGGACGCGGGCGGCGCGGTCGCCGACCTCTTCGCCGCCGACTACGTCGGCGCGCTCGTCGGCGGCCTGGCCTTCCCCTTCCTGCTGCTGCCCCGCCTCGGCCAGCTGACCAGCTCCCTGCTGACCGGCGCGGTCAACGTGGCCGCCGGGGGCGCCCTCGTCCTCGGCCTGTTCCGCCGCGACCTCACCCGCCGCGCCCGCTGGACCCTCGTCGTCGCCGGCATCGCCGTCCTCGGCGTCCTCGCCTCGGCCGCCGTCCTCGTCGACGACTTCGAACGGGCCGCGCGGCACGCGATGTACGGCGACCACGTCCGGGTGGCGCTGCGCACCGGCGTCCAGGAGGTCGTCCTCACCGGCGACGCCGACGGCGGCCCCGTCGGCCTCTACCTCGACGGCCGGCTCCGCGGCGGCGGCCCCGCCGCGCGCCGCTACCACCAGGCGCTGGTCCGCCCCGCGATGCACGGTCCGCACGGGCGGGTGCTGATCCTCGGCGGCGGCGACGGGCTGGCCGCCCGCGAGGTCCTCGCCCGCCCCGGCGTCGACCGTCTCGACGTCGTCGAACTCGACGCCCGGCTGCTCCGCCTCGCCCGCACCGACCCGGCGCTCTCCCGCCTCAACGAGCACGCCTTGGACGACCCGCGCGTCCACATCACCGTCGCCGACGCCTTCGACCGCCTCCGGAAGATCCCCCCGGACGCCTACGACGTGGTGATCACCGACCTGCCCGACCCCGGCGAGACCGCCGGCGCCAAGCTGTACTCCCAGGAGTTCTACGGCCTGGCCCGCCGCGCCCTGCGCCCCGCGGGCCGGCTCGCCGTCCACGCCGGGCCGGTCACCACCCGCCCCCACGCCTTCTGGACCGTCGAGACCACACTGCGCGCGGTGGGGCTGCACACGGCCGCCTACCGCACGAGCGGCGACGGTGACGGCGACTGGGGCTTCGTCCTGGCAGCGGGAGACCGCCCGCCCGGCCTCCGCCTGGACCCCGGCGAGCGGGAGCTGCGCGAGCGGACGGAGGGCTTGCGGGCTTCTACCTTGCTGCACCCGCGTTACTAGTGCTGTGACGGCGGCGCGTGGCACGGGCATCGCGGCAGGCGTCGGTTCCGAGTTGTGGCGGAGGGGAGGTGTGGTGGCGTGGGCCTGGGTAGGCTCCGCATCTATGGAGCATGAGGTGTTCGTTCCGGTTCCGGCCGAGCGGCTGAGGGCGGCCCTCGCCGACCCCGAGCAGGTGGCCCGGGCCGTTCCCGGGCTCCAGCAGGACGCCGGCACCGGGCCTGTCGCGGGCCGGCTGAAGCTGCGCGTCGCCGGCCACACCATCACCTACCGGGGCGCCCTGCGTGTCACCGTTCAGGGCGACGGCGGCTACGTCGTGGAGGGCGACGCGACCGAGGCCCGCGGCACGGGCACGGTCAAGATCGCGCTCACCGTGCGACTGCGGGAGTCGGAGGGCGGGACCGCCGTCGTCTTCGAGGGCACGGCCTCCGCGGCGGGCCGGATCGCCGAACTCCCCTCGGACGCGGTCGACTCGGCGGTCGCACGGCTGCTGAACCGGTTCGCGGAGAACCTGGGGGAGGGGGCGGAGCAGACCCCGGCGGAGGCCTCCGGCGGAAGCCCGGCGTCCGACGCGCCGGAGCCCTCGCAAGCGGCTCCCGCCGACGCGGCCCCCGCCTCGGAAACGCCCGCCGAAGAAGCCCCCTCGGGCCTCCCCGCCGGCGCCGAACCCGAAGCCGGCGCCGAACCTGAAGCCGCCGCCGAACCTGATACCACCGCCGAACCTGATACCACCGCCGGAACCGATGCAACCGCCGGCATCGAACCCGACGAAGACCGGGACGGCCCCCCCGCCGAAGCCGCGCACGCCCGCCGGACGATGATCGGGCGCAGCGCCGAGGAGGTTGACCACGCCCCGCCGCGCGGCCGCTACGCCCCCGTCCCCGCCCCGGAGACAGTCGCCCGCAACGACATCCTGCGCTGGGCCGCCCCCGCCGCCGCGTTCGCCGTGGCGTCGGCGATCGTCGTCGGCAGGGCGCTGCGCCGCCGTCGTTGAGCCCGCGCGCTCTTGATCGCCTCGATAGGGTCGTCCCGTGAGCGACGAAGACATCACGCTGACCGCGGGCGACGCGGAGGCGACCGTGCGGCCCGGCAACGGCGGACGGGTCACGGGGCTGCGCGTCGGCGGTGTGGAGCTGCTGCGCCAGGGGGAGAGGTTCGGCTGCTTCCCGATGGTCCCGTGGTGCGGGCGCATCAGGGACGGCCGCTTCCGCGACGGCGGGGCCGTCCACCAGATGCCGCTGAACTCCCCGCCGCACGCCATCCACGGCACCGTCCGGGACGGCGCCTGGCGGGTGGCCCGCCGTTCCGCCGAGGAGGCGGTCCTGACGTACGACCTGGTGGAGCCCTGGCCCTACCCCGGCCGGGTCACCCAGATCGTGGCGCTGACCGAGGACGCGCTGACGCTGTCCATGGCTGTGGAGACGTACGGCTCGTCCTTCCCGGCGCAGATCGGGTGGCACCCCTGGTTCAACCGCGACCTCGGCGGCGAGAGCGTGCGGATCGCCTTCGACCCCGCCTGGCAGGAGGAGCGCGGCGACGACCACCTGCCCACCGGCGAGCGCGTCGAGCCGAAGCCCGGCCCCTGGGACGACTGCTTCGGCATGCCCGACGGCGTGGACGTGACCCTCACCTGGCCGGGGCGGCTGGAGCTGAAGGTGACCAGCCCCGAGCAGTGGGTCGTCGTCTACGACGAGCAGGAGGCGGCCGTGTGCGTGGAACCGCAGACCGGCCCGCCCGACGGCCTGAACTCCCGTCCGCGCCTGGTCACCCCCCTGGAACCGCTGGAAACCACGACGACCTGGCGCTGGACCCGACTCTGAGCCCCGATGCCCCCTCCCAGCCGCGAGGCCTGGGTCCCGGGCCCTGGGTTCCCCCTACGGGGTCGCCTCTAAGCTGTTCGGCATGACGGACACACGCGGCGCGCTGCTGCAGCAGATCAAGGACAAGGCCGTGGTGCACGGCAAGGTGACCCTGTCGTCGGGTCTCGAGGCCGATTACTACATCGACCTGCGCCGCATCACCCTCGACGGGCAGGCCGCCCCGCTGGTCGGACAGGTGCTGCTCGACCTGACCGCCGACCTGGAGTTCGACGCCGTCGGCGGTCTGACCATGGGCGCGGACCCGGTCGCCGCCGCGATGCTGCACGCCGCCGCCGCGCGCGGCCGCTCGCTGGACGCCTTCGTCGTGCGCAAGGCGGCCAAGGCGCACGGCCTGCAGCGGCGCGTCGAGGGCCCGGAGATCCGGGGCCGCCGGGTGCTGGTCGTCGAGGACACCTCCACCACCGGCGGCTCGCCGCTCACCGCCGTCGAGGCAGTGCGAGAGGCGGGCGCCGAGGTCGTGGCCGTGGCGACCATCGTGGACCGGGCGACCGGCGCCGCCGAGAAGATCCAGGAGGGCGCCGGCGTGCCTTACCTGTACGCGTACGCCAAGGACGAGCTGGGCCTGGACTGACCGGCGGGTGGACACCCGCTGGATCATCGGGCCATGTCTGGAAAGATGGGGACGACGATGACGTCGCACCCCAGGTCTAGGTCAGGGCCGTAACAACGCAGATCGCCAACCCGCACACCCAAGGAGCGGACGAATGCCCATCGCAACCCCCGAGGTCTACAACGAGATGCTCGACCGGGCGAAGGCAGGCAAGTTCGCCTACCCGGCCATCAACGTCACCTCGACCCAGACCCTGCACGCGGCTCTGCGCGGCTTCGCGGAGGCGGAGAGCGACGGCATCATCCAGATCTCGACCGGCGGCGCCGAGTTCCTGGGCGGCCAGTACAGCAAGGACATGGTGACGGGCGCCGTCGCGCTCGCGGAGTTCGCGCACATCGTCGCCGAGAAGTACCCGGTGTCGGTGGCCCTGCACACCGACCACTGCCCGAAGGACAAGCTCGACGGGTACGTACGTCCGCTGCTCGCCATCTCCCAGAAGCGTGTCGAGGCGGGTCTCGGCCCGCTGTTCCAGTCGCACATGTGGGACGGCTCCGCCGAGACCCTCGCCGACAACCTGACCATCGCGCAGGAGCTGCTGGAGAAGGCTCGCGCCGCGAAGATCATCCTCGAGGTGGAGATCACCCCGACCGGTGGCGAGGAGGACGGCGTCTCCCACGAGATCAACGACTCCCTCTACACCACGGTCGACGACGCGATCCGTACGGCCGAGGCGCTCGGCCTCGGTGAGAAGGGCCGCTACCTGCTGGCCGCGTCCTTCGGCAACGTCCATGGCGTGTACAAGCCGGGCAACGTCGTGCTCCGCCCGGACCTGCTGAAGGAGCTGAACGAGGGCGTCGCCGCCAAGTTCGGCCTGCCGGCCGGCTCGAAGCCGTTCGACTTCGTCTTCCACGGCGGCTCCGGCTCCTCGGCGGAGGAGATCGCGACCGCGCTGGAGAACGGCGTGGTCAAGATGAACATCGACACGGACACGCAGTACGCCTTCACGCGTCCCGTCGCCGACCACATGTTCCGCAACTACGACGGCGTGCTGAAGGTCGACGGCGAGGTGGGCTCGAAGAAGACCTACGACCCGCGCACCTGGGGCAAGCTTGCCGAGGCGGGCATGGCGGCGCGTGTCGTCGAGGCGACGCAGCACCTGCGCTCGGCGGGCACGAAGATCAAGTAGTTCCTGACCGGACCGGCCCGAACCCCTCCCCGGGGAAGTGGATCGGCAAGCGGTTTCCGGCATGTCGAGGGCCCGGCGCCCGTGTTCCCGCACGGCGCCGGGCCCTCGTGTGTCCGGAAAGCCGCTCCCCTCGGAAATCCGGGGAGCGGGATGTCAGGGGCATGCTCTACGCTGCGGATCACCGCGCCCCGGTCCGGGGCGGCGGTTTCCGCGTTCCCGTCGGGAGCGCGAAGGACCAATGGGGGGTCTCTTCATCGTGCGTAAGCGCACTCTCTCGGCCGCGACGGCGCTCGCGGTCCTCTTCAGCTCCGCCGCACTGATCGTGGGCGGCGCGGGCTCGGCGGCGGCGGACAGCAGCAAGGTCCTGCCGCTGAGGTCCACGGGTGACGTCGTCGTCGACGGCGTCCACAAGAGGGTCTTCATCAGCGACCCATACATCGGCAAGGTCGTCGCCACCGACTATGAGGGCAGGGTGCTCGGCTCCGCCACCGGCCTGCCCGGTGTCACCGGACTCGCGCTCTCCGCCGACTCGGGCCGCCTGTACGCCGCCGTCCCGGGCGCCGACGCGGTCGTGGCCCTGGACACCGCGGCGGTCACCGAGCAGGCCCGGTACGCGACCGGCGAGGGCACCGACCCGCGCTACGTCGCCCTCGCCGGCGGCAAGGTCTGGTTCGGCTACGGCGGCGACCACGACGGCGCGATCGGCTCGGTCGACGTGACCGGCGCCGAGCCGGTGGTCGCCCTGGACCAGGACGCCGACACCGAGTACTCGGGCGCCCCGCGCCTGGTCTCCTCGCCCGCGAACCCGAACGTCATCGCGGCCGCCAGCTCCTCCTACCACCGGTTCGCCGTCGCGACGTACGACGTGACGACGGGCGCCGCGGCCCGCACCGCGCTCAACACCACCGCCTGGTCCGGCATCACCAACGATCTTGCCTACACGCCGGACGGCAACCGCCTCATCACGGCGAACGCCGGCAACGTGCACCACGTCTTCCAGACCTCGGACCTCGCCGAGGTGGGCACCTACCCGAGCGACTACAGCGGCGCGGCCGTGGCCGTCGCCCCCGACGGCACCGTCGCGGTGGGCTCCGGCTCGGTGTACCGGGACGACGTCTTCGTCTACCGGCCCGGCGAGACGAAGTCCGTGCGCACCTACGACTTCCCGAACACCAGCAGCAGCAGCGGCGGGGACTCACTCGTCGACGGCGGTCTGGCCTGGGAGCCCGGCGGCGGCCGGCTCTTCGCGGTGACGAACAACTACGACACCAACCCGCGCCTGCACGTCCTGGACGAGCCGACCAAGTCCGCGCCGACGGTCACCGTCAAGGCGCCGGCGACGGCCCAGCGAGCCAAGCCGCTCACCGTCTCCGGCACGGTCGCCGCGACGCTGCCGCTGCCCGCCGGGACCCCGCTCACCGTGACCCGGTTCGACGTCGAGGCCCCGCAGGGCAAGGCGCTCGGCACGAAGAAGCTCGGCGCGGGCGGGGCGTTCTCGTTCACGGACACCCCGACGGCCTCCGGGAACGTCACCTACAAGGTCGCCTACGCCGGCGACGCCCAGCACTCGGCCGCCTCCGGGACCGCGCTGGTCAAGGTCGCCCACGCCAAGACCGCGCTGACCCTGGACCGCAACGGCCTCACGGTCAACTACGCCACCACGGTGACGTACACGGCCACCCTCGGCCCGACCTACAAGAACCGTGTCGTGGAGATCTGGGCCGACCCGTGGGGCCCGGAGCCCAAGCGGCTGCTCAAGCGCGGCACCGTAAACGCCAAGGGCAAGCTGTCTGCGTCGATGTGGATGAGCCGCGACACCACGGTCACCGCGGTCTTCGCCGGCGACGCCCGCTACGGCTGGGCCCAGGCCGTGTCCGGCGTGCGCACCCGTGCCGGCGTGTCGACGACCCTCTCGCGCCACTACAAGTGGACGAAGTTCGGCAACACCTGGTACCAGACCTACCACCAGACGACCGACCCGCTCATCACCACCTGGCACAACGCCTACCCGGGCCGGCACACCCGTCTCGACTTCCAGGTCTACGTCCAGGGCGCCTGGTACTCGGGCGGCGACCCCGAGTACTTCCCGCTGGGCAGGGACGGCAAGTCGCTCGTCACTCTCGACGGCGACGGCGCGGCCGGCTACCGCTTCCGCGTCCGCTCCGCGTACATCGACGGATACAACGGCGACAACGTGAACTCCACGGTGTACGGGCCGTGGAAGTACTTCAACTTCACTCGCTGAGCTGTCGGCGCGTGAGGTGAGAGCGGTGCGCGGGCCGATGGTCCGCGCACCGCGGTCGAGCCCGGTGTCCCGCTGAGGGGCGCCGGGCTCGACCGGTTTCCGGCGGGCCGCCGCCTCGGTGACAGACTGGAGGCCATGTCCATTCACGAGAACCTCCTCGGGGGCCCGCCCCCGACCCACCTCCCCGACGACCCCGAGCCCCGCGAGCTCCTCGCCGACGGCACGCCCCCCGCCGACGTCGCCGCCCGGTACCCCACGTCCTCCCTGGCCTGGGCCCAGCTCGCGGACGACGCCTTCGAGCGGGGCAGCGTCGTCGAGTCGTACGCGTACGCCCGTACGGGGTACCACCGCGGCCTGGACAGCCTGCGCCGCAACGGCTGGAAGGGGCACGGCCCGGTGCCCTGGGAGCACGAGCCGAACCGCGGCTTCCTGCGCGCCCTGCACGCCCTCGCCCGTGCCGCGGGAGCGATCGGGGAGCAGGAGGAGTACGAGCGCTGCTCGCAGTTCCTGAAGGACTCCTCGGCCACGGCGGCCCAGACGCTGGGCTAGCGGGCGCCGTACGGCAGCGGGCCCGTCCGGTGTGACCCGGGCGGGCCCCGCGCTCTCCGGCGTGACCGGGCGGGCCCCGCGCTCTCGGGTGTGACCAGGCGGACCTTGCACTTTCGGGTGACGATTGCGGAGGATGCCCGTGGGGACCGGGGCCCCCTGTCGAAAACGGCAGGGGCGGACCGCTACCCGGAGTACACAACAGGAGACAGCGATGTCCCAGGAGGCTCACGAGGCTCTCGAGCCCGAGACCCCGAACCTCGACTTCGCAGGCACGACGCCGTACGAGGACTACGTCAAGGCGGACGTGCTCACCCACCTCCAGCACACCCTCTCCGACGATCCCGGAGAGATGGTCTTCCTGGTCACCACCCAGGTGATGGAGCTGTGGTTCACGGTGATCGTCCACGAGTGGGAGACGGCGTCGAACGCCCTGCGCTCCGACGACGTGCCGACCGCGATCGCCGCCCTGAAGCGTTCCGTGCGGGAGCTGGAGGCGCTGAACGCGTCCTGGAAGCCGCTCGGGCAGCTCACCCCGGCCCAGTTCAACGCGTACCGCTCCGCCCTCGGCGAGGGCTCCGGCTTCCAGTCGGCGATGTACCGGCGGATGGAGTTCCTGCTCGGCGACAAGTCCGCGTCCATGCTGGTCCCGCATCGCGGCGCGCCCCGCGTCCACGACGAGCTGGAGAAGGCCCTGCACGAGCCGAGCCTCTACGACGAGGTGCTGCGGCTGCTCGCGCGGCGCGGGCACGCGATCCCCGACGCCGTGCTCACGCGTGACGTGTCGCTGCGGTACGAGCCGTCGCCGGAGGTCGAGGCGGCCTGGACCGCCCTGTACTCGGGCGACGAGAGCGACGAACTGGCCCGCCTGGGCGAGGCGTTGACCGACGTCGCCGAACTGGTGTGGCGCTGGCGCAACGACCACCTCGTCGCCACCCGGCGCGCGATGGGCGCGAAGACCGGCACGGGCGGCTCGGCCGGCGTGGCCTGGCTGGAGAAGCGCGCCCGCAAGAACGTCTTCCCGGAGCTGTGGACGGCGAGGTCCTATGTCTGAGCTCGCCTCCAAGGCAACGAAGCTGGACGCCGACGACCGACTCGCATTCAAGCGTTCGGAGTTCCTGCTCGACGGGGACGTCTACCTGGACGGCAACTCGCTCGGCGCACTGCCCGCGTCCGTCCCCGGCCGGCTGGAGGACGTCGTCCGCCGGGAGTGGGGCGAACTGCGCATCCGCTCCTGGGAGGAGAGCGGCTGGTGGACGGCGCCCGAGCGGATCGGTGACCGCATCGCCCCGCTGGTGGGCGCGGCGGCCGGCCAGATCGTCGTGGGCGACTCGACAAGTGTCAACGTGTTCAAGGCACTTGTGGCGGCAGTGCGTATGGCGACGGCGGGGGGTGGAGCAGGGCGGGACGAGATCCTCGTCGACGCGACCACGTTCCCCACGGACGGCTACATAGCCGAGTCGGCGGCCCGGATGACCGGCTGCCGGCTGCGGCCCGTCGCCCCGGCCGACGTCCCTGCGGCCCTGTCGGACCGCACGGCGGCGGTGCTGCTGAACCACGTCGACTACCGCACCGGACGGCTGCACGACCTGCCGACGCTCACCGCCGCCGTGCACGAGGCGGGCGCGATCGCCGTCTGGGACCTGTGCCACAGCGCGGGCGCCCTGCCGGTGGGCCTCGACGAGCACGGCGTGGACCTCGCGGTCGGCTGCACCTACAAGTACCTGAACGGCGGCCCGGGTTCACCGGCTTACCTGTACGTCCGGCGCGACCTCCAGGACCGCTTCGACTCCCCGCTCCCCGGCTGGAACTCGCACGCCGAGCCCTTCGGCATGCGCCCCGCCTACGAGCCGGCCGCGGGGGCGCTGCGGGGGCGCGTCGGCACGCCCGACATCCTGTCCATGCTGGCCCTCGAAGCGGCCCTGGACGTGTGGGAGGGCGTCTCGATCGACACGGTCAGGACCAAGTCCCTCGCTCTGACGGACTTCTTCCTGGAGTGCGTGACGGAGTACGTCCCCGAGGGCCGCGTGGAGTCACTGACCCCGGTGCGTCACGAGGAACGCGGCAGCCAGGTGGCCCTGCGCTGCGAGGACGCCGCGACCGTCATGAAACACCTCATCGCCCGAGGCGTGGTGGGCGACTTCCGCGCCCCCGACATCCTCCGCTTCGGCTTCACCCCGCTGTACGTCACCTACACGGACACGGAGAAGGCAGCCCGCACACTGGCGGACACCCTGACCCCCTGACCCACGGGCGGCCGCACCTCGAGGTGCGGCCGCCTGCTCCGCCTGCTCAGCTGCGGGCAGTCGTGCCGCTGGGGCGATGGGGGTCCCCCCGCTCGAGCGAAGCCGAGAGTGGGGCAGGGCGGGCGCAGCGGCACCCCGCAAGCGCGGCGAGCGAAACCTCCCCCCGGTCACCCCCACACAGGGCACCCCACAAACCGCGGCAAGCGAACCCACCCCCACACCCACCCCGACCCGCGCCACCCCAAAACCACGCCCCACCCCCCGTGCCCCGGCCGAGCAGAACTCTCAAACCCCTGATCCGGCGTCACATCCCCGTGTCCCCCCACGTCACGGGCCTGATACCGTCCCCGCCAACGGCCGATCCCAAACCTGGTCCGCCACCCCCACTCGTAGAATCCCGTTTCGCCGCTGAGAGGTTGGAGCATGCCGGACGACGCCGTCGCAGCCCGGGCCGCCGCCGAGGAGGAGTCGGCCTTCTCGCACCCTGCGGTCGCCCCCGACGCCACCGCCTCGTACGGCGACCACCCCGACCAGGTGATCGACTTCTACGCCCCGCGCGAGGGCAGCGCCCCGACCGACACCGTCCCCCTGATCGCCGTCCTGCACGGCGGCGCCTGGCGTGCGCCGTACGACCGACGGCACATCACCCCGTTCGCGTCCTACCTCGCCGAACGAGGCTTCGCCGTGGCGAACGTGGAGTACCGCCGAGGCCGGGAACAGGGCCCTGCGAAGGAACCGGCACAGCAACCGACCCCCGCCCCGATCGCCGGCCGCTGGCCGCACACCTTCGACGACGTGGCCGCCGCCCTCGACGCCCTCCCCGCCCTGGCCCGCGAGGCCCTCCCGCAGGCGGACCCCCGCCGCACGGTGCTCACGGGACACTCGGCGGGCGGTCACCTCGCCCTGTGGGCGGCGGCCCGGCACGTCCTGCCCGCCGACGCCCCGTGGCGCACCGGCGGCCCCGCCCCGCTCCGGGGCGTCGTCGCACTCGCCCCCATCGCGGACTTCGAGGTCGCCGAGAAGCTGGACGTCTGCGGGAACGCGGCCCGGCAACTCCTCGGGGGCGACGAGCACTTCACCGCGAGGCAGCCGTACGCCGACCCCGCGCTCCTCCTCCCGACCGGCATCGCGACGACCCTCGTCCAGGGCCGAACCGACCTCGTCGTCCCGCAGGCGGTCGCCGAGTCGTACGCGGACGCGGCGGCGAAGGCGGGCGAGATGGTGGGTCTGACGCTGCTGGAGGACGTCGGCCACTTCCCGCTGATCGACCCGCTGGCGGACGCGTGCGCGGTGGTGGCGGAGGAGATCGCCCAACTGGCGTGGTGAGGGACCGGCCGGCGACACGCGCCGTGCCCGTCCAGCAGGGCCCCGGCCCCCGACCCCACCCGTAGTACCTGTAGTACCTGGGAGCTACGCCGAAGAAGAGTCCTGCGGCGGGACGCCGACGACGACCGCTGATCCGTAACTTCCCGTCCTGTGACGCCCGATGCCCGGGCGGCCGGGACGGAGGGGCGGGGCGATGCAGGAGGACACGAGGGGCAGGCGCAGCCGGAACGACGCGACACCGGAAGCGGAGCCCAGGTCGAGGGAGCCTGGGTCAAGGCTGCCGCGACGATGCCTGCGCGCCCTCCTCGCCGTCCTGATCACGGCCGCCATAGCGGTCCCCCTTTCCGCCGCGGCCCGCCCCCGCGTCCCCGCCCCGCCGCCCGCCGACCTCGCTCCGCTGACGGCGCAGACCCTGCCGCGGACGTACGCCGCCAACCGGGCCAACGCCGAGCTGGCGTCGCGGATGGCGGCGGAGCACGGGGACCGTCACCGCGCCGGGGCGGATCACGCGCTGGCAGGTCCTTCCCGCGATCTGCTCGCCTTCGACGGCCGGGGCACGGGCCGCGCGATCGAGATCCTCGGCGACCTCGCGGGCGCCGAGCGCGTGGCGATCCTGATACCGGGCTCGGACACCTCGCTCGACACCTACGAACGCTTCCACAGGGCGGCGGCGGCCCTGCACCGAAGCCTTGCCCAGGCGTCCCCCGCCGGCCGGCGCACCGCGGTGATCGCCTGGCTCGGCTACACCACTCCCCGCACGGTCAGCACCACGGCGGCCACCGCGGACCGGGCCGAGGAAGCGGCCCCGGAGCTGCGGGAGTTCGTCCACGACCTGAGAGCCGTGACCGGCCCCTCCGCTCACATCAGTCTCCTGTGCCACTCGTACGGCTCGGTCGTGTGCGGCCGCGCCGCCGACGGCCTGGACGTGGACGACCTGGTCCTGCTGGGCAGCCCGGGGACGGGCGCGGACTCGGCCGGAGAGCTGGGCACCCGCGCGCGGGTCTGGGCGGCCCGGGGCGCGGACGACTGGGTGGCGGAGGTGCCGCACGCCGAGGTCGACCTGTTCGGCACGAAGCTCGGCTTCGGCACCGACCCCATGTCCCCTTCCTTCGGCGCCGACCTCTTCACCGCGGGCCCCGGAGGCCACAGCGACTACTTCCGGCCGCGCTCGGAATCCCTGACCAACATCACCCGGATCGTCCTGGGCCGGACCGAGGAGGTGACCCATGCGTGAACTCCTCCACCTCACCCCCGCCCCCACGAGGGACCGAGCCACGGACGCCCTCCGGGCCGTCGCGATCCTCGGTGTGATCCTGGGCCACTGGCTGGTGACCGCCCTGGTCGCCTCGCCCGGCGGTGCCCTCCGCGCCGCGAGCCCGCTGGCGTCCATGCCCTGGCTGGCCCCCGTCTCCTGGGCGTTCCAGACCCTGGCGCTGTTCTTCATGGTCGGCGGCCATGTGGCGACGAGAAGCCGCATCTCGTCACGCGCGCGGGGCGAGACCTACGGCGGCTGGCTGCGCAAACGGCTCGCCCGCCTGTTCACCCCGGTCGCGGCCCTCCTGGCGCTGTGGACGGCGATCGCCGTCTCCCTCCTCCTCGGCGGGGCGACGCCCGTCACCGTGCACACCGTGCTGAAGCTGGCGCTGTCCCCGCTGTGGTTCCTGCTGGTGTTCGCGGTGCTGACCGCGGCGACCCCGCTGCTGTCCCGGCTGAACCCCCTGTGGCCGTTGGCCGTCGTCCTCCATGTCGACCTCGTGCGCTTCGGCCTCGGCGGGCCCGCCTGGCTCGGTTGGGTCAACCTGGCGGCCGGCTGGCTCGTGCCGTACACCCTGGGGGCGGCCTGGACACGCGGCGAGCTGGAACGCCCGCGCGCAGGCTGGGCCTTGCTCGTCGGCGGCGCGGTGACGACCACGGTGCTCGTCGGCTGGGCGGGCTACCCGGCGTCGATGGTGGGCGTCCCCGGTGCGGCCGTGTCGAACCTCAACCCGCCCACGCTGGCCGCCGTCACCTTCGGCCTCGCCCAGTGCGGTCTGGCCCTTCTGCTGCGCGAGCGTCTGCGCCGGGCGATGGAGAGGCCCCTGGCCTGGACGGCCGTGGCACTGGTGAACCTCTCCGCGATGACGCTCTTCCTCTGGCACCAGACGGCCCTGATGGCGACCACCGCCACCGCCCTCCTCGCGGGTCCCCTGCCCGGCCTGCACACCTCCCCGGACGACCCGCACTGGACAGCGGTCCGTCTCCTGTGGCTGCCGGTCTTCGCCCTCGTCCTCGGCGTCTGCTGCGCGGCGTTCCACGGCTTCGAGAGACGAACCGGGAAGCGATCGAGGCGGGTCCGCGGCGGCCGGTCCCGTGTGGTCCGCGTTCGGTACGGCTCGAGGACGACGCGAGCCAAGTCGGTCCACGATGCCTAGAGTTGAGCCCATGACCGGCCAGGAGACCAGCAGCGCAGCCGACCGCGCCGCTCCCGCGACGCCACGCCGGTCCCTCCTCGGCCGCCTCCGCGCAGCGACCGGCGCGATCGGCTCCGGGGGCTCGCCGCGACGGCGCGCGCCGCGGTGGCTGCGGGTGCCGGGGTATGTGGCGGTGTGCTACACCGCTCTGGCCGTCGCGTTGGTCGGCCAGGAACAGCTCGGCCGCTACAACCTGGAGACGGAGCTCGCGGTGGTGGCCGCGTTCGCGCAGGGGGCCGCGGTCGTCGCCGCCCTGTGGCGGCCGGCCTCGGCCTGGGCGCTGTCCCTGGCGGGCACGGTCGTGGCGGCGGTGGCCGCCCGCCCGGTCCTCGTGGGGCATCCGCTCCCGGGGCCCCCGTGGCCCTGGACGCCCACCGAAGTCCTCGCCCACACCATCGTCTTCCTCCTCCTCGCGCTGAAGGTGCGCCGGCGCGTCTCCTTCACGATGCTGCTCGCCACCGCTGTGACGACCTGGGTGCTGCAGGGCCTGATCGGCGGGGCGACCTACACGTCGACGGGCCTCTCCGCCCTCGGGATCTTCACTGCGGTGGTCCTCGTCGGCATCGCCTTCCGCGGGCTCGGTGAGGCCCGCAGTCAGCTCGTCGAGCAGGAGACGATCACCGCCGAGGAGCGCGGTCGCCGCACGCTGCTGGAGGAGCGCAACCGCATCGCACGTGAACTGCACGACGTGGTCGCCCACCACATGTCGGTGATCTCCATCCAGGCGCAGGTGGCCCCCCACCTGGTGGAGAACCCGTCCGAGGAACTGAAGGAGAACCTCGCCGGGATCCGCCACAACGCCCTGGAGGCGCTCGCCGAACTGCGCCGCGTCCTCGGCGTGCTGCGCTCCGAGAACCCCGAGGACCCCTACGGGCTCGGCGCGGCGGGCACCGGTTCCGCCCCGGCCACCCCGCAGCCCACGCTGGATCGTCTCGACGCGCTCCTGGACAACACCCGGGCCGCCGGGCTGCACGTCGTCGCGGAGACAGAGGGCGAGACGCCGCCGTACCCGCCGGGCGTGCAGCTGTCGGCGTACCGGATGGTGCAGGAGGCGCTCAGCAACGTCCTGCGGCACGCGCCCGGGTCGAGCGTGTGCGTACGGATCAGCCATGAGCCGCGTGGTCTGCACCTGGAGGTCGTCAACTCCCGCCCGAGCGGGCCCGTCCGGCCGTCCCCGGGCGCCGGTCACGGCCTGCTCGGGATGCGGGAGCGGGCCGCGATGCTCGGGGGACACGTCAGCGCGCACCCGACGCTGCACGGCGGGTTCATGGTCTCCGCCTTCCTCCCGAAGGACGGCGCCGCGCCCCCGCCGGCCGAGGCCGTGGAGCCGTCCGCGGACCTCGAACTGATCTTCCCCGAACCGCGCCCCACGACGCCGGAGTTGCCGGCGCCGCCGGCGAGAACCGCGTTCGGGCAGCCGACCACGACAGGAGACGACCTCACATGACGAGCGGGACCATCCGCGTACTGATCGCCGACGACCAGCAGATGGTCCGGCAGGGCTTCACCGTGCTGCTCAACGCGCAGCCCGGCATCGAGGTGGTCGGCCAGGCGGTCGACGGCAAGGACGCCGTCGAGAAGGTCGCGGAACTCGCCCCGGACGTCGTGCTGATGGACATCCGCATGCCGGAACACAACGGCATCGAGGCCACCGAACGCATCACCGTCAAGACCCCCGAGATCAAGGTGCTGGTGCTCACCACCTTCGATCTCGACGAGTACGTGTACGACGCGCTGCGCGCCGGCGCGTCCGGGTTCATGCTGAAGGACGCCTCCGCCGAGCAGCTCGCGGAGGCCGTCCGGATCGTCGCGGCCGGTGACGCGCTGCTGGCGCCCGGCGTGACCCGCAAACTGATCGCCGAGTTCTCCCGCCTGAACGGCTCGCCCCGCACCCCGCTGAAGGAGCGCGTCGGTGATCTCACCGAACGGGAGACGGAAGTCCTCAGCCTCATCGCGCAGGGCCTGTCCAACGCGGAGATCGCCGCGCACCTGTGTGTCGCCGAGCAGACCGTGAAGACCCACGTGGGCCGCATCCTGGTGAAACTGGGCCTGCGCGACCGCACGCAGGCGGCCGTGTTCGCCTACGAGTCGGGCCTGGTCCGCCCCTCCGGATACTGACCCCCGCGACCCGTAGTACTTGAGAGGGACCTCATAGAACCCCCCTCACTGGTGACGACCGGGACCCCCGCTCCCGCCTACCGTTTTCATCGTGACCCAGACGACGCAGACGCACTCGACGCCCCCGGACCGCCGGCCCGGCGCCCACCAGCCGCGCAGTCCGGAGTTCAGGGCGGCCGCGGACGCCCTGCGCGGACTGCGCCAGGACCTTTTCCAGAACGCCTTCGCCTACCGTCCGCTGCCTCCCAGGGAACCCGACGGCTTCCTCATCCGCCGGCTGACCGGCCGCAAGCGGGAGTACGCCACCTGGCGGTGGCACGCGGTCGTCGTGGCCCTCGGCTCGCTCGCGGCACTGGTCGTCTCCGTGGACGAGAGCTCCAACGGGACGGGCCTGTTGTGCGCCGTGTTCGTCCTGGTGCCCGTGCTGCTGACGCTGGTCCGCCCGGCCGGAGCGTTCTGGCTGTCGCTGCTGTCGAGCTCGCTCGTCGCCGCGATAGGCACGGCGTACGGCACGTGGCCGTGGCCGCCGGGCAGTTTCATCTCCCACCTGACGGTGATGGTGGTGGTGGCCGTGCGCACCCGGCCGCGCACGGCGGCGTGGATGTGGCTGGTGACGGCGGCCTACGGCTTCCTGGCCGAGACGGTGTTCACCGACAGCTACCCCACGGACGTCGGGCCCATGCTGGTCCTCTCCGCGTTCGCCCTGCTCGCCGTCTCCGTCTGGCACATACGCCGGCAGGCCGAGCGGGAGGTGACCGCGCAGCAGACGGTGACCGAGCACGAGCGGTCCCGGCGCACGCTCCTGGAGGAGCGCACCACCATCGCCCGCGAGCTGCATGACGTGGTCGCCCACCACATGTCGGTGGTCGCCATCCAGGCGGAGGCCGCGCCCTACCGGGTGGAGAACCCGCCGCCCGAGCTGGAGAAGGCCTTCGCGACCATCCGGGAGAACGCGGTGGCGGCCCTGACGGAGCTGCGCCGGGTGCTGGGCGTCGTCCGCGCCGAGGACTACGAGGCGCCCGACGCCCCGCAGCCCACGCTGGCCGACCTGGACGGGCTGCTCTCCAATGTGCGGGAGGCGGGCCTGGGCGTCCACAAGACGGTCACCGGGGCGATACGTGAACTCCCGCCGGGTGTCGAGCTGTCGGCGTACCGCATCGTCCAGGAGGCGCTGAGCAACACCCTGCGCCATGCGCCGGGCGCGGAGGCCAAGGTGGAGGTCTCCTATGTCCTGGGCGGTCTGGGCCTGCGCATAGTCAACGGTCCGCCGCCGCAGCCGTCCCTGGTGAAGCCCTCGCCCGGCGCGGGGCACGGCATCACGGGAATGCGGGAGCGGGTGTCCATGCTGGGCGGTGAGATGACGGCCGAGGCGACAGAGGCCGGCGGTTACGAGGTGGCGGTGTTCCTGCCGGTGCAGGCGACGGGTGAGAGTGGCGCATGACCATACGGGTACTGATCGCGGACGACCAGATGATGGTCCGGGAGGGCTTCTCCGTCCTGCTCAACGCGATGCCGGACATCGAGGTCGTGGGCGAGGCGGTCAACGGCCGGCAGGCGGTGGATCGGGTGCGTGAACTGGCCCCGGACGTCGTCCTGATGGACATCCGCATGCCCGAGTTGAACGGCCTGGAGGCGACACGGGAGATCGTGGCCGCCGACGGCGCGGCGAAGGTGCTGGTCCTGACCACGTTCGACCTCGACGAGTACGTGTACCAGGCCCTGCGGGCGGGAGCCTCCGGCTTCCTCCTCAAGGACGCCTCGGCCCGCCAACTCGCCGACGGGGTCAGGGTGGTGGCGGCGGGTGAGGCGCTGCTCGCGCCGTCCGTCACCCGGCGTCTGATCACCGAGTTCTCGAAGCTGTCCGGGGAGCCCCGTCTGCCGCGCACCGCCCAGGCGTCCTACGGCGACCTGACCGAACGGGAGACGGAGGTGCTGGTCCTCATAGCCCAGGGGCTGTCCAACGCGGAGATAGCGGAGCGGCTGGTGGTGGCGGAGTCCACGATCAAGACGCACGTGAGCCGGATCCTGGTGAAGCTGGGCCTGCGGGACCGCACACAGGCAGCGGTGTTCGCCTACGAGGCCCGGTTGGTGACACCAGGCTGAGCGCTTCATGCCGCCGTCAGTTCGCACCACACGTACTTGCCGCGGTCGCCGTTCGTGGACTGCGGTTGCCAGCCCCACACCTGTGCGTACGCGCGGACCAGGGCGAGTCCGCGGCCGTTCTCGGCGTCGGTGAGACGGTCCAGCGGTTTCGGCGTCTTCGGCGGTTCCGTGGGTTCGGGGTCCGCGTCCCAGGCACCGATACGGAGCACGCCGGCCGACCAGTGGACCCGTAGAGCGGCGGGGCCCTTCGTGTGGCGGACGGCGTTGGAGACCAGCTCCGTGGCGAGCAGCTCCGCCGTGTCGACCAGGCGGATCAGGCCGTGCATGGTCAGGATCAGGCGGAGGGTGCGGCGGCAGATGGTGACGGCGCGGGGATCGTTGGGGATGTGGAGGGAGTACTCCCAGGACTCGGTCTCACATTCGGACATGCGGCAACTCCGGTTCACTGGTGGCGGGGTAAACGGTGGCATCGCCGCGACCGTCGTGGCAGGACGGAGCGGTGCACTTCCGTAGCGTGTGCGGTGCGTCACTGACGGTAGGGCAATAATTGTCGCCAATGCAACTGGTTGCCGTAGTCTTGCGCTCGAACGAGGCATGCCGACAAGGGCTTTGAGGAGGGTGGATGCCGCTGAGGAGTCATGCGACCGCACGGCAAGTTCGCCTGGGGACTGAGCTACGACGCTTGCGCGAGGCGGCCGGTCTGAAGGCACGTGAGGTGGCTGGGCTACTGAATTCGACCTCGGCACAGATAAGCCAGATGGAGCTCGGCTTCGCCGGTGTCAGTGAGGAGCGGGTGCGGCGCCTGGCGGCTCATTACGCCTGTGCGGACGGCGCGTTGATCGATGCCCTCGTGGCGATGGCGACCGACCGTACCCGTGGGTGGTGGGAGGAATATCGGGGAGTTCTGCCCCCGGCGTTCCAGGACACCGCCGAGACGGAGCATCATGCGGCGTTTTTGCGCGAGGTCGTGATCACGTACGTTCCGGGGCTGCTGCAGACGGCCGACTACGCCCGGGCGGTCTTTACCTACGTGCACCCTGCGCTGCCCGAGAGCGAGTTGTCGCCACGGGTGGAGCACCGGATGAGGCGGCGCGCTGTCATCGAGGGTGACAACGCGACCCCGTACGAGACGCTGATCCACGAGTTCGCGCTCCGTACCCGTGTGGCCGACCGCCGTGTCTGCCGGGCCCAACTTCAGCAGATCCTCGATCAGATCGAGCAGGGGCATGCCACGGTGCGAGTCATCCCGATCGACCAGGACGGCTTCGGCGGTGCCGGGATTTCGATGATGTACGTAGGGGGTCAGGTGCCTCGGCTGGACACAGGCCTGCGTGACGCTCCCACCGGCGTCGCATTCATCGATGCGGAAGCCGCGTTGCAGCAACTTCGAACACTCTTCCTTAGGATGCAAGCAGCGTCACTGGAGCCCGCCGCGTCACGGGACTTCATCCACCGCCTGACAAAGGAGCTGTGATGCGCTGGCGTAAGTCCACGTACTCCGGGGGCGGCGACGGTGACACCTGCGTCGAGATCGCGGACGTACCCCCCCGTATAGCCATCCGCGACTCCAAAGCGCCGGCCCGTGCCGCCCTTGACGTCCCCGCCTCCGCCTTCACCGCGTTGATCGACCATCTCAAGGAAGACCCCTGGTCAGAGCCCGGCGCCCCGGGTTAGCGTCCCCGCATGGCTGACTTCGATCCGTGGGACCCGGCGTTCCTGGCCGACCCGTACCCCGCTTACGCCGAGCTGCGGGCCAAGGGGCGTGTGCGGTACTTCGAGGCCACGAACCAGTGGCTCGTGCCGCACCACGCCGATGTGTCCGCGCTGCTCCGGGACCGGCGGCTGGGGCGGACGTATCAGCACCGGTTCACGCACGAGGACTTCGGGCGGACGGCGCCCCCGGCGGAGCACGAGCCGTTCCACACGCTCAACGACCACGGGATGCTCGATCTGGAGCCGCCGGACCACACGAGGATCCGGCGTCTGGTGTCGAAGGCGTTCACGCCGCGGACCGTGGAGCGGCTGAAGCCGTATGTGCGCGGGCTGGCCGGCGAGCTGGTGGACGCGCTCGTCGAGAAGGGCGGCGGTGACCTGCTCACCGATGTCGCCGAGCCGCTGCCGGTCGCCGTCATCGCCGAGATGCTGGGCATCCCCGAGGCGGATCGGGCCCCGCTGCGCCCCTGGTCGGCGGACATCTGCGGGATGTACGAGCTGAACCCGTCGCAGGAGACGGCGGCGAGGGCGGTCCGGGCGTCGGTCGAGTTCTCCGCCTACCTGCGGGAGCTGATCGCCGCCCGCCGGGAGGAGCCCGCCGACGACCTGATCTCCGGGCTGATCGCGGCGCACGACGAGGGTGACCGGCTCACCGAGCAGGAGATGATCTCCACCGCCGTCCTGCTGCTGAACGCCGGTCACGAGGCGACGGTGAACGCCACGGTCAACGGCTGGTGGGCGCTGTTCAGCAACGAGGGCCAGCTGGCCGCCCTGCGCGCGGACCACTCCCTGGTGCCGTCAGCGGTGGAGGAGTTGATGCGGTACGACACCCCGCTGCAGCTCTTCGAGCGGTGGGTGCTGGACGAGATCGAGATCGACGGCACGGTCCTGCCGAGAGGCACGGAGATCGCGATGCTGTTCGGCTCCGCCAACCACGACCCGGAGGTGTTCGCCGCCCCCGAGAAGCTGGACCTGACCCGCAAGGACAACCCGCACATCTCTTTCAGCGCCGGCATCCACTACTGCATCGGGGCACCCCTGGCCCGGCTCGAACTGGCGGCCTCGATGACGGCCCTGCTGGAGAAGGCCCCGACCCTGCGGCCGACGGCCCCTCCGTCCCGCAAACCGAACTTCGTGATCCGGGGGCTGGAGGGACTGAGCGTGGAGGTGGGCTGATCACCTCGCTGACCACGCCGTCCGGGCAGGCCTCGCGCCGCGCGACCGGGCAGGGCGGTCCGATGCGCCGCCCGCTCGGTCATGTCCGCCCGCGCTTCTCTCACGTCGTCAGATCCCGGCGTCGGAGTGCCGCCAGACCTGCTGCCGTCAGGGCCGTCGCGATGAGGGCCAGGGCCAATGTCGGGGGCCAGTGCATCGGTGCGCCGGGCAGTTTGGGGAGGTGGGGGAAGGGGGAGAGGTCGAGGATCGGACGCGGGGCGTCCAGAGCGGGACCGATCCAGCCGAGCAGCAGGGTCGCGGCCGCCACGCCCCACGCGACCGGCGCCAGGCGGGGGGTGAGGCCGTACAAGAAGACCGCGAGAGCGCCGATCACCCAGATCCCGGGCACCTGTACCAGACAGGCGCCGAGGAGCGGCCCCGTCTGCCGGCCGTGGCCCACGGCGAAACCCAGGCCGGCGAGGAGCATGATCAGTGCGGAGCCTGCGAAGGCGATCGCGAGATGGCCCGCAGCCCACCGCAGTCGCCCCACGGCGCTCGCCAGCACGGGGTCCGCCCGCCCCGACGTCTCCTCGCCGTGCAGCCGCAGCACCGAGGCGACCACGAACAGCGTGGCGATCAGGCCCAGCACGCCGATCGTGGAGCTGAGGAACGCGTCGGTCACGCCGGACCGGCCGCCCATCCGCTCAAGGATCTCGCGGGCCCGCGCATTGTCGCCGACCAGTTCGGCCGCACCGTCCGCGAGTGAGCCGTAGACGACTCCGGCGAGGAAGAATCCGGCGCTCCAGCCGAGAACGGCCCCCCGTTGCAGCCGCCAGGCCAGAGCCCCGGCCGTGCCGAGCCGTCCCGCGGGCGATCCCGGCCGGGTGGGCAGGAAGCTCAGACCGGCGTCCCGGCGGCTCGCGAGGCCGTAGGCGATCGCGCCCTGCGTGGCGACCGCCGCCGCGAACAGAGCCGTCACCCACCACCGCTCGTTCCCGAACGCCCGCAGGTTCTCCAGCCACCCGAGCGGGGAGAGCCAGGTCAGCACCGACGAACCGTCGGCCGTGGCGGAGTCGCCCGCCGCGCGCAGCACGAACGCCGCGCCCAGCACCGCCGAGGTCAAGCCGCGGGCGAGCCGCGCGCTCTCGGTGAGCTGTGCGGCGATCGCCGCCATGGTGGCGAACAGCATGCCGACCGCGGCGAGACCGAGTCCGAAGGCCACCGCCCCGGCCGCCCCGTGCCCCGCCAGCCCCGCCGTGACCAGCACCGCCAGCACCGCGTTGGCGACGCCCGCCGCCAGCAGCGCCGACGTGAGGGGGGCCCGACGGCCCACCGCCCCCGAGGCGAGGAGCTCCAGGCGTCCGCTCTCCTCCTCGTCCCGGGTGTGCCGGACGACGATCAGCAGGCTCGTCACCGCGGCGAGCACACCCGCGTAGAGGCCCACGCGCCAAGCGGTGAGGGCGCCGAGGGAGTCGTCGAAGACGGGACCGACGAGCGCGCGCAGGGAGGAGTTGGCCGACACCTGCCTCAGCAGGTCGGTGCGTTCCGAGGCGGTGCCGTAGAGGCTTCCGAGGGTCCTCGGCATGGTGAGGACCATCAGGACGTTCACCCCGACCCAGACCGGGATCAGCACCCGGTCGCGACGGAGCGCGAACCGCAACAGTGTTCCTGTCCCGGTGAATCGAGCCCTCGTGGTCGATGCCGTCGCATGTGCTGTCGCCGTCGTCATCGGGAAGCCGACTCTTCAGGATCGTCCTGGTAGTGCCGCAGGAACAGTTCCTCCAGCGTCGGAGGAGTCGACGTCAGCGACCGGACGCCGGAAGCGCTCAACGACCGCAACACGGCGTCGAGCCGGTCCGTGTCGACCTGGAGGCGGACCCGGCGGCTGCGGACGTCCAGATCGTGGACGCCGGGCAGGTGCGCCAACCCGTCGGGCGGAGAGGCGAGTTCGGCCGTGATGCTGGTCCGTGTCAGATGGCGCAGGTCGGCGAGCGAGCCGCTTTCCACGGTCCGGCCCTTGCGGATGATGCTCACCCGGTCGCAGAGTTCCTCGACCTCGCTCAGGATGTGCGACGACAGCAGGACCGTGCGCCCCCGGTCCCGTTCCTCCCGGACGCACCCCTGGAAGACCTCCTCCATCAGGGGGTCGAGGCCCGAGGTCGGCTCGTCGAGAATCAGCAGGTCGGCATCGGAGGCGAAGGCGGCGATCAGTGCCACCTTCTGCCGGTTGCCTTTGGAGTAGGTGCGGCCCTTCTTGGCCGGGTCGAGCTCGAAGCGCTCGGTGAGTTCGGCGCGCCGCCCCGCCTTCAGGCCCCCGCGCAACCGCCCCAGCAGGTCGATGACCTCGCCGCCGGACAGGTTCCGCCAGAGCGTCACGTCTCCCGGGACGTAGGCGATGCGGCGGTGCGCCTCGACGGCGTCCGCCCACGGGTCGAGGCCGAAGACCCGGGCCGTGCCGGAGTCGGCGCGCAGCAGGCCGAGCAGGATCCGGATGGCGGTGGACTTGCCCGCGCCGTTCGGCCCGAGGAAGCCGTGCACCTCGCCCGCCTCCACCTCCAGGTCGAGGCGGTCCAGTGCGCGGGTGCGGCCGAAGGACTTGTTCAGTCCGGCCACGGTGATCACCTTGGTCATGCTTCAGAACGTACGCTTCGTTCAGAATTTTGTGAAGATAAGGAAACGTATGAATGCCTACTAGGATGGACTCCATGGACGGGCGCATGTCGGAAGCGGGGACGAGCGAAACGGTGGAGGGCGGGACGGCCGACAGCGCGGGCGGGCGTGACGCCGAAGCCGTGTCCAGGTTCGTCGAATCCTTCGCGGCGCAGCTCGTCGAGGCCGGGATGCAGCGCATGCCCGCCCGGGTGTTCGCCGCGCTGCTCTCCAGCGACGAGGGCGCCATGACCTCCGTCGAGCTGGGGGAGCAGTTGCGGATCAGCCCGGCCGCGGTCTCCGGCGCGGTGCGCTACCTCGCCCAACAGCACATGGTCTCCCGCGAACGCGAGCCGGGCTCACGTCGCGAGCGCTACCGGGTGCACAGCGACCAGTGGTACGAGGCTCTCACCAACCGCGAGGCCGTCCTCAAACGCTGGGAGGCGTCCTTGCGCGAAGGCGTCACCAGCCTCGGCGCCGGCACCCCGGCAGGCCGCCGCATGGCCGAGACCCTCGCCTTCTTCGAGTTCCTCGACGGGGAACTTGCAGCACTGATGCAACGCTGGCGGACCCACCGCGACCGGACCTTCGGTCCCTGAGCCGCCTGGTCCCTGCCCGACCCTCCGGGCGACTCCCCCTTGCCTTCAAGAGCTCCTCGCCCCCGCCCTCACCGCCCCGAGGGCAGCACCAGCCCCAGCGCGCCCTCCCGTACCACCCACGTGCGTCTGCGGACCGGGCCCGCCACCGTCGCGTCCGTGCCGTAGCGGAAGTCCGCGCCGGTGACGGTGACCGTGCGGCCGCGGGCCTCCAGGGGGGACGCCTCAGCGCCGACCGACAGGGGCCGTACCCACACCATCGCCGTGCCGGCGGTGTCCGCGGTCACCGAGACGGCCTCCACCGGCTGGTCCAGGTCGACCAGGGTCACCCCGTCCACCTCGACCCGCAGCCGTGCCGGTCCCGGCGGGGGAGGGGGCGACCCGGGGCGAGAGGGCAGAGCGGGGACCAGGGTGCGGACGAAGGACTGGCAGCTCCGCAACCAGGGCCAGGGCCGGGCACCGGCGCCGCCACCCCCACCGGCTCCGCCGCCGACGCGGACCCCGCCCGCACCGTCCTCGCCGATCTCAAGCTCATACGGACCCCCGGAGGCACCACCCCCGCCGGGCACCCCGCCCCGCCCGTCCCTCCCCGGCACGGGCGGTATCCGCAGCGCGCCCAGCACCACCCCGTCGCTGTCGTCCACCAGCAGGTCCAGCCGCCGTTCCGCCCCGTCCAGGGCCGCCCGTGCCGCCGCCACCGCGCCCGTGGGCACCCCCAGGGCGTGCGCCACGCTCAGCATGCCGCCCACCGGCACCACCGACAGCACGCACTCCGCCAGCTCCCGCCGCCGGTGCAGCAACGACACCGCGCGGACCAGCGCCCGGTCGTCCCCGACGACCACCGGCCGCCGCGAACCCCGCCGGGCCAGCGCCCGCGCGAACTCCTCCGGCCCTTCCGGCAGACACACCTTCGTACTCGCCGCACCCGCGCTGAGCACGTCTTTCGCTATCCGTACGGACTCTCCGTCCGTCCTCCGGGCGACCGGATCGATGATCACCAGCAGCTGGTCCGGCGTCGCGATAGTCGCCACCTCGGTCCTGCCTCGCTTCCTCGGGTAGCATCTTTGTGCAAGAGCCCCTTGCGCTATTGCGCCAGGGGCTTCGTCTATTCCGGGGCATCCGGGTCCGACGGTGTGCGGCCGACGACGGTCGCGCGGCGGCCAGTGACGGTCGCGGGACCACGACCGACGAGGGTCGTGGTGCACGCGGTCGCACGCGCCTCCGCGTACGCCCCTGACCCTGGACATGCCCCACCCGGAAGGGGTGTACGCGCGTGCCCGCACTTGTGCTGCTCGGTGCTCAGTGGGGTGACGAAGGCAAGGGGAAGGCGACCGACTTGCTCGGTGGCTCTGTGGACTACGTAGTGCGCTATCAGGGCGGCAACAACGCCGGCCACACGGTCGTCGTGGGCGACCAGAAGTACGCACTCCACCTTCTCCCTTCCGGAATCCTGTCCCCCGGCTGTACGCCGGTCATCGGAAACGGCGTCGTCGTCGACCCGTCGGTCCTGCTCTCCGAGCTGAGCGGTCTGAACGAGCGCGGCGTCGACACGTCGAAGCTGCTGATCAGCGGCAACGCGCACATCATCACCCCGTACAACGTCACTGTCGACAAGGTGACGGAACGCTTCCTCGGAAAGCGCAAGATCGGCACAACCGGCCGCGGCATCGGCCCCACCTACGCCGACAAGATCAACCGCGTGGGCATCCGTGTGCAGGACCTGTACGACGAGTCGATCCTCACCCAGAAGGTGGAGGCGGCGCTCGACGTCAAGAACCAGCTGCTGACGAAGCTGTACAACCGCCGCGCGATCGCCGTCGACCAGGTCGTCGAGGAGCTGCTGGGCTACGCGGAGAAGCTCCGGCCGTTCGTCGCCGACACCGTCCTGGTCCTGAACCAGGCACTGGAGGACGACAAGGTCGTCCTGTTCGAGGGCGGTCAGGGCACGCTCCTCGACATCGACCACGGCACGTACCCCTTCGTCACCTCCAGCAACCCGACGGCCGGCGGCGCCTGCACCGGCGCCGGCGTCGGCCCGACGAAGATCAGCCGGGTCATCGGCATCCTCAAGGCGTACACGACCCGCGTCGGCGCCGGCCCGTTCCCGACGGAGCTGTTCGACGAGGACGGCGAGGCGCTGCGCCGCATCGGCGGCGAGCGGGGCGTCACCACCGGCCGTGACCGCCGCTGCGGCTGGTTCGACGCGGTCATCGCCCGGTACGCGACCCGCGTGAACGGCCTGACCGACTTCTTCCTCACCAAGCTCGACGTCCTCACCGGCTGGGAGCAGATCCCGGTCTGCGTGGCGTACGAGATCGACGGCAAGCGCGTCGAGGAGCTCCCCTACTCGCAGACGGACTTCCACCACGCGAAGCCGGTCTACGAGACCCTCCCGGGCTGGTCCGAGGACATCACCAAGGCGAAGTCGTTCTCCGACCTGCCGAAGAACGCGCAGAACTACGTCAAGGCGCTGGAGGAGATGTCCGGCGCCCCGATCTCCGCGATCGGCGTGGGCCCCGGCCGGGACGAGACGATCGAGATCAACTCCTTCCTCTGATCGTCCGCCTTTGAGCACGCGTGTGCCCCTGACCGGCGACCCCGGCCAGGGGCACACGCATGTCAGGGGCAGGCGCTACGGGGTGAGAACGACCTTCCCGGCGACCGTGCCCGACTCGGCCAGTCGCAGGGCGTCGGCCACGCGGGCGAGGGGGAGGCGGGCAGCGATCCGCGGGGTGATCTCCCCGCGCTGGAGCGCCGCGAAGACCTCGGTGAGGTCGGCGCGCAGCCGGGCCCGGAACCGGGTCTCGGAGAGGGCCCGCCCGGCCCAGACGTTGAAGAAGTACGCGCGGCGGCGGTTGGGGAGCGCGTTCCACAGCCACACCCGGCCCAGCAGCTTGAGCACCGGCGTCTGCTTCGAGCCCGCCGCGTCCCGGGTGGAGGCGCTGCCGTAGGAGACGAGCGTGCCCCCGGGGGCCAGCAGCCGCCAGGAGTCGACGATGCCGGGTCCGCCGACGTGGTCGAACACGGCGTCCACCCCGCCGGGGGCGAGGGCGCGGATCCGCGCGGCCATGTCCTCGGCGCGGTAGTCGACGGGGGTCACGCCCTGCTCGCGCAGCGCGTCGTGGTGGCGCGCGGACGCGGTGCCGATCACCCTCGCGCCGGCGGCCAGGGCCAGTTGGACCAGGACCGAGCCGACGCCGCCGTTGGCGCCGTGCACGACGACGGTCTGCCCGGCGCGGACCCGCGCCTTGCGGTGCAGCATCTGCCAGGCGGTGACGCCGTTGACGACCAGGGTCTCCGCCTCCGCCGCGCCGACGCCTGCGGGCACGGGCACCGTGTCCGCCGCGTCGACGACCACATGGCTGGCCCAGCCGCCGACCTTGACCAGCGCGGCCACCCGGGCGCCGGCGAGGTGGGGGTCGACGCCCTCGCCGGTCGCGGTGACGACGCCGACGAGGTCGTAGCCGGGGACGAAGGGGAACGGCGGCTGGTCGTAGTACCGGCCGCGGCGCATCTGCTGCTCGGCGAAGGAGACGCCGGTCGCCTCCATCCGGATCACGACCTGCCCGCGCCCCGGGGCGGGGACGGCCCCGTGCCGGACCTGGAGCCCCTCGGGCTCCACCTTGCCCGGCAGGACGACCTCGACGAGTCCTTCGGCGTTCATGACGGCCTCCACCGCGCTGGTCGCTCGACCGCTAGCCGGCCTCGCGTTCGTTAGAAGTTCTAACCCATTGCGAAAGGGAGTGTCAATAACGTCAGTGATAGCCTCTAACGCATGGTGGACACGGAGAACGCGAAGAGTCCGCGTGAGCGCTACCGGGCCCAGGTGCGCGCGGAAGTCAAGGAACGGGCGTGGGAGCAGATCGCCGCGGCGGGGGCGCTCTCCCTCAACGCGATCGCCAAGAAGATGGGGATGAGCGGGCCCGCGCTGTATCGCTACTTCGGCAGCCGCGACGAGTTGATCACCGAGTTGATCAGGGACGCGTACCGCAGCCTCGCCGACACCTTCCACGCGGCGGCCGCCGTCGCGGCGGCGGAGCCCGCCGAGGTCACCAGTACGGCCGAGGTCACCGGGATCGCCGACACCGCCGAACTCGCAGATGCAGCGGCGACCCGTGAGACCGCCGGACCCGCTCGGCCGCGCAGGCCCGGGGAGCCCGGTGAGCCCGCTCTGGCGACGCTCGCGCACGCCCTGCGCGGCTGGGCCCTCGCCGACCCTCAGCGGTACTTCCTCGTCTACGGCACGCCCGTCCCCGGCTATCACGCGCCCGACGACATCACCGTGATCGCGTCCGAGATCATGGCCGTCCTGCTCGACGCGTGCGCCGCACTGCCGCAGTCCGGGCCGGCGACGCCCTTCGACGAGCATCTCGCCGACCACCGCGACTGGGCGGCCGGCCACCCCGCCCCGCCCGCCGCCCTCCATCGCGCGACGGCCTTCTGGACCCGCCTGCACGGCGTGCTGTCCCTGGAGTTGGCGGGCCACTTCACCGGCATGGGTCTCGACCCCGCGCTGCTCTTCGCCGCGGAACTGGAGGACCTGCTCAGCTGAAGACGATCATCGACCCCTGGGCGAGGCTCCGCGTCGCCGCCGCGTGCAGCCCGAGCCACACGTGCCGTTCACGGGCGAAGGGGCTCGGGTCGTACGGCGCCGGCACGGCGGGCTCCTCCAGCTCGGTCGGAGCCGAGGGCGGCTGCGGCGCGGCCGGCGGGTTGGCGGGGTCGATGCCGATCGACGGGGCCACCTTCTCCAGCTCCCGCAACAGGGACTGGGCGGAGCCCAACGGGCCGCCCCCGGCGAGGAGTTCGTCGTTGGACAGCGGCTGCGGGAAGTCGACGGGGACGTACGCGCCCGCGTGGTCGTAGTGCCAGACCAGGTGGGACTGCTGGGCCGTGGCCTCGAACATCTCCAGGAGCTGTTCGTAGTCGCCGCCGAGCGCGTCGACGGGGGTCACGGGCAGGCCGCACACCTGGAGCAGATAGGCGCGGCGCAGGAAGTGCAGGGCGTCGTAGTCGAAGCCTGCCACCGGGGCGACGTCCCCGGACAGTCCCGGCATGTACTGGTAGACCGGCACGGGCGGGAGGCCCGCCTCGCCCAGCACCTTGTTGTACTGCGCGAGCTCCTCCGCGAACGGGTTGTCAGGGGTGTGGCACAACACGTCGACGAGGGGTACCAGCCACAGGTCACAGGCCAAAGAGGGCTCCTCACCTAACGGGTTCGTCGTCGGTCTCGTCTACTTCCCGGTCTGCGAAGGGTAGTCGGTCCGGTCTGCGTCAGCTCCCTCCGTGCAGGTCCCATACCCACACGCCGTCCACCCACTGCGCGGGCCGGCCCACCAGCTTGTCCACCGTGGCCCGCAGCACCGCGTCGCGCGGCTGCGGGACGAGCACCAGCGCGCCCGCCTTCCAGTGGGCGAGGTCCTGCCGGGCCTCGGCGCGGGCGCGGTCGTCGATCACCTGGGCGACGCCGGTGTCCCGCACGTCCTTGAGCAGGCTCGCCGTGAAGTTCAGCGGGACGCCGTAGACGCCGCTGCGGTCGCCGTCGCCGTAGGGGCCGTTGAAGTAGCCGCCCGGCATGCGGAAGCCGAGGCCGGCCTCGGTCTGCCAGTGCAGGGCCTCGGCGGCCTGCGGGTCGGGCAGCGGCACCGGGACCAGGGTCTCGCCGGGGCTGACGTACGGCTTCCAGGAGCCGTCGGTGAAGAAGGCGGGTGTCGCGGCGCGCGGTGCGGACTTCAGCGGGGCCGGGACCAGGGGCAGCAGGGCGAGGCAGACGGCCAGCAGGCCGACGTACTGCGTGCCCAGGGAGCGGGCCGTGGCCAGCCGGCCGACGGCGAGCGCGAGGAGCATGCCGAGGGCGGGTGCGCAGATCAGCGCGACCCGGCTGACGATGACCGATTCGAGGAGCGGGAGGCCGGCGAGCGGGGCCCAGGGGCCGGGGATCTCCGCGCCGCTGAGCGGGACGTGGATGCGCGGGCCCAGGGAGAGGACCGCGGCGACGGCCGCAGTGCAGGCCAGCGCGCGGGCCGCCGGCTGCCGCCACAGCCGTACCGTGACGGCGAGGGCGAACAGGAGCAGGGGCCAGCCGTAGAACGCGTTCTGTTCGGTGGGGTTGAGGGAGAGCGCGGCGGCGCGGTCGGCGTCCCCGGCGATCAGGGAGCGTTCGGCGAAGGTGAGCAGGGCCCGCACGGAGTTGGCGGCGGCGGGCCCGTGCTCGAGGTGCGTGTAGCTCTGCGGTCCGGAGAACTGCCACGCCAGCGGGTAGACGACGAGCGGCAGGCAGACGGCGGCGGCCACCGCGAGGCCGCCGAGCAGCGGGCGTGCGGCCAGGCGGGCCACGTCGGGGCGTACGGCGGCGTAGGCGAGGGCGAAGACCAGCATGCCGAGGGCGGCCAGCAGCAGCGCCTCCTCGCCGAGGAAGAGCTGGTAGGCCGTCATCAGGCCGAGGATCACCGCGTCCCGGGTGCGCCGGCCGCCCGTCTCGCACAGCCGCAGTGCCCGGTCGATGATCAGCGGGATCATGAACAGGACGACGAAGTTGGGGTGCGCGTTGGCGTGGCTGACCATCGGCGGGGCGAAGGCGGCCAGGGTGGCTCCGGCGAACGCGGCCCCGCGCTGGCGGACGAGCCGGCGCACGATGAGCCAGTACCAGGCGCCGGCGGTGGCGGCCAGGCCCAGGGTCATCACCAGGTTGAGGGTGACGGCCGGGCCGAGCAGCAGGGTGAGCGGGGTGAGCGGCACCGACAGGCCGGGCATGGCGGTGTTGGCCATCAGGTTCACGCCCTCGGGGGCGCCCTGCAGATCACTGAAGAACGGGTTGCGCAGACGGGCCACGTTGTCGGCGGTCACCGCGAAGAACCATTCCCACTGGTTCTGGTCCTGGAGCGAGTCGGTGAGGTAGCGGCGGGCGGGGTCGAAGAAGCGCCCGGAGTACAGCGCGACGGCCATGGCCAGGAAGAGCGCCGCGGCGAACATGTCGGCGAGCCCCGGCAGGCGGACACGGATGCGGACGAGGTCGCGCAGCACCCGCGGGTAATCGAGCGGGCGGACCTTGGAGCCGTGCTGGTGCGACCAGTGCACGGGTACCTCGGCGACCGGCCAGCCGGAGAGATGGAAGTGCCTCAGGACTTCCACGTCGATGGCCCAGCCGTCCATCCGGGAGGCGGCGAACGCGGCGCGCGCCTTGTCGCCGTCGAACAGCTTGAACCCGCACTGGGTGTCGCGTATCCCGCGCAGGGTGGTCGCGCGGATGAGCAGGTTCCCGGCGGCGCCGAGGAACTCGCGGAAACGGTGCTGGCGGTCGCCCAGCGTCGCGCCCGGCACGGCGCGGGAGCCGACGGCGGCCGCGTGTCCCTGGGCGAGCGCCCGGTCCAGGCGCTCCAGCTCCTCGACGGGCGCGGCGAGGTCGGCGTCGGTGACCAGGACGCGGCGGCCCCGGCTCGCGGCGACGCCGAGGCGCAGGGCCGCGCCCTTGCCGCGGTTGCGGGGGCTGGTGACGAGCCGCAGCTGCGGGTCGCGGCGCAGGGTGACGATCTCGCGGGTGGCGTCGGTGGAGCCGTCGTCGGCGATGACGATCTCCCAGGCGCCCCGGCGGTGTGCGGTCGCCCGGAGGTAGCGCGTCACGGCGTCGAGGGTGGGGCCCAGCCGGCGTTCCTCGTTGTAGGCGGGGATGACGACGGAGAGGTCGACGACCGCTCGCGAGGAGTACGTCTCCCTCGTGCCGCCCGGGGCCGTTCCCCTCATCGGGCGGCCAGCCGCTCGATCAGGGCGACCGAGTGGGCGTTGTAGGCGTCGAGGAGTGAGCGGGCGGCGGTGGTGTCGCGGTGATACAGGGCGTCGACCAGTTCCCTGTGTCCGGCCCACAGGTGGCCGCGGAGTTCGCTGAGCCGCCGCAGATGCTGCACCAGGCACACCCAGGACTGCAGCCGCAGCCGGTGCAGGAAGTCGGCGAGATAGGGGTTGCCGAACAGTGAGCTGAGCTCGCGCCAGAAGCGCAGGTCGTAGCCGATGAGGACGGTGAGGTCGCCGGCGGCGGCGGCGCGCTGGGCCTCCTCGCCGCGGCGGCGCACGCCCGCGACGGCGGCGGCTATGCGCGGGTCCTCGGGGTTCTTGAAGCCCTGGCGGCCCTCGTCCAGGGCGAGGAACATGCCCTCGATGATCAGGCTGCGCGCCTCGATCATGCCGCGGAAGTCCTCGACGGAATACTCGTGGACGCGGAAACCGCGGTGCTGGTCGGCCTCCAGCAGGCCCTGCGCCGACAGGTCCACGAGTGCTTCGCGGACCGGGGTGGCGGAGACGCCGTACTGCTCGGCTATCTCCTTCACCGTGAACTCCTGGCCCGGCTGGAGCCGGCCCGCCAGCACCTCGTCGCGAAGCGCGTCGGCGATCTGCTGCCGCAGGGTGCTGCGGGTCACGGCGCCGGTGCCGCTGCTGCCGGGCATGGTCGGGGCGTCTCCCTCGTCGCGGTGCGGTGGCGTGCTCGTACGCCTCGCTCGTACTCCAATACGAGCACGCCACCTTACGCGTTCGACGCGTTCGGGATCCGGTGCGCGGACGGTTCTCGCCGTCCGCCGCCCGGCCGGCGAGCGGTGTCCCTACACGGTGTGCTCGTCGGCCGCCGACAGCGCCGTGTCCAGCGCCGCCAGGCCCTCCTTCAGCTCGGCTTCGCTCGCGTTGCAGGGCGGCACGAAGTGGGTGCGGTTCATGTTCACGAACGGCCACACGCCGGCCTTCTTCGCGGCGGAGGCGAAGGCGAGCATCGGCGCGTTGGCCTCGCCGGAGGCGTTGTAGGGGACCAGCGGCTCGCGGGTCTCGCGGTCGCGCACCAGCTCGATCGCCCAGAACATGCCGGCGCCGCGCACCTCGCCCACGCTGGGGTGGCGTTCGGCGAGCTGCCGCAGGCCGGGCTCCACGACGCTCTCGCCCAGGCGCCTGGCGTTGTCGACGACGCCCTCCTCGGCCATCACCTCGATCGTGGCGACGGCGGCGGCGCAGGCCAGCGGGTGCCCGGAGTAGGTCAGGCCGCCCGGGTAGGGCCGCTTGCCGAAGGTCTCCGCGATGGCGCCGGAGATGGCCACACCGCCGAGCGGCACATAGCCGGAGTTCACGCCCTTGGCGAAGGTCATCAGGTCGGGCGTGACGTCGAACAGGTCGGCGGCGAACCACTCGCCGGTGCGTCCGAACCCGGCCATGACCTCGTCGAGGACGAAGACGATGCCGTGCCGGTCGCAGAGTTCGCGCACCCCGGCCAGGTAGCCGGGCGGCGGGACCATGATGCCGGCGGTGCCCGGGATGGTCTCCAGGACGATCGCGGCGACGGTGCCGGGCCCCTCGAAGGCGATCGTCGTCTCCAGGTGCTCCAGCGCCCGGGCGCACTCCTGCTCCTCGGTCTCGGCGTAGAAGCGGGAGCGGTACAGGTACGGCGCCCAGAAGTGCACGACGCCGGCGGAGGCGCTGTCGGAGGCCCAGCGGCGGGGGTCGCCGGTGATGTTGACGGCCTGCTGGGTGCCGCCGTGGTACGAGCGGTACGCCGAGAGCACCTTGGCGCGGCCGGTGTGCAGCCGGGCCATGCGGACGGCGTGCTCGACGGCGTCGGCGCCGCCGTTGGTGAAGAAGATCTTGTCGAGGTCGCCGGGGGTGCGCTCGGCGATCAGCCGGGCCGCCTCGGAGCGGGCCTCGATGGCGAAGGCGGGCGCGAAGGTGGTGAGCTTCGCGGCCTGCTCCTGTATCGCGGCGACGACCTTCGGGTGCTGGTAGCCGATGTTGGTGTAGACGAGCCCGCTGCTGAGGTCGAGGTAGCGGTTGCCGTCGTAGTCCCAGAAGTACGACCCCTGGGCGCCGGCCACGGCGAGCGGGTCGATGAGCTCCTGGGCGGACCAGGAGTGGAAGACGTGCGCGCGGTCCGCGGCCTTCACGGCGGCGCCGGCCTGGGGGTGGGGCTGAGGGGTCATGCGGGTGAGCGTAAATGTCCGGGATGCGGAATCGGTATCGGCGTCCTGTCTGCGGAGTGAGGGTTTCCGCGACAGGTTGTCGGGCGTCGGGGCGGCCGGAACCATGCTTGACAGCATGCTGCCTATTGGCCAGCATGCTGTCATGACTTCGTCAGGCCGCCCCGAGGAGGACTCATGAGCGCCCCCGCCCGCAAGCCCGTGCACCTCGCCGTCTACGACACCCTCGCCGACTGGGAGACGGGACACGCGACGGCGTACCTCGCCCGCGCCGGCCACCCGGTGCGCACGGTCGGCCCGTCCACGGCACCCGTCAGAAGCGTCGGCGGCCTGCGGATCCAGCCCGACCTGGCCCTGGCCGACCTCCGCCCCGAGGACAGCGCGCTGCTGATCCTGCCGGGCGCCGACCTGTGGGACACCTCGCAGGACCTCGCGCCCTTCGCCCGCGCCGCCCGCGCCTTCCTGGACGCCGGCACGCCCGTCGCCGCGATCTGCGGCGCCACCGCCGGACTCGCCCGCGAGGGCCTGCTCGACGACCGGGCCCACACCAGCGCCGTCTCCTTCTACCTCGCCGCGACCGGTTACGGCGGCGGCGAGCACTACACCGACGCGGACGCTGTCACCGACCGGGGACTGATCACCGCCGGGCCCACCGAACCCGTCGCCTTCGCCCGCGAGATCCTCGGTCTGCTCGGCGTGTACGAGGGGGAGGTGCTGGACGCCTGGTACCGGCTCTTCCACGACTCCGACGCGCAGGCGTACGACGTGCTGGAGAAGGCGGCCGCGCGGTGAGCGGCGGACGACAGGACCTGCTCAGCCGGAGCGCGCTCGGCGTCTTCCGGCTGAACGGCCGGTTCCTCGCGGTGGCCGAGGAGCTGGCCCGGCCGTCCGGGCTCACCGCCGCCTGGTGGCAGGTTCTCGGAGCGGTGCTCGGCGAACCGCTGCCGGTGTCGGGGATCGCCCGCGCGATGGGCATCACGCGGCAGAGCGTGCAGCGCGTCGCCGACCTGCTGGTCGACCGGGGCCTCGCCGAGTACCGGCCCAACCCCGCCCACCGGCGTGCCAAGCTGCTCGCGCCGACGGCTCGGGGGCGGGCCGCGGTGGCCCGCATCGACCCCCAGCACGCGGCCTTCGCCGACCGGTTGGCGGAGGCGTTCGGGGAGGCCGAGCTCGCCGAGGCCGTACGCGTCCTGGAACGGCTGTCCGCGGTGCTGGACGCGCTGGAACCGAAGGCGCCGGACGCGCTGGGGCCGGGGACGCCGGACGCGCCGGAACCGGGAGCGCCGGACGCGCTGGAGCCCGGGGACACGCCGGAGCCGCCGCCCGTTATGGAACCGTAGGCCCCGTCCCCCGCGACTCCCCGAATGGCCGGATTATCCTCGGCTCGATCACATCTGTGGGGGAGAGGCGGGGCGGCCATGGAGAAGCTGGGCGCGGGGGATCCACAGCGCATCGGCGGCTACCGGCTGCTCGCGCGGCTGGGCGCCGGCGGCATGGGCCAGGTCTACCTGGCGCGCTCCGACCGCGGCCGGACCGTCGCCGTGAAGCTGGTCCGGCCGGAGCTGGCGGCGCGCGAGGAGTTCCGGGCGCGGTTCCGCCAGGAGGTGCGCAACGCCCAGCGGGTCGGCGGGTTCTGGACGGCGCCCGTCCTCGACGCCGACACCGAGGCCGCCGTGCCCTGGGTCGCCACCGGGTACGTCGCCGGGCCGAGCCTCCAGCAGGTCGTCGGCCACGACCACGGCCCGCTGCCCGAGCGGTCGGTGCGCATCCTCGCCGCCGGGCTCGCCCACGCGCTGGCCAACATCCACGCGGCCGGGATCGTCCACCGCGACCTCAAGCCGTCCAACGTGATGGTCACCATCGAGGGGCCCCGCGTCATCGACTTCGGCGTGGCGCGGGCGCTGGAGACGGTCGCCGGGGACGACGGCCTCACCCGCACCGGCGCGGTGGTCGGCTCGCCCGGGTTCATGTCGCCGGAGCAGGTGCGCGGCGAGCGGATCACCCCGGCGTGCGACGTGTTCTGCCTCGGCTCCGTCCTCGTCTACGCGGCCACCGGCAAGCTGCCCTTCGGCACCGCGGACAACGGGGCGCACGCGCTGATGTTCCGCATCGCCGAGGAGGAACCCGACCTCACCGGCCTGTCCGAGGGCATCGCCGACCTCGTCCGCGGCTGCCTGCGCAAGGACCCGGACGCCCGTCCTTCGCTGGAGTGGATCCTCCGGCGCACCCGCGCCGACGAGACCGTCGCCGAGGGCCGGTCCCGTGACCCGTGGCTGCCGGGCGCCCTGGTGGCGCAGCTGGGCCGGCACGCGGTCCGCCTCCTGGAGACGGAGAACCCCGAGACGCCCCCGGCCCACACCGGCCCCCGCAGCGAGCCGCTTCCCCCGGGGCCCCTCCCCACCGTGCCCGCCGAAGGCTCCGAGGGTCGGTCCGGTTCCGGGACGGGAGGCGAGCGGGGCTGGCCCCCGGAGCCGGGGGCCGGGGCAGCCGGTGTCGTCGGCGCCGCTCCCGGAAGTCAGGCCGGTGTGCCGGCCCACCCCGCCTACGGTCACCCGCCGCAGCACCCCCACCCCGCGCCCGGCTACGGCTGTCCCCCGCCGCAGCCGGCCCCGTACAACCCGTACGCCGACGGTCCCGGTCCCACCGCCGTCGCCCCCCAGGACCGCTACGACGCCGACGGCGGCGACGACCCCTCGGAGCCGCCCCGCCGCAGCCGCCGCGCCGGCGCACTGCTCGTCACCGTCGCCGCGGTGGTCGCGCTCGCCGCCGGGGGCTCGGTGTACGCGCTGATGGACGGCGACGACGGGGCGACGTCCGACGCGCGCCCCGGCGCGTCCCCCTCCCCGGCCGCAGCGGGCGAGACAGCCCCCAAGACGTCCGGGGAGCCGACGGTGACGCCGTCCGCGTCCGGCTCGTCCAGCCCGGGGGAGGGCGCGGTCCCCGAGGCCTATCTCGGGACCTGGTCCGCCACCATCGACAACGCGAGCGGCGTCAACTCCCGCCGCCTCACGCTCACTCAGGGGCAGGTGGGCGACGACGTCCTCAAGCTGGTCGCCGACGGCGACGGCTACCACTGCGAGTTCACCGCGGACCTCGCCCGGAAGCCCGTGGACGACGGCCCGTTGGCCATAGGCCCGTCCACGGTCACCACGGGAGAGCCGCTCTCCTCCTGCACCCCCGGCGCCGCCACCGAGGTCACCCTCCTCCCCGACGGCCGGCTGCAACGCCTCAACCGCAGCACCGGCGAGAAGCTGACGTACACCCGCGCCGGCTGAGAACCGCCGGCCGCCTCAGCGCGGCTCGGGCGGTCGCTGCCGGGGCATGTTCGGCCGGGCGGCCGCCCCCGGCGGAAGCGCGGAACGACCGTGCCCGCCCCCCGCTTCCCCGCGCGCCCCTCCAAAGGACGAGGTTTGGATCCCCATCGGCGCCACCCCCGTCCGGAACTCCACCATCCACTCCGCCGTCTCCACCCGCACCAGCTCCGTGACGTCCTCACAGAACCGCCGCAGCACCGCAAGGCACCGCTCGGCGGCCTCGGCGGCCGTCCCCTCGGCGGGCCCCAGCACCTCGCGCACGCTCTCCGACGCCCAGTCGAACTGAAGTGCCTGGAGCCGTCGCTGCACGGCCTGCGCGGTCGCCACGTCCCGCATCCACCCCGCCGTCACCCCGAAGAACCGGTCCGCCCCGGCGCACGCCGCCGCCAGCAGCAGCGCCAGGTATCCCCAGCGGGCGGCCCCGCCCAGCGCCCCGGTGACCTCCAGCAGCGGCAGCGCCGCCCCGGCCGCCGCGCCCGCCGCGGCCCCACTCCGCAGCACCCGCGCGCTCCGCCGCTTCCAGACCCGGTCGGCGAGGTACCAGGACGCCGTCTCCAGCGCGCCCCGCTCCACCCATCGGTACAGCTCGTCGAGGCGCTCGGCGGGTTCGCCCCAGTTCCCGAGCGGGAAGGCCCGCCCGGTCAGATCGCCCGGCCGCAGCCCGGCCGCCCCGTCGCCCCGTCCGTCCTGGGGCGGGCCCTCGGGCTGCCTCTCTGGCTGCTGACCCACCCGGCACTCCCTACTGATCCCTGCTGTTCCCGTGATCCAGGCCCCTTTCCTACCGTCCGGCCGGTGCCGAAGAGGAAGGTTTCGTCGCTTTTCCGCCCGGAAGTAGGCCTTGATCAGGTAGAGGCCACACCCGTGAGTCACTCGAAAGAGTGCTGGGGCGACACCCGCACAGACCACGTAGGCTCGTGCCGAGCGGGATTTCCCGCCCGAGGACAGCGGGAGACCCCCGTGACAGCCGTACGACACAGGAGCTGATCGTGATTCCCGGTGGTGGCCAGCCCAACATGCAGCAGCTGCTCCAGCAGGCCCAGAAGATGCAGCAGGACCTGGCCCAGGCCCAGGAGGAGCTGGCGGCCACGGAGGTCGACGGCCAGGCGGGCGGCGGCCTGGTGCACGCCACCGTCACCGGCGCCGGCGAACTGCGCGCGCTGAAGATCGACCCGAAGGCGGTGGACCCGGAGGACACCGAGACGCTCGCCGACCTGATCGTCGCCGCCGTCCACGCGGCCAACGAGAACGCGCAGACCCTCCAGCAGCAGAAGCTGGGCCCGCTGGCCCAGGGCCTGGGGGGCGGCAGCGGCATCCCCGGCCTGCCCTTCTGACCCTCATGGCCGCACCTCCTTCCTAGGAAGGGCGGCGGCCAACTACCGTACGTACCGCAGGGAATCCAGGAAGGACGGCAGTCCGTTGTACGAAGGCGTGGTCCAGGACCTCATCGACGAGCTGGGGCGGTTGCCCGGCGTCGGTCCCAAGAGCGCGCAGCGGATCGCCTTCCACATCCTCCAGGCGGAGCCCACGGACGTACGGCGTCTCGCGCAGGCCCTGATGGAGGTCAAGGCCAAGGTCCGCTTCTGCGCCGTCTGCGGGAACGTCGCGCAGGAGGAGCAGTGCGGCATCTGCCGTGACCCGCGCCGCGACCCGGCCGTCATCTGCGTGGTGGAGGAGCCGAAGGACGTGGTCGCCATCGAGCGGACCCGGGAGTTCCGGGGTCGCTACCACGTCCTCGGCGGCGCGATCAGCCCCATCGAGGGCGTCGGCCCGGACGACCTGCGCATCCGGGAGCTGCTGGCCCGCCTCGCGGACGGCACGGTGACCGAGCTGATCCTCGCCACCGACCCGAATCTCGAAGGCGAGGCGACGGCCACCTACCTCGCCCGCATGATCAAGCCCATAGGCCTGAAGGTCACCCGCCTCGCCAGCGGCCTCCCGGTGGGCGGTGACCTGGAATACGCGGACGAGGTGACCCTCGGCCGCGCCTTCGAGGGGAGACGACTCCTAGATGTCTGACGCCACGCTGCACGCGACCGGCCAGAACCCGGACGACTTCGCGGTCCAGATCGCGGACCAGGTCGAGAGCTTCCTGGTCGCGGTCACCGAGGTCGCCAAGGGCGACGAGCCGGCCTCGGCCGTGCCCTTCCTCCTGCTGGAGGTCTCCCAGCTGCTGCTGGCCGGCGGCCGCCTCGGCGCCCACGAGGACATCGTCCCCGACGAGCGCTACGAGCCCGATCCCGGCCCGGAGCCGGACGTCGACGAGCTGCGCGAGAACCTGGCCCGTCTCCTGGACCCGGTGGACGTCTACTCCGAGGTCTTCGACCCCTACGAGCCCCGCAAGGCCCCGGTGCCGGCCCGGATCTCCGACGACCTCACCGACGTCATCACCGACCTGCGCCACGGCATGGCGCACTACCGCGCCGGCCGCACCACGGAGGCGCTGTGGTGGTGGCAGTTCTCCTACTTCTCCAACTGGGGCTCCACGGCCTCGGCGACCCTGCGCGCCCTGCACTCGATCCTCGCCCACGTCCGTCTCGACCAGCCGCTGGAGGAGCTGAACGGCCTGGACACCGACCAGGACATGGGCGACGACGTCCTGGAGGTCGAGGCGGGCCGGGTCATGGCGGAGGAGATCGGCGACCGCCTCGGCCTGCCCTGACCGCCTCGGCCCGCCGAACAGCCCGTGGGCGACGCCCACAACCTGCCCTGAGTAGCCTTCCGGCGGCCCCCCAAACTGCTTGATACTTAATTCACAGCTATCACTTCGTCTTGAGTGGGCAGGGGTGGTCCTGACGGGCGACCGGCCCCGGCCTCGCGGTGTCTCACCATGCGATACCAGGGGGGCCGCATACGGACGCTCGTTAAACTGAGCCGACCCGCAGTACGAGGGTGTATGTGCGGACAGAGACAAAGTGAGCGAGGAGCGCACGTGGGCCTTGTCGTGCAGAAGTACGGAGGCTCCTCCGTAGCCGATGCCGAGGGCATCAAGCGCGTCGCCAAGCGGATCGTGGAAGCCAAGAAGAACGGCCACCAGGTGGTGGCCGTGGTTTCCGCGATGGGCGACACGACGGACGAGCTGATCGATCTCGCCGAGCAGGTATCCCCGATCCCTGCCGGACGCGAGCTCGACATGCTGCTGACCGCCGGAGAGCGGATCTCGATGGCCCTGCTGGCCATGGCGATCAAGAACCTGGGCCACAGCGCCCAGTCGTTCACCGGCAGCCAGGCAGGTGTCATCACCGACTCGGTCCACAACAAAGCCCGGATCATCGACGTGACCCCGGGCCGGATCCGTGACTCGCTCGACGCGGGCAACATCGCCATCGTCGCCGGGTTCCAGGGTGTCAGCCAGGACAGCAAGGACATCACCACCCTCGGCCGCGGTGGCTCCGACACCACCGCTGTGGCCCTCGCGGCCGCTCTCGACGCCGAGGTGTGCGAGATCTACACCGACGTCGACGGCGTGTTCACCGCCGACCCGCGCGTGGTCAAGAAGGCGCGGAAGATCGACTGGATCGCCTTCGAGGACATGCTCGAACTGGCGGCGTCCGGCTCCAAGGTGCTGCTCCACCGCTGTGTGGAGTACGCCCGCCGGTACAACATCCCGATCCACGTCCGCTCGTCCTTCAGCGGACTCCCGGGCACGTGGGTCAGCAGCGAGCCGGTCGACCGGAAGACACAGCAGCAAGGGGAAAAGCAGGTGGAGCAGGCCATCATCTCCGGTGTCGCGCACGACACCTCCGAGGCCAAGGTCACGGTCGTCGGCGTCCCGGACAGGCCGGGCGAGGCCGCGGCCATCTTCCGCGCGATCTCCGACGCCGAGATCAACATCGACATGATCGTGCAGAACGTGTCGGCCGCCTCCACGGGCCTGACCGACATCTCCTTCACCCTCCCCAAGGCCGAGGGCCGCAAGGCCATCGACGCCCTGGAGAAGAGCAAGGCCGGCATCGGCTTCGACTCGCTGCGCTACGACGACCAGATCGGCAAGATCTCCCTGGTCGGCGCCGGCATGAAGACCAACCCGGGCGTCACGGCCGACTTCTTCAAGGCGCTGTCCGACGCGGGCGTCAACATCGAGCTCATCTCGACCTCCGAGATCCGCATCTCGGTCGTCACCCGCGCCGACGACGTGCCGGAGGCCGTGCGCGCCGTGCACAGCGCCTTCGGTCTGGACTCCGACAGCGACGAGGCCGTCGTCTACGGAGGCACCGGACGCTGATGACGGTCCTTCGCGCGACCGCGCGCCCGACGCTGGCGGTCGTGGGAGCGACCGGCGCCGTGGGCACGGTCATGCTGCAGATCCTGTCCCAGCGCGCCGACGTCTGGGGCGAGATCCGTCTGATCGCCTCGCCGCGCTCGGCCGGCCGCAAGCTGGCCGTGCGCGGTGAGCTGGTCGAGGTGGCGGCGCTCACCGAGGAGGCCTTCGACGGCGTCGACGTCGCGATGTTCGACGTGCCGGACGAGGTCGCCGAGCGGTGGGCGCCTGTCGCCGCCGCCAGGGGCGCGGTCGTGGTCGACAACTCCGGGGCCTTCCGGATGGACCCGGAGGTGCCCCTGGTCGTCCCCGAGGTCAACCCGCACGCGGTGCGGGCCCGGCCGCGCGGGATCGTGTCCAACCCCAACTGCACGACCCTGTCGATGATCGTCGCGCTGGGCGCGCTGCACGCCGAGTTCGGGCTGCGCGAGCTGGTGGTGTCGTCGTACCAGGCGGTCAGCGGGGCGGGCCGGGCCGGCGTGGAGGCGCTGCGGCAGCAACTGTCCCTGGTGGCCGGCACGGAACTGGGCACCAGCCCCGGTGACGTACGGCGGGCCGTGGGCGATCTGAGGGGGCCGTTCCCGGAGCCGGTCGCGCTGAACGTGGTGCCGTGGGCGGGATCGCTGCGTGAGGACGGCTGGTCCTCGGAGGAGATGAAGGTGCGGGAGGAGTCCCGCAAGATCCTCGGCCTGCCGAAGCTGCCCGTCGCGGTGACCTGTGTGCGGGTGCCGGTGGTCACGGTGCACTCCCTCACCGTGCACGCCCGCTTCCAGGACGAGGTCACCGTCGACCGCGCGCGCGAGATCCTCGCCACCGCGCCCGGCGTGGTGCTGTGCGACAACCCGGCCGCCGGGGAGTTCCCCACGCCCGCCGACGTGGTGGGCACCGACCCGACCTGGGTGGGCCGGGTGCGCAGGGCGCTGGACGACCCCACGGCCCTGGAGCTCTTCGTGTGCGGGGACAACCTGCGCAAGGGAGCCGCCCTCAACACGGTGCAGATCGCGGAACTGGTGGCCGCGGAACTGTCCTGAGACACCGGCATGGACGGAAAAGTGCTGGCCAGAGCTTGACGGGTCGATAGCATTTGTCGGCGCGGATGTGATCCGGTCGACGGTCAGGATCACTTGTACCGGGCACCTTTGCCGCTGAGGATGGAAAAAGACGATTTCCCTCCCCGTCCCCCGCAACCGAGCGGGGGGCGGGGAGCGTCTTTGCGATCACCCTTCCGGGTGCGTGGCTGTGACCCCTCAGGGGTGTGGGTGTGTGGTCCCGGCGTGGGGACGCCGTGATCAGGGCGTGGGGACGCCCGTTCATATGGGATATACGGGAAGAGCGGGACGCATGAGGGCATGTGAGACGCCGTCAGGGGTGCTGCCGGGTGGGCGACGCGGGTGCGGGACGCCGACGGGGGAAACACACCCTGATGCCGTGGCCGGGGCGTACAACCATCGAGGGCACGAGCGTGTCCAACTGACGTGGCAGAGGTACTCGACTTCCCTGTGGCGGCGCGCGCCGCGGTCCTGCGACCGCCCCGCGCCGTCCTGCGCCCCCGCCCGCCCGGCGGGCGCGGCGGCATGCCGGTGATCGCGCCCATGCCCGCAGCGCGGCCCGCCCCCGTCCCCGGCCCGCCCGGACCCCAGGGGGGCGTCGAGTACTCCGAGGCCGTCGCGGGCGCCGCGGCCGCGGGCACCACCGTCGACCACCTCACCGAGACCTACCGGGCCCACTACCGCTCCCTGCTCGGTCTCGCCGCCCTCCTCCTCGACGACACCGCCTCCTGCGAGGACGTCGTCCAGGAGGCCTTCATCCGCGTCCACTCCGCGCGCAAACGCGTCCGCGACCCGGAGAAGACCCTGGCCTATCTGCGCCAGACGGTCGTCAACCTCTCCCGCTCCGCCCTGCGCCGCCGCATCCTCGGACTGAAGCTGCTGTCCAAGCCGATGCCGGACATGGCCAGCGCCGAGGAGGGCGCGTACGACCAGCTGGAGCGCGACTCTCTCATCAAGGCGATGAAGGGCCTCCAGCGCCGCCAGCGCGAGGTGCTGGTGCTGCGCTACTTCGCCGACATGACCGAGGCGCAGGTCGCCGAGACCCTCGGGATATCGCTGGGCTCCGTCAAGGCCTACGGCTCCCGCGGCATCGCCGCCCTGCGCGTCGCCATGGAGGAGCCGGCGTGAGCGGCCAGGGGGAGCCGGACCCACACCGGCGGCACGAGCCGGACGCGTCGACCGGGCGGCAGGACGAGCCGGCCCGGCCGCCGCACGGGCGGCCGCACACGCAACAGCCGAAGCAATCGCACGCTGGGAACGCAACCGTGAACCACCACCTCGACGACCAGGGCCCCGACGGGCTCGACTCGGACGAGCTGGCACTGCGCCGCTTGCTCCACCAGGCGGTCCAGGAGATGGAACCGCGCGACGGGGCGCTGGACCACCTGCGGCGGGCCGTGCCCGTCCGCAGGGCCCGCAAGCGGCAGGCCGCCGTCGGTATCGCCGCCGCCGCACTCTTCGTCGTCACCGCCGTCCCGGCCGCCCTGCACGTGTCGAACTCCGACGACTCCGAGGCCAACCCCGCCATCGCCGGCCAGGCCTCCCGCACCCAGGACGACGACGGCGCGAGCAAGCTCCCCGACGGCGGTGCCTCGGGCACGGCCCACGCCGCCGACGGCAGCCCCGGCCAGAAGGACGAGGACACCGGAAAGGGCGACGAACAGGACGAGGAGACCGGCAGCGCGACCGGCGCCACCACCGGCGCCGGCCCCTCCTCCTCGGGCGAGGCCACCGCTCCCGCCTGCACGGCCTCCCAGCTCGGATCCGCCACCGCCGGCGTCGACGCCCCCGACGCGACCGGCGTGGTCTACGGCGGCTTCCACGTCGTCAACGTCTCCGACCACGGCTGCACCGTCGGCGGCGCGGTGTCCCTGACGCCCACCGCCCAGGGCGCCGCCGACCCCGCGAAGATCAGCGTCGTCGAGTACGCCGCCGGCGGCCAGGCCCCCCAGCTGCCCGGCCCCTCCCGCTACGCCTCCGGGCTGACCCTCGCCCCGGGCGCGGCGTACGACGTGAGGTTCGCCTGGGTCCCCGCCGAGACCTGCCCCAGCCCGGGCGGCGGCACCGGCGGCGACACGGGCGGCGGCACGGCCTCGCCCGACCCCAGCCCGAGCGAGCAGAACAGCGGCACCGCCTCGGCCGGTGCCGGCGAGGGCACGGCCCCGCAGCTGCTCGTCGAGGACGGCGCGGCCGACGGCAGCGTCGTGGTGACGTACACCGCCGAGGGCGGCGGCCCGGCCGTCTCGGCGACGGTGGCGAACGCGTGCGCGGGCACGGTCTACCGGACGGGCGTGCTGGCGTCCTCCTGAGCGGCCGGGGCCGCGCCGGCCGACGCCCGGTCCCGCGGGACGATCCCGAGCGCCGCGTCGCGCGCGAACTCCACCTCGCGGCGCACCAGCCGGAACCACATGAACACCACGAACCCGGCGAACACGAACCACTCGCCGGTGTACCCGAGGTTCTGGAACGCCTTCAGGTCCAGCCCCGTGCCCGCCGGCGCGGTCGCCGGCACCGCCTTCGTCCCCGGGGCGGCGGTGTCGAGGGTCACCCAGGCGTCGTACAGGTCGTAGGGGACCAGGTTGACCAGGGAGGCCGCGCTGATCGCGGCCGTCTGCCCGGCCGGCAGGCCCCCGCGCGCGCTCACGCCGTTGTCGCCGGGCGTCTCGGAGGCCTGGAGCGCGCCGGTGACGGTGACCTGGCCGGCGGGCGGCGCCGGGGCTTTCGCCGCGTCGGCGGCGCCTGGCAGCCAGCCGCGCACCACGGGCAGCGCCCTGCCGCCGTCGGTCCGCAGCAGCGTCAGCACGTAGAAGCCCTGCCGGCCGTCCAGCTCGCGGTCGGGCACCAGCAGCTGTTCGCCGTAGCGGCCGGTCGCGGTGATCCGCTTGCCGGAGGTCGCCTTGTCCACGGGCAGCATCTCCGCGAGCGGCCGCGGCGCCTCCTTGCGGGCGGACGCCACCTGCGCCTCGGCGGTGCGCTGGTCGTCGACGCGCGACTCGAACCGGCTCAGCTGCCAGGACCCCATGAAGACGCAGAAGGGGACGGCCAGCAGCACGAAGACGTTGATCCCCCACCAGCGGGGCGTCAGCAGAAACCGGTACACGCCCTCAACGGTACGGGGCAAGCGCGGTGCGGCGGCCCGCGGGGTGTGGACGAACGGCGGGTCGTGGGCAAAGTTGTCCACAGGCTGGGGGCCGCGGGGATTACTTGTCGCTCCGAGCAGGCAGTATGGGGCCATGACTGAGAGCAAGGGGTCCGCCGCGCCGCAGCGGCACGAGGAGACGCCGGACTGGGAGAGGCGCTTCAGGGCGCCCCGTGTGTCGCTGCCCGACTGGGCCGAGGACGCGCCGGACCGCTCCCTGTTCGTGTCGAACGCGACGGGGACGTACGAGCTGTACGCGTGGGACCGGTCGACGGGCGAGCGCCGCCAGGCGACGAACCGGGCGAACGGCACCACGGACGGCGTGCTCTCCCCGGACGGCGCCTGGATCTGGTGGTTCGACGACAAGGACGGCGACGAGTTCGGCGTCTGGCGCCGCCAGCCCTTCGAGGGCGGCGAGGACGAGCTGGCCACCCCCGGCCTGGACCCCTCCTACCCCGCGGGCCTGGCCCTGGGCCGCGACGGCCGCACGGCGGTCGTGGGCCGCTCCACCGACGAGGACGGCACCACGATCCACGTGGCCCGCGTCGGCGAGCCCCCGTTCGAGCTGTACCGCCACCGCGAGTCGGCGGGCGTGGGCGACCTCTCCCACGACGGCTCGCTCATCGCGATCGAGCACACCGAGCACGGCGACGCCATGCACTCCGCGCTGCGCGTCCTGCGCCCGGACGGCACGACGGTCGCCGAGCTCGACGACACCCGGGGCGGCACCGAGGAACTGGGCCTGGAGGTGCTGGGCTTCGCCCCGGTCGACGGCGACACCCGGCTGCTGATCGGCCACCAGCGCAGGGGCCGCTGGGAGCCGATGGTGTGGGACGTGGCGACCGGCGAGGAGAGCGACCTGGCCCTGGACCTGCCGGGCGACGTCAGCGCCGAGTGGTACCCGGACGGCTCGGGCCTCCTCGTCGCGCACAGTTTCGAGGCGCGCAGCGAACTGTTCCGCTACGACCTGGCCCGCCGCGAGCTGGAGCGGGTGCCGACCCCGCCGGGCACCGTGTCCGGGGCGACGGCCCGCCCCGACGGCAGCGTGGAGTACCTCTGGTCCTGCGCCGCCCAGCCGCCCGCGGTGCGCTCCACGAGCGGCGGGGTGGTCCTCGACCCGCCCGGGCCGAAGTCGCCGGGTTCGGTGCCGGTGGAGGACGTGTGGGTGGAGGGCCCCGGTGGCCGTATCCACGCCCTGGTCCAGAAGCCGGCGGGCGCCACCGGCCCGCTGCCGACCGTCTTCGACATCCACGGCGGCCCCACCTGGCACGACAGCGACTCTTTCGCGGCGGCCCCGGCGGCCTGGGTGGACCACGGCTACGCCGTGATCCGCGTCAACTACCGCGGCTCGACCGGGTACGGCCGGGCCTGGACCGACGCGCTGAAGCACCGGGTCGGCCTGATCGAGCTGGAGGACATCGCCGCCGTCCGCGAGTGGGCGGTCTCCTCGGGCCTCGCCGATCCGGAGCGCCTGATCCTCACCGGCGGCTCCTGGGGCGGCTACCTCACCCTGCTCGGCCTCGGCGTGCAGCCCGACGCATGGGCGCTCGGCATCGCGGCGGTCCCGGTCGCCGACTACGTCACGGCCTACCACGACGAGATGGAGGCCCTGAAGGCGATGGACCGCACGCTGCTCGGCGGCACCCCGGAGGAGGTCCCGGAACGCTTCGCGGCCTCGTCGCCCCTGACGTACGTCGACGACGTCAAGGCGCCGGTCTACATCTCCGCCGGGGTCAACGACCCCCGCTGTCCGATCCGCCAGATCGACAACTACGTCAAACGCCTGGAGTCCCGCGGCGCCCCCCACGAGGTCTACCGCTACGACGCGGGCCACGGCTCCCTGGTGGTCGACGAACGCATCAAACAGGTCCGCCTGGAACTCGAATTCGCCCAGAAGTACCTGCGGTAGGCGGCGCGAGGGTGGGTGCGGGTGAGCGGGGCCGGTCGCGCAGTTCCCCGCGCCGCTGAGGAGGTGCCGTCACCGGCGCTGTCAGCGGCACCCCGCCAGCGCGGGGGAGCGACACCCACCCCTGGCCCGCCCCACCCCCGGCCGCACGACCTACCGCCGCCCCCGCCGCCCCAACAGCTCCGCCAGCCCCCGCCGAGTAGCCGCCAGCACCACCCGATCCGCCCCCCGCAGCACGTACGACTCGGGCAGATCCCACACCAGCCCCCCGTCCTCCCCCCGGTCCAGCGCCAACACCCGCCAGTACCCCGCCCGAAACGCCTCCCCCACCGACTTCCCCGCCAACTGCGCATGCCCCGCGACCTCCAGCGCGGCGAACAGCAACACCCGCCGCTCCACCGGAATCGCCCCCAGGATCTGCCGCCCCATCATCGCCCCCGCGAACGACGGGGCGGACAGGTGCGACACACTGCGGCTCCGCGTCAACGCCTGCGGATGCGCCGCCCGCAGCGTGCGGTACACCGCCGTCGCGAAGTCGTCGTCGTACAGCCGCAGCACCACCCGCAGATCCGGCCGCAACGACCGCGCGTACAGAGCCGCTTCAAGATTCGTCGTGTCCGAGCTGGTCACCGCGAGCAGCGCGTGCGCTCGGCCGATCCTCGCCGCCTCCAGCACCCCCTCCTGCGTGACGTCCCCCAGCACCACCGGCACCCGCAGCCGCCGCGCCACCGCGACCCCGCGCGCCTCCGGCGCCGCCTCGACGCACACCACCGGGATGTCCAGCTCCCGCAGCCGCGTCAGCACCCGCGTGCCGATCTTCCCCAGCCCGAGCAGCACGACGTGCCCGCCCATCCCCCGGGGCGGCCGCCGCAACGCCCCCGCCCCCCGGAACGTCCCCAGCGCCTCCAGCACCGCGGCCAGCAGTACCGGCAGCAACAGCAACCCCATCAGCCCCGACAGGAGTTGGAGCACCTGCCGTTCGGTGGACGCCCCGATCGCCGGGTCGTTGATCGAGAACAGGTCCAGCAGCGTCAGATAGACCGCCCCCAGCGGATGGATCCCGGTCACCACCCACAACGCCACCGCGAGCGCGACCACGCACGCCGCCAGCCCGGCGAGCGACCAGCGCAACCGCCGTGAGAACAGGGAGGCGAACGGCGCCACCACCGCGACGCCCCGTCCGCCGGGCGACCCGCCCCCGGCCGCGTACGACACCTGCTCCAGCACCACGCTGCCCCGCCCCCGCGCGGCGGCCACCGTCGCCGCGTCCGGCAGCAGCAGCGGCCCCTGTTCCCCACTGGTTTCCGAACCGTCCGCAAAGGAAGGGTCGTTGCTCGTCGCGGACAGCAACGCGAGCGTGGCGGGCCCGGAACCGGCCGGACCGCCGGCGGGACCTGCGGACTGCCCGGGCCGGGGCGGGGGCCGTTCGACGGCCCGCAGCATGAGCCGGTCCGTCTGGACGACCTTCGTGGTGCCGGCGACGGCGGTCGCGGCGAGCGCGGGCGCGGCGGTGTCGGCGTCGGACAGCACGGTGGTCGAGGCCTCCGCCGCGCCGCCGCCCCCGTCTCCGTCGCCACCCACCGCCAACGCGGCCGCCTGATCGAGAAGTTCCTCTATGTGCTGGCCCAACCGCCGGTTGAACAGCCGCAGGACGAGCCGCAGCCGGGGGTTGAGCCGGCGGGCGGTGAGAGCGGCGCGGATGTTCGTCTCGTCGTCGTCGTACACGAGCGCCAGCGCGGCGGCCCGTTCCACCCCGGCCTCGGCGAGCACGGCCTCGGTCGGTTCCTCGGCCTCCAACACCTGCCGCAGGCCGCCGGTTTCACCCCCACCGCCACCGCCACCCGCGCCCGGCCCGGCCGCAGCTCCGCCGCCGTTGCCCGAAGCCCGGTTGACGGCCGCGCTCACCACCCGGTCGAGCAGCGCCGCGGACACCGCACGGGCCCGCCCGACCACCGGCGGCCGTACCGTACGCTCGGAGGGCGGTACGACGAGGGTGACCTGTTCCTCGTATACCCCCCGCAACTCGGCGGCCAGCCGGTGCGCGAGACCGTCGTCCCCGCACACCACCATGTGCCCGCCGGCGCCGCCCCGCGACGCACCCTGATCCGGAACGCTCCCCACGAGGGAGAAGACTGCCTCACCGGGACGGGTGGTTCCAGACGGCCGCTGAACAAGCGGACCCGCACGGCCGTATGGGACGGGCGGGGGACCAGCACGGCAGGGCGACAACGCGAGGGAACCCGGAGGTGCCCCACCCGTGGCCATCACCAGAGCGACGGCTCCCCACCAGGGGGAAGCGGCGGCGCGTCCCGCCGACGACGCGGACGCCGGGGCCGGCGAGACCGGCCGTGAACCCCGCCCCCGGCTCACCTCCCCCCTGGCCCTCACCCTCCTGCTGATCCTGACGGTGCTGCTCCAGAGCCCGCTGCGCCGCGCGCTGGCCGCGCCGGTGATGCAGAGCTGGACGACGGTCTTCGTGGCGGTGGTGATCCAGGCGCTGCCGTTCCTCGTCCTGGGTGTCCTGCTGTCGGCGGCCATCGCGGTCTACGTCCCCCCGTCGTTCTTCGCCCGCGCCCTGCCCCGCAGCCCCGCCCTCGCGGTCCCGGTGGCCGGTGTCGCGGGCGCGGTCCTGCCCGGCTGCGAGTGCGCGTCCGTACCGGTCGCCGGCGCCTTGGTCCGCCGGGGCGTCACCCCCGCCGCGGCCCTCGCCTTCCTGCTCTCCGCCCCCGCGATCAACCCGATCGTGCTGACGGCGACCGCTGTGGCCTTCCCGCGCGACCCCGAGATGGTGCTGGCCCGGTTCGTGGCGAGCCTCGCCGTGGCCTGCGCGATGGGCTGGCTCTGGCACCGTCTGGGCCGCACGGACTGGCTCCGCCCGCCCGCGCACCCCCCGCACGAGGGCCGCACCAAGGGCGCGGCGTTCTGGGACGCGGTCCGGCACGACGTGACGCACGCCGGCGGCTTCCTCGTCGTGGGCGCGATGGCGGCGGCCACGCTGAAGGCGCTCGCCCCGGAGAGCTGGCTGCGCACCGCCGCGGACAACCCCCTCGTCGCGATCCTCGCGCTGGCCGTGCTGGCCGTGGTCCTGTCCATCTGCTCGGAGGCGGACGCGTTCGTCGCGGCGTCCCTGACGCAGTTCTCGCTGACGGCCCGCCTCGCCTTCCTGGTCGTCGGCCCGATGATCGACCTGAAGCTGTTCGCGATGCAGGCGGGCACGTTCGGCCGGGGCTTCGCCCTGCGCTTCGCCCCGGCGACGTTCGTCCTCGCGGTGGCGGGGGCGGCACTGACCGGGGCGGTGCTCCTGTGAACCGCCTGGCCCAGTCGGCCGTCCTCTTCCTCCTCGGCGCGACCCTCCTGCACGCCGGCGCCACCGACCTCTACCTCCGCTATGTCAAGGCGGGTCTGCAACCCCTCCTCCTCGCCTCGGGCGCGGTCCTGGTGGCGACGGCCCTGGCCACGGCCTGGTACGAACGAGGCCGGCAGCGCGGCGCGGAACACTCCGGTGCCGCCCACCGCGAACCCCGGATCGCCTGGCTGCTGCTCCTGCCCCTCCTCGCCCTGATCCTGGTCGCCCCGCCCGCCCTCGGCTCCTACAGCGCCACCCGCACCGGCACGGCCCTCCAGGAACCCCCCGCCTACGCGGCCCTCCCGCCCACCGGTCCCCTGCGCCTGAGCGTGGTCGACTACGCGACCCGCGCCGCCTACGATCACGGCCGCACCCTCACCGGCCGGCGCATCGAGATCACCGGCTTCCTCGCCCTGGACGCCGACGGCACGCCGTACCTCGTCCGCATGGCCCTCAACTGCTGCGCCGCCGACGCCCAGCCCGTCAAGATCGGCCTCACCGGCCGCATCCCGCCGGTCCTCCAGCCGGACACCTGGCTGCGCGTCACCGGCGTGTACACCCCCCGCCTGAGCCGGGACCCGGTCAACGACGGCCCGATCCCCTGGTTCGAGGCGACGACGGTGACCCCCACGACACAGCCCCGGGACCCGTACGACGAGTCGTGGAACAACTGACGCGACGAGTCGCGCGATTGCGCGCGCGAGGAGTCGCGGAACCACGGATGTGACGTGTCGTCACACGGCTGTGACATGGATCGGACTGTTCCGCAGCGGACGATTTCTACCGTTGTCATCGCAGGTCAGCGAGACCGTCACCGCAGATGCCAGGTACCCAGGAGCCGCCATGCGCCCAGAACTCCGCACCGCCTTCGCCGCCGTCGCCCTCGTCGGCACGGCCGCCGCCTCCGTCGCCTCCGCGACCGCCACGGCCGCCGCGGCTCCGGCCGTGCCCACGACGAACCAGGCGAACTGTGTCGCCGTCACGACGGTCCCCTCCGCCTTCGGCGGCATGAAGGTCCGGCTGGTCAACAGCGCCGACGACGGCGCGTCCGCAAAGCTCCTGACCTCTCGGGGCGCCGTCGTCGCGACCGTCGACCAGAGCAGGCCCGCCAACCTGTCCAGCGGCCTGAAGATCACCGGGGTGCTGGGCGCGAAGCCGGTCTTCCACCAGCGCAGCCAGGGCGGCTCCACCCCGTGGCAGGCCATCGCCTTCCCCGCGCTGACCGCCGACTGCACCCAGCGCGGCAAGCTCGTCCGCACCGTGCGCCTCGACGCGCGGACGACCGCGCAGGTCTTCCGGGTCAACGCCGGCGGCCACTACCAGGCCCGCGTCTTCCAGGGCGGCAAGCTGATCCGCTTCCTCGACGCGAACGCCCGCTCCGGGGCCGCCCTGTTCGGCGGTCGCACGCTGGTGCTCACCCCCGACGGCGCGACCCTCACCTGGACGGGTGCGGCCACCGCGGCCCACCCCCGTCTCGGCCGCTACAAGCTCGCCGACGGCTCGACCGTGAAGCTGGTCAAGCGGAACGGCGTCTACGGGGTGCGCCTGACCACCGGCCACGGCACGTTCCCCGTGACCTACGCCAAGGCCCGCCCCGTCGTCCTCCAGGACGACAACACGGTGGTCGTCCTGGCCGCCGACGGCACCGTCAGCAACTACATCCACGGCAAGTCCCGCCAGAAGGCCCCGGTGTACCTGGGCGCCTGACGCACGGGGGAGGGGTGCCGCGGCGGTACCCCTCTCTCTGCCCCCTCCGCCCCGGGCCCGCCCGAGCGGGCCTGAAGCCCCTGGCTCAGGGCCGCCCGAGCGGGCCCGGGGCGCGCCGGGTCAACGCGTCGGCCACCACCGCCGTGTACAGCACCCCGCCCGTGATCATGAATTGCACGGGGGACGCCACGCCCAGCAGGGACATGCCCGAGGCGATCGACTGGATGATGAGCACCCCCAGCAACGCCGACCAGGCCGACCCGCGTCCGCCGAACAGGCTGGTGCCCCCGATGACGGCGGCGGCGATCGCGTTGATCAGCAGCATCCCGGAGCCCGGCACCTGGCTCGCCGAGGTGAGCCGGGACGCGACGAACAGCCCGCCGACGGCCGCCAGGGTCCCCGACACCATGAACACCGCGATCCGCACGCGCGTCACGTCGACGCTGGCCCGCCGGGCCGCCTCCACGCCGCCGCCCAGCGCGAGGATCTGCCGGCCGTGGGTCGTACGGCGCAGGAAGAGGTCCGAGGCGGTGATGACCGCGAGGAAGATCAGCAGCGCCAGCGGCAGCCCCTCGAACCGGTCCAGGACGTAGACCACGGTGAACAGGACCGCCGCGAGGACTGCCGTACGCGCCCAGATCACGCCCGGCGGCCGGGACGGCATCCCGGCGGCCGCCCGGCGCCGGCGCTCACGGCGGGCGGCGAGGAGGTACACGGCCGTGACGAGCGCCGGCAGCCCGTAGACGACGAAGCCGGAGCCGAAGTAGCGGCTGGTCAGCTGGGCGACCAGCCCGTCCTCGCTGAAGTTGACGGACGCGTCCGGCCCCAGCAGGTACAGCATCACCCCGTTCCACGCGAGCAGACCCGCGAGGGTGACGACGAACGCGGGCACGCCGATCCTGGCGAAGGAGAACCCGTGCAGGCCCCCGGCTGCGGCGCCGCAGCACAGCGCGGTGATCACGGCGAGCCATTCCGGCATCCCCAGGTTGACGTTCAGCGCGGCGAAGACGGCGCCCGCGAGCCCGGCGAGCGAGCCCACGGACAGATCGATCTCGCCGATCAGCAGCACGAACACGATCCCGACGGCCACCATGCCGGTGCCGACGATGTCCACGCTGAGCACGGACAGGTTGCGCGCGGAGAGGAAGTTCTCGTTGAGGCTCTGGAACACCACCCAGATCAGGGCGAGGGCGAGGAGGACGGGGGTGGGACCGAGATCGTGCTCGCGCAGCCGTCGGCGTACGCCGTGGACGACGTAGGCCCTGATCCGCGCGGTCGTCCGCCGCCCGCCGTCCTTCTCCGCCTCGCCGCCGGCCACCTCCGGCCCGTCTCCCTGCCTCTCCCTCACGGCCATGCCTCCTCCGGGCGGGTGGGTCGATGGCCCGCCGCGTTGTCGGCCGCGCCGGTGATGGAGGAGATGATCTGCTCCTGGGAGGCGGTGTTCACGTCGAAGACGCCGTTGTTGCGTCCGAGGCGCAGGACGGCCACCCGGTCGGCGACGGCCTTGATGTCGCCCATGTTGTGGCTGATCAGGAGGACGCCGAGGCCCCGGTCGCGCAGCTCCTCGATGAGGTCGAGGAGCTGACCGGTCTGCTCCACGCCCAGGGAGGCGGTGGGTTCGTCCAGCAGGAGCAGCCGGGGCGAGCCGAGGAGCGAGCGGGTGATCGCGACGACCTGCCGCTGCCCGCCGGACAGCGCGGCGACCGGCACGCGCACGTCGGGAATGCGGATGGACAGCGTGTGCAGCAGCTCGCGGGTCAGGCGCTCCATCTCCACCTCGTCGAGGACGCCGAAGCGGTGGATCTCCCGGCCGAGGAAGAGGTTGCCGACGACGTCGAGGTTGTCGCACATCGCGAGGTCCTGGTAGACGGTCGCGATGCCCAGGGCCTGGGCGTCCTGGGGGCGTCTGATCTGGATGGCGTCGCCCTGCCACTCGATGACGCCCCGGTCGGCCGGACCGGCCCCGGAGATCACCTTGACCAGGGTGGACTTGCCGGCGGCGTTGTCGCCCATCAGGGCGACCACCTCCCCGGCCCTGATCTCCAGCTCGACGTCCACCAGCGCCTGGACGGCGGCGAACCGCTTGGACACGCCGCGCATCGCCAGAAGGGGCCGACCGTGGACGGGTCCCGGCTCGGGCCCTGGCTCGGGGCCCGGCTCGCGGCCTGGCGACAAGGCCACCTCCTTCCGTGAGCGCTCAGCCGGTGATCCCGGCCTCGTCGCACGCCGACCGAAGTCTAGGAGGGCATACCTGGTCGATGGTGTACATACCGTCCTTCACCAGGGTGTCCTTGATGTTGTCGACCGTCACGGAGACCGAGGGGAGGAGGACGGAGGGGATGTCGTCGGTGGTGGCGCTGTCGACGGTGCGGGTGGCGATGGACCCGACCGCCTGCCCGCGACCGAGGGCGACGGCCATCTTCACGGCGGCGTCGGCGGCCGGCTTGAAGGGCTTGTACACGGTCATGTACTGCTCGCCTCTGACGATGCGCCGTACGGCGACGAGATCGGCGTCCTGACCGGTGACCGGGGGCAGCGGCCGGACCTCGGTGGCGTTGAGCGCGGAGATCACGGCGCCGGCGAGGGCGTCGTTGGCGGCCAGCACACCGTCGATGCTGCTCCCGCCCAGCATGGCGACGGCTCCCCGCATGTTCACGAACGCGTTCTCCGGCCGCCAGTTGACCGTGTCGTACGACTCGCCGATCTTCACCTTGCCCTTGAGGACGGCGAGCGCCCCCTGCTTGAACCACTCGGCGTTGGGGTCGGTGGTGGCCCCGTTCATCATCACGATCTGCTCGTTCCGCCCCTTGGCCGCCATGGCCTTCAGCAGCCCTCGGGCCTGGAGCCTGCCGACCTCCGCGCCGTCGAAGGTCACGTACCCGGAGACCGGCCCCTGCGCGAGCCTGTCGTAGGCGACGACCGGGATGCCGGCCCGGTGCGCGGCCTCGACGGACGGACGCAGCAGGTCGGGATCGACGGCGGCGATGATCAGCACATCCACGCCCCTGGTGATCATCGACTCCAGTTGCTGCCGCTGCACGGCGGGATCGGGCGTGGCGGCGACCACGGCCGCCGGACAGTCCGGGCACAGCTCCTTGAGCTTCCCCTCGATCAGCGGCCGGTCGAACTGCCCGAACCGGGAGGCCCCGCCCCCGGGCAGCAGCAGCCCCACCGAAGGCCCGTCCCCGCCTCCCTCCCCGCACCCCCCGACCAGCCCCCAGGCCCCGACGACCACGACCGCCATGGCCGCCCGGGCGAGCACCCTGCGCCTCACAGCCGCCAACCCACCACCGAGACCCACGAGACCCATCCGCGCTTCCTGAGAAACCTCACTGATACATCCCCTATATCCGATATGTCGAAAACTAAAAGCTCCCCCCGCCCTCCACTCGCGCCGGCTTTGCCGCCCCGGGCGCCGGCGGCCCGCTTCCTGGGCGGCCGTCTCCGTCCGGGGGCGGCTCCTCCCGGACGACCGTCGCCATCACCGCGGCCGCCGCTGCGGCCCTCGCCTCCGCGCGGGCCCTCGCCTCCGCGCGGGCCCTCGCCTCCGCGCGGGCCCTCGCCTCCGCGGGGGCCCTCATCGCGCGCCGCCTTTTACGCAGGACGGCGTCGACCCTCGATGCCCGGAGTACGTCCATTTTCAGCCATGCCTCTATGACGACCCTGCACGGAAAGACACTTCCGTGCGGGGGCATGCACCTGACATCTTGCATCCATCACTCGTTTCGTACGGCCAGGCCGGTGCCCTCAGCACGGCCGGGCCGTCTCCGGAGGACGCATTGATACCCCACATGTCCAGCCGCCCCAGACGCACACTGGTGCTGGCGGCCACGCTCGGTGCCGCCCTCGCGTTCGGCGCCCCGGGAGCCCTCGCGGGCACGCTCCCCGTCGTCCCCTCCACCGCGCCGGCCGCCAAGGCCCACGCTCCTGCCGCCGTGCCGGCATCCCAGAGTGCGACCTGGGTGGCCGGGACGCGTGCCTACCTCGTGATCACCGCCCCCGGTGACAGTTCGGCCGTCCGCTCGGCGATCACGGCCAACGGCGGCACCGTCTTCTCGAACTTCGACGCCATCGGCGTGATCGTCGCCCACTCGGCGTCCAGCACCTTCGCCGCCACCATGCGCGGCGTCGCCGGCGTGCAACAGGTCGGCGCCACGCGTACCTCGGACGTCCCGGCCGACGCCTACAACCCGGCGCTCCCGGCCAATCCGGCCCAGTCCTCGACCCCGGCCGGAGAACCGGTCCGGGCCGACATGAGCCAGATCAAGGCCGATCAGGCCTGGGCCGTGAACCCGGGCTCCTCCTCCGTCACGGTCGGCATTCTGGACACCGGTGTGGACGACCAGCACCAGGACCTGGCGCCCAACTTCGACGCGGCCGACTCGGTCTCCTGCGCCTACGGCAAGCCCGACACCCGTACCGGCGCGTGGCGGGACGTCGACACGCACGGCACCCACGTGGCGGGCACCGTCGCCGCGGCCAAGAACGGCAAGGGCGTCGTCGGCGTGGCCCCCGGGGTGAAGATCGCCGCGGTCCGGGTCGCCGAGCCGGGCAACTCCTTCTTCTTCGCCGAGAACACCGTCTGCGGCTTCGTCTGGGCCGGTGACCACGGCTTCAAGGTCACCAACAACAGCTATTACACGGACCCGTGGCAGTTCAACTGCCCGGACAACATCGACCAGGCCGCCATCATCGAGGGCGTCAAGCGCGCCCAGGAGTACGCCGAGAGCAAGGGCTCCCTCCAGATCGCCGCCGCGGGCAACGAGAACTACGACCTCGCCCACAAGACGACCGACTCCGCGAGCCCGAACGACTCGACGCCGGTCACCCGAACCATCACCAACGCCTGCCTCGACATCCCGACCGAGCTGCCGGGCGTGGTCACGGTCGCGGCCAACGGCACGGGCGTCACCAAGGCCTCGTTCTCCAACTTCGGTCAGGGCGTCATCGACGTCGCGGCGCCGGGCAGCAATGTGTACTCCACCGTCCCCGGCGGCGGCTACGGCAGCAAGAGCGGCACCTCGATGGCCACCCCGCACGTGGTCGGCGTCGCGGCACTCCTCGCCAGCGCCAACCCGGGCATCACCCCGGCGCAGCTCCGCGCCAAGCTGGCCGGGCAGGCCAACGACATCGCCTGCCCCTCGGACAGCCGCTGCACGGGCACGACGGCCAACAACTCGTTCTTCGGCGAAGGTCAGGTCGACGCCCTCAAGGCCGTCGGGACCGCCCCGCCGCCCGGCAAGTACTTCGAGAATCTCGCGGACTTCGCCGTCAACGACAACGCGACCGTGGAGAGCCCGATCGCCGTGACCGGTGTGACCGGCAACGCCCCGGCCACCCTCAAGGTGGGTGTGGACATCAAGCACACCTACATCGGTGACCTGAAAGTCGACCTGGTGGCGCCGGACGGCACCGTCTACACGCTGCACAACCACGCCGGGGGCAGCGCCGACAACATCGCCCAGACCTACACCGTGAACGCCTCCTCGGAGGTCGCGAACGGCACCTGGAAGCTGCGCGTCAACGACAACGCCGCCTCCGACACAGGCAAGATCGACGCCTGGAACCTGACCTTCTAGCGCAGGGCCGGGCAGAGCCCGCGTACAGCACGCACAGCGCCGCGACAGCTCCCCGCCCGCGGCAGCGGCCAAGGCGGGCTGCGGTCCGTTCGGCCAGGGCTGCGAACTGCTGGGCGGGCAGAGGGCACATGGGCCCCGACGGCGGTGTACACCGCCGTCGGGGCCACCATGCCGAAGGCGTCCAGCAAGGCCGCGGACGGCATGGATCCGGTGTCCGGGGCCACCCTTGTCTGATACTCCAGACGTAGACCCTGATCAGCTGTCAGGCGTCGAAGCGGCGGCGGGCGGCCTCGATGTGCCCGACGTACCGGTGCGTCCAGTCGCACATTCCGTCGACGGTTGCGCGTAGGCCCTGGCCCGGCTCGGTGAGGGTGTATTCGACACGCGGCGGGACGGTGGGGTGCACGTTTCTCTCGACCAGGCCGTTGCGCTCCAGCATGCGCAGGTTCTGGGTGAGCATCTTGTGGCTGATGCCCTCGATCTCGTTCCGCAGTTCGCTGAAGCGCAGAGTGCGTTCGCCGAGAGTCTCGATGATCAGGAATGCCCACTTGTTGGCAACGTCGGAGAAGATCTCTCGCGCCAATGAGTCCGCGCGCCTGAGGTCTGCTTCCTCCTCGGATGGGCCCTTGAGCTGTTTGGTCACCATCGGGTTCCCCAGTCACTGGAAAGTGCGTTCTTCCACGTCAGCGCTCACTCTCCTACGGTTCCTGAGTAACCACAAGAGACCGAAGGCGCCATCGCTGGGCGGACACGAGCCCACGGGCGCTCAGGACGAGGAGGCAGGCAGCATGGCCGTCAACCTGGTGAACCCGAGTGGATTGCCCAAGATCGATGTCTACCGGCAGGTGTCGATCGCAACTGGGTCGAAGCTGGTCTTCATCGCCGGGCAGGTCGCCTGGGACGCCGAGGGGATCACGGTCGGCGAAGGCGACCTCGCCGCGCAGGTCGAGCAGTGCTACCTCAACATCGGCACCGCGTTGGCCGAGGCCGGCGGTTCCTTCGACGACGTGGCGAAACTGACCTTCTACGTCGTCGACTGGACCCCCGACAAGATGCCGCCGCTGCTCGAGGGGATCTCCCGGGCGGCCGCAAAGCTGGACACCACCCCGGTCCCGCCGGCCACGCTGCTGGGCGTTGCGGCACTGGACGTTCCCGACCATCTGGTCGAGATCGAAGCCACTGCGGTCCTCGACTGAACGGATGCCGTTCGCCCGCTGAGCGCCGAAGTGGCCAACTGTGGTGCTCAGTTGCCAACCAGCGTGCTCGGCACATCATGTGTGGCACTTGTGCGTGCCGGCGACCGGCCCCACTGGGGGCCACGGCCCGCAAGGCCGACTCCGGTGCGTCCGAGCTGAGCCAGTGTCGACAGTCGCTGACAATCGATCTCGGCACGGTAGTTCCTGCAGTTCAGCGCATACGCCCCGGTAAGGGAACACCTGCCGGTTGCTGCCGCATGCCCGGCGGGGTCCCCTGGAGTAGAGGGGCTCATCCGGAAAGGGGCTGTTCCATGGAACGGCAGGCGAAGGACCCCAGAGCGCGGGTGACTGCCCGCAGCCCGGCGCTCCCGGCGGTGATGTCGTGACCGCGCGGGTCGAGTGCGTGGTGACGACCGGTGTCGTGGCCGGACCGGACGCCGACACCACGCCGATGGAGAACAACGTGTGGATCATCGGTGACGACGAGCAGGCGATGGTGGTCGACTCCGCACACGAGCCGGACGTCATCGCCACGGCGCTCGGCGACCGCCGCGTGGTGGCGATCGCGTGCACCCACGCACACAACGGACACGTCGACGCGGCGGTGGCTCTGTCGGACCGCACCGGCGCTCCGATCATGCTGCACCCGGACGACCTGGAGCTGTGGCGCCGCAGCTTTCCCAGCCGTGTCCCCGACGAGGAACTCGTCGACGGCCGGGTGATCGACGTCGCCGGAACCGCTCTGACGGTACGTCACACTCCGGGACATACGCCGGGATCCATAAGTCTGTACGATCCGGCGCTGCGCCGCGTCTTCACCGGGGACATGCTGTTCTCGCGCGGCCCTGGAACCATCGGGCCGGAGGAATCCGACTTCCAGGCGATGGTCCGGTCGATCCGTGAGCGCCTCGTCACCCTGCCCCCCGAGACGGTGGTGTGCCCGGGGCACGGCGACGTCACCACGGTCGGCGAGGTGGGCGAGCGCGTGGAGGACTGGCTCCGCCGCATCACGTGAGAGCGAGAGGCCCACGCCCGGCGCAGTCAAGCGAATGGGCCTCTGGTCAGCGTCGGGGTGGCGGGATTTGAACCCACGACCTCTTCGTCCCGAGGCAACTTGGGCGGGGGCGCTGACTTGGGTTGCTGTCGTTCTCACCTGCGCCGGTGGTCCACAGTCGTTCACGGGCGTCCGCCGGTGTTGTTACGCAGTTAGACACGCAGCGGATCCTAGCCCCGCCGCTCGCCGGCAGATCGGCTTTGCCCTTCGGTCTGGGGCATCCGTGTGAGACGGTGACGATGAGCACGGTGACCCACTCGACCAGCGCGGGAGGCAGGTCGAGTGCGGCAGGAAAGGAGACCAATGAGGCACCTAAGCTAATGAGTTGAGGCATCGAACACCTCTCTCGACGGCACGGGTGCCTCGCGGGTTGCGACCTCGGCACCGTCACCCCAACGGTGACCACACCGAAACACTCAAAGACGGTCCGCCCGCCCCTGGGTTCGACATGGTCAACTCCCCGGCCCGTTCCGGTCTGTTGACCAGGAAGTTCTGTGGCCCCCCACGATGGTCCAAAACGCCCGGGCCAGCAGGGTATGGGCGACAGCCTCGTTGGGCATCAGGTGCCAGAGTTGTCGACGAAACCCACGATGTCGAGGTATTCGATTTTGGGCGGGACGCCATAGATTCCCGTCACTTTGTCGACGATCTCTTTCGTGAAGAAGGAACGGGCCTTCTCCTCGTCATCCCACACGTAGAAGTTCCTTGCCTGAACGCCGTCTTCGTCGAGCGTGAAGCTCTTGAAGCGAAGGCCGGCCATGCCTTCGAACGGTCCTCGGAGTTCGTCGGCAATCCTTGCGATAGTTGAACGATCGAACTTTTCGGGCTGCATGAAAGTCACGAGCACGCCGATCATCGGGCTCCTATCGATTGGGTGAGCGACGGTCGATCGAGTGATGCTAGCGGCGGATCCTAGTACACACATACGGAGGTTCCGGTCTTTAGGTGTCGAATGTCGCCGAACTAGAACGGATCGCCCCGGATGGCTGCAGACAGCTCGGCGATGCCGCGGCCAGCGAGCCGCTGGGCGACATCGACCCGTGGTGGACGGTCTTGAAGATCCGCCCGGAACTGAGCTTCGACCACATGGGGAGGGCACCCCGCCGAGCGGAGTGAGCTTCTTCAGCGTTGCCGCTCCAGGGTGAGAATGGCTTTGGCGATTGACGTCATGCGGTTGGGGCTGCAGCGGGACCTGCGGAAGATGCGCCAGGACTTCAGGCAGGCCACGCCGCGCTCGGCCGGTGCCCGTGCTGCGGCCAGAGCCCGGTTGACGGTCTTCTCGGTAGGGGTGGGTTCCTGCAGGGGCCTGCGTCTGATGCCTGTGGTCAGCCAGGGGCCACCGCCCTGGTAGGCGAGATCGGCCAGGATGGGGACGCCCTGGCGCTCGCAGATGCGGATGATCCGGTGGGTGCGGGCGGCGGTCAGGTCGTGGGAGCGGCCCGGCAGCGCGGGCGAGAGCCACAGCAACTGGCCGTCCGGATCGGTGACTACCTGCACGTTCACCCCGTGCCGGCGGTGCTTGTGGGAGCAGCCGGCCCGTCCGTCGCCGACCCGGTCGCACTCGGCGAGTGTGCCGTCCAGGAGGACGAAGTCCGGATCCTGCTCGCGTAGGACCTTCAGCAGGCCCGGTGCGCGGTCGGCGAGGAGGTCGATGACCGCGCTGGTGTAGGCGTGGGCGGTGGACTCGCTGATCCCGAACCCGGCAGCGACCTTCGCCAGGGCCTGCGTTTCATTGGCGGCTCGCCACCAAGCCGGGATCGCTCCGGGTCTCGGCTGAACGCCGGTGAACCCGACTGAATGAGACGGAAACTGAGACGGCCCGTCCCACGGCCGTTGTCAGTGGCCTTCCCTAGTCTCCGGCCATGAGCATGATTTGCGAGTACCTGCGTGTCACGGCTGCTGAGCTGGACCGAGCTATCCAAGACCCCGACTGGGCTCTGGACTTCGTCGAAGAGGTCCAGGACGCAGAAGAGGAGACGGAGCCTGCGCCGGCCGACGCGCGTCATTTCAGCGCGTACAAGTCCTGGGACCTACTCCGCTTCCTACTGGCGCGCGCCGAGTTCCCCGTGAACGTGATCCACGGTGAGGAGCCGTTCGTCGAGGACGAGGATTGGGGATACGGGCCTCCGAGGTACCTGCGGCCTCAGCGGGTCCGGCTCGCGGCCGAAGCTCTGCGGGCGACCAGCTATGCCCAGCTCATCAGTGCCGTCGATCCTGCCGAACTGACCAGTGCCGAGGTGTATCCGCTTGGATGGAGTGAGCCCGGCTCGCTGGCGTGGGGGCGTACCTGGTACGACGGCCTCACACAGTTCTTCGAGGCTGCTGCCAGGGCGGACGGCGCGATGCTCGTCTGGTTGGACTGACGGGCCGCGACGGCGGTGGGACCTCAGCTTGGGAAGCTAAGGGCGTTCGCGAGAGGTTGCCGAGCCGACCTGTGGCGACGCCGTGTCGGAGCCTGAATCGCCGTCGGCCTGCTCCCCGCTGTTCCCCGTGGTTCCCCGCACGATCTGGCACGGGTCTGGCACGGCCGCGTCCTCAAGCAGCGTGGCAAGTTCTCGTAGGTCGTTCGTGACCATGACTTGGGCGAGGCGCCCGGCGACGGACACGACCTCTGGCCAGGCAGATGACTGGAGATGCTCCGCGTCGGTGTCGTTGGGCGCCTCGGCTGCCGCAGCGTTGAGCGCGGCACCTAGCTCTCGCATGAGGACGACCTCTTCGTCACTTCGGAGGCTGATGCCGAGGTACCGCTCTGGCTCGTCGGCGTCGCAGAAGTCGTCGAAGAGTGTGTGGAAGACCTGGTCCAGGTTTTCGAACGCCGACGGGTGGAGCCAGACGTCCCGCTGCCATGGTGGATTGGCCAGGGCCAGCACAACGGGTACGACGTGGACTCGGTGGTTCGCTATAAGTCGGGCGGCTTCGCTCACGAGTCCGAGCGTAGCGATCAGTGAGCTTCTTCAGCGTTGCCGCTCCAGGGTGAGAATGGCTTTGGCGATTGACGTCATGCGGTTGGGGCTGCAGCGGGACCTGCGGAAGATGCGCCAGGACTTCAGGCAGGCCACGCCGCGCTCGGCCGGTGCCCGTGCTGTGGCCAGAGCCCGGTTGACGGTCTTCTCGGTAGGGGTGGGTTCCTGCAGGGGCCTGCGTCTGATGCCTGTGGTCAGCCAGGGGCCACCGCCCTGGTAGGCGAGATCGGCCAGGATGGGGACGCCCTGGCGCTCGCAGATGCGGATGATCCGGTGGGTGCGGGCGGCGGTCAGGTCGTGGGAGCGGCCCGGCAGCGCGGGCGAGAGCCACAGCAACTGGCCGTCCGGATCGGTGACTACCTGCACGTTCACCCCGTGCCGGCGGTGCTTGTGGGAGCAGCCGGCCCGTCCGTCGCCGACCCGGTCGCACTCGGCGAGTGTGCCGTCCAGGAGGACGAAGTCCGGATCCTGCTCGCGTAGGACCTTCAGCAGGCCCGGTGCGCGGTCGGCGAGGAGGTCGATGACCGCGCTGGTGGACCGGACGGCGGTCGTCGTCGAGACCTTCCGCGGTGAGCGCGTGCTGGACGACTCTGCGGAAGTCGCCGCGTACGAGGACACGTTCAGCAGCTTCGAGGAAGCCGCGACCTTCGGGTCTGACGTGCGGGAATTGCTTCTCCAAGTGATGAAGGATTTCCGAGACTTGGACGGCTCGGTGCGGCGCACCGGAGACACCAAGACCCGGAAGTCCCGGCGCACGCTCGCCCTGCCGGCGCGCTGCGTCGAAGCCCTCTGGCAGCAATTCGAAGATCAGGGCTGGGATCGGCTCGCCGCTGACGACAAGTGGGAGGAACACGGCCTCGTCTTCTCCTCGGCCGTAGGCAAGCCGCTCGACGCTGCCGACGTCCGCCGCGCCTTCCGCCAGGCGCTCAAGGACGTCGACGGGATCAACGGAGACGAGTGGACGCCGCGGGAGCTCCGGCACAGCTTCGTGTCGCTGCTCTCAGACCGGGGCGTCCCGCTGGAAGAGATCTCCCGGCTCGGCGGGCACTCCGGTACGGCCGTGACGGGAGAGGTCTACCGGAAGCAGATCCGGCCCGTGATCCAGACCGGTGCCGTGGTCATGGACGGCATCTTCGGCACCGAGCAACAGCGGCCGCAAGCACGCAGCAAAGCACTCAAGAATCGATAGTCACGCAGTTAGACACGCAGCAACGCCAGAGGGCCCTTACCGACTCGGTAAGGGCCCTCTGATCTGCTACTTAGCTGTCGGGGTGGCGGGATTTGAACCCACGACCTCTTCGTCCCGAACGAAGCGCGCTGCCAAGCTGCGCTACACCCCGATGTCACTGCTGTCGCGGTGACGTCGTTTACTTTAGCCCACTGGTGGCCGGAGACGAAATCCGGTTTTGCGGTGGTGCCCCAGGGGGCCGGGGACGTTGCCGGCGAGGCGGGGGCGGGGCGCTCTGCGTCCCGGTCGGGGCCTCCGCTACGCCTTTTCGATCAGCGTCAGCAGCGTCGCCTCCGGCGGGCAGGCGAAACGTACCGGGGTGTAGCGGCTCGTGCCGCAGCCGGCCGAGACGTGCAGGTACGACGTGCGGCCCTCCGCCGTGTGCGTGGACAGCCCCTTCACGCGGTCGGTGTCCAGGTCGCAGTTGGTGACGAGGGCGCCGTAGAAGGGGATGCACAGCTGGCCGCCGTGAGTGTGGCCGGCGAGGATCAGCGGGTAGTCGTCCGCCGTGAACGCGTCCAGCGTCCGCAGGTACGGGGCGTGCACCACGCCCATCGAGAAGTCCACGCCGCTCGACGGGCCGCCGGCCACCCGCGCGTACCGGTCCCGCTTGATGTGCGGGTCGTCCAGTCCCGTCAGCCCCACCGACGCGCCCTCGGTCTTCAGCGTGCCGCGCGTGTTCGTCAGGTTCAGCCAGCCCGCGCCGTCGAAAGCGTCGCGCAGGTCCTCCCACGGGTTGTGCACGACGTCGACGGCGGGCGGGTTGCCGTTCAGGCCGTGACGGCCCTGGGCCTTCTCCAGCAGGTACCGGGCGGGGTTGCGCAGCTTCGGGCCGTAGTAGTCGTTGGAGCCGAAGACGTACGCGCCGGGGAGCTCCATCAGTGGGCCGAGCGCGTCCAGGACCTCCGGGACGCCCTCGGGGTCGGACAGGTTGTCGCCCGTGTTGATCACGAAGTCGGGGCGCAGGCCGGCCAGCGAACGCAGCCAGCGCTGCTTCTTGCGCTGCCCGCTCACCATGTGGATGTCGGAGACCTGCAACACGCGCAGGGGGCGCATCCCGGCGGGCAGGACGGGGACCGTCACCCTCCGCAGGCGGAAGGAGCGGGCCTCGAAACCCGCCGCGTACACCAGACCGGCGGCGCCTGCCGCCGCGAGGGACAGTGGTACTCCGTATCGCGCGCGCATACGTCCATCGTGTCAGACGGAGGACGTGGTTCCGACCTCGCGGCCCCCTGAGACGTCCCTCGGTCGTCCCCCAAGTGCCCCTGAGTCGCCACCCCTTAAATGTACGGGCGCCGCGCCGTGCGCACCTGCGACAATCTCACCCATGACCACGCTCAAGTCGAAGCTGCAGGAAGACCTCAACGCCGCGATCAAGGAGCGCGACGAGCTCCGCTCCTCGACGCTCCGGCTGACGCTCGCCGCGATCACCAAGGAGGAGGTCGCGGGCAAGGAGAAGCGCGAGCTCTCCGACGACGAGGTGCAGAAGGTGATCACCCGCGAGGCGAAGAAGCGGCGGGAGGCCGCCGAGGCCTTCGCGCAGGGTGGTCGCGCCGAGTCGGCCGAGCGGGAGAAGGCGGAGGGCGAGGTCCTCGCCGAGTACCTGCCCAAGCAGCTCAGCGACGAGGAGCTGGACGGCATCGTGGCCCAGGCCGTCCAGGAGGCGAAGGCCGCCGGGGCCGAGGGTCCGCGCGCCATGGGCGCCGTCATGAAGATCGTGAACCCGAAGGTGGCCGGCCTGGCCGAGGGCGGTCGCGTCGCCGCCGCGGTCAAGAAGCTTCTCGCCGGCTGACGGCGTCTCTCTGAGCGGCGACAGGGGGCCGGTCTCCCGCCCCCGCCCCCGCCGCCCCCGCCCGCCCCGCCCAAACCGACGGCCCCCGCCTCCCGTAAGGGAAGCAGGGGCCGTTCGTCACACGTGAGCAGGTCCGCGGCTCAGAAGCCGCCCGCCCGCTCAGTCGGGCGCGGCGGTGTCCTCACCGGCGTCCGCCGGAGCCGTTGCGTCCGTGGCTCCCGCCGTTGTCCTGTCCCTGGAACAGGTTGTCCGGGAGGGTGATGCCGCCGTTCGCGGCACCGCCGTTCGACGCGCCGCCGTTGAAGAGGCCTCCGATGAAGCCCCCGTTGCCGTTACCGCCGTTGTTCCCCTTGTTCCCGTCATTGCCGCGGCCGTCGCCGTCCCCCTTCCGCTCTGGGGCGGGGTTCGGGATGTCGACCATGGTGAACTGTCCGGCCTCCTTGCCCTCCAGCGCGCCGGTCATGGCGTCCCGCCAGATGGGGCCGGGGGTGTCACCGCCGTAGACCTGGGAGTGGTAGCGGCCGCCGATGGTGATGTTGGTCATCTTGACCTTCTGGGTGGCGCTGCCGACCCAGACGGCGCCCGAGAGGTTCGGGGTGTAGCCGACGAACCAGGCGTTCTTGCGCTCGTCCGTCGTACCCGTCTTGCCGGCGTTGTCACGGCCGGAGAGACCTGCCTGACGGCCCGTGCCGGAGTCCGTCACACCGCTCAGCAGCGTGTTGATGCTGTCCGCGGTCTTCTCGCTCATCGCGCGCGAGCAGGTCGACTTCGGGACCTCGAGCGACTTCTTCTGGCCGCCCACGGTCTGGGTGATGGACTCGATGGCGATCGGCGTGCAGTACATGCCGCGCGAGGCGAACGCGGCGTACGCGCTCGCCATCGTCAGCGGCGAGAGGCCGGTCGAACCGAGCGTCATCGACGACGGCACCTCGGGCACCTTGTCGCCGTTGCCCTGGACCACACCGAGGGCGTTGGTCATCTTCACCACCGGGCACATGCCGATGTCGGCGAGCATCTGCACGAAGTAGGTGTTGACCGAGAGCTCCATCGCCTTCTTCAACTCGAACGGGCCGACCTCGGTCTCCGACTCGTTCTCCAGCTTGTACTTCGGCTTGCCGTCGTTGACCCAGGGCCTGCCACTGCAGGTCTGGACGGTGTCCGGGTAGGGCATCTCGTACGGCGCGGGGTAGGCCTGGTTGACGGGCCGGCCCTGTTCCAGCGCGGCCGCGGCCACGAACGGCTTGAACGTCGAACCCGTCGGGAAGCCGAAGTTCGAACCGCCCATCGCCTTGTTGACCGAGTAGTTGTACTCGGTCTCGTTCTTGCCGTAGCCGTACGGCTTCGACTGGCCCATGCCGAGGATCTTGCCGGTGCCGGGCTCCACCATGGTGACGGCCGCGGCGACCTTGTCCGTCTTGTAGACGTGGTTCTTCAGCGACTCCTGGACGGACTTCTGGGTCTGCGGGTCGAGCGTCGTGCGGATGGTCAGGCCGCCCTGGTTCCAGACCTTGGACCGCTCCTCCTTGGTCTTGCCGAAGACCGGGTCGCTGAGGAAGACCCGCTCCACGTACTTGCAGAAGAAGCTGGCGCCCTGGACGGCCGTGATGCAGCCGTTCTTCGGCTTGGTGACCTTCAGGCCCAGCGGGGCCTTCTGGGCCTTGGCCGCGTCGGCCGCCGAGACGTCGCCGACCTCGGCCATGCGCTGCAGCACGGTGTTGCGGCGCTTGGTGGCCTCGGCCTCGTCGTTGACCGGGTCGTAGCGGCTCGGCGACTGGACGATGCCGGCGAGCAGTGCCGCCTCCGGGAGGGTCAGGTCCTTGGCGCGCTTGGAGAAGTACCGCTGGGAGGCGGCCTCCACGCCGTAGGCCTGCTGCCCGAAGAACGTGATGTTCAGGTAGTTCTCGAGGATCTTCTTCTTGCCGAGCTCCTCCTCGACCTGGATCGCGTACTTCAGCTCGCGGATCTTGCGGCCGATGGTCTGCTGGATGGCCTGCGCGACCTTCGTCGGGTCGTCGCCGGCCTCCTCGACGAAGACGTTCTTCACGTACTGCTGGGTGAGCGTGGACGCGCCCTGGGCCACTTCTCCGCTGCGCGCGTTCTTGTTGAGCGCGCGCAGGACGCCCTTGAGGTCCACTGCGCCGTGCTCGTAGAAGCGGGAGTCCTCGATGGCGACGATCGCCTTCTGCATGTACGGCGAGATGTTCGCGAGGTCGACGACCGTGCGGTCACGGGAGTAGACCGTGGCGATCGGCTTGCCCTGGGCGTCGAGGATCGAGGTGCGCTGGCTCAGCGGCGGCGTCTTGAGGTTGGCCGGGAGCTCGTCGAAGGACTCCACGGTCCCCTTGGCGGCCAGGCCCAGCGCGCCGAACGCCGGCAGCGCGATGCCGGCCAGCACGGCTCCCGAGAGCACACTGACACCGAGGAACTTGGCGGCCTGCTGCGTCGCCGTCAGGCCACCGCCCGAGCGCTTTTTTGGCATGAGGGCAGCCTACGTTCTCATTCGCCGGACACGCGTATAGGCGTTGGCCTAAGCTGCTCTCAACTGTCACAGCAGCAGGGCTACGTATCAATACGTCCGGCGACCCCGAATCGTTCCGGAAGTTCCCCGGTTTTTTTGACGGAGGCGTGTCCGAATTCGCCTTGTGTGTCACCAGGCATCCGTTGTGACTCCATAGAACTGTCCCGTTTGCTTCGGGATAGTCCTGTATGTCGCAGGCTCACTCCCCCGGGTGATCTGCCGCTTACCCATAGTCCGTTCGGGCCATTCAAGATTGGGCCCGAAGGGGGTGTTGCGCTGTGCCCGCCTTCCGTAACGTCCTCAACTGGCGGCGGTGAATATGCCGCTGCCGCCGTGGGGGAGCCTCGATTCGGGAGAGGACGGCGCCGGTATGGGCTGGGTTACCGACTGGAGTGCGCAGGCCGCCTGCCGCACTACCGATCCGGATGAACTGTTCGTTCAGGGAGCAGCGCAGAACAGGGCCAAGGCGGTGTGCACCGGATGCCCGGTGCGGACCGAGTGCCTGGCCGACGCGCTCGACAACCGCGTCGAGTTCGGCGTGTGGGGAGGCATGACGGAGCGCGAGCGGCGCGCACTGCTGCGCCGACGGCCGACGGTGACCTCCTGGCGCCGTCTCCTGGAGACGGCACGCTCGGAGTACGAGCGCGGAGCGGGCATCGTGTCGCTCGACGACGACCAGGTGTACGCGCACTACGCGGCCGTGAGCTGAGGGCGACGCCCCCCCCGGCTCAGGCGTCGGGCAGCTCCGTGCGCCCGGCCGCGAGGCGGCCGCCGATGTCCCGCAGTCCCGCGAGGTCGTGGACGTCGCCGGGCAGCGCGGCCACTTCGGCCACCGCCACCTCGGGGTGGCGCGCGATGAAGCGGTCCCGCGTGCGCTGCTCGCGGGAGAGCAGATGCATACGGTCGGCGTGCAGTCTCAGCAGGCCCGCGGTGAGCTGATCGGCGCTCTGGTCCGTGCTGTGATCTGCGTCGGTTGTGTGCGTGCCGCCCGGCTGGGCGCCGGGTGTGGGGGATGCTGTGGAAGCTTCTGAACTGCCGTGCGTGTCGGGAGAGTTACGAAGTTCAGCTTTCCCGCCGTCCTGATCCACAATGCGGGGCTCCTCAAGATTTTCGGCGGCGGCGAGCGCCCGCTCGGCGGACAGCTGGGCGGCCCCGCTGCCATGGACCCGGTTGAGCACCAGACCGGCCAACGGCATCTTCTCGGCGGCCAGTCGCTCCACGAAGTACGCGGCCTCCCGCAGCGCGTCCCGCTCGGGCGCCGCCACCACGAGGAACGCCGTTCCGGGCGCCTGCAGCAGCTTGTACGTCGCGTCCGCGCGCGTGCGGAAGCCGCCGAACGTGGTGTCCATCGCGGCGACGAACGTCTGGACGTCCTTGAGGAGCTGGCCGCCCAGCAGCTTGCCGAGCGTGCCGGTCATCATCGACATCCCGACGTTGAGGAACTTCATCCCCGCGCGTCCGCCCAGCTTCGCCGGCGCCGTCAGCAGCCGGATCAGCCGGCCGTCCAGGAACGATCCGAGCCGCTTGGGAGCGTCCAGGAAGTCCAGGGCCGAGCGGGACGGCGGGGTGTCGACAACGATCAGGTCCCACTCGTCCTTCGCCCGCAGCTGCCCCAGCTTCTCCATCGCCATGTACTCCTGCGTGCCCGCGAAGCCCGCCGAGAGCGACTGGTAGAAGGGGTTGCCAAGGATGGAGGCCGCCCGCTCCGGGTCGGCGTGCGCCTCGACGACCTCGTCGAAGGTGCGCTTCATGTCGAGCATCATCGCGTGCAGCTCGCCGTCCCCCTCGACGCCCTTGACGCGGCGCGGGGTGTTGTCGAGCGAGTCGATGCCCATGGACTGCGCGAGCCGGCGCGCCGGGTCGATGGTGAGGACGACCACCTTGCGGCCCCGCTCGGCCGCCCTGAGGCCCAGCGCCGCCGCCGTCGTCGTCTTGCCGACCCCACCCGACCCGCAGCACACCACGATGCGGGTCTTCGGGTCGTCGAGCAGGGGATCGACGTCCAGCACGCGCGCGTACGCGAGCCGACGGCCGCCGCCCTCAGACACCCGCGCCGAACCGCCCTCCTGCCCCGGTGTCAGGGGCGAGCCCTCCTCCTGCGACGCGCCGCCCTCCTGCGCCTGGTCCGGACTCATGACATCCCCTGCTTCCGCAGTTCCGTGGCGAGTTCGTACAGGCCCGCGAGGTCCATCCCCTCGGCGAGCAGCGGCAGTTCGTGCATCGGCAGGCCCAGCTCGCCGAGGACGGCCCGCTGCTCCTGCTCCAGCGCGTACCGCTCGGCGTACTCCTCGGCCTGCTCCAGCAGCGGGTCCACCAGCCGCTCGGCATGGCCGCCGCGCCGCGCCCCGCCGAGCCCCGCGGCCGACAACGACCGTGCGACAGAGGAACGACCCACCGTCCGTACGAGTTCCAGCCCGTGCGTGTCGAGCACCTGCGGGCGGACCATGTTGACGACGACGCGCCCCACCGGGAGCTTCGCGGCGCGCAGTTCGGCGATGCCGTCGGCGGTCTCCTGGACGGGCATCTCCTCCAGCAGCGTCACGAGATGCACCTCCGTCTCGGAGGACTTCAGCACCCGCATCACGGCCTGCGCCTGATTGTGTATAGGGCCGATCTTGGCGAGGCCGGCGACCTCGTCGTTGACGTTCAGGAAGCGGGTGACGCGGCCGGTCGGCGGGGCGTCCATCACGACGTGGTCGTAGACGAACCGGCCGCCGCGGTCCTTCCTGCGCACCGCCTCGCACGCCTTGCCGGTGAGGAGCACGTCCCTCAGGCCGGGCGCGACGGTGGTGGCGAAGTCGATCGCGCCGAGTTTCTTCAGCGCCCGCCCCGCGCTCCCGAGCTTGTAGAACATCTGGAGATAGTCCAGAAGGGCCAGTTCGGGATCGATGGCGAGCGCGTACACCTCACCTCCGCCCGGCGCGACGGCGATCTTCCGTTCCTCATAGGGCAACGCCTCCGTCTCGAAGAGCTGGGCGATGCCCTGCCGACCCTCCACCTCGACGAGAAGCGTCCGCTTCCCCTCCGTGGCGAGGGCCAGCGCGAGGGCGGCGGCGACCGTCGTCTTTCCGGTCCCGCCCTTACCGCTGACGACCTGGAGCCTGCTCACGTCTTCGAGCGTAACCAGTCGGCGGCCGAGCCAACCGGGAGGCTGTGGACAACGGTGCTCCAATCGGCCACATGGCCCGGGACGCGACGCCCCGCCGGATGCGCCGCCGGGCGCCGCCGTGCACAGCGGGCACCTGCGGCGGACCGCGCCCCGGCAGCGGATACAGTCGCCCCATGACCAAGTGGGAATACGCAACCGTGCCGCTGCTCGTCCACGCCACGAAGCAGATTCTGGACACCTGGGGCGAGGACGGCTGGGAGCTCGTCCAGGTCGTGCCCGGGCCGAACAACCCCGAGCAGCTCGTCGCCTACCTGAAGCGGGAGAAGGCGTGAGCGCGGTCGAGGCGAAGCTCGCCGAACTGGGTCTGACGCTGCCGGCGGTCGTGCCGCCCCTCGCGGCCTACCAGCCCGCCGTGCAGTCCGGGCCGTACGTGTACACGGCCGGCCAGCTGCCCATGGTGGACGGCAAGCTGCCGGTCACCGGCAAGGTCGGCGCGGAGGTCACCGCCGAAGAGGCCAAGGACCTGGCCCGCGTCTGCGCCCTGAACGCCCTGGCCGCCGTCAAGTCGGTCGCGGGCGACCTGGACCGTGTCGCGCGCGTGGTGAAGGTCGTCGGCTTCGTCGCCTCGGCCTCGGACTTCACCGGCCAGCCGGGCGTCCTGAACGGCGCCAGCGAACTGCTCGGCGAGGTCCTCGGCGACAAGGGCGTGCACGCGCGCAGCGCGGTGGGCGTCGCGGTGCTGCCGCTGGACGCGCCGGTCGAGGTGGAGATCCAGGTGGAGCTCACCGCTTCGTGAACGCGGACGGCATGAACGCGGAAGCCGCGCGCTGACCTCGGGACCTCTCGAACATTCGCTCCCCACGGGATAGCCTCGCGGCCATGGCGAGTGGGCAGGCGAACGGTCAGTGGTTTCCCCCGGACTGGCCGGAACGCATCCGTGCGCTCGCGGACGGCGCCCTCACCCCCGTCGCCCCCAAGCGCGCGGCCACGGTCATGCTCCTGAAGGACACCGACCGCGGCCCCTATGTGCACATGCTGCGCAGACGCGCCTCCATGGCCTTCGCCGGAGGCGCGTACGCGTATCCGGGCGGCGGCGTCGACCCACGGGACGACGACCGGCATGTGCGCTGGGCGGGCCCCACGCGCGCGTGGTGGGCCGAGCGGCTCGGCGTCGACGTCACGAGCGCCCAGGCGATCGTCTGCGCGGCCGTACGCGAGACGTACGAGGAGGCGGGCGTCCTGCTCGCCGGGCCGGCCCCCGACTGCGTCGTCGGCGACACCACCGGCGACGACTGGGAAGCCGACCGGGCGGCCCTCGTGGCCCGTGAGACGTCCTTCGCGGAGTTCCTGGACCGGCGGGGCCTGGTCCTGCGCTCCGACCTCCTGGGCGCCTGGACGCGCTGGATCACGCCGGAGTTCGAGGCACGCCGCTACGACACCTGGTTCTTCGTCGCGGCGCTCCCCGAGGGCCAGCGCACCCGCAACGCCTCCACGGAGGCCGACCGCACGGTGTGGATCCGCCCCGAGGACGCGGCGGCCTCCTACGACCGGGGTGAGCTGCTGATGATGCCGCCCACCATCGCGACCCTGCGCCAGCTGACCGGGTGCGCCACGGCCGCCGAGGCGCTCGCCGCGGCTCCCGGCCGTGACATGACCCCCGTGCTGGCGCGAGCCCGGCTGGAGGACGGCGCGGTCGTGCTGTCCTGGCCCGGACACGACGAGTTCACCAAGCACATCCCCACAGGTGGAGCCACCGCATGACGGACGCAGCAGCCCTTCCCGGCCAGCCCCGGGGCGGTGTCCTGAGCGGCTCCGCCACCGCGCGCGCGGTCAACGTCCTCGCGCCCAACCCCTCCGCGATGACTCTGGACGGCACCAACACCTGGATCGTCTCCGAGCCGGACTCGGACCTGGCCGTCGTCATCGACCCGGGCCCGCTGGACGACGGCCATCTGCGCACGGTCGTCGACACCGCCGCGGAGGCCGGCAAGCGCGTCGCCCTGACCCTGCTCACGCACGGCCACCCCGACCACGCCGAGGGCGCCGCCCGCTTCGCCGGGCTGACCGGCACCAAGGTGCGCGCTCTGGACCCCGCGCTGCGGCTCGGCGACGAGGGCCTGGCCGCCGGCGACGTGATCTCCGTCGGCGGGCTGGAGCTGCGGGTCGTCCCGACGCCCGGGCACACCGCCGACTCGCTGTGCTTCCACCTCCCGGCCGACCGCGCGGTCCTCACCGGGGACACGATCCTCGGCCGCGGCACGACGGTCGTGGCGCATCCCGACGGCCGTTTGGGCGACTATCTGGACTCCCTGCGCCGTCTGAGGTCCCTCACCGTCGACGACGGCGTCCACACGGTCCTCCCCGGCCACGGGCCCGTCCTGGAGGACGCCCAGGGCGCCGTCGAGTTCTACCTCGCCCACCGCGCGCACCGCCTCGCCCAGGTCGAGACGGCCGTGGAGAACGGCCACCGCGCCGCCGCCGCCGTCGTCGCGCACGTGTACGCCGACGTGGACCGCTCCCTGTGGCCGGCGGCCGAGCTGTCGGTGCGGGCGCAGCTGGAGTACCTGACGGACCACGGGCTGATCTAGGGCGGGTTGCTGCCCTGGGCCCCGTCCTCCGGCCTGGGGGTCTTCACGCCGTGCACGCGCGTGTACTCCGCGGCGAGCCAGGGCCCGAGGTCGCCGGTGTAGTGGCTCAGGACGTCCCGGTCGCCCGTCGGGTCGTAGCCGAGGACGGCCGCCGCCCTCAGCTGCTCCGCGCGCGTGGGGTAGTACGCGGCGAACGCCTCGGCCATCTCGTGCAGATCGCTGGTCCAGCCGTTCCAGCGGGGCATGACCAGGGTGAACGCGGTGCGCACCAGATGCCGGGACATGAAGCGCACGAGCGGGCGCCGGGCCTCCTCGGAGTCGGCCGCCCCGGCGATCCGCGCGCGCCAGCGGGGGAGCAGCAACGCCAGGTCGCCGTTGGTCTCCCGGGCGAGGAGGGAGTCGGGCCGGTAGCGGGGCATGCGGGCCCCGAGGTCCTCCCCGAGCAGCGGAGTGCACAGGCAGGCCACGAACCAGCCCATGTCGTGCCGCTCCAGGTCGCTGAGCAGCCGTGCCCGGCCGTGGAGGAGGGTGCCGACGCCGTCGATCTGCGGGAACTCGGCGTCGAGCGCGTCGCCCAGCGCACCCGCCGCGGCCCGGTCGGCGTCGTCCGGCTCCTCGTGCAGGGCGACCAGCAGGTCGAGGTCGCTGCGCCCCACGCGCGCGGTGCCGCGCGGGATCGACCCGTAGAGGTACGCGCTGTGCAGCCGCGCCCCGAAGACTCCCGGCAGGCGGTCGCGCGCCGCGGCCACGACGGGACGGAACGCGTCCGGCACGCGCGCGAGGGACCCTTCGCGCGCGAGGTACCCCTGTGGATCGAGACCTCGGTGAACCGCTGCCGTCATGGGGCCACTGTGCACGCGCGCGGGCCGGACGGGCGCGGCATTTTCGTATGCCGCGACCTTCGCCGGGCTCACGGGCGAGGGCGCGGCATCTCGTACGCCGCCGGCCTCACCCGGTGGCGGTCACCGCGAGCGCTTGGCGAGCCGCTCCACGTCCAGCAGGATGACCGCGCGCGCTTCAAGGCGCAGCCAGCCGCGCTGCGCGAAGTCCGCCAGCGCCTTGTTGACGGTCTCGCGGGACGCGCCGACCAGCTGGGCCAGCTCCTCCTGCGTGAGGTCGTGGACGACGTGGATGCCCTCCTCCGACTGCACGCCGAAGCGGCGGGAGAGGTCCAGCAGGGCACGGGCCACACGGCCGGGGACGTCCGAGAAGACCAGGTCGGACATGGCGTCGTTGGTCTTGCGCAGGCGCCGGGCGACCGCGCGCAGGAGCGCGGTGGCCACCTCGGGGCGGGCGTTCAGCCAGGGCTGGAGGTCGCCGTGGCCCAGACCGAGCAGCTTGACCTCGGTGAGCGCGGTGGCGGTCGCCGTACGCGGCCCCGGGTCGAACAGCGACAGCTCGCCGATCAGCTCGCCGGGACCGACCACCGCGAGCATGTTCTCGCGGCCGTCCGGAGACGTGCGGTGGAGCTTGACCTTGCCCTCGGTGACGACGTAGAGCCGGTCGCCGGGGTCTCCCTCGTGGAACAGGGAGTCGCCACGGGCGAGCGTCACCTCGCTCATGGAGGCGCGGAGCTCCGCGGCCTGCTCGTCGTCGAGAGCCGCGAAGAGCGGGTTACGCCGGAGGACGTCGTCCACGAGTTCTCCCTTTGTCGACCTGCTCAGGGGACCTTGATCCCCCGTGTGCCAGGGGACCGTGTTCCCCAGTTTGCCGGACGGTCCAAACAGTGTGATCTGTCACAAGGATGCCGCACACATGTGCTGGGGTAAGCGGCAGGGGTCCAATTGGGGGCCGATCTTCAGGGTCCGGGGCGGATGTCGGTGGCGGGCTTTAGGCTGGTCGGGTGTCCAAATCGCCGGTGAGAGCGCAGGCCAAGGGAGCTGGACGGGTGGTCGTACGTCGCGATTCCGCCGTGGGCGAACAGGCCTCCGGCGGAGGTGAGAACGCCGCGAAGGCGACGAAGAAGGTGCCTGTGAAGAAGACCGCCGCCGACAGAAAACCCGAGTCCCGGACCGCTCTCGTGCGCCGGGCCCGCCGTATCAACCGCGAACTGGCCGAGGTCTACCCCTACGCCCATCCCGAACTGGACTTCCAGAACCCCTTCCAACTGCTGGTCGCCACGGTCCTGTCCGCCCAGACCACCGATCTGCGCGTGAACCAGACGACGCCCGGCCTGTTCGCGAAGTACCCCACCCCCGAGGACCTGGCCGCGGCCGATCCCGAGGCGGTCGAGGAGATCCTCCGCCCGTGCGGCTTCTTCCGTGCCAAGACCAGGTCGGTCATGGGGCTCTCCAAGGCACTGGTGGAGGAGTTCGACGGCGAGGTACCGGGCCGCCTGGAGGACCTCGTCAAGCTGCCCGGCGTCGGCCGCAAGACCGCCTTCGTGGTGCTCGGCAACGCGTTCGGCCGCCCCGGGATCACCGTGGACACGCACTTCCAGCGGCTGGTGCGGCGCTGGCGGTGGACCGAGGAGAGCGAGCCGGACAAGATCGAGGCCGCCGTCGGCGCGCTCTTCCCCAAGAGCGAGTGGACGATGCTCTCGCACCGCGTGATCTTCCACGGCCGCCGAATCTGCCATGCCCGAAAGCCCGCCTGCGGCGCCTGCCCCATCGCAGCGCTGTGCCCGGCGTACGGCGAGGGCGAGACGGACCCGGAGAAGGCCAGGAAGCTGCTGAAGTACGAGAAGGGCGGCTTCCCGGGCCAGCGCCTCAACCCGCCGCAGTCCTACCTGGACGCGGGCGGCAAGCCGGCTCCGCCGCTGGGGGCCGGGTGACGGCGGGACCGAAGGGAGCCTCCCCGGAGGCGTCGGGAAAGGCCGCAGAGGTCACCCGGCGGGTCGCCCGCGCTCCGAGGTCCGCCCGCCCCCTGGAACGATTCACGGCCGCTCGGGCGTTGGACTCGGCAGAACGGGGGGTGATGCGGCGATGGCGCACGCGAGCGACACACAGGGCGGCAGCGTGACGCTCAGCAGCGCCGGGCTGCCCGCCTGGCTGGACCCGGTCGTGCACGCGGCCGAGACGCTCGAGCCGCTCCAGCTGAGCCGCTTCCTGCCGCCGGAGGACGGGGCGGGGCGCCAGTCGGCCGTCCTGATCCTCTTCGGGGAAGGGGAGCGCGGGCCCGAGCTGCTGCTCATGGAGCGCGCCACCTCCCTGCGCTCCCACGCGGGGCAGCCCTCGTTCCCGGGCGGCGCCCTGGATCCGGAGGACGGCGACCCGCACGGCGACGGACCGCTCAGAGCCGCCCTGCGCGAGGCCGAGGAGGAGACCGGACTCGACCCGTCGGGCGTCCAGCTCTTCGGCGTGCTGCCCAAGCTGTACATCCCGGTCAGCGGTTTCGTCGTCACGCCCGTCCTCGGCTGGTGGCGCGAGCCCAGCCCGGTCGGCGTGGTCGACCCCAACGAGACCGCCCGCGTCTTCACGGTCCCCGTGGCCGATCTCACTGACCCCGCGCACCGCGCCACCACCCACCACCCCAGCGGCCACCGGGGCCCCGCGTTCCTCGTCGAATCCGCCCTGGTGTGGGGGTTCACCGCCGGCCTCATCGACCGCCTCCTGCACTACGCGGGCTGGGAGCGGCCCTGGGACCGCGACAAGCTGGTCCCGCTCGACTGGCGGTCGTGACAGGGTGTCCCGTGCTGTGTCCACCCGAGGAGCCGGCCCCCGGATCCCGGCCGGCCCGCCGCGGCCGGGAAGAAAGAGGCGAGGCCTGAAACGGTGAACGTGCTCGACATCCTGCTGCTGGTCGCGGCCGTCTGGTTCGCGGTCGTCGGCTACCGCCAAGGCTTCGTCGTCGGCATCCTCTCGGTGATCGGCTTCCTGGGCGGCGGCCTCGTCGCCGTCTACCTGCTGCCCGTGATCTGGGACGCCCTGACCGAGAACTCCGAGGTGAGCACCGCGGCCGCCGTCGTCGCGGTCATCGTGGTGATCGTCTGCGCCTCCGTCGGCCAGGCCGTGACCACGCACCTCGGCAGCAAGCTGCGCCGGTACATCACCTGGTCCCCGGCCCGCGCGCTGGACGCGACCGGCGGCGCGCTCGTCAACGTCGTCGCCATGCTCCTCGTGGCGTGGCTGATCGGGTCCGCCCTGGCCGGGACGACCCTGCCCACACTGGGCAAGGAGGTCCGCAGCTCCACGGTGCTGCAAGGCGTCTCCGAGGCGCTGCCCGACCAGGCCGACACCTGGTTCGCGGACTTCTCCTCGGTCCTCGCCCAGAACGGCTTCCCGCAGGTCTTCAGCCCGTTCGCCAACGAGCCGATCACCGACGTCCGACCGCCCGACCCGGCCCTGGCGGGCAGCGCGGTGGCCACACGCGCGCAGCGCTCCATCGTCAAGGTGATGGGCACCGCGGAGAGTTGCGGCAAGGTGCTGGAGGGCACCGGCTTCGTCTTCGGCGAGCGCCGGGTGATGACCAACGCGCACGTGGTGGGCGGCGTCGACGAGCCCACCGTCCAGATAGGCGGTGTGGGCCGCAAGTACGACGCGAAGATCGTGCTGTACGACTGGAAGCGCGACATCGCCGTCCTCGACGTGCCCGACCTCGACGCGCCCGTCCTGAAGTTCGCCGCCGATGACGCAGCGACCGGTGACGGGGCGATCGTCGCCGGGTTCCCCGAGAACGGCGCGTACGACGTGCGCGCCGCGCGCGTACGCGGGCGCATCACGCCCAGCGGCCCGGACATCTACCACCGAGGCACGGTCCGCCGCGACGTGTACTCGCTGTATGCGACGGTCCGCCAGGGCAACTCCGGCGGCCCGCTGCTCACCCCGCAGGGCGAGGTGTACGGCGTGGTCTTCGCGAAGTCCCTCGACGACGCCCGCACCGGTTACGCGCTCACCGCGGACGAGATCCGGCAGGACATCGCCCAGGGTCGCACCGCCGGCCAGGAAGTGGACAGCGACAACTGCGCGCTGTGACGCGGACGTGACGGCGCGGCCCATGGGTGCCCGGTGTCCAGGACCTGGGGGGAGCGCCTCAGCGGCCGGCGAATGCCGGGGGCGCGCGTCTCGTCAGCCGCGAGGATGACGCAGGCGTACCGAGACCCAGCGGGCCCGGCGGCGCAGGATGCGCGGAATGCCCACCCGGAGTTCGCTGCCCTCTTGCGGGGCGGCACCTCGCCGGTGGGAGCTCAGGCCGGAGGCCGAGCGGCGGGTGCGTGCTGCGTCACTGTAGTCGTGCGTCCAGCCCATACCGGGACCTCTGCCCCTGCCCCAAGGTCGATAACCGCCTGAGGGACCGCCAATTGGCCTATGCGCGCGGCAATTGGCCGTTCGCAGTACAGGTGTTCCGCACCGGATACCGGGCGCGATCGCCTCGTCACCGATCTGGTTCCGGGTCTTTCAGCCAATTGACCAGTTCTGTGGAGAATCCGACCGGATCCTCTTCGTGCGGGAAGTGTCCCAGTCCGTCGAACAGCCGCCAGCGGTACGGAGCTTCGACATACTCCCCGGAGCCGGCCGCACTGCGCGTGCGCATCACCGGATCGAGGGAGCCGTGCAGATGCAGGGTCGGCACCCGTACCGGCCGCTTCATCCGCCGGTAGAACTGGATGCCGTCGGGCCTGGCCATCGACCGTACCAGCCACCGGTACGGCTCGACCGAGCAGTGGGCGGTGGACGGGATGCACATCGCGCGCCGGTACGTCTCCAGCGCCTCGTCCTCCGCCGGCCGCGGCCCCGACCACTCCCGGATCAGCCGGCCCACCAGCTCCCCGTCGTCGGCCGTGAGCTGCCGCTCCGGGATCCACGGCCGCTGGAACCCCCAGATGTGCGAGCTCGCGGCGGACTGCCGCACGTCGGCGAGCATCGCCGAGCGCCAGCGCCGGGGATGCGGCATGGAGGCCACTGCGAGCCGCCTGACCAGCTTGGGGCGCATCACGGCCGCCGTCCAGGCCAGATAGCCGCCCAGGTCGTGGCCGACCAGCGCGGCGTCCGGCTCGCCGAGCGAGCGGATCACGCCCGTGATGTCGAGGGCGAGGTTGGCCGGGTCGTAGCCGCGGGGTGTGCGGTCGCTGCCGCCGACGCCCCGCAGGTCCATCGCGACGGCCCGGAAGCCCGCGTCGGCCAGCGCGGTCAGCTGGTGCCGCCACGTCCACCAGAACTGGGGGAAGCCGTGCACCAGCATGACCAGCGGTCCGTCGCCCAGTTCCGCGATGTGGAAGCGGGCGCCGTTGGCGGCGACCTCGCGATGGGTCACCGCCCGGCCGAGCACGGTGTCCGGTCGTACGACCGAGGAAGGCTGCGCCGAAGGAGTGGCGGGGTCCGTCATGACGACGAGCGTGCCACAGCCTCGATGGCCTCCGGCGCACGGCCTTGCGCCACCTCCGGCCGCGGGTGCGGCTTGGCCTTCTGCAGCACGACCGCCGTCTCCTTCACCGACGCGGCGACCTTCTGCGGGCCCTTGCTCTTCTTGGCCTTCTTCGCGAAGACCACGCCGACCAGCGCGAGCACCGCGGCGACCAGCACGTTCGCCGCGAAGGACAGCAGGAAGCAGACCGCGAGGTTCCAGTCGCTCCACGTGCGGATGGCGTAGGCCAGCGCGAAGTTCAGCATCGGCAGCGAGAACAGCAGGACCGCACCGGCCAGCGAGAACGCGCCACCGCTCGTCGCGCCGCGCTTGACGTCCTGCTTGAGCTGCGCCTTCGCCAGCGCGATCTCGTCGTGCACCAGCGCGGACATCTCGGTCGTCGCCGAGGCGAACAGCTGGCCGATGCTGCGTTCGGCGCCGACCGGGCTGCCGTCGGGTGCGCTCATCGCGGTCTCCCTCGTCTTGTACGGTTCCGTCGTCCTGAGCATGACCGGCTTCCGCCTGACCGGCTTCTGCCCGACTGCGTACGGTCCCGTCTTTTGTACCGTCCCGTCAGATCATGCCGGACGGTCGCCCTCCTCGCCTGCCCCGCCCGGCACTTCCGCAAGCCCGTGGCGCTCGGCGGCCTTCTCCTCGGCGATCCGGCGGTGCTCGGCGGCCTTGGCCTCGTGGATGGCGGCCATGCGCAGGTGGTACGCCGGGTCGTCCTCCTCGTAGACGTCGGGGATGCCGTCGAGGTCCTCGTCGCGCTCCTCGGCCTCCCACAGCCTGCGGTACTTGGCGTTGCGCAGCTTCAGCAGGACGGTCGCCAGGGTCGCCGCGATCACCGAGCCCGTCAGGACGGCCGCCTTGACCTCGTCCGTGAGGGCCGCGTCGCCCGCGAAGGCCAGCTCGCCGATGAGCAGCGAGACGGTGAAGCCGATGCCGGCGAGCGAGGCGACGGCGAAGACGTCCGCCCAGGCGAGGTCATCGCTCAGCGAGGCGCGCGTGAAGCGGGCCGTCAGCCAGGTGCCGGCGAAGATGCCGATCGTCTTGCCGACGACGAGCCCGAGGACGACGCCCAGGGTCTCCGGATGGCCGAACACCGCCGCCAGCGCCCCGCCCGACACCGCGACCCCGGCGCTGAACAGGGCGAACATCGGCACGGCGAGGCCTGCGGACAGGGGGCGCACGAGATGTTCGACGCGCTCGCCGGGTGAGCGCTCCTCGCCCTCACGGGTGGTGCAGCGCAGCATGAGCCCCATGGCGACGCCGGCGACGGTGGCGTGGACGCCGCTGTTGTACATCAGAGCCCAGATCACGACCCCCAGCGGCACATACACGTACCAGCCGCGGACGCCGGCCCGCAGCAGGAGGTGGAAGACCACGAGGCCGGCCACCGCGCCGCCGAGGGCGGCGAAGTCGATGGTGTTCGTGAAGAACACGGCGATGATCAGGATCGCGAACAGGTCGTCGACGACGGCGAGGGTGAGGAGGAAGGCGCGCAGCGCGTTCGGCAGGGAGGTGCCGATGACGGCGAGCACGGCGAGCGCGAAGGCGATGTCGGTGGCTGTCGGCACGGCCCAGCCGCCCGTGGAGCCGCCTCCGGTGAGGCTGGTGAGCGTGTAGACGAGCGCCGGGACGGCCATGCCGCACAGGGCGGCGACGACGGGCAGTGCGGCTGCCCGCGGATCCCTGAGATCACCGGCGACGAGTTCGCGCTTGAGTTCGATCCCGGCGACGAAGAAGAAGATCGCGAGGAGTCCGTCGGCGGCCCAGTGGGCGACAGAGAGGTCCAGGCCGAGCGCCTTCGGGCCGAGGTGGAAGTCGCTGACGCTCTGGTAGCTGTCGCGCAGGGCCGGGACGTTCGCCCAGATCAGGGCCGCGACGGTGGCGAGGAGCAGCAGAACTCCGCCGACGGTCTCGGTGCGCAGCGCGTCCGCTACGAAGCTCCGCTCGGGCAGCGACAGGCGTCCGAGGAGCTTGCGGGGGGTGGTGCGGGGCGCGGCCACGGGGGAGACCTCCGGTCGGTGGGCAGGACGGAACGCTTGCCGACCAGACTTCCCGGCGCACCTGGTTGCTCAGTTTAGCCATGGTGCGCGGGGAGGATTCCGGCGATCTCCACGTTAGGCGCGAAAGGGGCGCTCGGCGCGCTTGCTTCGCCGTGCGCCCCTGGGGCGCCGGGACCGCGGTGCTCAGTCCTCGCTCGGCGCCGCCGGCAGCTTGGTCTGGATGAGATCCATGACCGTCGAGTCCGTCAGTGTCGTCACATCGCCGAGCTGTCGGTTCTCGGCGACGTCCCGCAGCAGCCGGCGCATGATCTTGCCGGAGCGCGTCTTCGGCAGCTCCGCCACCGGCAGGATCCGCTTCGGCTTGGTGATCGGGCCGAGCGTGGCGCCCACGTGGTTGCGCAGCTCGTCGACGAGGCTCTCCGTCTCCGAGGCCGAACCGCGCAGGATGACGAACGCGACGATCGCCTGCCCGGTCGTGTCGTCCGCGGCGCCGACCACGGCCGCCTCGGCGACCGACGGGTGTGACACGAGCGCCGACTCGACCTCCGTGGTGGAGATGTTGTGGCCGGACACGAGCATCACGTCGTCGACCCGGCCCAGCAGCCAGATGTCGCCGTCGTCGTCCTTCTTCGCGCCGTCGCCGGCGAAGTACCTGCCCTCGAAGCGCGACCAGTACGTGTCGAGGAAGCGCTGGTCGTCGCCCCAGATGGTGCGCAGCATCGACGGCCACGGCTCGGTGAGGACCAGGTAGCCGCCCCCGCCGTCGGGCACCTCGTTCGCCTCGTCGTCGACGACGGTCGCCGAGATGCCGGGCAGCGGCGTCTGCGCGGAACCGGGCTTGGTCGCCGTCACGCCCGGCAGCGGCGAGATCATCATCGCGCCGGTCTCCGTCTGCCACCAGGTGTCGACGACCGGCGTCCGGTCCCCGCCGATGTGCTTGCGGTACCAGATCCAGGCCTCGGGGTTGATCGGCTCCCCGACGGAGCCCAGGACCCGCAGGCTGGACAGGTCGAACTTCGCGGGGATGTCGTCGCCCCACTTCATGAACGTGCGGATCGCGGTCGGCGCCGTGTAGAGGATCGTCACCCCGTACTTCTGCACGATCTCCCAGAACCTGCCCTGGTGCGGGGTGTCGGGCGTGCCCTCGTACATGACCTGCGTCGCGCCGTTCGCCAGCGGTCCGTAGACGATGTACGAGTGTCCGGTGACCCAGCCGACGTCGGCGGTGCACCAGTACACGTCGGTCTCCGGCTTGAGGTCGAAGACGGCGTGGTGGGTGTAGGCGGTCTGGGTGAGGTAGCCGCCGGACGTGTGCAGGATGCCCTTCGGCTTCCCCGTCGTGCCGGAGGTGTAGAGGATGAACAGCGGGTGCTCGGCCTCGAACGCCTCGGGCATGTGGTCGGCCGACTGCCGTTCCACGATCTCGTGCCACCACACGTCACGGCTGTCCGTCCATGCGACGTCCTGGCCGGTCCGGCGGACGACGAGCACATGGTCCACGTTGTCGACCTTGGCGACCGCCTCGTCCACGGCCGGCTTCAGCGCGGACGGCTTGCCGCGCCGGTAACCGCCGTCGGACGTGATGACGATCTTCGCGTCGGCGTCCTTGATACGGGTGGCCAGCGCGTCCGCGGAGAAGCCGCCGAACACGACGGAGTGCGCCGCGCCGATACGGGCCGACGCCAGCATCGCGATCGCCGTCTCCGGGATCATCGGCATGTAGATCGCGACCCGGTCGCCCTTGCGGACGCCCAGCTCCAGCAGGGCGTTGGCGGCCTTGGAGACCTCGTCCTTCAGCTCGGCGTAGGTGAGGGCGCGGCTGTCGCCGGGCTCCCCCTCGAAATGGATGGCGACCCGGTCGCCGTGGCCGGCCTCCACATGCCGGTCGACGCAGTTGTACGCGACGTTGAGTTCGCCGTCCTTGAACCACTTCGCGAACGGCGGGTTCGACCAGTCCAGCGTCTCCGTCGGCTCCTTGGCCCAGGTCAGCCGGCGTGCCTGCTCGGCCCAGAAGCCGAGCCTGTCAGCCTTGGCCTGTTCGTACGCCTCCGCCGTGACGTTGGCGTTCGCGGCCAGCTCGGCGGGGGGCGCGAACCGGCGCTCTTCCCGGAGCAGGTTGGCCAGGCTTTCGTTGCTCACGACATCTCCCTTTCGAAGGGTGTCCGTTGTGTCCCAGGCCACACCTCATCAGACCCGGGGCCCGGTGACAAGAGCCGCCGAAGAATTGGTATAGACCTGTCGAGCGCCCTCTGGCTCACCGCCGTCGCCCTGTGTCACTCCTTCCCACGGATGTCGGCGGGGCGGGGTTCAGCGCCTGGCCGGGCCCTGCCCCCATCAAGTGCGTCGCACCTTGCCCGACCTGCGGTGACGACGCCGATGCGCGACCGTGGCGACGACGCCGGTGCGCGACCTCGCTCGACTGGAGGTCGCGCACCGGTGCCACGCTCAGGCCGACGCGTCCGGCACCCCTACGTGCGCGAACACCCCGCCTCTCTCCTCTCCGGCCCCTCCGGGCCCGGTGAGCAGATACGCCTGGGCCTCGCCCACGTGGAAGTACATCCCGTGCAGCTCCAGCGCCCCCTCCCGCAGGGCCCGGGCCACCGACTCATGGGCGCGCAGGTGTTCCAACTGCTGCACGACGTTGTTCAAGCAGAGCTGCTCGACCGCGTCGGCGGGCGCCCGCCCGGCCAGCCGCGCCCAGGGACGGCCGTCGTCGGCCAGCCGTTCCAGGCTCGGCAGGCCGTGCCGCAGCCACCGCTTCAGCGGGGTCCGGACCCCGCCGGGCTCGGCGTTCAGCAGCGCCTGCATCGCGCCGCACCCCGAGTGCCCGCATACCGTGATGGACCGCACCTCCAGCACGTCCACCGCGTACTCGATGGCGGCCGCCACCGAGTCGTCCCCGCTCTCCTCACCGGGCAGCGGCACGAGATTGCCCACGTTGCGCACCACGAACAGGTCACCGGGACCACTGGAGGTGATCATCGAGGTGACCACCCGTGAGTCGGCACAGGTGAGGAACAGCTGCGACGGCCGCTGTCCCTCCCGGGCCAGCCGCGCCAGCTCGCCCCGCACCAGCGGCGCGGTGTTGCGCTGGAACGCGCTGATCCCACGGACCAGTTGCTGCGCGCTGGGCTCGCCTCCGAGGGACGTGGAGCCGATGGGGGCGACGGGGTGGCCGGTCAGGGAGAGGGCGAGGGCCGGCTCTGGAGCCTCGGTGGGGTTGGTGGGCTCGGCGTGATGAGTGGGTTCGGCGGGGTCGGTGGGGTCGGTGGGCTCGGGTGACTTGAACGGTTCGGTGGACTCGGCAGGTTCGAGGGGTGAGGCGGGCGCGGGGTGCCCGGAGGGCTGGGTGGGTGCGCCATCCGTGCCGCTGGTTCCCGCCGGCGGGGCGGAAGGAGTGGAGGAGCTGTCCGGCACCGGTGCGGATGCCGGGCCCTCGCACTGGTGGTTGCGCCAAGGGGTCCAGGGGCGGCAGCGGCAGTCGGCGATCGTGCTGGGCGCGGTGCCCGGGTGGGAGGTGGTCGTAGGGATGACGGCTGATGTCGGGGACGAGGCCGGGTCGCCCGTCGAAGTGGGGGGTGAGGGTTCGGTGGATGTGGACTCGGTGTGCGGGGTGGCGGTACCGGTGCCGGCGCGGCGGCCGGTCAGTTCGACGGTGCCGCCCTGCGCGGTGTGCGTCTTCTGCCAGTCCTGCAGTGACTCGTATGCCGCGTGGTCCATGAAGGAGCCGTCCAACTCGACCACGACACGAGTGCCATGGGGCACCTGGTGCAGGACGCGGCTGAGCCGCGGGACCGCCAAGAACGTCAACTGTCCGCGGACGTGTACGTGATGCGCTCCTTCCTTTTCGTCGTGTGTGATGCGGGTGCGGGTGAGGCGGTGCAGGGAGACGGCGACGGCTACGGCGATGCCGAGCGCCACACCCTCCAACACGCCCATGACCACCACGCCGAGGGTGGTGACGGCGTACACGAGCACCTCTCGGTGGCGCGTCACCGTGCGAATGTGGTTCAGGGACACCATCTGGATGCCGACGGCCATCACCAGGGCGGCGAGCGAGGCGAGCGGGATGAGCTCCAGGAGCGGGACCATCAGCAGCGCGGCGACTACTACGAGAACGCCGTGCAGCATCGTGGAGTTCCGGCTGACGGCGCCGGAGTGCACATTCGCCGAACTCCGCACGGCCACGCCCGCGATGGGCAGTCCGCCGAGTGAGCCGGAGACGATGTTGGCGGTGCCCTGCCCGAGGAGTTCCCGGTCTAGGTCGGAGCGGCCGACGCGGGCCGGCAGCCCGGGGCGGGAGGCGATCAGCTTGTCCACGGCGACCGCGCCGAGCAGTGACTGGACACTGCACACCAGCGTGGTGGTGAGCACGGCGGCGGCGAGCCCGAGTACAGGTCCCTCGGGCAGTCCGGCCAGCGCGTGGCTGTGCCAGGAGGGCAGCTCGACTCTGGGCTGGGTCAGTCCGGCGAGCGCGGCGGTCGCGGTGGCGCCAGCGACGGCGACGAGCGCCGCGGGAACGGTTCGCAGCACCCGCCCTGCTCTGCCGGGCAGACGGGGCCAGAGCATCAGCAGAGCCAGGGTCAGCAGGCTCACGGCGACGGCGGCCGGCCGCAGGGCGGTCAACTGGGCCGGCAGCGCACGGAGGTTGTCGAGGACGGAGCTCTGCGGGTTGCCGCCGAGGACGATGTGCAGTTGGGCGACGGCGATGGTGACGCCGATGCCGGCGAGCATGCCGTGCACGATGGCGGGGCTGACGGCGAGCGCACTGCGTGCCACCCGCAGGCAGCCGAGGCCGAGTTGGGCCAGCCCGGCGAGAACCGTGATGGCACAGGTCGTCCGCCAGCCGTAGCGGTGGATGAGGTCGGCGGTGACCACGGTCAGTCCGGCTGCGGGGCCGCTGACCTGGAGTGGGGAGCCGCCGAACCGCCCGGCCACGATTCCGCCGACGGCGGCGGCGACGAGGCCGGCCTGCAGGGGCGCACCGGTGGCGAGGGCGATGCCGAGGGACAACGGCAGGGCGATCAGGAAGACGGCGATCGAGGAGGACACGTCGGCACCCTCGATGCGGAAGCGCCGGCGCCGGGGCGGCGGGCTGTGGGGTGGGTGGACGCGCTCGGTGTGCGTCGAGTCGGGTGTGCGGGTGGGGACGCAGGCTGACATGGTTCCCGTCTCCTCCGGGGCAGCGCGGTCGCGGAACAAGGTGTGCCCCCGTCGACGACGGGAGCGGTCGCGGCCGTGGGTCACGGCGTGCAGCGGCGGGATGAAATCAACGCTCGGTAAATAGATCGTAATGCAGAGTAAAGGCCAAGCATGGATTTTCCGGGCAAATAGGTCAATAGATCACTCCTGAGAGTGACGTGAGCCTTTTATCGGCTTGTCGTACTAACTCCTTCTCGGTGCCGTGCGACCTTGGCGGCGCTGTCGGCTCGTCCCGGCACGCCACCCGAGAACGCCCTCCCCGGCGTTGCCCGAGAGAAGGAAGAAGGTGGGCGGAAATGGCCGCCACCCAGAGGATCGCCGCCACCCCGAGGATCGCCGCCACCCGGAGGATCGCCGCCACCCGGAGGATCGCCGCCACCCGGAGGATCGCCGCGGGCGCCTTGGCCGCCGCGGCCGCAGCCGCGTCGCTCGCCGGTTGCACAACGGGAACCCGCACCGCGCACGGTTCCGGCGAGGGGGCCCCGGGCCCGCAGCGGGCGAAGCCGGCGCCTGCCCCCCAGAGCGCGTTCCGCCTGATCGGCGACGGCTCGACCGCGTACACGGGGGACCAGCCGCACCAGCCTCGCCCGGAACGCCTGAAGCCGGGGCAGAGACCCCCGCAGTTCGTCGTCTTCTCCTGGGACGGCGCCGGTGAGGACAGCCAGCGGCTGTTCTCCCACTTCCGCAAGGTGTCCAAGGACAACAACGCCACCATGACGTACTTCCTCAGCGGCGTGTACCTGCTGCCCGAGGACCGGCGGGACCTCTACAAACCGCCTCAGCACTCCCCGGGCCGCTCGGACATCGGCTTCAACGACGAGCAGGGCGTCGCCGACACCGTGGAGCAACTGCGCCTGGCGTGGCTCGAGGGCAACGAGATCGGCACCCACTTCAACGGCCACTTCTGCGGCAAGGGCGGCGGCGTCGGCGAGTGGTCGGTCAAGGAGTGGAAGGCCGAGATCGCCCAGGCCAAGCAGTTCGTGAAGTCCTGGAAGACCAACACCGGGCTGACGGAGGCGGAACCGCTGCCCTTCGACTACGACAAGGAACTCGTCGGCGCCCGCACCCCCTGTCTCGAAGGCCGGGAGAACTTCATGGCGGCGGCCCGTGACCTGGGCTTCCGCTACGACACCAGCGGCGTCAACAACCAGGTCTGGCCCGATAGGAAGGAGGGTCTGTGGGACCTGTCCATGCAACTCGTGCCCTTCCCGGGCCACTCCTACGAACAGCTCACCATGGACTACAACTTCATGGTGAACCAGTCCGGCGCCACGACCCAGGGAGACCCCGGCAAGCACGAGTTCTGGGGAGACCAGATGCGGGACGGCCTGCTCGGGGGCTTCCGGCGCGCCTACGACGGCAACCGGGCGCCGTTGATCATCGGCAATCACTTCGAGTCGTGGAACGGCGGCGTCTACATGCGCGCCGTCGAGGAGGTCGTGGAAAGCGTCTGCACCAAGGAGGAGGTGCGCTGCGTGTCCTTCCGGCAGCTCGCAGACTGGCTGGACGCCCAGGACCCGCAGGTCCTGGCCAGACTGCGCACCCTGGACGTCGGCGAGGCCCCGAAACAGGGATGGGCCTCCTTCCTCTCCGGCGCGCCCGTCCCGGCTCCGAAGGGCGCGCCCGGCGTCCCCGCAGCCGGCCGGCAGACCTCCGGTGGGGGTCGGGAAGGCTAGTGCCGAGGCAGGCGGGGCGCGGGTGAAGGGCGCCACCGTGCCACGAGCCGACGCGGTGTCAGGTCGTCACGCGGGCGCGGTGACGCTCTCGCCGAGGACGAAGCCGGGGTCGACCTGCGCGGCCAGGTCGACCCCGGTGCGCTCGTTCCCCCACGACTCGGCGTTCTTCACATGGAAGTGCACCATCTGGCGCATGTAACGCTCCATGTCACGCTGCTCGTACGCCGAGTCGACGACGGTCCGCATCAGGTCCAGCGCGTGGCGGTTGGCGTCCTCCAGGAGGTCGAACCGGGGCGGCCGGCCCTTCTCCATGGCGCGTACCCAGTCCGAGTGCCCGACCGTCACCAGCAGGTCGTCCCCGACTTCGGCGCGGAGGAAGTCGAGGTCGTCCTGCCCCTGGACCTTGTTGCCGACGACTCTCAGCTCGACGCCGAAGTCACGGGCATAGTCCTTGTACTGGCGGTAGACGGAAACCCCCCTTCGGGTCGGCTCGGCGACGAGGAACGTGATGTCGAAACGGGTGAACAGGCCGGAGGCGAAGGAGTCCGAGCCCGCTGTCATGTCGACCACGACATACTCGTCGGGTCCGTCCACGAGGTGGTTCAGGCACAGCTCCACCGCTCCCGTCTTGGAGTGGTAGCAGGCGACTCCCAGGTCGGCGTCCGAGAAGCGGCCCGTGACCATCAAACGGACGGCGCCGCCGTCGAGTTCCACCGTCTTGGCGCAGGCGTCGTAGACCGGATTGCTCTCGCGGACCCGCAGCAGCCGGGAGCCCTCGCCGGGCGGCGTCGTCTTGATCATCGTCTCGGCGGAGGCGATGCGGGGATTGGCGCCGCGCAGGTATTCCTTGATCAGCGGGAGCCGGTCGCCCATCGCGGGCAGCGCGGCGGCCTCCGCGTCATCGAGGCCGAGAGCGGCCCCGAGGTGCTGGTTGATGTCCGCGTCGAAGGCGAGCACGGGGGCGCCCGTCGCCACGAGGGACCGGATGAACAGGGACGACAGGGTGGTCTTGCCGCTGCCACCCTTCCCGACGAAAGCCATTTTCATGTTCACCAAGAGTAGTGTCGCCATAGCTTTACGTGGCAGGGAGGCGTGAAGAAGACCACTCCATCGTGGGATGCGCACGACGGTTGCGTAGGGTCGTACCCATGAGTACGACAGGCGCGACCGCCGATCCGCTCGCGGCCCTGGGTTCGCTTCCCGGGGTGGCGGAGTCCGTGGAATCCGTGCGCAAGGCCGTGGACCGGGTCTACGGGCACCGTGTCATGCGCCGCCGCAGCACCGCGGTCACCTCCGAGGCCGCTCTGCGCGGAGCCCGCGGCTCGGCGGCGTTGTCCGGCGCGGACTGGGCCCTGGAGGAAGTCCGCAGGCGCAGCGACTTCGGCGCCGACGACCAGGCGCTCGCCGTGGGAGCGGCTCTGCGCCTGACCGCCGAGGCTGGCCAGCTGCTGTCCATCTGGCGGCAGTCACCCCTGCGCGTGCTCGCGCGGCTGCACCTGGTGGCCGCGGCGGACGAGGGGGACGAGGTCGGTCGGCCGCGGCAGGCGGGTGAGTCCGTCGACGAGCCGTTGATCGAGCTGGAACTGCCGACCTCGGATGAGGTCGCCGGACGCCTGGACGGGCTGGCGCAGTTGATCGTGGCGGGGAGCTCCGCGCCCGCTCTGGTGACGGCCGCCGTGGTCCACGGCGAACTCCTGGCGCTGCGCCCCTTCGTCTCCCGCAACGGTCTCGTCGCGCGCGCGGCGCAACGCGTCGTCCTCATCGGCAGCGGCCTCGACCCCAAGTCGGTCTGCCCCGCCGAGGTGGGGCACGCCGAACTCGGTCGGGCCGCGTACCTGGCGGCCCTCGAGGGCTACGTCTCGGGGACTCCGGAGGGTATGGCGGCCTGGATCACCCACTGTGGGCGCGCGATCGAACTCGGCGCCCGTGAGTCGACCGCGGTGTGCGAGGCGCTCCAGCGCGGGGCGGCGTAGCGGAATGGAAAAAGGCCCCGTGCGAGGGGCCTGAAAAGGGTTGCGGCGGTACGAGGACTCGTACCGCCGCTGGCATGCTCACCGGGTTACCAGGCGTCCTCGATATGTCGCCCATCAGGTCGGGAACTTTGCCCGTCACCTGGTGCGGCTGGCCCGTAATCGACGGGTCGACGTCGCGTGGGTGCCCAGTGCTCATGCTTCCGGTCCGTGGGGCCAAATGCGTTATTTAAGGTGATCCTTTCGGATGTCCTTGGTCTCGCGGGCCGTTGAGTCCTTTGTACTCCAGGACCCCGGTAAGCGGAACCCCTAGCTGCAGTTCTTTACTTTTACTCTCAAACAGGCGGCAAACGGGCGCTTCACGGAGTCCGCCGACGGCTCGTTCCGGTCGGCGTCTTCGAGTGTGTGAATGCTTCAGACGGTCGCGGCCCGGCGCCGGTTGGCGTACCAGACGAGGCCGGCGGTGGCGGCCGCCGCCCCTATGGCCGCCGCGGCGACCAGTACCGGTCGCGGCGGGACCGACAGGGAGGGAATGCGCTGCTTGAGCCGCACCGGACGGTGGAAGTCGAGGATCGGCCACCCGCGTGCGACGGCCTCGCGGCGCAGGGCCCGGTCCGGGTTCACGGCGTGCGGGTGGCCCACCGCCTCCAGCATCGGCAGATCGGTCGCCGAGTCGCTGTAGGCGTAGCAGCGGGACAGGTCGTAGCCCTCGGACTCGGCCAGTTCCTTGACCGCCTCAGCCTTGGTCGGGCCGTACGCGTAGTACTCCACCTCGCCGGTGAAGCAGCCGTCCTCGCCCACGACCATGCGGGTGGCCACCACGCGGTCGGCGCCGAGCAACTCGCCGATCGGCTCGACCACCTCGGCGCCCGACGTGGACACGATCACGACATCGTGGCCGGAGGTGTGGTGCTCCTCGATGAGGGAAGCCGCCTCGTCGTAGATGAGCGGGTCGATCAGATCGTGGAGGGTCTCGGCCACGATCTCCTTCACCTGCTGGACGTTCCAACCGCGCACGAGCGCCGACAGGTACTCGCGCGTCCGTTCCATCTGGTCGTGGTCCATACCGCCCACGAGGAAGACGAACTGGGCGTATGCGGTACGCAAGGCCGCCCTGCGGTTGATCAGTCCGCCTTGGTAGAAGGACTTGCTGAAGGTGAGCGTGCTCGACTTCGCAATGACCGTCTTGTCCAGGTCAAAGAAGGCCGCTGTGCGGGGCAAGGAGTGGTTTTCCACACCCCAGAGCATAGGGGCAGCCCATTCGGCGTAAGGTGGGCGTGTGGGTTTGCCTGAGAAGGCTCTCGGGTACACCATGGAAGTCACGGATCGTTCGCGACCGTGCTAACCCGGTCCGGCTCCTCCCCCCCCGAGTCGGCCGTGGAGACGACCCCCGCTCTCCCCCCCGGCGGGGGTCGTCGCATGTCCGGGTGGGTTTTCTCGTTCGTCTCGCGGCCGACGCGCCGTACCGGGGCGGCTGCGGCCGCCCCTTTCGCATGCGCGACCTCCGTCACCGTGCGTAAGTATGGGACTCCTCTGCGGAAGTCGTACAGGGGCAGGCGCACCGCTCACCGGTATGAGTGACGGCGATATTCACAACGCCCCGCACGTCCACAGTTTTCCACCAAGATCCACACGATTTCCCGCTTCGCTGCACCGTGATTCCCACGCGTTCGCTCGGGCCGAGTTCACGACCGGTCCCGTTTGCCGCACGCATAGGCCGGTTTCCGTCGGCCGTTCATAGGGGGACCGGATGCCGGTTCTCCGCCAACGCAGGGGAAACGAGGGGCCGCTGGGACTGCGCGCCCCGCAGTGAAGGGGGACGCAGCATGACCGGAGCCGTCACGCACGAATCGACGCCCACCGCCGGAGGACGGCAGGGCAGGCCGCTCATCGTCACCGAGGACGCGGTGCTCCTGGACGACCTCTTGCGGCTGTGCGCCGCTGCCGGCGCCACACCCGAGGTACACCCGTCGGTGCCCAGGCAACGAGGTGGCTGGGAGTCCGCGCCGCTCGTCCTCGTCGGCGACGACGCCGCGCGGCGCGTGAGCGGGGCCGCCCGCAGGCGCGGGGTGGTCCTCGTCGGCCGCGATCAGGACGACTCCGGGGTGTGGCGCAGGGCCGTCGAGATCGGCGCCGACCACGTCCTGGTGCTGCCCGACGGTGAGCAGTGGCTGGTCGACCGGATCGCCGACGTCGCCGAAGGCGTCGGCCGGCCCGCCCTCACCGTCGGTGTCGTCGGCGGCCGCGGCGGGGCCGGAGCGTCCACGCTCGCCTGCGCTCTCGCCGTGACCTCCGCGCGTGAGGGAGTGCGCACCCTCCTCGTGGACGCCGATCCGCTGGGCGGCGGAATCGACGTACTCCTCGGCGGCGAGACCGCCGAGGGCCTGCGCTGGCCGGCGTTCGCCGCCTCACGGGGGCGCGTCGGCGGCGGAGCCCTGGAGGAGTCGCTCCCCAGGCTGCACCACCTGCGGGTGCTCAGCTGGGATCGCGGCGACTGCGTCGCCATCCCGCCCCAAGCCGTGCGCGCGGTACTCGCGGCGGCCCGCCGCCGGGGCGGCACGGTCGTGGTCGACCTGCCGCGCCGTGTGGACGACGGCGTCGCCGAGGTCCTCGCCCAGCTCGACGTCGGGCTCCTCGTGGTCCCCGCGGAACTGCGAGCCGTCGCGGCGGCCGGCCGGGTGGCCTCCGCCGTCGGCATGGTCCTGCGCGACCTGAGGGTGGCGGTGCGCGGCCCCTACGCCCCTGGACTCGACGACCGCGAGGTGGCCCGGCTGCTGAACCTGCCGCTGGCCGGCGAGGTGCCCGTCGAGTCGACCCTGTTGCGCCCGGACGGCGGGAAAGCACCGCCAGGAGCGGCCGCGCGAGGGCCCCTCGCCCGGTTCTGCAAGGAGTTCTGGGAGCGGGCGCTGGCCGAAGCGGGTGGCGTATGAGCACGGCTCCCGGACTCGAACGGCCGAAGGGCACCGGAACGCTGCTCGACGGCGTACGGCAGTGGCTCGCGGAGAGCGGCGCCGAACCGACGCCCGCGCGCGTCGCGCAGGCCCTGCGGGAACAGGGGCGGGTCCTCGGAGACGCCGAGATCCTCGGCACGGCCGAACGGCTGCGGTCCGAGCTGGTGGGCAGCGGACCGCTGGAGCCCCTGCTGACCGATCCGTCGGTGACGGACGTCCTGGTGTCGGCCCCGGACCGGGTCTGGGTGGACCGAGGCGGCGGCCTGGAGCTCAGCAACGTCTCCTTCCCGGACGCGGCGGCCGTACGACGCCTCGCGCAGCGGCTGGCAGCGGTGGCCGGACGGCGCCTGGACGACGCCCGGCCCTGGGTCGACGCACGGTTGCCCGACGGGACCCGGCTGCACGCGGTGCTGCCCCCGGTCGCCGTCGCCTGCACCTGCCTCTCACTGCGGGTGGTGCGGCCCCGGGCGTTCACGCTCGACGAACTGGTGGCCGCCGGCACGGTGCCGCCGGGCGGGGACGAGGTGCTGCGGGCCATGCTGCGGGCACGGCTGTCGTTCCTCATCAGCGGGGGCACCGGCAGCGGCAAGACGACCCTGCTCAGCGCCCTGCTGGGGCTGGTCGGGCCGAAGGAGCGGATCGTGCTCGCGGAGGACTCGGCTGAGCTGCGACCGGATCACCCGCACGTCGTCCGGCTCGAGACCAGGCCCGCCAACCAGGAGGGAGCCGGGCTCGTCACGCTCGAGGACCTGGTCCGACAGGCCCTGCGGATGCGGCCCGACCGGCTGGTGGTGGGCGAGGTCCGGGGGCGCGAGGTCGTGGATCTGCTGGCCGCCCTCAACACGGGTCACGAGGGCGGCTGCGGGACGGTTCACGCCAACGCCGCTGCGGATGTGCCGGCCCGGCTGGAAGCGCTCGGCACGGCGGCCGGCCTCGACCGGGCCGCGCTGCACAGCCAGGTGGCGGCCGCGCTGTCCGTGGTCCTGCATCTTGTGCGGGACCCGGCCGGACGGCGGCGGATCGCCGAGGTGCACGTGCTGGAACGGGACCCCTCGGGGCTGGTGCGGACCGTGCCCGCGCTGCGCTGGCGGGCGGAGGCCTTCGCGTACGAACGGGGCTGGGAGCGGCTGGGGGAGCTGTTGCGGGGCGAATGGGAAAGGCCGGGCGAGGCAGGAGGACGGGCCGGTGAGCGTGGTGCGTGAGACGCCGGTGGCCGCGGCGCTTGCCTGTGCGGGAGCGGCGATCTGCCTGTGGGGTGGGCCCTGTCCGGCGGCCAGGAGGGCGCAGTCGATGCTGGCCGGGGGTGGGGTGGTCGGCGGCGGGCCGAAGCCCTGGCGGGAACTCGCCGGTGAGCTGCGCCGGGTGCGCGGCCGGTGGCGGCCGCAGTGGTGGGCGCTGGTCGTCGCCGTGGTGGTGGCCGTGCTGGGCGGTTCGGTCCTTCCGGTCGTCGCGGGGGCGGCGGGAGTGCCGCTCCTGCGTCGGCTGTGTCGCGCCCGCGAGGCGCGGCGGGCCGGGGAGGGAAGGGCGGACGCCGTGATCGCGTTGTGCGCGGCGCTTGCGGGGGAGGTGCGCTCGGGACGACAGCCGGGCGAGGCCTTGCAGCGGGCCGCCCGCGACTCGGGCGGGCTGGGCGAGGCACAGGCGGCGGTGATGGCGGCGGCACGCTTCGGCGGCGACGTGCCCGACGCGCTCTCCGTCGCGGCGCGGCAACCGGGGGCCGACGGCTTGCTGGGGCTCGCGGCGTGCTGGCGGGTGGCCGTGGACCAGGGAGCGGGCCTCGCCTCCGGGCTGGACCGGCTCGAAGCGGCGCTGCGTGCGGAGCGGGACCAACGGGCGGATCTGCGAGCGCAGTCGGCGGGTGCACGCTCGACGGCGGTGATGCTGGCCGGCCTGCCGGTACTGGGCCTCCTGCTGGGCACCGCGCTGGGCGCCGACCCGTTACGCGTCCTGCTGCACACGGGGCCGGGGTTGGGGTGCCTGCTCGTCGGCGGGGTGCTGGAGGGGGTGGGGATGTGGTGGGCGATGCGGATCGTGCGGGGCGCGGAGGAGGTGTGAGGCGGGGGGTGGACGCCGGGCTCGGAGGAGGTCCCAGGCGGGGCCTGGGGCCGGTCTCGGAGGGAGTGTGAGGCGGGGGGAGAGGGCCGGACGCGGAGGCGGTGTGAGAGCAGGAGTGGCAGTAGCGGCTGGGCGTTGGGGTGAGCCGGACGGGGTCGACGGGAGGAAGCAAGCGATGGGTGAGGAAGTTGTCCACAGGCTGGGGGTGGCGGTGGGGGTCGCCTCGTGTCTCGCGCTCGTGCTGGCGTGGCTGGCGTGGCTGGCGCGATGGCTCGACACCGTGCGGCGGGAGCGGAGGGCGCGGCAGCGGCTGGCCGTCCTGCTCGCCCTGCCGGCGGCGCGGACGAGCTCACGCCGTGGCGTGGGGGAAGCCGTGCGGCGCCGACTTCCCCTGGTCGCGGTGGTGGGTGCCGGGTGGGTGGTGGTCGGAGGCGTCGGTGGGCTGCTCCTCGGGCTGATCGGCGCGGTCGGACTGTGGCGTTGGCGGCGTCGGCAGCAGGCGACCGGTTCCGTGAGTGAGGCGGAGGCGCGGGTCGCCGCCAGGCAATTCCCCCTGGCCGCAGATCTGGTGGCTGCCTGCATCGCCGCCGGCGCGGGGCCGGTGATCGCGGCTCAGGCGGTGGGGGAGGCGCTGGGCGGCCCGGTGGGGGAAGGGCTGGCACGTGGTGCGGCCGAGGTGAGACTCGGCGGTGAACCCGCCGTCGCCTGGCGGAGGTTGGCCTCCGCTCCGGGCGCGGTCGCCCTGGCCCGGCTGTTGGAGCGGGCCGACGAGTCGGGCCTCCCGGCGGCAGTGCCGGTCGCCCGCATCGCCGCCGACGCCCGCGCCGACTGGGCTCGTGCCGGCACCGCACGGGCCCGGCGGGCGGCCGTCATGGTCACGGCGCCGGTGGGGCTGTGCTTTCTGCCCGCCTTCATCGCCGTGGGCATCGCGCCCGTCGTGATCGGCCTGGCGGGCGAGGCGCTGGGAGGAGGTGGGCCATGACAAGCGGGTGACGGAGGACTGTCAACGGCACGGCCGCACACGGCGGCGAGCAGAGCCACGCGACACGACTCAACGACAGCTCAACAACAGCAGGACACGGCAAGCGCACAACTGGAACGAGCCTCAAGGGGGTTGAGATGAGCAAGGCGGTACGGGCGCGGTTTCGTGCCCTGGTGCGCAGGATGCGTGCGGCGCGGCGGGACGAAGGGATGGTGACGTCCGAATACGCGATGGGCATCGTCGCGGCGGTGGCCTTCGCGGTGATCCTCTACCAGGTGATCACGAGCGGGACCGTCACCGAGGAGTTGCAGGCGATCGTGAAGCGGGCTCTCAGTGCGCAGACGTGAGTGCGCGTGGGCGCGCGGTACGGACCGGGGGTTCGTGACGGCGGAGTCCGCGGTGGTGCTGCCGGTTCTGGTGGCGTTCGCGATGGCGCTGGTGTGGGGGCTGCTCGTCATGGCGGCTCAGATCCAGTGCGTGGACGCGGCCAGGGCCGGCGCCCGGGCGGCAGCCCGGCAGGATGCCGAGGGCGCGGTCGTCGCGATGGCCCGCGAGATCGCGCCGAGAGGGGCGCGGGTGACGGTCAGCCGGGAGGGCGAGCAGGTCCGGGTGACGGTCGCGGCGGAGCCGCCGGTGCTACGGGGGCTGCCGTTCGAGGTGAGAGAGGAGGCGGTGGCCGCGGCCGAGGACGTGGGAACGAGAGCGGTCACGGAGACGCCGGCGGTGGCGGCGGGATCGGGCGCGGAGTGGGAGAAGGCGGAGTCAGGACAGCTCGCGGGGCCAAGGGAGGCGGGACCGGGCGTGAGGTCGGGGACCGAGTCGGAGCCGGGGGCGGACGGGGAGGGGGAGCCGTGAGATGCCGTCGAGTGCGGGTCGGGCGAAGGCCCGGCGTCGGCAGGTGCGGGCACCGCCGCAGCGAGGGTGACCGTGGCTCCGCGACCCTGTGGAGCCTCGGTGCGATCACGGTGTTGTGTGTGGTGTTCGGCGTCGTGCTTGCCCTGGGGCAGGCCGTCGTCGTCCGGCACCGTGCCGCCGGCGGGGCGGATTTGGCGGCGCTCGCCGCAGCGGACCACTGGATGGACGGTGCTGCGGCGGCCTGCGCCCGGGCGGAACGGGTGGCTCGGGCACAGGGCGCGCGGTTGGTGCGGTGCGCGATCGTGGGCGAGGTGTCCGACGTGACGGCGGCGTCCGGACGGGGGCCGTTCACGGCAGAGGTCAGAGCCCGGGCAGGCCCACCGAGCACGCAGGCAGTGGCTCCGGAAACACTGCCCCGGGGTTCCGCGGCCCCCTGACACACCCAGCGGCACTCCCCCGACCGGGCCTCGCACCAGCCGCCCGGTGAGCCCACAGCCCGGAGCAGGCCCGCTTGCCTGAGCTCTCCAGCGGCCACACAGGCCTCCCTCACCCGGACCAGCCGCCCACCCCGCAGCGCCCCCCAGCCGCACAGCCACCCCTACTCCCCGGCCTACTCCGCCCCGTTCTCCTCCGGCGCCCCCCGCAGCAGTTCCGTGAGCAGGCGTACCGCGCCCGCCTTGTGCAGTGGGTCGTTGCCGTTGCCGCACTTGGGGGACTGGATGCAGGACGGGCAGCCGGCCTCGCACTCGCAGGAGGCGATGGCCTGGCGGGTGGCGGCCAGCCAGGCGCGGGCCGTGTGGAAAGCGCGCTCGGCGAAGCCCGCGCCGCCGGGATGGCCGTCGTAGACGAAGACCGTGGGGAGGAGGGTGTCGGGGTGGAGCGGGATCGACACGCCGCCGATGTCCCAGCGGTCGCAGGTCGCGAAGAGGGGCAGCATGCCGATGGACGCGTGCTCGGCGGCGTGCAGGGCACCGCCGAGGATCTCCGGGTTGATCCGGGCGGCGTCCAGCTGGTCCTCGGTGACCGTCCACCACACCGCGCGAGTGCGCAGCGTACGGGGAGGGAGGTCGAGCTTCGACTCGCCCAGCACCTCACCGGTGATGACACGCCGACGCAGGAAGGAGACCACTTGGTTGGTGACCTCGACGGAGCCGTAGCACAGACGGCCGTCGCCCCAGGGGATCTCGACGTTTGTCTCCAGGACGGAGATCGCCGTCGTGTCGCGGGCGACCGTCGCGTAGGGCGGGGCGGCCTCCTCGACGAGGGCCACCGAGTCCTCCAGGTCCAGTGACCGCACCAGATACGTACGGCCCTGGTGCAGATGGACGGCGCCCTCGTGGACGGTGGAGTGGGCGGCGCCCTCGTCGACCGTGCCGAGCAGACGGCCCGTGCCCTCCTCGACGACCTGGACGGGCCGGCCGCCCTCGCCGCGGATGTCGGTGAGGTCGGCGGCCCGCTCCCGGCGGGTCCAGTGCCAGGCCTTCGTCCGGCGGCGCAGCAGCTTCGCGGCCTCCAGCTGCGGCAGCAGCGCCTCGGTCTCTGGGCCGAACAGCTCAAGGTCGTCCTCCGTCAGGGGGATCTCCGCGGCGGCGGCGCACAGGTGGGGGGCGAGCACATAGGGGTTGTCGGGATCGAGGACGGTGGACTCCACCGGGCGGTCGAACAGCGCCTCCGGGTGGTGGACCAGGAACGTGTCCAGCGGGTCGTCGCGGGCGACGAGCACGGCCAGGGCGCCCTGTCCGGCCCGGCCCGCGCGGCCCGCCTGCTGCCACAGGGAGGCGCGGGTGCCCGGGTAGCCGGCGATGAGGACGGCGTCCAGGCCGGAGACGTCGATGCCGAGTTCCAGGGCGGTGGTGGCGGCCAGTCCGAGGAGTTCGCCGGAGTGCAGGGCTTGTTCCAGGGCGCGGCGTTCCTCGGGGAGGTAGCCGCCGCGGTAGGCCGCGACACGCCGGGCGAGGGAGCGGTCGACCTCGGCGAGCCGCTCCTGGGCGATCACGGAGATCAGCTCCGCGCCGCGCCGGGAGCGGACGAAGGCGACCGTGCGGACGCCCTGGACGGCGAGGTCGGTGAGGAGGTCCGCGGTCTCGGCGGTGGCGGTGCGGCGGACGGGCGCGCCCTTCTCGCCCCGCATCTCGGTGAGCGGGGGTTCCCACAGGGCGAACACCAGTTCACCGCGGGGTGAGGCGTCGTCGGCCACCTCCACCACGGGGAGGCCGGTCAGGCGGCCGGCGGCGACCGCGGGTTCGGCGGCCGTGGCGGAGGCCAGCAGGAAGACGGGGGAGGCGCCGTACCGCGCGCACAACCGGCGCAGCCGGCGCAGCACCTGGGCGACGTGGGAGCCGAACACGCCGCGGTAGGTGTGGCACTCGTCGATGACGACGTACTTGAGCGACTTCAGGAAGGAGGACCAGCGGGGGTGGGACGGGAGGATGCCGCGGTGCAGCATGTCCGGGTTGGTGAGGACGTAGTTGGCGTACTGGCGGATCCATTCGCGCTCTTCGAACGGAGTATCGCCGTCGTACACGGCCGGGCGAACCGCGTTGCCGAGCGGTTGTGAAAGTTTTTTCACCGAACGGCACTGATCGGCCGCGAGGGCCTTCGTCGGGGCCAGGTACAGGGCGGTGGCGCCGCGCCCGTTGGGGGCCTCGGAGCCGTCCAGGAGCGCCGAGAGGACCGGCATCAGGTAGGCCAGGGACTTGCCGGAAGCGGTGCCCGTGGCGACGACCACCGACTCGCCGTCCAGAGCGTGTTCGGCGGCCTGGGCCTGGTGGGCCCAGGGGTGTTCGATGCCGCACGCCTGAAGCGTCGCGATCACTTCCGAGCGAATACGGTCAGGCCAGACGGCATGACGACCCGCGCGCGGGGGCAAGTGCTCCGTATGAGTGATGCGCGACGCCCGGCTCGGTCCCGGGGCGAGCCGGTCCAGGACCGTGCCCGGCGACAGGCGGGGCACGGGCTGTGCCGGGGATCGATCGGATCGGTGATTCTTGGCCATCGGCACCGAGTGTGTCACTGGCGTGACGGACAATGGAGCCAAGGCGTCGTGCACGCCTGCCGGTAAGTGATTGAATGCCATCGCGGCTGGCGAACCGTCCCGGGGGCTCCTGCCGAGGTGTCCCGAGGGGCGACCGCTCGATAGCAAGGTGCTGGAGGATCCGTGGACCTGTCCCTGTCGACCCGTACCGTCGGCGATCGTACGGTCGTCGAGGTCGGTGGCGAAATCGACGTATATACCGCGCCCAAGCTGCGCGAGCAGCTGGTCGAGCTGGTGAACGACGGGAATTTCCACCTCGTCGTCGACATGGAGGGCGTGGACTTCCTCGACTCCACCGGGCTCGGCGTGCTGGTCGGCGGTCTGAAGCGTGTGCGTGCCCATGAGGGCTCGTTGCGCCTGGTGTGCAACCAGGAGCGCATTCTGAAGATCTTCCGCATCACCGGTCTCACCAAGGTGTTCCCGATCCACACCTCGGTCGATGAAGCGGTAGCGGCCACCGACTGACCAGCCGGTCCGGGGCATGCCGGCAGGCGGCCTCGGTCGGCACAGTTGAACACCGGGGGACCGGGCCTGGCAGCCCGGCCCCCCGACAGCACGCCCGTAGTCCCGAGGGGGATGCATGGCCACCGTTGAACTCCGCTTCAGTGCGCTGCCCGAGCACGTCAGGACCGCCCGACTGGTGGCGGCGGCGGTGGCGCGCAGGGCCGGAGTGGACGAGGCCGCTCTGGACGAGGTCAGGCTCGCCGTGGGCGAGGCCTGTTCCCGTGCCGTCGGGCTGCATCAGAGCGGCGGCATCAGCGCACCGGTGAAGGTGTCCCTCATCGAGGACGAGAAGCAGTTCTCCATCGAGGTGGGCGACGAGGCCCCGCACGCGGTCCCCGGCGACCAGGCGGCGGGCGCGGAGGCCGAAGCCGAGGTCGAGGAGGACGAGATGGGCCTTGCGGTCATCAGCGGCCTCGTGGACGACGTGGAGGTCTCCGCCGGCGAGCACGGCGGGCTGATCCGCATGACATGGCCGGCCGCACTGCCCGCCACGCCGCTGCCCTGAGCGACCTGAAGCACCCCTGACCGAAGGGCCCTACCTCGTAGGGCCCTTCGGCATGTGCGCACCCTGTCACCGGCGCTTACAGTGGACCCAAGATTCATTTCGATGGAAGTGAATCTTGCGCAATGAACCATGCCCTGAATTTCGTGAAGCAATTCACGATCATCGGCGACCGTGGACGACTGTATTCGCGCGTGAATTCCGTTTGCCGCGCACTGTTTTGATCAGGTCTCGGTACCTACAATCCGTCCACATCTTGAGCTCAGCCCAAGCGTCAAGGAGGACGAATGGCGGGGCTTTCTACCCCTCATCGGTTGGACCACCCAACCCTCGCAGCCGCAGTGCTGACCGACGGCAACCGCCTGCTCGTGGTGGTCATCGGGATCGTCGCGCTGGCCGCTCTCGTGGTCGCGGGCGTGCTGCTGCGCCAGGTGCTCGCGGCCGGCGAGGGCACCGACAGCATGAAGAAGATCGCAGCTGCGGTCCAGGAAGGCGCCAACGCCTATCTGGCCCGGCAGCTGCGCACCCTCGGCGTATTCGCCGTCGTGGTGTTCTTCCTGCTCCTGCTGCTGCCCGCGGACGACTGGAATCAGCGCGCCGGGCGATCTGTGTTCTTTTTGATCGGCGCGGCGTTCTCGGCGGCCACCGGCTATATCGGCATGTGGCTCGCCGTGCGCAGCAATGTGCGCGTCGCCGCGGCGGCCCGGGAAGCGACCCCGGCCGCGGGAGAGCCGGAAAAGGATCTCACCGCCGTCTCCCACAAAGCGATGAAGATCGCGTTCCGCACCGGCGGCGTCGTCGGCATGTTCACGGTCGGACTCGGACTGCTCGGAGCCTCCTGCGTGGTCCTGGTCTACACGGCCGACGCGCCGAAGGTCCTGGAGGGCTTCGGCCTCGGCGCGGCACTCATCGCGATGTTCATGAGGGTCGGCGGCGGCATCTTCACCAAAGCCGCCGACGTCGGCGCCGACCTGGTCGGCAAGGTCGAACAGGGCATCCCGGAGGACGATCCGCGCAACGCCGCCACCATCGCCGACAACGTGGGCGACAACGTCGGCGACTGCGCCGGCATGGCGGCCGACCTGTTCGAGTCGTACGCCGTGACCCTGGTCGCCGCGCTCATCCTCGGCACCGCGGCCTTCGGCGACGCCGGCCTCGCCTTCCCGCTGCTCGTGCCCGCGATCGGCGTGATCACCGCGATGATCGGCATCTTCGCCGTGGCCCCGCGCCGCGCGGATCGCAGCGGCATGTCCGCGATCAACCGCGGTTTCTTCATCTCCGCGGTGATCTCGCTCGCGCTGGTCGCGGTGGCGGTCTTCGTCTACCTCCCGGGCTCCTACGGGGAGCTCGACGGAGTCACCGACCCCGCGATCCTCGGCAAGGACGGCGACCCGCGGATCCTCGCCCTCGTCGCGGTGGCCATCGGCATTCTCCTGGCCGCCGTCATCCAGCAGCTGACCGGCTACTTCACCGAGACCACCCGCCGCCCGGTCCGCGACATCGGCAAGACGTCGCTGACCGGGCCCGCCACGGTCGTCCTCGCCGGCATCTCCGTCGGCCTGGAGTCGGCCGTCTACACCGCTCTGCTCATCGGTCTCGGCGTGTACGGCGCGTTCCTGCTCGGCGGCACGTCGATCATGCTGGCGCTGTTCGCGGTGGCGCTGGCGGGCACCGGACTGCTCACCACGGTCGGCGTGATCGTGGCGATGGACACCTTCGGTCCCGTCTCCGACAACGCACAGGGCATCGCCGAGATGTCCGGCGACGTCGAGGGCGCGGGCGCGCAGGTGCTCACCAACCTCGACGCCGTCGGCAACACCACCAAGGCCATCACCAAGGGCATCGCCATCGCCACTGCCGTCCTCGCGGCCGCCGCGCTCTTCGGGTCGTACCGTGACGCCATCACCACCGGCGCGCAGGACGTGGGCGAGAAGCTCAGCGGGGAGGGCGCGCCGATGAGCCTGATGATGGACATCTCGCAGCCGAACAACCTGGTCGGCCTGATCGCGGGCGCGGCCGTCGTCTTCCTCTTCTCCGGCTTGGCCATCAACGCGGTCTCGCGTTCGGCGGGCTCAGTGGTCTACGAGGTGCGGAGGCAGTTCCGCGAGAAGCCCGGGATCATGGACTACACCGAGACACCGGAGTACGGCAGGGTCGTCGACATCTGCACCAAGGACGCCCTGCGCGAGCTCGCCACGCCCGGTCTGCTCGCCGTGATGGCGCCGATCTTCATCGGGTTCACGCTCGGCGTCGGCGCGCTCGGCGCGTATCTGGCGGGCGCGATCGGCGCGGGCACGCTGATGGCGGTCTTCCTCGCCAACTCCGGCGGCGCCTGGGACAACGCCAAGAAGCTGGTCGAGGACGGGCATCACGGCGGCAAGGGCAGCGAGGCGCACTCGGCGACCGTGATCGGCGACACCGTCGGCGACCCCTTCAAGGACACCGCCGGCCCCGCGATCAACCCGCTGCTGAAGGTCATGAACCTGGTGGCGCTGCTCATCGCGCCCGCGGTGATCAAGTTCAGCTACGGCGACGACGCGAACGTCGGCGTGCGGATCACGGTCGCGCTCCTCGCGCTTCTCGTGATCGTCGGCGCGGTGTACGTCTCCAAGCGGCGCGGCATCGCCGTGGGTGACGAAGACAACGCCGAGCACTCGTCCAAGTCGGCCGACCCGGCGGTGGTTTCCTAGCAACCGTCACGTTTCCCGGCTCAAGAGACGGGCAGACGACGCGTGTTGACGCGTCGTCTGCCCGTTTCGTCGTGCCTGTGCACGGCTGGTGAGGCTTCTCTCGCCCGGTGTGAATGGATCCATCGGTCCATATAACGGACATTCGTTCTGGGGTTGGCACCCGATTGGCGTGTATGTTCCGGGGCCGAGAGTCATGGAAGGGGCCGAACCGGTGAACAAGAAGCTCGGGGCCGCACTGTCCGGCGGTGCGGTACTGGTACTGGCGCTGTCCGCGTGCAGCAGTGGCGGCGACGACGGCAACAAGGAGCTCGACGCCTGGGCCAAGCAGGTCTGCGACGCGCTGCCCGCCCAGGACGCCAAGGTCGACGCGGCCAACGACGCGATCAAGAAGGCAGCCACCGACGACAACGCCCCGGCGAACGTCCAGAAGACCGACTCCAAGGCCTTCCAGGACATGTCCGACGCCTACAAGGCGCTCGGGCAGGCGGTCCAGCAGGCGGGTCCGCCGCCCGGCGTCGACGGCGGTCAGAAGAAGCAGCAGGACGCCGTGACGGCCCTCAACGGCCTGTCCACCTCGTACGCCGGCCTCAAGAAGCAGGTCGACGGCCTCGACACCAAGGACCAGGCGAAGTTCGCCGATGGCCTTCAGGACATCGCCACCCGGCTCGGCAAGCTCAGCCAGAGCGGGAACGCCGCGCTGAAGAACCTCGAGCAGGGCGACGTGAAGAGCGCCATGGCCCAGCAGCCGAGCTGCCAGAAGGTGGCTTCCTCCGCGTCCCGCGCCACCACCAGCTGACCCGCCGCCCCCTCGCCCGCCCGAGGGGGCCTGACGACGCGGTGCGGGTCGCGTGGGCCGCACCCCCGTACGGGCGGCCGGCGGGACACAATGGGGGCGTGAGTGAAGCCACCCTGCCCCCGCTGCCCTCCGCCGAGCGCCCCGACGTCGCCGCCCGGCTGCGTGAGGCCCTGCTCGCGGCCTCTTTCACCGCCGACGGGCTGCTCGAACTGCTCGGCGCCCCCGCGTACGCGGCGCTGGCCCGCAGCGAGACGGTGCCCGCGCTGCGCGCGACCCGCGGTGACACGCCCCTGGAAACGCTCGTACGCCTGTTCCTGCTCCAGCAGCCCGTGCCCCACGCGCGCGTGAAGGACGTCCTGCCCGTCCACGCGTGCGTGGAGAGCGGCTGGCTGACGCGGGCGGGCGGTGCCGACGGCGATGTCGCCGCGACCGTGGACGTACGGCCCTACGGCGGATCCGACGGCGAGGACTGGTTCATCGTGTCCGACCTCGGGTGCGCCGTCGGCGGGGCCGGCGGCATCGGCAACCGCGACGAGGGCGTCGTCCTCGGCGTCGGCGGGGCGTCCACGACTCTCGCCGGGATCACCGTCCGCACGCCCGTCGCCTCCGCCCTCGACCTCGGCACCGGCTCCGGCATCCAGGCACTGCACGCCGCCCAGCACGCCACGCGCGTGACGGCGACCGACCTCAACCCGCGCGCGCTGCACATCACCGCGCTCACCCTCGCCCTGTCCGGCGTGCCGGCGGCCGACCTGCGGGAGGGCTCGCTGTTCGAGCCGGTCCGGGACGACGAGACGTTCGACCTCATCGTGTCCAACCCGCCCTTCGTCATCTCGCCGGGCGCGCGGCTGACGTACCGCGACGGCGGGATGGGCGGGGACGATCTGTGCCGCTCGCTCGTTCAGCAGGCGGGGGAACGGCTGAACGTGGGCGGGTTCGCGCAGTTCCTCGCCAACTGGCAGCACGAGGAAGGGGAGGACTGGCAGGACAGGATCAGGTCGTGGGTGCCGCGCGGCTGCGACGCGTGGATCGTGCAGCGCGAGGTGCAGGACGTCACGCAGTACGCCGAGCTGTGGCTCAGGGACGCCGGTGACCACCGGGGCGACCCGCAGGAGTACCAGGCCCGCTACGATGCCTGGCTGGACGAGTTCGAGGCGCGCAAGGTGAAGGCCGTCGGCTTCGGCTGGATCACCCTGCGCAGGACGGCGTCCGCCGAGCCCGTCATCACCGTCGAGGAGTGGCCGCACCCGGTCGAGCAGCCCCTCGGCGAAACCGTCCGGGCCCACTTCGACCGCGTCGACTACCTGCGCGAGCACGATGACGCCTCGCTGCTCGCCGGGCACTTCAAGCTGGCCCCGGAGGTCATGCAGGAGCAGGTCGGACTGCCCGGTGCGGAGGATCCGGAGCACGTCGTGCTGCGGCAGAACCGGGGGATGCGCCGGGCCACCAAGGTGGACACCGTCGGCGCGGGCTTCGCCGGCGTGTGCGACGGCTCGCTCAGCGCGGGCCGCATCCTGGACGCGATCGCCCAGCTCGTCGGCGAGGACCCGGTGCTGCTGCGCGACCGCACGCCCGCGCAGATCCGGCTGCTGGTGGAACAGGGATTCCTGGAGCCCGCCTGAGGCCTCTGGCCCACCCGTGAATGCGGGAGGCCGGACGCCGCCCACGTGCGAGTCGATCCGATTCGTTCAGACGCCCGCCCGAAATCGGCTGCCGGAACGGAACCGAACAGCCGATCAAGGGCGGCGGCGACAATTTCGAGTCGGTTCCGACACACGGCGGAGCCGTCGATCGAGGAGATCACGCGCCCGCCCCGCGACCCGGACGGCCCGCCGCCCCCACCCGTCGGCCCGGTGTTCACCTCGGGTTCGCTCCGGCGCCGCCCGCGCGTGTCAGTCTCCCGGCGAGGGGCCACGCGCGGGTGGGAGAAGAGGGGGCGCTGAGGATGACGGAGAGCGGACCGGCGATCTTCACGGGGGCGGTGTTCGCCCTGTTCGGCGGCTGTCTGCTGGCCTGGACGGCGGTCCGCGTACGGCAGCGGCAGCCCGTGGCGCAGGGTGTGAACCCGGTCGCATCGGCTGCCCTCGCCACCACCGTCGCGGTGATCGCGCTGACTGCCGGGGCATGGTGCTTCAGTCGTCTTTGACGCACCATGGAAACGTCCTGCGGGAGCCGGCGCGGGCATCGCGCGAGAGCGGCTCCACGGACAATTGAGAGATCGCCCTCCGGTCCGGCGGAAAAGTGCCGGTCGGCACTCCGGGCGGCAGGAATGGCGGTAGTCGGGTTACCGTTCGAGTGGCCGTTGCGGGCTTTTCCCGTTTGACACGGGGGCGGGATGTACCGTCACACTCCGCAGCGTCACCAGCGAAGCGAGCCGAAGAGACGCGGCGGTGTCCGGACGGCGAACGCGGAGAGGGCCCGAGGGCCGCTCGCGCTCGCCGCCTCGACGCCGGCTGTAGCGTCCGGAGGCGAGCTAGCCACGAAAGGGTGGCCCCGACCCCGGGAGCAAGGCCTGGGGAGGCCCAGCGTCGACCGGAGAGAAGAGCCAAGTTGTCCCCGACCAGCGAGACCGCGAAGGGCGGCCGCCGACTCGTCATCGTCGAGTCGCCTGCCAAGGCGAAGACGATCAAGGGCTATCTCGGCCCTGGATACGTTGTCGAGGCGAGCGTCGGGCACATCCGCGACCTCCCCAACGGCGCCGCGGAGGTGCCGGAGAAGTACACCGGCGAGGTCCGCCGCCTCGGTGTGGACGTCGAACACGACTTCCAGCCGATCTATGTGATCAACGCCGACAAGAGAGCACAGGTCAAGAAGCTCAAGGACCTGCTGAAGGAATCCGACGAGCTCTTCCTCGCCACCGATGAGGACCGCGAGGGCGAAGCCATCGCCTGGCACCTGCAAGAGGTCCTCAAGCCGACGATCCCCGTCAAGCGGATGGTCTTCCACGAGATCACCAAGGACGCGATCCGCGAGGCCGTCGCCAACCCGCGCGCCCTCAACCAGAAGCTCGTCGACGCCCAGGAGACCCGCCGCATCCTCGACCGCCTCTACGGCTACGAGGTCTCGCCGGTCCTGTGGAAGAAGGTCATGCCGCGCCTGTCGGCCGGCCGCGTCCAGTCGGTCGCCACACGACTCGTCGTCGAGCGGGAACGCGATCGCATCGCCTTTCGTTCGGCTGAGTACTGGGACCTGACGGGCACCTTCGCGACCGGCCGCGCGGGCGATCCGTCGGACCCGTCGTCGCTGGTCGCCCGCCTGCAGACCGTCGACGGCAGGCGGGTCGCGCAGGGCCGCGACTTCGACTCCCTGGGACAACTCAAGAGCGCCAACACCCTCCACCTCGACGAGGCGAACGCCCGCGCCCTCGCCGCCGCCCTGGAGAACACCCGCTTCTCCGTGCGGTCCGTCGAGTCCAAGCCCTACCGCCGCTCGCCGTACGCCCCCTTCCGTACGACGACGCTGCAGCAGGAGGCGAGCCGCAAGCTCGGCTTCGGCGCCAAGGCCACCATGCAGGTCGCGCAGAAGCTGTACGAGAACGGCTACATCACGTACATGCGTACGGACTCCACGACGCTGAGCGACACCGCCGTGGCGGCCGCCCGCGCCCAGGTCACGCAGCTGTACGGCGCCGACTACCTCCCGGCGCAGCCCCGGACGTACGCCGGCAAGGTCAAGAACGCGCAGGAGGCACACGAGGCGATCCGCCCGTCGGGCGACCGTTTCCGCACCCCCGCCGAGACGGGTCTGACCGGCGACCAATTCAAGCTCTACGAGCTGATCTGGAAGCGGACCGTCGCATCCCAGATGAAGGACGCCACCGGCAACAGCGTCACCGTGAAGATCGGCGGCACGGCGGCCGACGGGCGGGACGTCGAGTTCAGCGCCTCCGGCAAGACGATCACGTTCCACGGCTTCCTGAAGGCGTACGTCGAGGGTGCCGACGACCCGAACGCCGAGCTGGACGACCGCGAGCGCCGGCTGCCCCAGGTCGGCGAGGGCGACGCCCTCAGCGCCGAGGAGATCACGGTCGACGGGCACGCCACCAAGCCTCCGGCGCGCTACACCGAGGCCAGCCTGGTCAAGGAGCTCGAAGAGCGAGAGATCGGCCGCCCGTCGACGTACGCGTCGATCATCGGCACGATCCTCGACCGCGGATACGTGTTCAAGAAGGGCACGGCCCTTGTGCCGTCCTTCCTGTCCTTCGCCGTGGTCAACCTCCTGGAGAAGCACTTCGGGCGGCTCGTCGACTACGACTTCACCGCCAAGATGGAGGACGACCTCGACCGCATCGCGCGCGGTGAGGCGCGTGCCGTGCCGTGGCTGAAGCGGTTCTACTTCGGCGAGGGCACCGCCGAGGGCGTGGCCGCCGACGCCGGCAACGGCGACGGGGACCACCTCGGCGGCCTCAAGGAGCTGGTGACCGACCTGGGCGCGATCGACGCGCGCGAGGTGTCGTCGTTCCCCGTGGGCAACGACATCGTGCTGCGGGTCGGCCGCTACGGCCCCTACATCGAGCGCGGCGAACGCGACTCGGAGAACCACCAGCGGGCGGACGTCCCCGAGGACCTGGCGCCCGACGAACTGTCCGTCGAGCTGGCGGAGGAACTGCTCGCCAAGCCGAGCGGCGACTTCGAGCTGGGCGCCGACCCGCAGACCGGCCACCAGATCATCGCCAAGGACGGCCGCTACGGCCCGTACGTCACCGAGGTGCTCCCCGAGGGCACCCCGAAGACCGGGAAGAACGCCGTCAAGCCGCGCACGGCGTCCCTGTTCAAGACGATGTCCCTGGACACGGTGACGCTGGAGGACGCCCTCAAGCTGATGTCGCTGCCGCGTGTCGTCGGCACCGACGCCGAGGGCCAGGAGATCACCGCGCAGAACGGCCGCTACGGCCCCTACCTGAAGAAGGGGACGGACTCGCGTTCGCTGCAGTCCGAGGAGCAGCTCTTCACGATCACCCTCGAAGAGGCGCTGGAGATCTACTCCCAGCCCAAGCAGCGGGGGCGCGCAGCCGCCAAGCCGCCGCTGAAGGAGCTCGGCGAGGACCCGGTGAGCGCGAAGCCGGTCGTCGTCAAGGACGGTCGCTTCGGGCCGTACGTCACCGACGGGGAGACCAACGCGACCCTGCGCTCCGGCGACAGCGTCGAGACGATCACCCCGGAGCGCGGCTTCGAGCTGCTCGCCGAGAAGCGCGCCAAGGGGCCCGCCAAGAAGACGGCGAAGAAGGCCACGGCGAAGAAGACGACCGCCAAGAAGGCCGCACCGGCCAAGAAGACAGCCGCCAAGAAGACCGCGGCCAAGACGACCACCGCGAAGAAGACGACGGCGAAGAAGACCGCGACGGCCGCCAAGAAGACGACGGCGGCCAAGGCGGCCTCGGAGGACTGATCCGCCCTTCCCCGAAACGCCTGACGCACACCCGGCTTCACGGAATGCACACCCCGGCATCACATCGGTGTCGGGGTGTGCGTACGTGAGGATGGCTCCACCGGCCTGTCAGTCGCTCCCGATAGGCTGAACGCATGACGCGAGCCGAGCAGCCAACGGCCCACCACCCGGCGCAGGACGAGGCCCTGGTGGCGGATTCCCGCGAGCGCGCCGTCCGCGCTCTGTTGCGCCAGCCTCAGTTGAAGCGCTTGTGGAGCGCGCAGTTGGTGAGCGGCGTCGGTGACGCCCTCGCCCTCCTCGTCCTCGTCCTCCTCGCCCTCCAGGCGGCCGTCGCCGAAGGCTCCTTCGGAGGCGGCTACCGGGGCGTGGCCTTCGCGGTGGCGACGGTCTTCGGGGTGCGCATCCTCGCCACCCTCCTCTTCGGCGCGGTCCTCCTGGGCCCGCTGACCTCACTGACCTCACCGGACGGTCCGCTCGACCGCCGCTGGGCCATGGTCGGAGCGGACGGCCTGCGCGCCGTCCTGCTCCTGGTGGCGCCCCTGTGGATCGACTGGGTGCCGGACGACGCCTTGGCGCTGCTGCTCGTCACCGTGTTCCTGACCGGCGTCGCCGAGCGGTTCTGGACGGTCGCCCGGGAGAGCGCCGCCCCCGCGCTGCTGCCCGCCCCGCCCTTGGAGGGCGCGGCGGTACGGCCGTTGCCGGACCACATGGACGCGCTGCGCCGGCTGTCGCTGCGGACCAGCTTCATGGCGGTGCCGCTGGGCGCGGTCGCCCTGCTCGTGGCGTCCCTGGTCAACAACCTGCTGGGCGCCGGGATCGACTGGTTCGACCAGCACCAGGCGGCCCTCGCCTCGTATGTCGCGGGTGGTCTGTTCGCGGGCTCCCTGTCCGTCGTGGTCTTCCTGGAGTTGCCCGGCACGCGCACACCGCGCGCGCGGTCGCCCCTCGAAGGGCTGCGCCGTCCACGGACGGCCACCGGCGCCGACGCGGGCCGCACCGGTTCCATCCCGCTGCTGATCCTCGCCTGCGCGGCCGTGGCCGGGGCGATCGCGGCCGCCGTCGCCGTGGCGGTCCTGCACGCCAAGGACCTGGGCGGCGGCCCGGTGCTCTACGGCCTGTTCGTCCTCGCGCTGACCGGCGGCGTCGCCCTCGGCATCCGTACGGCGCCGAAGGTGCTCGTGTCGCTGTCGCGGCGGCGGCTGCTCGCCCTGGCGATCGCCTTCACCGGCGTGGCGCTGCTCGCGGCAGGCCTGGTCCCGGACGTCACCAGCGTGCTGCTGATCGACGTCCTGGCCGGTGTCGGCGCGGGCGTCGCGGCCAACATCGGGCACGCGCTGCTCGACCAGGAGACCGAGGAGCACCGGCGCACGCGCACGACGGAACACCTGCACGCCGTCGTGCGGGTCGTCGTCGCGCTGGGCGCGCTGACCGCCCCCGTGGTGGCCGCGCTGATCGGGCCGCACCGCCTGGAGAACGGCAGGTTCGTCTTCGCGCACGGCGGGGCGGCGTTCACGTTGATGCTGGTGGGCGCGCTGCTGCTGCCGGTGGCCGCGCTCGTCCTGGCCAAGATCGACGACCGCTCCGGTGTTCCCCTGCGGCACGACCTGCGGGACGCGCTGCTCGGCGGCGACGACCCGGTGCAGGCGCCGGCCGCGAACGGTTTCTTCATCGCCTTGGAGGGCGGCGACGGCGCGGGCAAGTCCACGCAGGCCGAGGCGCTCGCCGAATGGATCAGGGGCAAGGGCCACGAGGTCGTTCTCACGCGCGAGCCGGGGGCCACGCCCGTCGGCAAGCGGCTGCGGTCGATCCTGCTCGACGTGTCGAGCGCGGGCCTGTCCCACCGCGCGGAGGCGCTGCTGTACGCGGCCGACCGCGCGGAGCACGTCGACACCGTCGTACGGCCCGCCCTGGAGCGCGGGGCTGTCGTGATCACCGACCGGTACATCGACTCGTCCGTCGCCTACCAGGGCGCCGGCCGTGACCTCTCCCCGACCGAGATCGCCCGGATCTCCCGGTGGGCGACCCACGGGCTGGTGCCGCATCTGACGGTCTTGCTGGACGTCTCGCCGGAGACCGCCCGCGAGCGTTTCACCGAGGCCCCGGACCGGCTGGAGTCGGAGCCCGCGGAGTTCCACACGCGTGTGCGCTCCGGTTTCCTCACGCTGGCCGCCGCCGACCCCGGCCGCTACCTCGTCGTCGACGCCGGTCAGGAGCCGGACGCCGTCACCTCCGTCGTCCGGGCCCGGCTCGACCGGATGCTGCCGCTGTCCGAGGCCGAGATCAAGGCCCAGGAGGAGGCGCGGAAGAAGGCCGAGGAGGAGGCGCGCAGGAAGGCCGAGGAAGAGGCCGCCCGCAAGGCCGAGGAGGAGCGCCTGGAACGTGAGCGCCAGGAGCAGCTCGCTCGGCTGCGTGCCGAGGAGGAGGAGCGCAAGCGGCGCGAGCTGGAAGAGGCCCAGCGGCGCGAGGCCGAGCGGCAGGCCGAGGAGGCCCGGCAGCGGGCCGAGGAGGCGGCCCGGCGCGCGGAGGAGGAGCGCGTGCGGCTGCTCGCCGAGGAGAAGGCGCGCGTCGAGGAGGAGGCCCGCCGCAAGGCGGAGGAGGAGCGGCGCCGCAGGGAGGCCGAGGAAGAGGCCCGGCTGCGCGCCGAGGCCGAGGCCCTTCGCCTGGAGAAGCAGCGCAAGGCCGAGGACGCGCTGCTGCGGGCGGAGCAGGCCCGGCGGGCCGCCGAGCAGGCCGCCGCAGCGGCGCAGGCCGGCCCGAAGAAGCCGGCCGCGCCCCCGGCGACCGCCCCTTCCGCCACCTTCTCTTCCAGGGCCGGCGGGGTCGGTCCGGAGGCGGCGACCGTGCCGACGCCGGTGGTCACGCCGACGAACGCTTCGGGCGGGCCGGTGGACGAAACGGCTGTGCTGCCCCGGGTGCGGATGGACAAGGATCCCGAGCCGGGCGCCGATGCGGCTCCCGCCGGGAAGCCGTCCGGGGCGTCTTCGGGAAGGTCCACGCGGTCTCCGCAGTCGCCGAGGACCGCTGAGGCGACGTCCGACGCCGAGGTGACGGCCGAGCTGCCTCAGCCGGCGCGGGCCGCGCGCGCGTCCGACGAGACGGCCAAGCTGCCTCCGGTGCGGGACGCGGACGCGGCCGAGACGGCCGTACTCCCGCCCGTCCGCGGGGAGGGCCCCGCGGACCGCGTGCCGCCGGGGTACTTCCGAGACGAGCGCCCGGGTGCAGGGCCGGACGGCTCCGACGACCGCACGCGCGAGCTGCCGCAGCTCGACGAACAGGGCGCACCGCGCCGGCGTCAGCGGTCCGACTGGGCCGAGGAGACCCCACTGGACGATCTGCCGTCCCTGGCGGACGAGCTGCTCGGCCCGCACCAGGACGACGAATCAGGCGATGACCAGCGCGGAGACGGCACCGGCGGCCGGGGCGGTGGCCGCGGGAGCGGTCGTCGACGGTGAGGCTTCGCCGGTAGGAGGCTGCGGGGCGCGAAAGTTCGAGTGAGGCGGGATTGGAGCCGGGGTCCGTCCCCGTGGCCGGGTGGCCGGGTGGCCAGGTAGCCCGGCGGCCTGGCAGCGGTCAGGCGGCCCGGTGGCTCTGCCCGGCCAGGTCGGTCCGGCTCGGGTAGGGGACTGCGCGGCGGCCCGGCACCGCTCGTGCCGCGTCCGCAGTAGCACCCCCTCGTCAGCGGCACGCGATGTGAGTGGTCCCGATGCCAGTGGCCCGGGTGCCAGCCTGGCCCCGTGTGTCAGTGGCCCCGATGTCGGTCTGGCCCGACGTCGGTCTGGCCCCCGATGTCAGTGGCTCCCCGCACAATGGAAGCCGCGACGTGGGACGTGGTCCGCGGCGCGTGAGGCAGCCCGCGGCGCACCAGCGATGCGGGCCTGGACGAAAGGGCGGCGGGAGCCATGGCCGTGTGGGACGACCTCGTCGGGCAGGAGAAGGTGAGCGAACAGCTCGCCGCCGCCGCCCGGGACGCCGACGCGTTCGTCACCGCGGCCGCCACCGGCGCGCCGCCGCCCGAGGCGTCCAAGATGACGCACGCCTGGCTGTTCACCGGACCGCCCGGAGCGGGCCGGACCCAGACGGCCCATGCCTTCGCCGCAGCGCTGCAGTGCGTGAGCCCCGACCGGGCGCTCGGCGGTGCGCCGGGCTGCGGCTTCTGCGACGGGTGCCATACGGCGCTCATCGGCACGCACGCGGACGTCACGACCGTCGCCGCCGTGGGCTCGCAGATCCTCGCCGAGGACATGCGCGACACGGTCCGCAAGTCGTTCACCTCGCCGGCGAACGGCCGGTGGCAGGTGATCCTCGTCGAGGACGCCGAGCGGCTCAACGAGAAGTCCGCCAACGCAGTTCTCAAGGCGGTCGAGGAACCCGCGCCCCGCACGGTGTGGCTGCTCTGCGCCCCCTCCCTTGAGGACGTGCTGCCCACCATCCGCTCCCGCTGCCGGCACCTGAACCTGCGAACGCCCTCGGTCGACGCGGTGGCCGACATGCTCGTGCGGCGTGAGGGCATCGATCCCGCCGTGGCCGTGTCGGCCGCCCGTGCCACACAGGGGCACGTGGACCGGGCCCGTCGCCTGGCCACCGACCCGGCCGCCCGTGAACGCCGCGCCGCCGTGCTCAAGCTGCCGTTGCGCGTCGAGGACGTCGGCGGCTGCCTCAGGGCCGCGCAGGAACTCGTCGACGCGGCCACCGAGGACGCCAGACAACTCGCCGAGGAGCGGGACGCCAAGGAGACGGAGGAGCTGAAGGCGGCGCTGGGCGCGGTCCAGGGCGGCCGGATGCCGCGCGGCACGGCGGGGGTGATGAAGGACCTGGAGGACAAGCAGAAGCGCCGCAGAACGCGGACGCAGCGAGACAGCCTCGACCTCGCGCTGACCGATCTCACTTCCTTCTACCGTGACGTCCTCGCGCTCCAGCTCGGCTCGCGCATCGCCCTCGCCAACGTGGACGCCGAGGACGCCCTCGAACGGCTCGCCCGCGGCAGCGCCCCCGAGTCCACACTCCGGCGCATCGAGGCCATCGCCGCGTGCAGGGACGCCCTCGACCGCAATGTGGCTCCGCTGCTGGCGGTGGAAGCGATGACGATGGCGCTGAGAGCGGGTTGAGACCTGCCGGTGCGGGGGCGCTGCGCGAGGCCGGCGGGACGGGACGCCGGTTGACGCAGTCACTCGTCCGTGGCGCTTCGCGCACGGAATGACGTCGGTCGATCGCACACGGTTACTCTCGCTGGATGCACACCAGGCGCTCCCGCTCCCCTCGAAGGTCCCGTATCGGCGTCGCGCTGGTCTCCCTCGCCGCGCTGCTCGTCCCCGCCTGCTCGTCAGGAAGGGTGGCGGGTTCGGCGAGCCCGGCCGTGGCGCAGGCGGCACTGACCGCGCTGCCGCAGGCCACGCCGTCGGCGCTCGCGCCGTACTACGGGCAGAGGCTTGGCTGGCGGGACTGCGGCGTCCCCGGCTTCCAGTGCGCCACCCTGAAAGCGCCGCTCGACTACGCGCGTCCCGGCGAGGGCGACATCCGTCTCGCCGTATCCCGCAAGAAGGCGACGGGCCCCGGGAAGCGGCTCGGCTCGCTGCTCGTGAACCCGGGCGGACCGGGCGGCTCGGCGGTCGGTTATCTCCAGCAGTACGCGGGGATCGCCTACCCGGCCGGCGTCCGCGCCCGCTACGACATGGTCGCCGTCGACCCGAGGGGCGTGGCCCGCAGTGAGGCGGTGCGCTGCCTCGACGGACGCGACATGGACGCGTACACGCAGACGGACGTCACGCCCGACGACCAGCGGGAGACGGACCGACTCGTCGGCGCCTACAAGAAGTTTGCCGAGGGGTGTGGCTCTCGGTCGGCCAGGCTGCTCAGGCACGTCTCGACCGTGGAGACGGCCCGCGACATGGACGTCCTGCGCGCGGCCCTGGGGGACAGGAGGCTGACGTACGTGGGGGCGTCGTACGGCACGTTCCTCGGGGCGACGTACGCGGGGCTGTTCCCGGACCGGGTCGGGCGGCTCGTCCTGGACGGGGCGATGGACCCGTCGCTGCCCGCCCGCCGGCTGAACCTGGATCAGACGGCCGGCTTCGAGACGGCGTTCCGCTCGTTCGCGAAGGACTGCGTGCGCCGGCCGCGCTGTCCGCTGGGCGCCCGCGCGGACGAGGTCGGGCCGAACCTCGGGGCCTTCTTCAAGAAGCTCGATGCGCGGCCCATGCCCACGGGGGAGCCGGGCGGCCGCCGGCTCGGTGAGTCGCTGGCGACCATCGGCGTGATCGCCGCGATGTACGACGAGAGCACATGGGAGCGGCTGCGGGACGCGCTGACCACGGCGATCGAGGACAGCGACGGCGCGGGTCTGCTCGCTCTCGCGGACAGTTACTACGAGCGGGACGGCGACGGCCGGTACGCCAACCTGATGGCCGCCAACGCGGCGGTGAACTGCCTGGACCTGCCGTCCGCGTTCGACGGCCCCGACCAGGTGCGCAAGGCGCTGCCCGCGTTCCGCAAGGCGTCCCCCGTCTTCGGCGAGGGCCTCGCCTGGGCCTCTCTGAACTGCGCGTACTGGCCGGTCGCGCCGACGGGCGAGCCGCGCCGCATCGAGGCGAAGGGCGCGGCCCCGATCGTGGTCGTCGGCACCACCCGCGACCCGGCGACTCCCTACCGCTGGGCCCGTGCCCTGGCCGGCCAGCTCTCCTCGGCCCGCCTCCTCACCTACGACGGCGACGGACACACGGCATACGGGCGGGGCAGCGCCTGCGTCGACTCCACGATCAACGCGTATCTGCTCCGCGGCACGGTCCCCCCGAAGGGAAAGCGCTGCTCATAGCCCCTGCGACCACCCCCTCCGGGGGTGGTGCGGACCACCCCCGGGAACTGTGTAGACTTACCGACGTTGCTGATCGCACCATGGTGCGGACAGCGCGCCGCCTTAGCTCAGATGGCCAGAGCAACGCACTCGTAATGCGTAGGTCTCGGGTTCGAATCCCGAAGGCGGCTCTATGGTGAACCCCAGGTCGGGACTCTGACCTGGGGTTTCTTGTCTCGGGTGTCCTTGGAAGCTCTGATGTTGGTGTGATAGCTGGCCCCGTCTCCGTAATGCGCCAGGATCGTGCGCGCCATCTTCCTCGCTCTCTGTGAAGCGCCTCAGGCTGGACAGGGTGCACCTTCGCTTGTGGGCGATCCCGGCCGCCGCCAGCAGGTCTCGCCAGTCGCGTGAGCGGTAGCAGGAACCGTTGTCGGTGAGCACCCGCTCGACGGTGATGCCGGCCGTGGTGAAGAAGGCCTGGGCGCCGGCTTCAGAAGCCGCCGGCGGTCTCCTTCTTCTCGTCCGTGTGGATCTCGCTGTAGGCGAGGCGGGAGTGGTCGTCGACGGCGGTGTGCAGGTAGCTGTAGCCGGCGCCGGAGCGGGTCTTGCGGTCGGCTTGGCGGCCGAGCGCCTTGTGGCCGCCCCCGTCGGGGATGTTGCCGAGCTTCTTGATGTCGACATGCACCAGCTCACCTGGCCGGGCGCGTTCGTAGCGGCGTATGACGCGGCCGGTGGCCCGGTCCAGGTGTGTGAGGCGGGCCAGGCGGTAGCGGGTCAGGATGCGGTGCACGGTGGAGGGCACCAGGTGCAGCAGGTGTGCGATGCGGGCCGGGCCCCAGCGGCGCAGGACGCGGACCTTGATGATCCGGCGCTCGGTGCGGGTGGGGATGCGGCGCGGGCTGGTGTGTGGACGGCTGGAGAGGTCGCTCATCCCGGTCTCGCCGTCCGCGCGGATCACCGCGCGGGCGGCGGCCGATGATCTCGGTTACGGTGTCCTGGGTGGCCACCGCATCGTCATCACGGTGGAGTCCATCGCCCTCAGGTGTTTGCCACGGTTGTCGTTCCTTGGGTAGTCCAACGCCACAACTGCGGGGCCGCGTTCGTGGCACCACGGATGGGCTCGGACAGTGCATCTGGCAAGGGCCTCTTCGGAATCCAGGCTCTATTCCAGTTCCGCTGCGCGCCTCTTGAGGTCCTCGGCGAACGTGTCCCAGTCGGGTCCGAACGACAGCAGGTCTGAGGCTGCTTCCCGGAGCAATTGCGGATCGTCGGGACGTTGCAGGCAGGCCAGACGGTAGGCGAGGTTCCGGGCCCAGGGCGGCAGGGCCATCCAGTCCTCGGTGAGGATGTCCTCGAGCATGGCGAGGATTTCGTCCGCCGTCGCGAAGGTGAGCTTCTCGACGAACTCACGGGTCGTTTCGTTGACCTGTCGGCTATCACCGCCGTCGATCGCCTGGCTGAGACTCCTGGCCGCAGGGGTCGGATCGGGCATGGCGCGCTTCTCCGGAGGGATTACTTCCGGCGCCCCGGAGCGCCGTGGTGGTGGACGGAACGGGCGCCCAGACCCTAGCAGTCGATCCCGGCGCCGCCCGGGCAGCCGATGCGGTGCCGGGACGGTGAACCACTTGGGTGGCTGGGTGGCCACGGCCGTCCGCAACGCCTCGGCCGTCTCGCCCTTGAGCTGTGAGGAGTCCAGGCCCCTGAGCCCCTCGCCGGCGTCGTCGAACGCCTTCTGGAACGCCCGTAGTTTCGTGGCGGTGGCGTTGAGCTTGTCGGCGCTGCCGTAGATCAGTTTGGCCTTCTCCTCGGTCTGTCCGAGGTCCATCTCGTCGGCTTCGGCGCCCATCCGGTTGGCGACCGAACGGGACTTCTCGCGCACCCAGTCCGCACTGGAGTCCCATCCGACGTCCTCCAGCCGGTCGGCGGTCCAGTTCCCGGCGTCCTCGACCCGGTTGCCGGCCCACTCGACGCCGTCCTCGACCGCTTCCTCGACCGAGTCGGGCGTGATGTCGCTGATGAAGTCGCCGATACCCATGGTCAGTTCCCCCCGGACTCACCCTGCTGCGCCTGCTGAGCGCGCTCTTCGGGCGACGGTCCGAAGGTGTCGTCCAGCGCCTGGTTCCACTCGTCGTCGGAGATGCCGAGCGCGTCGTTGAGCATCTCGGACCGCCGGCCGCCCTGTCCCTCGGTGAGGACGGTGCGGCCGGTGTCCTTCCACGTCTGCTCCATCTCCTGACCGGCCCGGTCCCACGACTCGGCGCTCCAGTCCGGGTCCAGGGCGTCCGGAGTGAAGACGTCGACCCAGTTCTGCCGGGTGATCTCCTCCTCGGTGGCGTGCGGGTTGCCGCCCATCGCGGAGTTGACGCCCACTTTCAGCGCGCCCGCGACGTACTGGTCGTGTTCCCACTGGGTGCCCGCCGCCAGGCCGAGGCGGTTCGCGAGCGCGCTGGCATCGCCGACCAGGGCACGCACACCCCACTCCCAGCGCTCGCAGAAGTCCTCGAAGTCGACCGAGAGGCCGTGATGTCCGGCTCCATCCCGGTCATCGACAGTCCCGAGAACCCCTTTCCCGTCACCGAACCGGTGGCGCCGCCGAGTTCACCGAGCTCGTCGATGGTCGCGCCCACGCCCTGCGTGAACTTGGCGACCGATTCCCTGCCGAGCCGGATGTCCAATCCCTCACCGCCCATGACCGAACCCCTCCCTCACACGGGCGTCGACGGCGACCGCGTCCGGCACGATGCCGACGACCGGAGGGAAGAACATCGACCCGTCCTCGGTGGCGATGTCGACGGCCAGCCCGGCAGGCTCGCCCAAGGACGGCACGACCTCGTCGACCATCCGGGCGCCCAACAGCGCCGCGCAGTCCATGGGCTGATCACCGGGCCCGTGCCGCAGGGCGAAGCGTGCCAGCGCTGCCTCGTCGGTGAACCCGCAGATCCACCGCACCCCGCCCGACCGCGCCGACCACAGGCCGCCACCAGCCGTCGGCACCAGGAGAACCGAACGCCGCATCTCGCCTACCGCAGGACACGGGGGCCCCGCCGGTGCCGATTCCTGGGGCGTCAGGAGGGTCGCCCACTGCCGGCCCTCCTGACGCCTGCGCAGGGCTTCGTCGGCGGCCCGGAGGCGGGGGGTTGCGAATCCGCGGGTGAGGTGCCAAGCCGGGTTCGTCAGGCTCCCGCCGACGACGGTGCCGTGCTGGACGAGGAGTGCCACGGCGCAGGAAGGGTGGCTCGGTGGCGGCGCTGGTGGCAGGCGGCGGCCGACCTTCGAGTGCGTCGCTCTCGGCGGCGCCCCTCTCCGAGGGGCTCGCCGACCGAAAGGGATGACGCCGCTGTGACGGGCGTGTCACGGGTGTCCGTGTGATGGAATCCTGACGTGTGAGGTGCATCACATTCTGTTTGCTTGTGTGAATCATGTGGAGCACGCGCGTTCGAGGTGCGGAAGGGATGTACGCTTGTGTGTCGCGTTCATCTCAAGTCGCCTCTCGTGCAAGCGGGATGACGACATGTCAGATCGGCGGTCGTTGGCCGAAAATCGGTGCTCGAATCGTTCGCCGTTCGCTGAGAGATTGCTCGTCCTGTGAATGTTTGGTGCCCACCTCAGGTGAATTTTGTGTTGATCGTGTGTCGGAAGAGCTCGTTTCGGCCCTAGATTTCCCGGCGTAGACCGCGAACGTCGCACATATGGCCCATGCGGTGGGCTGCGCTCCGGCTGGGGGGTTCTGAGTTCGTGTCGGATTTCTTCGACGATTTCTGGTCATGGATTGTCACGGCGACTGCCGAGACGTCATGGCGTGAGCTGATGCCGCTCGGCCTCGCCGGCGTGTTCGTCTGGGGTCTGTGGCTCTACCGGGCGGTGCTGTCCCGGTTCGCCAAGCCCGTGGTGAACGACTACCGGACGACGGTGTCCGTGGTCGTCCCGGCGTACCGCGAGGACGCGAGCATTCTGGTGGACTGCCTGGACACCTGGCTGGCGCAGGACCCCACCGAGGTGATCATCGTCCCGGACGTGGAGGACAAGGAGGTCCTGGAGCGGTTGGCGCAGGTGCGGGACCCGCGGGTCCGCGTGCTGGCCTTCGAACACCGCGGCAAGCGATCGGCGCTCGGCGTCGGCATCCGCGCCGCGAAGAGCGAGCTCGTCGTGCTGGTCGACTCCGACACCCGCTGGGAGCCGGGGCTGCTCGCCGCCGTGCAGATGCCCTTCGTCGACCCCGAGGTCGGCGGCGTCGGCACCCAGCAGAACGTCTACCAGCGCCGGACCAGCGTCTGGCGGCGGATCGCCGACTGGCTGGTCAACCTGCGCTACTACGACTACGTCCCGGCCATGGGCCGCGCGGGCGCCGTGGCCTGCCTCTCCGGCCGTACGGCGGCCTACCGCCGGTCGGCGATCACGCCGGTGCTGGAGAACCTGGAGAACGAGTTCTTCCTGGGCCGGCGTTGCGTCGCCGGCGACGACGGACGGCTGACCTGGCTGGTGCTGGCCTCCGGTTACAAGACCGTGCACCAGAGTTCCGCGCGGGCGATGTCGATGTTCCCCTCCTCCTTCCGCGCCTTCGTCAAGCAGCGGGTGCGCTGGAGCCGCAACTCCTACCGGTGCTACCTGACCGCCCTCTACAAGGGTTGGCTCTGGCGGGTCCCCCTCGTCACCAAGATCACCGTGTTCCAGATCCTGCTGACTCCGGTCACGATGGGCATGGCGCTCGCCTATCTGCTGTTCAGCCGGCTGGAGTTGACCGGCCGGGGCGTGATCCTCGTACTGATCTGGCTGCTCGTGGGGCGCGGCATCCGCGGCTACTCCCACCTGCGCAGGCACCCGCAGGAGATCCTGCTGCTGCCCCTGCTCGCCGTCGTCGTCATCATGATCTCGCTGCCGATCAAGCTGTTCGCCTTCATCACCATGAACAAGCAGGGCTGGCTGACCCGCGCCAGCAACCGCATCGGCGGCGAGGGGCAGAACTCGGCGTCCCTCGGCGGCGGAACGGGCACCCGTGCCGGCGCGTCCCCCGCGCCGACGGCCGTCGCCGCGTCCACCGCCCACACCGCACCCTCGTGGGCGGAGGCCCAGCAGTCATGACACAGCGTCGACTTCCGTCCGCCCCGCGGACCCGTGCCCTGCCGTCCGCCCTCCGGGGACGTACCCTCCCGGCAGCCCTGAGAGCCCGTACCCTCCCGGCCGTCCTGCGAGCGCCGCGCCTGTCGGCCGTGGTGCCGGTGCTGCGCGCCGCGCTCGTCGTGCCGCTCGCCGCCGGTCTGCTCGCCGCGTCCGTGACCGCCGCGACCGCCGACACGGACGACAAGCCGAAGGTGAACGCCGCCGACGCGGAGAACGAGACCGCGCTCGTCGCCGCCGAGGACCACCGGCTGGACCAGGTCCGCGCGGTCGCCGCCGTCGCCCCCCTGAAGGGCGGCCAGTGGAAGGCGCCGTACCGCCTGGACACCGGCAGCGGCTACACCCTCGTGCTCACCCAGCGCAGCAACGCCTACACCATCTCCGACCTGCTCGAACTGGCGCCGCAGACGTTCGTCCGGATGCAGGACGGCTCCTACCTGCTGACCGAGAACATCTACCTGAACGCCGGGGCCAAGCTGAAGCTGTCCAACCCCGGCGGGCTGACGCTGCGGATGGCCAGCAGCAACAAGGGATTCGTCAGCATCGTCTCCTTCGGCGGCCGGCTGACCCTGGAGGGCACCCCGCAGGCGCCCATGCGGATCACCAGCTGGGACGACAAGAAGAACAAGCCCGACACCGACGTACGGGACGGCCGCGCCTACATCCGCGCGATCGGCGGCCAGTACTCCATGACCTACGCCAGCGTCACCGACCTGGGCTTCTGGAGCGGCCGCACCGGCGGGCTGAGCCTCACCGGCACCGACCGGCCCGACACCGGCAACATCGACGACTCCCCGGCGAGGTCGGGCACCAAGGCCGGCAGCAGCGGCGTCATCGCCCAGCCCTCCGGTTCGCTGACGACGCCGGACACCCGCTTCTCGGTGCCCAGCCTGTCGTACGTCTCGGCGGAGATCGGGCACTCGACGGTCACCGGCAACGCCTACGGTCTGTTCATCTCCGGCGCCACCGGGGTCAGCATCAGCGACACCACGGTGCAGGGGAGCCTGGAACACGGCGTCGTGCTGCACCGGTTCGTCACCAACGCCGTCGTCGAGCGGACCGTCTCCCGCAACAACGGCGGTGACGGGTTCGTCATGGCCCGCGCCACCGAGCAGGTCCGCGTCAGCGGCTCCACGGCCAAGGGCAACGGCGGCAACGGCTTCACCATCAGCGGCCGTCCGCTGGCCAGCGGGCCCTCCGCGTCCGGCGAGTCCATCAGCAGCTACGGCTCCAACTCCGTGTCCAACAGCGTCGCCACGGACAACGGCCGGTACGGCATCGAGATCTTCGGCGGCACGGACGTCGGCGTCCAGAACAACCGCGTCGAGGGCGGCGACATGGGCATCGTGGCCCGCAAGGACGCCACCGACGTGGCCATCACCGGCAACCACCTCAAGGGCCAGTCGCGGCAGGGCATCTCGGTGCGCGACGGGGTGACCGCCGCCACGATCACCGGCAACATCGTCGAGGGCACCGACACCGGCATCTACGTCCGCGACAGCGTGGCCGAGATCCGCGGCAACACCGTTCAGGACGGCCGTAACCACGGCATCTCCATGGTCGGCGGCGTCGACGACTCGATGATCACGTACAACGTCATCTCCGGCGTCGGCCCGAGCGCCGTCGACACCACCCGCGCGCACGGCGACATCACCGTCCGCTCGAACCAGCTGTTCGCCTGGCACGACACCAGTTCCTTCTGGATCAAGTTCCGGCACTACGCCAGCCCGATGACGCTGTTGTGGACGTTCATCCTGCTGCTCATCCTGATCTCGGCGGTCATGGGCGGCCGTGAACGCGGAGGCCGCCGCAACGGCCGCCGGCGCCTGGGCTCGCACCCGTACGAGGACAAGCTGCCGCTGAACGGCACGCCTGTCATCGAGGTGCCGGTCCGTCAGGTGACGCCCAAGCGCGAGTGGTTCACCGAGGAGGACCAGCGGACCACCGGCCTGCGCGTGTGGGCCTCCCAGTCCGCGCAGTCCGTCCCGGCCGCGCAGTCCGCGCAGCCGGCGTCGGCCGCCCACGCGCCCCGATGACGATCCGACCGCCCAGCAGCCGGAGTTTGCCGCCTATGCCTTCCGATCCGTCCTCTGTCTCTCCTGAGCCGACCGAGCCGTCCGAACCGACCGAGCAGCCTGTGAATCCCGAGTCATCCGTGCCGTCCGGGCCCGCTGTGCCTTCCGAGGAAGGGGGAGCGTCCTCCGGGGAGCCTTCCGCGGCCTCGAAGACGCCCGCCTCCGGGACGCCTGTGTCCTCGGGGACGCCCGCGTCTTCTTCGGACGGTCCGGCGACGGCCGCGGAAACGGACCCGGCGCCCGAGGAGGCTCCGGCTCCCAAGAAGGACGGCGAGTCGTCCTCCGCGCTGCCCGAGCCGGCGGAGGCCGCCGGCCAGGCTGAACCGGCGGAGGCCGCTGCACCGGCGGAGGCCGCCGGGCCGCCCATGCCGGCGTACGCGCCGTCGGCCGGCGGGGACGGCGGTGGCTCGTCGGCCTCCCGGCAGCCGGCCGTCTGGCTGGCCGGGGGCGCCTTCCTGCTCGCCCTGACCGCGCTCATCGTCGTGGTGGCGCGGGACGGCGACGCGGAGCCGAAGGTGACGGCCGGCGCCTCCACCGCCGGGCCCAGCGTGTCGCCGCCCGGGCTGCTGCCGGCCGAGGAGACCCCCTCCGCGCTGCCCAGCCGGTCGGTCGCCCCGAAGGCGCCGTCGACGGCCCGGCCCACCCGCGGGGCGGTGCCGTCCGAGGCCGTCAGCTGCCCGGCGGCCACCGTCAAGGTGAGCAACGCCGAGACGCTCGAACAGGCCCTCGCCCAGGCCCAGCCCGGGGACAGCATCGCGCTCGCCGCGGGCACGTACGCGGGCAACTTCGTCGCCGAGGTCTCCGGCACCGAGGCCAAGCCGATCTTCCTGTGCGGCGGCTCCGGGGCGGTCATCGACGGCGGCGACACCGACGACGGATACGCCTTCCACCTGAAGAACGCCAGCTACTGGCGGCTGGTCGGCTTCACCGTGCGCAACGCCCAGAAGGGCGTGATGGCGGACGGCGTCGTGGGCAGCGTCCTCCAGGGCCTCACCGTCGAGCAGATCGGCGACGAGGCCATCCATCTGCGCGACTTCAGCTCGGACAACATGGTCAGGGACAACACGATCCGTACGACCGGGCTGCGCCGTGAGAAGTTCGGCGAGGGCATCTACATCGGCACGGCCGAGTCCAACTGGTGCACGGTGACCGACTGCAAGACGGACACCAGCGACCGCAACGTGGTGATGGGCAACCACATCAGCGACACCACCGCGGAGTCCATCGACATCAAGGAAGGAACGAGCGACGGCAAGGTCATCGACAACACCTTCGACGGATCGAAGCTGAGCGGCTCGCACAACAACGACTCCTGGGTCGATGTGAAGGGCAACGGCTGGCTCCTGGAGGGCAACACCGGCAGCCACACGCCGATGGACGGCTTCCAGACCCACCAGATCGTCAGCGGCTGGGGCACCGGCAACACCTTCCGGGGCAACACCGCCAACGTGGACGGGCCGGGTTACGGCTTCCACCTCACGTCCGAGGGCAACAAGGTCGCCTGCGACAACAAGGCGAACGGCGCCAACGAGGGCCTCACCAACGTCGACTGCGGTTCCTGACGCCTACGGCCTCGCCCCGCCCGCACCTCACCGCCCGCAGATCTCCGCCTCCCGTCCCGACCACCCTCCCCTCTTCCCTCTCCCTCCTCCCCATCGCTCCGCAGACCGCCATCCGTGACCGGCTCGTGCGGCGGGCCGACGTGCCCTGACACACCCCCTGGAGACCACCGTGACCCTGAAGGACGACGCGCACACCGACGCACCCCGTCTCACCGTCATAGGCACCGGCTACCTCGGCGCCACCCACGCCATCTGCATGGCCGTCCTCGGCTTCGACGTCCTGGGCGTCGACGTCGACCCGGCCAAGATCGAGCGGCTGAACTCGGGTGAGGTGCCCTTCTTCGAGCCCGGCCTGCCGGAGCTGCTCGCCAAGGCCCTCGACAGCGGGCGGCTGCGGTTCTCCACGAGCTTCGCCGAGGCCGGCGAGTTCGGCGACGTGCACTTCATCTGCGTGGGCACGCCGCAGCAGCAGGGCTCGTACGCGGCCGACATGCGCTATGTCGACAGCGCGGTGGAGGAACTCGCCCGGCATCTGCACCGGCGGGCGCTGGTGGTCGGCAAGTCCACGGTGCCGGTGGGCACCGCCGCCCGGCTGGCGGAGGTCGTCCGGCGGACGGCACCGGCCGGGGCGGACGTCGAACTCGCCTGGAACCCTGAGTTCCTGCGGGAGGGGTACGCCGTCGACGACACCCTGCGGCCTGACCGGCTGGTCTTCGGCACGGAGTCGGAGTGGGCCGAGGAGCGGCTGCGCGCCGCGTTCGCGCCGGTGATCGCGCAGGGCACGCCGGTGGTCGTCACCGACCTGCCCACGGCGGAACTGGTCAAGGTCGCCGCCAACTCCTTCCTCGCCACCAAGATCTCGTACATCAACGCCATGGCGGAGGTGTGCGAGGCGACCGGCGCGGACGTCACGGGGCTCGCCGAGGCGCTGGCCTACGACGACCGCATCGGCGGCCGGTTCCTCAAGCCGGGCCTCGGCTTCGGCGGCGGCTGCCTGCCCAAGGACATCAGGGCCTTCAGCCACCGCGCCGAGGAGCTGGGCGTCGGGCAGGCCGTGTCCTTCCTGCGCGAGGTCGACGCCATCAACCAGCGCCGCCGGGCCCGCACGGTGGACCTGGTCCGTGAGCTGGCCGGCGGTGAGCTGGCCGGGGTGCGGGTGACCGCGCTGGGCGCGGCCTTCAAACCCAACTCCGACGACATCCGGGACGCGCCCGCCCTGGACGTGGCCCGGACGCTGCACCAGGCCGGCGCCGTGGTGACCGTCATCGACCCGGCGGCCACGGAGAACGCCCGGCGGGCCTACCCGGACCTGAACTACGGCACGGACGTCCTCACGGCGGCCCGCGAGGCGGACGTGGTGGTGCTGCTCACCGAGTGGGCCGAGTTCCGGGAGATCGAGCCCGACGCGATGGGCGCGGTCGTCGCCCACCGCCGGATCGTCGACGGCCGCCACGCTCTCGACCCCGCGAAGTGGCGTGCCGCCGGCTGGGAGTACCGGGCCCTGGGCCGCCCCTGACCTGCCCGTCGCGAGGGAGCTCTCGCCCGCCGCGAGAGCTCCGCTGCCTCCACCATTCACGGTTCACAGACCACCGTCCTTCCTTCTCGTCCAGGCCTGCAGACCCCACTGGGCGAGTCCGCCCACGGCGAGAGAGACGACGATCGCCCCGAGATCGATGACATGGGGGAGACCGGGGAAGAACGAATCCCCTTCAGCTGATCTGCCGGGTGGGCGAAGGGAACAACTGCGGGGCGTAGCAGTCACTCACCGCATGGCCGGCGTTTCATCACCATGTGTAAACAGCCGATCGGAAAGCTGACCTGGAGAAGGTGAACGGGCCGCCGTCCGGGCAACGTCGGTGGCTGAGGCACCATCTAGGTGGACGACGGGCGTCGCGCGCACGGGCGTGGCCGCCCTCGCAGAGCCGGACGGAGAGTGGGACGTGGTGGAGCCGAGGATCGCCGTTGCCGTGGTGACGATGGGCAACCGGCCCGCCGAGGTCGACGCCCTGCTGGAGTCCGTCGCCAAGCAGGACCTCCCGCCCGTCCGCATCGTGATCGTCGGCAACGGCTGCCGGCTCCCCGACTTCGCCCGCCGACTCTCGCTGCCCGGCGAGGTGACCGTCATCGAGGTCGACGACAACCTGGGCTGCCCGGGCGGCCGCAACGTCGCCCTGGCCCGCCTGCGCGAGCACGGCGACGTCGACGTCGTCGTCGAACTGGACGACGACGGGCTCCTCGTGGACGCGGACGTCCTGCGCAGGGTCCGCGACCTGTACGCCGCCGACCCGCGCCTCGGCATCGTCGGCTTCCGCATTGCCGACGAGAACGGCGAGACGCAGCGCCGGCACGTGCCGCGCGTCGGCGCCTCCGATCCCATGGTGGGCGGCTACGTCACCGGTTTCCTCGGCGGCGGCCACGCCCTGAGCATGGCCATGCTCGACCAGACCGGCGACTGGCCCGCCGAGTTCTTCTTCGCCCATGAGGAGACCGACCTGGCCTGGCGCGCCACCGACGCCGGCTGGAAGATCCTCTACGCCCCCGAGCTGCTCCTGCAGCATCCCAAGACCTCGCCCGCCCGGCACGCCGTCTACCACCGCGTCACCGCCCGCAACCGTGTCTGGTTGGTCCGGCGCAACCTGCCGCTGCCGCTCATCCCGGTGCACCTGGGCGTGTGGATCGCCGTCACCCTGCTGCGCACCCGCTCGCTCGGCGGGCTGAAGGCCTGGTTCGGCGGCTTCGCGGAGGGCGTGCGCGAACCGGCCGGCGCGCGGCGGCCCATGCGGTGGCGGACGGTGTGGCGGCTGGGCCGGCCGCCGGTCATCTGACACCCCGGCACCCGCCTGCACCGGGGCGCGCGGTACGTGAAAACGGGGCGCGGGCCCCGGTCGTTCACCTCTGCCGACCGGGCCCGGACGCGCCCCCAACTCCAGCCGCGGCGGCGACACTCCCCCGAGCAACGCGTTCTACGCGCGCGCCGTCGGGCCGGAGCCGATGTTGTGATCACATCAGGCCACACCAACGAATCGCTAACATGTTGCCAACGGTTCTGCGTATCACCGCTGGTCGTCCGGCCTAAGCCGCCGGACGGGCAAGGGGGACGGCCGCGACGGCAGCCGGATTCCGCCGGGAACCGCCAGGGACAGGATGGCGTGACACCGCTGGCTCAGGAATCAAAACCCGCCAACAGAACGGCAGGTGACGCGTGGAGACACGACAGGCCGGTACACGGCGTGTGAAAGGGCGAAGGTCGGCGTGATGCGGTACGAGCTGCGGTTCGGACTGCTGGGAGCGCCGGTCCTCTACGACGCCGGCTCCCCTCTCTCCCGCAGCGCCCATGGCGATGACGGCCCGCACGGCGTCCCCCTCCCCGCGGCGAGGACCGTCCGCAGCCCCAAGGCGCGTGTCCTGCTGGCCGCCCTGCTGCTCGACGCCGGACGGATCGTCCCCGTCGACTCGCTCAAGGAGGCGTTGTGGGGCGGCGCGCCGCCGCCGTCCGCCCAGGCCTCGCTGCACAACAACGTGTCCCGGCTGCGCCGGCTGCTCGACGACCCGGACCGGCTGCGGGCGGCCCCGCCGGGGTACCGGCTCCGGGTCGACCACGGCGAGCTCGACGTCCACGTCTTCGAACGCCATCTCGCGGCGGCGCGCGGTGCGTTCGCCGCCCGGAACTGGGAGCGGGTCGTCCACGAGTGCGAGGCCGCGCTCACGCTGTGGCGCGGCACACCGCTCGCCGGGCTTCCCGCCGAACTCGGGGGCTACGCACTCGTCCAGCGTCTGAAGGAGGCCCGGCTGCTGTTGCTGGAGTGGCGCTACGACGCCGAACTGGCGCTGGGTGACGGCGAACTGGACCGTCTCGTCCCGGAGCTGACGGAGCTCGCCGCCGAGCATCCGCTGCGCGAGTCCTACCACCGGCAGCTCATGTTCGCCCTGCACCGCGCGGGCCGCCGCGCCGAGGCCCTCGCCGTCCACCGCGACCTGCGCACGCGCTTGGTCGAGGAACTCGGCGTCGAGCCGGGCCCGACGGTGAGCGAGGCCCATGTGGAGGTGCTGCGGGGCGCGAGGGAAGGGGCGGTGAGCGGTGTCGCGGGGGGCGCGGCGGGCGGGTCCGCGGGCGGTGCAGGGGGCGATGCCGGGAGGCACGCCGAGGTCGAGGCGGTGAAGCACGGCGAGGCCGACGCCGTGAGGCATCCCGAAGCCGACGGCGTGAGGCATGCCGAGGTCCACGGCGTGAGGCATGCCGAGGCCGACGGCGTGAGGCATCCCGAAACCGACGGCGTGAGGCATGCCGAGGTCCACGGCGTGAGGCATCCCGAAGCCGACCCCGATTCACGGGTAGAGGCCGACCCCGTGACGGGCTTCGCCCCCTCGCCCGCGCCGACCTCACCCCGTCCCGCCCAACTCCCACCCCCGGCAGGCCATTTCACCGGCCGCGCAGACCTCCTCCACCGTCTCCGCGAGGCTGTCGCCTCTGAGCCCACGGCGGGGCCCCTCGTCATCAGCGGGGTGGCCGGCGTGGGCAAGAGCGCTCTCGCTCTCCAGGTCGCCCACCAGGTGAAGGAACGTTTCCCCGACGGTCAGCTCTACCTCGACCTGCACGGCGCGACCCCCGGCACGACCCCGCTCACCCCGGCCCGGGCCCTCGCCGCCCTCCTGCGCCATCTCGGCGTCGGTCCCCGCCACGTCCCCGAACCGCCGGACGCGGCAGCCGCGTTGCTGCGCACCCTGCTGGCGCAGACCCGCACGCTCCTCGTCCTGGACGACGTCGCGCACGCCGCTCAGGTACGCCCCCTGCTCCCCGCCGGCCCGGGCTGCGCGGTCATCGTCACCAGCCGTTCCCCGCTCACCGCTCTCGACGGGGCGCACCGCTTCCCCCTCACCCCGCTGTCGGCCGAGGAGAGCGCGGAGCTGCTCCGTAAGGCCTCGGGCCGCGCGCCCCACGCCGGGCACGTGAACCCCACCGCTCCCGTCCACGCCCGTGATCACGGACACGACCACGGACCCCACGACCTCACCGCCTCCCACCCCCTCGTCGAGCTCACCGGACGGCTGCCCCTCGCCCTGCGCGTGGTCGCCGCTCGCCTGGCCGCCCGCAGCCACCTCACCCCTGACGCGCTGGCCCGCCGACTCGCCGCCCCCGGGAGCAGGTTGCCTCACCTGGAGTACGACGACCTCAGCGTCCGCCGCTCCCTCGCCGTCGCCCACGACGCCCTCGCCGCCTCCGACCGCGAGGCGGACCGGGACGCCGTACTCGTCCTGCGCCGCGTCGGGGGCCACGAGCTGCCCACGTACGGTGTGCCGCTGCTGGCCCGTCTCGCCGGCATCGACGAGCGGCGCGCGGAGGCCGCCCTCGACCGGCTCGTCGACGTGGCCCTGCTGGAGGAGACGGCGTACGGCCGGTACGTCCCGCACGTACTCGTACGGGACTTCGCCCGGGAACTCGCGGAGGCGCCGCCGACCTGACCGCCCCCGCGCCGCACCGGTACGCCACCGTGACCGGACACGGCCCAGCCGTCATCGCCGAGCCGGGCGCCGCCCGGGACGACCGCCGACCGACCTCCCTCCGGGGCGCTGTGGAAACCGCTCGCGCTCACTTCGCGTCGGCATAGCACTCCACCACCGCGGTCGTGAACGGGAACCGCACCGGCGTCTCGCCGAACGTCAGCCGTCCGGCCAGGTCGGCGGCCTCGCGGATCGCGGCGACGACCGTCTCCGCCTCCTCCTCGGGACAGTGCACGATCACTTCGTCGTGCTGGAAGAAGACCAGCTCGGCCGCCATGTCCGCGCAGGCGCGCCGCAGCGCGGCGAGCAGCAGCAGGGCCCAGTCGGCGGCGCTGCCCTGGACGACGAAGTTGCGGGCGAAGCGGCCACGCGCGCGGGCGCCCGAGGAGGTCTGTCCCGGCGTCCGCTGCCGGCCGTCGGACTGGTCTTCGCCGCCCACGGGGATGCCGGCCTCCTCCGAGGCGTCGTCGCCCGCGCCGGCCGCCGGCGGGCAGGTCCGCCCCAGCCAGGTGCGCACCAGCCGGCCTTCCTCGCCGGCCCGCGCCGCGTCGTCGACGTAGGCCACCGCGCGCGGGAAGCGGCGGCGGAGCGCGGCGAGGTTCTTCAGGCCGTCGCCGGAGGTCTGGCCGTAGACCGCGCCGAGCACCGCCAGCTTGGCCTGGGCGCGGTCGCCCGAGAAGGCGCGGTCGGAGACCGACTGGTACAGGTCGCTCTCCCGGCCCGCCACCTCCATCAGCCCGGGGTCTCGGGAGATCGCGGCGAGCACGCGCGGCTCCATCTGGTCGGCGTCCGCGACGACGAGCCGCCAGCCGGGGTCGGCGACGACGGCCCGCCGGATGACCTTCGGGATCTGCAAGGCGCCCCCGCCGTTGGTCACCCAGCGCCCGGTCACGGTCCCGCCCGCGAGGAACTCGGGCCGGAACCGGCCGTCGCGGACCCAGTCGTGCAGCCAGGACCAGCCGTGGGCGACCCAGATGCGGTAGAGCTTCTTGTACTCGATCAGCGGCTTCACGGCCGGATGGTCGATGGACTCGATCTCCCAGCGCCGTGTGGACGTCACCCGGATGCCGGCCCCCGCGAAGGCCTTGACGACGTCGGCGGGCAGGTCGGGCCGCACCCGTCGGCCGAACGCGGCGGACACCTCGTCGGCCAGCTCGGCGAGCCGCCGGGGCTCGCCCCCGCCCGCGTACCGCTCGCCCAGCAGGTCGTGCAGCACCGCGCGGTGCACCTCGGCGCTCCACGGCAGCCCCGACCGGTTCATCTCGGCGGCGACCAGCATCCCCGCCGACTCGGCCGCCGTCAGCAGCCGCATCCGCTCCGGGTGCTCCGCCCGGTCGTGCCGCCGCTGCTGCTCGGCGTAGACGGCGAGGAGGTCGGCCAGTGGGAGCGACGAGCCCTCCGGTTCGAACAGCGGGGACTGCGCCCCGGGTTCGGCGGAGCGCTGGGGCGGATCCGGCGGCACGGGTCCGCCGCGCAGCCGGGCCAGCGCGGCGGCGGCCGAACGGGGCTCGCCCGACCGCCCCTCGTGGCCCAGCAGGAGCGTCTCGGCGTCCTCGACGTCGTAGCACCGCTCTGCTCGCACCCCCGCGGCGAGCAGACGCGGATACACCTCGGCCGTGGACCGCCACACCCATCGCCCGACCTCGGGCCGCGCCCGTACGGCCGCCACGAGGTCCGGTTCCCGCAGCACCGGACCGGCGGGCAGCCCGTCCGGGCCGAGGAGGGCGAGCTCGGCGCCGCCGTCCCCGGCCGGAGCGAGAGCCCACCGGTCGGTCATGCCGCGAGTGTGACAGGCGCCTCTGACAACGGCCCCCGGTCGCCGCCCGACGGCGGCTCGGGAAGCCCGTCCGGCGTCCGTCGGCGCTCAGTCGCCGTTCCGCGGGAACGCCGCGATCTTCTCCAGCGCCTGGGCGACGTACCGCTCGGTGGCGGTCTTCTCGACGCCCAGGCCGCTGAGGACGCCCCGGCCGTTCTCGAACTCCAGCAGGGCCAGCAGGATGTGCTCGGTGCCGATGTAGTTGTGGCCGAGGCGGAGGGCCTCGCGGAAGGTGAGCTCCAGGACCTTCTTGGCGTCCGAGCCGTAGGGCACCAGGTCCGGCGCCTCCTCCACGGCCGGCGGCAGCGCGGCGGTCGCCGCCTCTCGCGCGGCGTCCGCGGAGACGCCCTGCTCGTTCAGCGCCTTCGCCGCGAGGCCCTCGGGCTCGGCGAACAGACCGAGGACCAGGTGGGCGGGCAGCCCCTCGGCGTTGCGGGCCGCCTTGGCCTCGTTGTGCGCGGCCATGACGACGCTCCGCGCGCGCGGGGTGTAGCGGCTGAAGCCCTGACCGGGGTCGAGGTCCGCCGACTCCTTCGGCACGAACCTCTTCTGCGCCGCCTGCCGGGTCACCCCCATGCTCTTGCCGATGTCCGTCCAGGAGGCCCCGGAACGGCGGGCCTGGTCCACGAAGTGGCCGATCAGGTGGTCGGCGACGTCGCCGAGGTGTTCGGCCGCGATGACGGCGTCCTGGAGCTGGTCGAGGGGTTCGGGATGGACCTTCTTGATGGCGCCGATGAGGTCGTCGAGGCGGATGGACGACGTGGGATCCTGTGGCGAGGTCATGTGTCAACCGTAGGTTGACACACCTTGGGTGTCAACCTCGCGTTGACAGTCGAAAGGAGTGCCCTAGGAATCGGCCTCCCGCGCGCGTGGCACGATCACCGGATGAGCAGCAGTACGCCCCCCACCGTCGACCGAGCCTTCCGGGCCGCCCTGTACGAAGCCGGTGACTCCGCCCTGGACGCCGGCGCCTCCCTCCTCGCCGCCGACCCCGCGGCGGACGCAGAACTCGACCGGCGCGGCCAGGAGTTCGTGGCGACGGCCTGGCGGCGGGGCTGGCAGCCGGCGGACGTCGTGCGGATCGTCGGGCGGGACCTGGACGACGTGCACGTGCGCCTGGTCTCGGCGCTGATCCGCGCCCAGGCCGGCGACGACCGCCCCCGTGGGCGGCGCTGGGCGGCCCAGCTGGAGGAGATCGAAGGCGGGGCCCCGTCCCGTACGGACCGCTTCTCGCACGCCACCGCTGTCCTGGAGCTCTACCGTCTGCTGCTGCGCCTGCCGGCCCTCGAGCCCCTGGACGAGCAGGCGCCGCAGCGACAGCCCCGTTCCGACGCCCACTCCCGCATGCTCACCCGCATCCGCGCGCTGCTCGCCAAGGCGGAGGCGACGGGCTACCCGGAGGAGGCGGAGGCGCTCACCGCGAAGGCGCAGGAGCTGATGGCCCGGCACAGCGTCGACGAGGCCCTGCTCGACGCCCAAGCGCCGGCGCCGGACGCGCCCGGAGCCTGCCGTATCGGCGTGGAGCCGCCGTACGAGCAGGCCAAGGCGGTGCTGCTGGACGCGGTGGCCGACGCGAACCACTGCCGGGCGGTGTGGAACGAACCGTTCTGCTTCTCCACGGTCGTCGGCTTCGAAGCCGACCTGGACGCCGTGGAACTGCTCTACACCTCGCTCCTGGTGCAGGCGCAGACCGCGATGACGAAGGCGGAGGCGGCGCAGCGGGCGTCAGGCCGCAAGCGCACGAAGACCTTCCGGCAGTCCTTCCTCGCCGCCTACGCCCACCGCATGGGCACCCGTCTGACGGCCGCCGCCGAGACGCAGGTGACCGACGACCTGCTGCCCGTCCTGGCCTCCCGCGAGGTCGCGGTGACGGCGGCGGCGGACCGGATGTTCCCGGAGACCACCACCACCCGTCTGCGCGGCGTCACCGACGAGGCGGGCTGGACGCAGGGCGCGCAGGCAGCGGACCACGCACGCGTGCACGAGCGTCCGCACCTGCCCTGACGTACGCCTTCCTCAGTCCCCGGCCTGCTGGAAGCCGCTGACCGAGGCGTCCGGCGTCTTGCCGTCCTTCAGGGCCACCGCGCCGTAGGACCACTCGAAGCTCTCCGTGGCCGAGGCGCCGGGCAGGCCGTACTTCGCCGTCTTGGCGGCGAGGCTCTTGTCGCCGCCGTCCTCGCCGCGGACGTAGGTGATGGTGAAGGAGGTGGTGCCCTGCGCGGGCAGCGTCAGCTTCTGGGGCGCGGCGGCCGCGTCCGCGGGAATGGCGGCCTTGGTGCCGTCGGCCTCCAGCTCGACGGTGGGGAAGCCGTCCAGGGTGCAGTCGGAGCCCTTGTTGGTGAGGGTGACGGTGACGTTGCCGCTGTCGCCGACGGCGGGGGCGGCGTTGACCGGGCCGACCTGCGCGGCCAGGTCGCAGGCGGAGCCGGCCGGGGCCCCGGCCGAACTCGTCGGGGCCTTGCTCTTCGCGTCGTCCGAGGAACTGTCGTCCCCTCCGCCGCAGGCGGTGAGGAGCAGGGCGGTCGTGAGAGCGGTGACGGTGATCGGAACGGCGCGCATGTGTGGGGTTCCTTCGGATGACGTGACGGTGCTCGAAGGATCATCACGCATGAACCCCACCCTCCGTTTACCCGGCCCCCTACGTCCCGAGGCCCGCCGTCGGCAGTCCCGAGGGCAGTCGGCCGTCTTCCGCCTTGGTGTAGGTCTCCGCGCCGGTTCCGCCCTCCCAGGTGACCTTGAGGGATGCCTTGTCGACGGAGTCGACCATGCCGGTCGTGCGGTCGCTCTTCCCGCCGGGGCACTTGAGGCGGATCATGCGCATGTCCGATTCCTCGCGGGCGGTCCCGGTGCACATGGTTCCGCCGGACGCGAAGAGCGCCGCCTTGTCGCCGGTGATGACGAGGGCGACGGCCTGGCCGCCCGTGGTGGCGAGCCAGCTGCCCTCCAGCGGGCCGCCGGCCGAGGCGGAACTCGACCCTCCGGTGCCGCCTCCCGTGTCCGTCGTGGCGGTCGCGGTCGGCGTGGGGGAGGGGCCGTCGTCCGCGCCGCCGCCTCCGCCGCACGCGGTCAGCACGAACGCGCCGACCAGGGCCGCCAGCGCGGCGACCGCGCGCACCGGCCGACGGACCGTCCCGCGCGAGGGACGCGCGGCAGCGGTGCACGGAGCGGGCGTGGAACCCGAAAAGATCGCCATGGTCACCTGGTTCCTCCGAGGATCAGCGGCCGACCCGGTCGGCGCAAGCTACCAGCCCCGCCGTCGGCCGCCTGACGGGGCCTCCCGGCGGGCCGTCCCCTCGGGCGGCCCCGCCCTCGACGGTCACCGCCTACCAGGAGGCCTTTCGCACCCCCGGCAGATGGCCCGCGTGCGCCTGCCCCCGCAAGCTCACGCGGGACAGTCCGAAGGTGCGGAGGTAGCCGCGCGGGTGGCAAGCCCGGCCGCAAACCGGACCGCAAGGCCGGCGGCAACCCTGCCAAGAACCGCCCCAACCCGCTGGACCGGGCCGGCATCGAGTACATCGACTACAAGGACACCGATCTGTTGCGGAAGTTCCTCTCCGACCGGGGCAAGATCCGCAGCCGTCGCGTCACCCGGGTCACCGCCCAGCAGTAACGCCGACTGTCCCGAGCGATCAAGAACGCCCGTGAGATGGCCCTGCTCCCGTACGGCAGCCGCTGACGGCGCCGAGAGCGGCACGGCCCGAACGGCCGCCGGTCCCCGCCCCGGTGGACCGCAAGAGTTCGGCCACCGTCGCAGGAGCGGGCGCTTCGGCGGTGTACGTGGTCGACCTCATTCGTACGAGCAGAAGATACGCCTCACGTCCCGCTGTCCCGGACCGTGATTCCGGTCGCATCTGCGGACGTGCGTCGGCTTGGCGTCGGCCGGAGAGCGGGCATCGCGCTCACCCCTGTGGAGGATCCCTCCCTCGTCCACGGGGTGGGCGCTTTTCGCTTCCCGGGCCGCCGGTGTCCCGTCCCGGCCTGCTCGTGCCGGGGCCCGGGAGCTCGCGGCGGCGGAAGGTGACCCACCGGAGTCCCGTCGGCCGTGTCGAGCGGACGGGCGGCGTCCGCCCCAGGCGGGAGGGACCCCGGCTCGCGCCGGCGACCCCGCGCGGCCGCCCGTCGGGTGAATCGGTGGCATGCCGACGGAACAGGAGGGCGACCCGGCGCGTCTCTTCTTCTGCGGGAGTGGTTCGATCCGAACTACTTCGCCCGGACGCCCGGACGCTCGCCCGACCGGGGCGGCACAGCAGTCTGCGGCGCCGGCACTGTAACCGCCCAAGCACCCCTCGTGCACGTGCATCTGCTCATGCATCCGCACGTGAACAAGGTTATGATCCGAGACAGTTGACTACGGCATCAAACGCCACATCAGTCACAGAGCCACACGCCATACAGCGCCACAGCCACACACGAGCCGGTGCAGCACCAGGGAGCGACCTGTGGACCACGACGTTGACGGGGGGTACGACGTGCACAACGGCATGACCGCGACACAGTTGTACGGGGTTGCCTGGCAGAAGAGCCGGCACAGCAACTCGCAGGGTTCCTGCGTGGAGTTCGCGCGACTGCCGGGCGGCGACGTGGCCGTGCGCAACTCGCGCTTCCCGGACGGCCCCGCGCTCGTCTACACGCGCGCCGAGATCGAGGCCATGCTGCTCGGCATCAAGGACGGCGAGTTCGACCACCTGATCGCCGGCTGACACCACCGCCCGCGACGCCGAACGGGCGGCGGCCGGGGGGGGAACAGTGCTGCACCCGGTGCGCCAGGCACCGGGCGACGCGCGTAGAACCGCGACGCCGGAAAGCGCCGCGGTCCGTCACTCGGCGGGAGGGCGCAGCCGGAACAGCGCCCACACCACCTTGCCGCCCAGTTTCCCGGAGAGCGGGTGCCAGCCCCAGCCGTCGGTGAAGGACTCGACGAGGAGCAGGCCGCGCCCGGACTCCGCCGAGAAGTCCTCGGCCTCGCCGGGTACGGGGCTCTCGCGGCTGGGGTCGCGCACGGCGCACACCAGCCGCCCGGTCCAGCGCATCAGATGCAGCCGCACCGGCGGGCTCTGCTCGGGCTCGCGGGGGGCGGGCACGCGCGGGGAGTCCTCGGGTGACAGCCCGTGCCGCAGCGCGTTGGTCACCAGCTCCGAGACCACGAGGCAGACGTCGTCGAAACAGTCGCCGATGTCCCACTGGCCCAGGGTCCTGCGGGTGAACTGCCTTGCCTCGCGCACCGCTTCCAAGCGGGCGGGCAGTGCGCAGGAGGCCGCGTCGGACACGGCCGCGGGATCAAGCGGCGGAAGGCCCTGCCGTAACGGCTCGAGCATGGTCGATCCATTCGTCCCCATGCGAGGCACTCCCGGGATTCGCGGTCGTTGCGATGCAGCGGTGGCGCGGGACCATGGTTTCGGATGCGTAGAGCAGATGCAAGGGCAGATGCACGTGCACCTGACCGAAATGGACCTGCCCGTACCGCTTCTTGGCCATTTTTTCCGCCATACTCTCGCTGTCCATAGGGACTTCCCTTGCTTTCTCCTCACTCTTCCTTCGCGCCGCTCCGTGCGTATCCTTGGGTTCTTTCATCTCTGTAACCGGACGAGTACTGCTCGAAGTGTTTTAGTGGCAGACTGCGGGCCCTGGGAACGGCTGGGGAGGCTGGCGAAAGTGAGCGCGGGAGAGCCCGGATCGGTGGTGCGGCGCATGCTGCTCGGTTCGCAACTACGGCGACTGCGCGAGACGCGCGGCATCACACGCGAGGCGGCCGGGTACTCCATCCGCGCCTCGGAGTCGAAGATCAGCCGTATGGAACTGGGCCGGGTGAGCTTCAAGACACGGGACGTGGAAGACCTGTTGACGCTCTACGGGATCACGGACGAGGCGGAACGCCAGGCGCTGGTCGGACTCGCCCGCGAGGCCAACGTGGCCGGCTGGTGGCACAGTTACTCCGACGTGCTCCCCAACTGGTTCCCCACGTACGTCGGTCTGGAAGGCGCGGCGGCGCTGATCCGCGCGTACGAGGTGCAGTTCGTGCACGGGCTGCTGCAGACGGAGGCGTACGCGCACGCGGTGGTGCGGCGCGGCATGAAGGGCGCGAGCGCGGCCGACGTCGACCGGCGCGTGGCCCTGCGGCTGGAGCGGCAGAAGTACCTCGTGGCGGAGAACGCCCCCGACGTCCACATCGTCCTCGACGAGGCGGCCCTGCGCCGGCCCTACGGCGACCGCGAGGTGATGCGCGGGCAGCTCCAGCACCTGATCGAGATCTCCGAGCGGCCCAACGTGCGGCTGCAGATCATGCCGTTCAGCTTCGGCGGCCACGCGGGGGAGAGCGGGGCGTTCACGATCCTGAGCTTCCCGGAGTCCGACCTGTCGGACGTGGTCTACCTGGAGCAGCTCACCAGCGCCCTGTATCTGGACAAACACGAGGACGTCGCCCAGTACGAGCAGGCGCTGAAGGAGCTCCAGCAGGACGGACCGGGCCCGGACGAGAGCCGGGACCTGCTGCGCGGCCTGCTGCAGTTGTCCTGAGCGTCACTCCCAACTCCCTTGTCACACACGTACCATGACGTGTGATCAGATCGTGATTACCGAACGCGGTCGAGCGGAACCGATCACATCAGGGGATTGAGGGATCACATGGCGTCCTATCTGACCGACCTGGCCCAGCAGTACATCGACGGGGAGTGGCGTCCGGGCACAGGCTCCTGGGACATCATCGACTTCAACCCCTATGACGGCGAGAAGCTCGCCTCGATCACCATAGCCACCGTCGACGAGGTGGATCAGGCCTACCGGGCCGCCGCCCGCGCCCAGAAGGAGTGGGCCGCCACCAACGCCTACGCCCGCCGCGCGGTCTTCGAGAAGGTGCTGCGGCTGGTCGAGGAGCGCGAGGCGGAGATCAGCGAGATCCTCGTCGACGAGGCCGGCGGCACGTTCGGCAAGGCCGCCTTCGAACTGCACCTCGCCAAGGAGTTCCTGCGCGAGTCGATCCACCTGGCGCTGCGCCCCGAGGGCCGGATCGTCCCCTCGCCGGTCGACGGCAAGGAGAACCGCGTCTACCGCGAACCGGTCGGCGTCGTCGGTGTGATCAGCCCCTTCAACGTGCCGTTCCTGCTGTCGCTGAAGTCCGTCGCCCCCGCGCTGGCCCTCGGCAACGGCGTGGTGCTCAAGCCGCACCAGAACACCCCGATCGCCGGCGGCACCGTGATCGCCAAGCTGTTCGAGGACGCGGGCCTGCCGCCGGGCCTGCTGAACGTGGTCGTCACCGACATCGCCGAGATCGGTGACGCCTTCCTGGAGCACCCCGTCCCGCGGGTCATCTCCTTCACCGGCTCCGACCAGGTCGGCCGCCATGTCGCCACGGTCGCCGCCTCGCACTTCAAGCGGTCCATCATCGAACTCGGCGGCAACAGCGCCTTCGTCGTCCTCGACGACGCCGACGTCGACTACGCGGTCGACGCCGCCGTGTTCAGCCGCTACGTCCACCAGGGCCAGGTCTGCATGGCCGCCAACCGCATCCTGGTCGACCGCTCGATCGCCGACGAGTTCACCGAGAAGTTCGTCGCCAAGGTGCGCACCCTCAAGGCCGGCGACCCGCGCGACCCGCAGACCCTGATCGGCCCGCTGATCAACTCCCAGCAGGCGGAGGCGGTTTCCGGCGCCGTCGAGCAGGCTCTCGCCGAAGGCGCCACCGCCCTGCTGCGCGGCGCGACCGCGGAGAACGTCGTCGAGCCGTCCGTCCTGTCCGGCCTGCCCCTCGACTCCGCACTGCTCCAGCAGGAGGTGTTCGGGCCGGTCGCCTTCATCAACACCTTCGACGGCGAGGACGAGGCGCTGCGCATCGCCAACGACACGCCGTACGGCCTGAGCGGCGCCGTCCACACCGGCGACATCGAGCGCGGCGTCGCCTTCGCCAAGCGGATCGTCACCGGCATGTTCCACGTCAACGACGCCACGGTCGCCGACGAGCCGATCGTCCCCTTCGGCGGCGAGAAGAACTCCGGCGTGGGCCGCCTCAACGGCGAGACGACCGTGGAGGCCTTCACCACCACGAAGTGGATCTCGGTCCAGCACGGCCGCAGCCGCTTCCCCTTCTGACCCCGGGGTGCGGCGCCGGGGCCCACCCGGCGCCGCCTACCCTGGACGGCATGTCAGCGATCCGTCTCCTCGTGCTCGGCGCCGTCCGCCAGCACGGGCGGGCCCACGGCTACCAGGTGCGCAACGACCTGGAGTACTGGGGCGCGCACGAGTGGTCCACCGCCAAGCCCGGGTCGATCTACCACGCCCTCAAGCAGATGGCGAAGCAGGGCCTGCTGCACGAGCACGAGGTGGCGCCGTCCACCGCCGGCGGCCCGCCCCGCACCGAGTACGAGATCACCGACCGCGGCGTCGAGGAGTACCTCCGGCTGGTCCGCGAGGCGCTGACCGCCTACGACCAGAAGATGGACGTCAAGTCGGCGGCCATCGGCTTCATCGTCGATCTGCCCCGCGCGGAGGCCGTCGGGCTGCTCCAGGAGCGGATCCGGCGCATCGAGGAGTGGCGCTCCGCCGTGACCGAGCACTACGTGCCCGAGCAGGGTCCGGCTCAGCTCGGGCACATCGGCGAGATCATGAACCTCTGGGTCCACACGGCCGACGCCGAGGCCGAGTGGACCCGCGGGCTGATCGCGCGCATCCAGGGCGGCGCGTACACCTTCGCCGGCGAGGGTGAGCCGTTCGTCGGCGTCCTCGTCGACGGGCAGGAGAACCCGTACGCCACGGGGGAGCGGCATCCGGGGGACGCCCGCTAATCAAGTTTGACGACCAGAGAGCCGGGTATTACGTTGGATCTCTAGTCAAGTTTGACTAGCTTGCCGACCGGCAAGGCGACGATTGGGGGAGCGGCATGACCGACGCGGCGATCATCGTCGAGGACGTACGCAAGAGGTACGGAGACACCCAAGCGCTGGACGGGCTCGGCCTCGCGGCCGCCCGCGGCACGGTCCACGGGGTGCTCGGCCCGAACGGCGCGGGCAAGACCACGCTGGTCAGGATCCTCTCCACCCTGCTGCGGCCCGACTCCGGCCGCATCGAGGTGGCCGGCCACGACGTGGTCCGGCAGGCCCGGGAGGTCCGGCTGCGCATCGGGCTGCTGGGCCAGCACGCGGCGCTGGACGAGGAACTGGACGGCCGTCAGAACCTGGAGATGTTCGGCCGGCTGCACCACCTCGGCGCCCGCCACGCGCGCGTGCGGGCCCGCGAACTCCTGGAGCGCTTCGAGCTCGCCGACACCGGCCGCAAGCCGGTGCGCGCTTACAGCGGCGGCATGCGGCGCCGGCTGGACCTGGCGGCCTCGCTGATCAGGGACCCGGAGGTGCTCTTCCTGGACGAGCCGACGACCGGCTTGGACCCGCGCGGGCGCGCCGAGGTGTGGTCCGCCGTCCGCTCCCTGGTCGGCGGCGGTACCACCGTCGTCCTGACCACCCAGTACCTGGAGGAGGCGGACCGGCTCGCGGACCGCATCAGCGTCCTCGACCACGGCGACGTCATCGCCGAGGGCGCCCCGGACGAGCTGAAGTCGCTGACGGGCGGCGACCGCATCGACGTCGTCCTGCGCGACGAGGGCCATCTCGGCGCGGCGCTCGCCCTGCTGCCCGTGCCCAAGGACACCGTCTCGGTCGACGCCGACCGTCGTCTCCTCAGCGCCCCCGTCACCGACCGGATGGCGGCCCTCTCCGGGGTCGTGCGCGCGCTGGAGGACGCCGGCATCGAGGCGGAGGACGTGGCCCTGCGCCGCCCCACCCTCGACGAGGTGTTCCTGCACCTGACCGGAGCCCGCGACGGTTCGGGCGCCCCCGTGGACAAGCCTGTGAAGGAGGCCGTGTGAACACGTACGCGCTGACCGATTCCTGGACCATGACCCGGCGCGAACTCGCCCACTGGGCGCGGCAGCCCGGCAGGGTGGCCGTCGGGCTCGTCTTCCCGGTGATGCTGCTGCTGATGTTCGGCTACCTGGTCGGCGGCGGCCGTGGGGTGAGCGGCGACTACCTCGACTACCTGCTGCCCGGCATGCTCGCGCTCACCATGGCCTTCGGCCTGGAGAGCACGATGCTCGCCGTCACCCAGGACGTGAACAAGGGCGTCGTCGACCGCTTCCGGTCGATGCCCATGGCCGACGGCGCGGTCCTGGTGGGCCGTTCGGCGGCCGACATGCTCCAGTCGGCGGTGGGCCTTGCCGTCCTGCTCGCCGTCGCGTACGCGCTCGGGTGGCGCGCGCACGGCGGCTTCGTGGCCTTCCTGGGCGCCGCGGGACTCCTGCTCCTGTTCCGGTTCGCGATGCTGTGGATCGGCATCCATCTGGCGCTGGTGGCGGGCAGGCCGGAGATGGTCATGGCCGTGCAGATCCTGGTCTGGCCCGTCGGCTTCCTCTCCAACGCCATCGCCGCCCCCGAATCCATGCCCGCCTGGCTGGGCGCCGTCGTCGAGTGGAACCCCATGTCCCACACGGCGACGGCGGTTCGGGACCTCCTCGGCGCCCCTGGCGGCGCTCCCGGTCACGTCTGGCCCGCCCTGCTGTGGCCCCTGGCCCTGCTGGCCGTCTTCTTCCCGCTGGCGGTCCGCAGGTTCGCCCGTATGAGCCGCTGACCGCCCCGCCCGGCACGCCTAGTGATGGAATCCCGTCGCCGCCGCCTTGTCCCGGGTCAGCGGGTGAGGCTGGCGGCGCAGTTCCGGCAGGAGCCGGGACAGGTCGTCCACGAACAGGTCGGCCAGGTCGGCCGAGAAGCCGTTGCGGCACACGACGCGCAGGACGGAGAGGTCATCCCGCTTCGGCGGGAAGGTGTACGCGGGCACCAGCCAGCCGCTCTCCCGCAGCCGTCGGGACACGTCGAAGACGTCGTACGACTCCACCTCCCCGGTGGTGGTGAAGGCGAAGACGGGCAGCTCGTCGCCCCGGGTCAGCAGACGGAAGTCGCCCAGCTCCGCCACCCGGTCGGCGATGCTCCGGGCCACCTCGCGCGCGGAGTGCTGCACGGCCCGGAAACCCTCCCGCCCGAGCCGCAGGAAGGTGTAGTACTGCGCGACGACCTGGGCCCCCGGACGCGAGAAGTTCAGCGCGAAGGTCGGCATGTCACCGCCCAGGTAGTTGACGCGGAAGACGAGTTCCTCGGGCAGGGCGGCGGCGTCGCGCCACAGCGCCCAGCCGACCCCGGGGTACACCAGCCCGTACTTGTGCCCCGAGGTGTTGATCGACGCCACGCGCGGGAGGCGGAAGTCCCACACCAGGTCCTCATCGAGGAAGGGCGCGACCATCGCCCCGGACGCCCCGTCGACGTGCACCGGGACGTCGAGGCCGGTGCGCTCCTGGAGGGCGTCGAGCGCGGCGCACAGGTCCGCGATCGGCTCGTAGGAGCCGTCGAAGGTCGAGCCGAGGACGCCGACCACCCCGATGGTGTTCTCGTCGCACAGCTCGGCGGCGGCCTGCGGGTCGAGGTGGAAGCGGTCGCCCTCCATGGGGATCTGACGGGGCTCCACCTCCCAGAAGGTGCAGAACTTGTCCCAGCACACCTGGACATTGACGCCCATGACCAGGTTCGGCCTGGCGCCGGGCTTCTGGCCGCGCGCGCTCCAGCGCCGTTTCAGGGCCATCCCGGCGAGCATGCACGCCTCGCTCGACCCGGTCGTCGAGCAGCCCACGGCGCCCGAGGGGTCGGGCGCGTTCCACAGGTCGGCGAGCATCGCCACACAGCGCCGCTCCAGTTCGGCGGTGCGCGGGTACTCGTCCTTGTCGATCATGTTCTTGTCCCGGCACTCCGCCATCAGCCTCCCGGCCTCCGGCTCCATCCAGGTGGTGACGAAGGTGGCCAGGTTCAGCCGGGAGTTGCCGTCCAGCATGAGCTCGTCGTGGACCAGCTGGTACGCCGTCGAGGGCGGCGTCGGGGTGTCCGGAAGCCGGTGCTTGGGCGGCGACTCGGTCATCCCCCCGACGGGGTCCGCGACGCCGTAGAAGGGGTTGACGGAGAGCTGGCGCTCGTCGGGACTGGAACCCTTGTGCAGGGGCATGGATGTCACTCCTCGGCAGACGGAACGAATCGGGCGCGGAACTTTCGGGACGTGGAACGGACGAGGCGGGGAAGGGGGCTGCGCTCAACGGACCGATGTCCCGTCCTCGCGCAACTGCATCTGCGGCCGGCCCGTGACCAGCAGCCAGGCCGGCAGAGAGGCGACGCACAGCAGGGTCACGATCGTGGGGGAGGCCACCAGGACGGCGGCGACGAAAAGGCTCACCCAGCCCTGCCGGGTGATGGCGAGCAGCACGCCCAGCACGCCAGCGGAAACCCCCACCGCGGGATGCACGCCGGGCACGAGCGCGTGGGCGGTGAGACCGAGGGCGGTGCCGACGAAGATGGCCGGGAAGATCCGACCGCCCCGGAAGCCGCAGGACGCGGCCACGAGCAGCGCCGCCAGCTTCACCACCGTCATCGTGGCGAACTGCCCGGCCGTCCAGCCCTCGGGATCGCTCGCGAGCTCCCCGACCTCCTCCAGCCCCTTGAAGAGCGTCAGATGGCCGCCCACCGCCGCCAGGAGCCCCAGGACGAGCCCGCCGACGGGCAGCGCCAGCATCGGGTGCCGCAGCCGGGCGAACGCGGCGTGGACGTAGGGGAAGGCGCGCACGGCGCACAGCGCGAGCAGCGCGCCCGCCGACGCGACCACCACCGCCGACAGCAGGTCGCCCCCGTCCGGGCGGCCGATCGGGGGAAGGTCGAGATCGAAGGTCGGCTGGGCCACCAGGCTGGTCGTGAAGGAACCGGCCGCCGCGGCGACCAGGGGCGCGAAGACGCTGTCCCACAGCGGGCCCTTCGTCTGCCGCCCCGCCATCGCCTCGGAGATCATCAGCGCCGCCGCCACCGGCGTGCCGAACAGCGCGCCGATCGTCGCCGCCTCGGCCAGCAGGGGCCAGACCGGGCCCGGCATGCGGGGCGCCAGCCGCCGGCCCAGCCAGTAGGCGAGGCCGACGTTCACGGCGATGAGCGGGTTCTCGGGGCCGAGGCTCGGACCGCCCGCCAGCATCAGCGCGGTCGCCGCCAGCAGGCCCGGCAGCACGACGGGCGGCAGCACGGGCGCGTCCAGGCCCGTCGTCGCGGGGTCCGGACCGGCGTGGCCCGGCGCCTTCCACACCACCAGGCCGACCGCGATCCCGGTCGCGGTGAGCATGACCATCATCCACAGCACGGAGTAGCGGCCGATACCCAGTGCGTCCGGCAGGTCGCCCCACAGCACGTCCTGGAGGCGTTCGGCCAGCCCGCTCACGCCGACGAACAGCAGGCTCGCCACCACGCCGACGACCAGGGCGGGCAGGATCAACGGCAGCAGCGCGCGAGCCGGGGTCACCGGAGCGGGGGGCGGCGTCTGCCGCGCGGTGTCCTGAGCCACGGGCTCACCATAAGCGGACAAAGCGGACTCAACATCCGGAGCCGGGCAGCCGTTCGGCCGGCCGGGGCGCACGGAGAATCCGACGCGGCGGGGAAACCGGCTTGCACCTCACGCCGCGTGAGGTCCCATCGTGGAGCGCGTACCGAGTGCCGTGACCGGGCGACGCAGCTCGCCGCGGCCCTTAGCAGAGAGCGGACGACGTGAGCTACTCCGTGGGACAGGTGGCCGGCTTCGCCGGAGTCACGGTGCGCACGCTGCACCACTACGACGGCATCGGCCTGCTCGCCCCGAGCGAGCGCAGCCACGCGGGTCACCGGCGCTACAGCGACGCCGACCTCGACCGGCTGCAGCAGATCCTGTTCTACCGCGAGCTCGGCTTCCCGCTCGACGAGGTCGCCGCCCTGCTCGACGACCCGGCCGCGGACCCGCGCGCACACCTGCGCCGCCAGCACGAGCTGCTGACCGCCCGGATCGAGAAGCTGCGGAAGATGGCGGCCGCCGTCCAACACGCCATGGAGGCACGCACGATGGGCATCGACCTGACGCCGGAGGAGAAGTTCGAGGTGTTCGGGGACAAGGACCCCGAGCAGTACGCAGAGGAGGCCGAACAGCGCTGGGGCGGCACCGAGGCCTACGCCGAGTCGCAGCGCCGGGCCGCCCGTTACACCAAGGACGACTGGAAACGCATGCAGGCCGAGGTGGCCGACTGGGGCGAGCGCTACGACGCCCTGATGGCCGCCGGGGAGCCCCCGGCCGGTGAGGCGGCCATGGACATGGCCGAGGAGCACCGGCAGCACATCTGTGGCTGGTTCTACGAGTGCCCGTACGACATGCACCGGGGCCTGGGTGAGATGTACGTCGCGGACGAGCGCTTCAAGGCGTTCTACGACTCCCTGCGCCCGGGGCTCGCCGAGCACCTGAAGGAGGCGATCGACGCCAACGCGGCCCGGCACACACGCGCGTAAAGGGTCCTTCCGAGAAACCGCACGACAGGCGCCGCGCACCGGTGTGGCCCGGGGTCACTCCCGGGCCACGACCACCGCCGTCCCGTAAGCGCACACCTCGGTGCCCACGTCCGCGGCCTCCGTCACGTCGAAGCGGAACGCCAGCACCGCGTTGGCGCCACGCACGCGTGCCTGCTCGACGAGCCGCTCCATGGCCTGGTTGCGGGTCTCCACGAGCGTCTTGGTGAGGCCCTTCAGCTCACCGCCGATCATCGACTTCAGGCCCGCGCCGATCTGGCTGCCCAGGTGCCGCGAGCGCACCGTCAGCCCGAAGACCTCGCCGACGACCTGCTCGACCCGGTGCCCGGGTACGTCGTTGGTGGTGACGACCAGTACGTCCGGCTGGGGCCCCTGGCCGCCGCCGTAGTCCTCGATGCCCATGTCCACAGGTTTGCCCAAGCGGAGGCACAGTGCATCCTGGGAACGCCTTGGAACCTGGGCGGGGCCGGTTGCGTTGTACGTTTGGGCAGCCAGCCCGGCCCGTACCCCCCCAGCCCGTACCCCACAGCAGGAGCCACATCCCCGTGACCACGCTTGCGCTAGGCCCCGAGTGGCTCAGCCCGGACTATCTGATCGAGACCTTCAGCCTGCCCGGCATCCTGCTGATCGTCTTCGCCGAGTCCGGCCTGTTCGCCTTCCTCCCCGGTGACTCCCTGCTGTTCACAGCGGGCCTCTTCGTGGCCGAGGGCCAGTACATCTCCCAGCCCCTGTGGCTGGTCTGCACGCTCATCGTGCTCGCGGCGGTCGTCGGTGACCAAGTGGGTTACATGATCGGCAAGTTCCTGGGGCCCAAGCTCTTCAACCGCCCCAACTCCAAGCTCTTCAAACAGGAGAACCTGGAGAAGGCACACGAGTTCATGGAGAAGTACGGCCCGAAGGCGATCGTCCTCGCCCGCTTCGTGCCGATCGTGCGCACCTTCGCGCCCATCGTGGCCGGCGCCGGCAGCATGAAGTACCGCACGTTCCTCTCCTACAACATCATCGGCGGCGTCGCCTGGGGCACGGGCGTCACCCTCGCCGGGTACTGGCTCGGCCAGATCAAGTTCATCAAGACGAACGTCGAGGCGATCCTGATCCTCATCGTGCTCGTCTCCGTCGTCCCGATCATCATCGAGTTCCTCCGGGAGCGGTCCAAGAAGAAGCGTGCGGCGGCCGAGCAGCCGGCCCACACCCCGCAGCAGGCCGCGGCCCCCGTCATGGACGACGCGACCACCCAGCTCCGCCGCATCGACCAGAACGAGCCGTACGGCCGGCCGGGCAACCAGCAGGACGACTACTACGGCGGCGGGCAGCAGTACCCCCAGCAGGACTGGCAGCCGCAGCAGCAGACCTACGGCGCCCCCCAGAACAGCCGGAATCCGCAGAACCAGAACGGCCAGTACCCGTACAACGGCGGCTACTGAGCCCGCGCTTTGAGGGGCGCGGCCTCCAGGAAGGCTGCGCCCCCGGCTCAGAAGCCCCGCGTCCGCTTGGCGGCCCGCCGCTTCTCCGCCGACCCGATCCGCAGGAACATCCGCGAGATCTCCGACCCCAGGTTCACCCCGATGGCGATGGCCATGGCCAGCGCCGCGGCCTTCGTCAGGGACACCAGCCCGGCGTCCACCTTGTTCTGAGCGAAAGCCAGCAGCCCGAAGTACGTGGCCGAACCGGGCAGCAGCGGACCGATCGCCGCCGTCGTGTACGGCAGCGCCGAAGCGAACCGGTACCGCGCCAGCAACTGCCCGAACAGGCCCACCACCCCGGCCGCGACCGCCGTGGACGCGACGGGGGAGATGTCGCCGGTGTAGTGCATCGCGCCGTACACCGACCAGGCCACGCCGCCGTTCAGCGTCACGGCGAGCACGGTGGCCCGCTCCTGCTGGAGCAGCACCGCGAAGGTCAGCGACAGCAGCATCGACGCGGCGATCGACCACAGCGGACGCTTGCTGATGCCCAGGGCCGCGTCGGGGTTGAGGTGCGCGCCGAGCTGCACGCCCACGTACAGCATCACCAGCACGCCGAGCACGATGCCGACGAAGAAGTACATGACCTCCAGCAGTCGTGCGGCGGCGGTGATGTAGAAGCCGGTCAGGCCGTCCTGCACGCCCGCCACCAGCGCCCGCCCGGGCAGCAGCGCGAACAGTCCACCGGTGATGACCGCGGAGGCCTCCACGTCGACGTGCGTCAGCGTCAGCGCGGCCCCGATCGCGGCGGGCGGCATCGCGGCCACCAGGAACTGGTAGAACTCCGGCAGCCCGCGCCCCGCGCACAGCCAGGCCAGCCGGTCGCCGAGCATCGCGCCGAGCGCCGCCGCCACGAACACGATCAGGTCGCCGCCGACCAGCACCGAGGCCGCGCCCGCGAGCAGTCCGCTCGCCGAGGTCAGCACCCAGGTGGGGTAGGGGTGCCGGTTGCGCCGTATCTCCGCGAGGCGCCGGTAGGCCTCCTCCAGGGAGATATGCGTCTCGGGGTCGCTGAGGTCGTCGACGAGCTGGAAGACGGCCGCCAGGCGCGTGTAGTCGGTGCCGCGGCGCCGCACGGTCCGTGAGGCCGTCACCGGGTCCTCCACCAGCGACGGCTGGTAGGAGATCGACAGCAGCGTGAAGGTGACGTTCGGCTCGCAGCGGTCGAGCCCGTAGGAGCGGCACACCGCGAACATCGCGGCCTCCACGTCCTCGGCGCCCTCACCGCCCGCCAGCAGCAGCTCCCCGATGCGCAGCGTCAGGTCGAGGACGCGCGGGACGGCCGGGCCCTCGTCCTCCTCCGTCTTGGGCGCCCGCTCCGGCGCGGGCCGCTCGGCCACCGGCATGCGCAGCATCGTGCGCATCCGGTCCTGCCAGGGCACGTCCTTGGTGAGGCTGACCACCGGAAAGCCCTCGGCGGGCGTGAACGCGGCCGGGGCTTGCCGGGAGCTGTACGTTCTCGGGGGGCTGAACGCCGACCCCTCGGGTTCGCCGGAGACCGGCTGCGGGGTGTCCAGCCCCTGCGGCACGGAGAACTCCGACGTGGTCTCCGTCTCGCTCCCCGCCGCCCGGGAGACGGCCAGTCCCCGGGGGATCGCGAACTCCGAAGTGACCTCGGAGTCGAACGCGCTCCTCGCCTCGTCCGACTGCGGCTTGCGGTCCTCCGCCTCCGACACTGAGCAACGCTCCCTGAACGACACATCCCGTAGGCCTCAGTATGCGCGGATGACGCACACGTATGCGTGCAGGTCGCCAACAGGCAGACGAAAGGGCCGCACACGCACGTGTGCGGCCCCCGGGTCCCGTCAGGCGGACCTCGCGCTCAGGGCGTCGTCAGGCCCAGGGGGAGGTCAGTGACCGCCCTGGTCCTTGAAGCGCTTGTACGACCGCTCGATCTCGGCCTCGGCGTCGGTGCGGCCGACCCAATCGGCGCCCTCGACGGACTTGCCCGGCTCCAGGTCCTTGTAGACCTCGAAGAAGTGCTGGATCTCCAGGCGGTCGAACTCCGACACGTGGTGGATGTCACGCAGGTGCTCCACGCGCGGGTCGGTCGCCGGGACGCACAGCAGCTTGTCGTCGCCGCCGGCCTCGTCCGTCATCCGGAACATGCCGATGGCGCGGCAGCGGATGAGGCAGCCCGGGAAGGTCGGCTCGTCCAGGATGACGAGCGCGTCCAGCGGGTCGCCGTCCTCGCCGAGGGTGTTCTCGACGAATCCGTAGTCGGTCGGGTAGGCGGTCGAGGTGAAGAGTCGACGGTCCAGGCGGATCCGACCGGTCTCGTGGTCCACCTCGTACTTGTTCCGCGAACCCTTCGGGATCTCGATCGTGACGTCGAACTCCACCGGTGGCTCCTCCATGATCAGCACATAGTTCTGGTGGTTAAGTGTCCCTCACGCAGGTGTGTGATCGCGAAAGGGGCTGGTGATCGTGCCCGAGCTGAGGCCGTGGCGCGCCGCGAGACCGCACGTGGTGCGGGCCGTGGATGCCGTACGACCGCGTCTGGCACAGGCCGCAGAGGTCGTACGACCGCGTCTCGCGCGCGCGGCGGCTGCCGCGAAGCCGCAGGTCGTACGGCTCACACAGGCGGCGAAACCGCAGCTCGCGCGGATCACGAGGCCGAAGGCCGGCCGGGCCTGGCAGTACTCCGCGGGTGCGGCGACCGCCGGGCTGGCCCTGGCCGCAGGCGTGGTGACGGCCGCCGGCCCCTGGGACTCCACGGGTCAGCGTACGGCCGAGCGGGACCGGGCCGCCGCACTGGAACGGACGGGTGGCGCAGATCACGGTCGCAGGGGTGATACGTCCCGGACGTCCGGTGGATCCGATGCGTCCGCAACGTCGGGCACGCCGCGGCCCGCCCCGAGCGCCGCGTCCGTCCTCACCGGTCTCGGCGGCGGCCAGACCCCTGTCAGGTCCGCACCCGGCTCCTCCGCGGCCCTCGCGCGCGTGCTGGACCCGCTCCTGGCAGACCCCGCGCTCGGCGCGAGCCGCGCGGCGGCCGTCGTCGACGTCGCCTCCGGGCGGCGGCTGTACGGCGCGGGCGCCGACCGGCCGTTCACGCCGGCCTCGACCACGAAGATCGCCACCGCGGTCGCCGCGCTCTCCGCGATGGGCGCCGACCACCGCCTCACCACCCGCGTCGCCCTCGAACCCGGCACCGGCGAAGTGGTCCTCGTCGGCGGCGGCGATCCCACCCTCGCCGGCCGCCGCAACGCCGAGGGCTGGGCCGACCTGACCACCCTCGCCGACGCGACCGCCGCCGCCCTGAAGAAACGTGGCATCACCCGCGCGACGCTCTCCTACGACACCACCCTGTACGCCGGTTCCGAAGTTCACCCCATCGGGGTCAACGACAACCTCGCCCGCGTCACCGCCCTCACGGTCGACGAGGGCCGCACCGACGGCTCCACGAGCGGCCCGGCGGCCCGCGTCCCCGACCCCGCGGCCGAAGCCGCCCGCACGTTCGCCGAGGACCTGCGCGCCCGCGGCATCGGCACCACGTCCCCCGGCCCGTCCAAGGCGACCGCGCGCGCGGTGACCCTCGCCTCGGTGTCCTCGCCGCCTCTGTCCGCCCTCGTCGAACGCATGCTGACCAACAGTGACAACGACATCGCCGAGGCCCTCGCCCGCCAGACCGCCGTGGCGACCGGCGTCCGCCCCGACTTCGCCGGCGCCGGAAAGGCCGTCCAGAAGCAGCTCGCGGGGCTCGGAGTGCCCCTGTCCGGCGCGGTGTTCAGGGACGGCAGCGGCCTCGACCGCGGCGACCGCCTCACGGCGAACCACCTCACCGCGCTCCTCGCCAAGGCCGGCGACCCCGCCCTCCCCGACCTCCGCCCGGCCCTGACCGGCCTGCCCGTCGCCGGCTTCACCGGCACCCTCAGCGCCCGCTACGCCGACGGCGCGGCCGGCGTCGTCCGCGCCAAGACCGGCACCCTCACCGGCGTCAACACCCTCGCCGGCACGGCCGTCGACAAGAACGGCCGCCTGCTGGCCTTCGCCTTCCTCACCTCGCAGACGACGGACCCCGCGGCGGCCCAGTCGGCCCTGGACCGGGCGGCGACGGCCCTGGCGACGTGCGGCTGCACCTGAGACGGACCGATCGGCTCGGGCGGGCTCGCGAGGACCGCCCGCCGGGCCGCCGCCCGGATCACAGCACGCCGGGCCGCCGAGAGGGCTTCGCGCTCTGCCCGCGGTCGCGGGGCTCACGTACGGTTGACACATGACGAGCATCGGTGGTGCCTCTTCCGGGATGGTCGACTGGGATCTCGCGGTGGCGACCGCGACGCGGCTCGTGCGGCCGGGGCCCGACGTGAGCCGGGACGAGGCCCGGGCCGTCGTCGCCGAGTTGCGCCGGCACGCAAAGGCTTCGGAGGGACACGTCCGGGGCTTCACCGGTCTCGGCACCGAGGAGACCCACGACACCCCCGTCCTCGTCGTCGACCGCCCCGGCTGGGTCCGGGCGAACGTCGCCGGCTTCCGCGAGATCCTCAAGCCCCTCCTGGAGAAGATGCAGGAACGCCGCGGCGGCGGCGCCGGCGGCACCGTCCTCAGTGCCGTCGGCGGCAAGGTCACCGGCGTGGAACTGGGCATGCTGCTGTCGTTCCTGGCCTCCCGCGTCCTCGGCCAGTACGAGACCTTCGCGCCCGCCGCCCGTGAACTCCCCGGCGGCAACGGCGCGGGCCGGCTCCTCCTCGTGGCGCCGAACATCGTGCACGTCGAGCGCGAACTCGACGTCGACCCGCACGACTTCCGTCTCTGGGTGTGCCTGCACGAGGAGACCCACCGCACCCAGTTCTCCGCGGTGCCCTGGCTGCGCGACCACCTCGAGGGCGAGATCCAGTCGTTCCTGGCGGAGACCGACGTCGACCCCATGACCTTCCTGGAACGCGTCCGTGAGGCCGCCCAGTCCCTCGCCGGCGGCCGTCCCGAGGGCGAGGAGGACGACGGCGGGCACTCCCTCGTCGAACTCGTCCAGAGCCCCGCCCAGCGCGAGATCCTCGCCCGCCTCACCGCCGTGATGTCCCTCCTGGAGGGCCACGCCGACTTCGTCATGGACGGCGTCGGACCGGACGTGGTGTCGACCGTGTCCGAGATCCGCGAGAAGTTCCAGCAGCGCCGCGCCAAGGGTGCCTCCCGCCTGGACGTGGCCCTGCGCAAGCTCCTCGGCCTGGACGCCAAGCTCCGGCAGTACAAGGACGGCGAACGCTTCGTGCGGGCCGTCGTCGACCAGGTCGGCATGGACGGCTTCAACCGGGTGTGGACCTCCCCCAACACGCTCCCCACCAAGGCCGAGATCGCCAAACCGGCGGACTGGGTCGCCCGGGTGCACCGCAAGGCCGACCCGGCGTGAGGCGAGAGCGCCGAACGGCAGCCGAACGCCCTCGCAATCACCCGTCCGAGGGACCGTGAGCCTCTCGCAGGCGTGCAATGCTCGGGGAGCGGCCCGTTTCTGTCACCATCTACACACTCTGCGTGACCGGACTCGGGCTCACCCCCGACAACTTCATTGAAGGGAACCGGACATGGGTCCCCATCCTGCGGTCGCGGCGATACGCCTGGCGGTCCGCCGCGTCCTCCACGACATCCTCAACGACCACACCGGCGCCCCCGGAGCCCCGGCCCCCGCCGAGGCCCTTCGCGGCTCCGACGCACCACCGCACGAGCGCCCGCACCCGCCGCTCGTGCTCGTCGCGTGCTCCGGCGGCGCCGACTCCATGGCGCTCGCCTCCGCCCTCGCCTTCGAAGCCCCCAAGCTCGGCATCCGCGCCGGCGGCGTCACCGTCGACCACGGTCTGCAGGCCGGCTCCGACCAGCGCGCCGACGAAGTCGTCCTGCGGCTTCGCGAACTCGGCCTCGATCCCGTCGAGGCCATGGCCGTCACCGTCGGCCGGCAGGGCGGTCCCGAGGCGGCCGCCCGCGACGCACGCTACGCCGCCCTGGACGCCGCCGCCGAACGCCACGGCGCCACCGCGGTCCTGCTCGGCCATACCCGCGACGACCAGGCGGAGACCGTCCTCCTCGGCCTCGCCCGCGGCTCCGGCATCCGCTCCCTGTCCGGGATGGCCGCGGTCTCGGGGGCCGGCGGCCGCTACCGGCGCCCCTTCCTCGCCCTCGACCGGCAGACCGCCCGCAAGGCCTGCATGGCCCAGTCCCTGCCGGTCTGGGACGACCCGCACAACACCGACCCGGCCTACACCCGCTCCCGGCTGCGCCACGAGGGCCTGCCCGCGCTGGAGAAGGCCCTGGGCAAGGGCGTCGTCGAAGCCCTCGCCCGGACGGCCCAGCTCTCCCGCGACGACGCCGACGCCCTCGACGCCTGGGCCGGCCAGGCCGAGACCTCCGTACGGGACGCGACGGGCCTGCTGGAGTGCGCCAAGCTCTACGCCCTGCCGCCGGCTGTGCGACGGCGCATCCTGCGCCGCGCCGCCATCGACGCGGGCGCGCCGGCCGGCTCGCTCTTCGCCCGGCACATCGAGGAGATCGACCGGCTGATCACCGGCTGGCGCGGGCAGGGCGCCATCAATCTCCCCGGCAAAGTCGTGGCCCAGCGCCAGGGTGGCAGACTGGTGATTCGGCAAGGCTGAATCCGGACCCCTCCGGCACCGCGTGGAGGGGCGGCCGGCCGGTGGGACGACCGAAAGTGATGCGGGTGGACGCGAAAGACATGGGTGCCGACCTCAAGAAGGTGCTCATCACCAAGGAAGAGATCGACGCCAAGCTCGCCGAGCTGGCGGCGAAGATCGACGCGGAGTACGCGGGCAAGGACCTGCTCATCGTCGGCGTCCTCAAGGGCGCGGTGATGGTCATGGCCGACCTCGCCCGGGCGCTGTCCACCCCCGTCACCATGGACTGGATGGCCGTGTCCTCCTACGGCGCGGGCACCCAGTCCTCCGGTGTGGTGCGGATCCTCAAGGACCTCGACACCGACATCAAGGGCCGGCACGTCCTCATCGTCGAGGACATCATCGACTCCGGCCTGACGCTGTCCTGGCTGCTGTCCAACCTCGGCTCGCGCGAGCCCGCCTCCCTCAAGGTGTGCACGCTGCTGCGCAAGCCCGAGGCCGCGAAGGTCGCCATCGACGTCGAGTGGGTCGGCTTCGACATCCCCAACGAGTTCGTCGTCGGCTACGGCCTGGACTACGCCGAGAAGTACCGCAACCTCCCGTTCGTCGGTACGCTCGCGCCCCACGTCTACGGCGGTTGAGCCGTACGGGCGGGGTGCGGTGACCAGACGGCCCAAGCCCCGCGGTACGACCGGGAACCCCAGCGGGTCCAGCACCGTTGAGGCTTGCAGACGGGTACGCCGACCTTCCAGTGCGGCTTCGCGCGACAATGCTGGGGTACCGTCAGAAGAACTGTCTTATCAAACTCACTATGGCAGGAGGGACGGGGCGGCTCCGCTCCGTATGGATGGACGTGAAGCGATACTTCCGTGGGCCGGTCATGTGGATCGTGCTGGCCGTCCTTGCCGTGGTCGTGTTGATGCAGGTCGTCGGCTCGTCCGGCGGCTACAAGACGGTGGACACCGGCCAGGTCGTGGCAGCGATCAACGACAACAAGGTCGAGTCGGCAAAGCTGACCACCGGTGACGATCAGGTCGTCAAGATCACCCTCAAGGACGGCGAGAAGGTCGAGGGCAGCTCCAAGGTCCAGGCCAGCTACATCGGCGACCAGGGCGTGACCATCGCCAACACGCTGCAGACCAAGTACCAGGACAAGCAGATCCCGGACGGCTACACCGTGTCGCCGTCCAAGCAGAACCCGATCGTGGGCATCCTGCTCACGCTGCTCCCCTTCGTCCTCATCGTCGTCGTGTTCCTGTTCCTGATGAATCAGATGCAGGGCGGCGGCTCCCGGGTCATGAACTTCGGCAAGTCCAAGGCCAAGCTCATCACCAAGGACACCCCGAAGACGACGTTCTCCGACGTCGCCGGTTCGGACGAGGCCGTCGAGGAACTGCACGAGATCAAGGAGTTCCTGCAGGAGCCTGCGAAGTTCCAGGCCGTCGGCGCCAAGATTCCCAAGGGCGTTCTGCTCTACGGGCCCCCCGGCACCGGCAAGACCCTGCTCGCGCGCGCCGTCGCCGGCGAGGCGGGCGTTCCCTTCTACTCGATCTCCGGTTCCGACTTCGTCGAGATGTTCGTCGGCGTCGGCGCCTCCCGGGTGCGCGACCTCTTCGAGCAGGCCAAGGCGAACGCCCCGGCGATCGTCTTCGTCGACGAGATCGACGCGGTCGGCCGCCACCGCGGCGCCGGCCTCGGCGGCGGTCACGACGAGCGCGAGCAGACGCTGAACCAGCTGCTCGTCGAGATGGACGGCTTCGACGTCAAGGGCGGCGTGATCCTCATCGCCGCCACGAACCGGCCCGACATCCTCGACCCGGCCCTCCTGCGCCCCGGCCGGTTCGACCGTCAGATCGCGGTCGACCGCCCGGACATGCAGGGCCGTCTGGAGATCCTCAAGGTCCACCAGAAGGGCAAGCCGGTCGCGCCCGACGTCGACCTGTCGGCCGTCGCCCGCCGCACGCCCGGCTTCACGGGCGCCGACCTGTCGAACGTGCTGAACGAAGCCGCGCTCCTCACGGCGCGCAGCGACAAGAAGCTGATCGACAACCAGATGCTGGACGAGGCCATCGACCGCGTCGTGGCGGGCCCGCAGAAGCGGACCCGGATCATGTCGGACAAGGAGAAGAAGATCACCGCGTACCACGAGGGCGGACACGCCCTGGTCGCGGCGGCTTCCCCCAACTCCGACCCCGTCCACAAGATCACGATCCTGTCCCGGGGCCGCGCCCTCGGTTACACGATGGTGCTCCCGGACGAGGACAAGTACTCGACCACCCGCAACGAGATGCTCGACCAGCTCGCCTACATGCTGGGCGGCCGGGCGGCCGAGGAACTGGTCTTCCACGACCCGACCACCGGCGCCGCGAACGACATCGAGAAGGCCACCGCCACGGCCCGCGCCATGGTCACCCAGTACGGCATGACCGAGCGGCTAGGCGCCATCAAGTTCGGCGGCGACAACACCGAGCCCTTCCTCGGCCGTGAGATGGCTCACCAGCGTGACTACTCGGAAGAGGTCGCCGCGCTGGTGGACGAGGAAGTCAAGAAGCTCATCGAGAACGCGCACAACGAGGCCTGGGAGATCCTGGTCGAGAACCGCGACGTCCTCGACAACCTCGTGCTCCAGCTGCTGGAGCGGGAGACGCTGGGCAAGGAGGAGATCGCCGAGATCTTCGCCCCCATCGTCAAGCGCCCGCCGCGGCCCGCCTGGACGGGCTCCTCGCGGCGCACGCCGTCCACCCGTCCGCCGGTGCTCTCCCCCAAGGAGCTCGCACTGACGAACGGCGCGAACGGTGCGTCGCCGGCGATCAGCACCGCCAAGTCCACCGCGTCGGATCCGGCCACGGCGGCCGAGCCGGCCCCTGAGGAGCGTCCCGAAAACTGACGCTCCGCCCGGAATGGATGCCGCGCCCCCCGAGGTTCTAGCCTTGGGGGGCGCGGCGTTTCCGCATGCCCGCAGCTCAGGCGCGTGACCCACGCGCGCGACCCGCACAGGAACGAGACAGCAGATGACCGACCCCGTGACGCTGGCCGGCGAGGGCCCGATCGGCACGTTCGACGCGAAGCGCGCCGAGAACGCCGTACGAGAACTGCTGCTCGCAGTCGGCGAGGACCCGGACCGGGAGGGCCTCCGTGAAACGCCGGCCCGGGTCGCGCGGGCTTACAAGGAGATCTTCGCGGGGCTGTGGCAGCGGCCCGAGGACGTGCTGACGACCACGTTCGACCTGGGGCACGACGAGATGGTGCTCGTGAAGGACATCGAGGTCCTGAGCAGCTGCGAGCACCATCTGGTGCCCTTCGTCGGGTTCGCCCATGTCGGCTACATCCCGTCCGCCGAAGGCAAGATCACGGGGCTCTCGAAGCTTGCCCGGCTCGTGGACGTCTACGCCCGGCGTCCGCAGGTGCAGGAACGGCTCACCACGCAGGTGGCCGACTCGCTGATGGAGATCCTGGAACCCCGGGGAGTGATCGTCGTCATGGAGTGCGAGCACATGTGCATGTCGATGCGGGGGGTGCGCAAGCCCGGGGCGAAGACCATAACGTCGGCGGTCCGCGGTCAGCTGCGCGATCCCGCGACCCGTAACGAGGCCATGAGCCTGATCATGGCGCGCTGACGCCGACGCGCCCCGCGGCGGCGTCACGCCGTGGAGGCGGCTCCCGTGTTGTTGTCGTCGTCGTCCTCGGGGAGCTTGCACACCCGTTCCAGGAAGATGGCCGCCGCTATGACGGCGATGCCGGCCACGACGGAGAATGCGGCGTAGACCGCCTGGTCGCGGCGGGCGGGCATGTCCAGGGACTCCAGCAGGAAGACGCCGGTGCCGCCGTACATGCCGGCGACGAGGGCGGCCACCAGCGCGCTGGCGTGGCCGAAGACGACGGCGCGCGCCGCCATCAAGGGGTCGACGCCCTTGGCCTCGGGACGGCGCTCGCGCTGCGCCTTGAGGCGGGCGCGCAGGGAGAGCGCCGTGGCCAGCAGGATCGCGGCGATCACGGCGAGCGCGATGGGCGCCGCCAGCGGGACGCTGGGGAGCGTCCCGAGCGAGTTCCACAGGCGGGCGCCCGCCCAGGACAGGACGCCGGCGATGAGGAAGACGCCGACCAGCGTCCTGATGCGCAGCTCTCTCACGGTGTCCCTTCGGTTCCCCCGGATCCCACGGGCTGTGGTCGTCGCGGTCCTCGTCGACCTTAACGACTACTCGGGCAGCCTGAGTTCCAGGTCCGCCCGCGCTTGCACACCCTCGCGGGTGACCGCGTCGAGCAGGTCGGCGACCGCGCCCCGGCCGGGGACACGGGCCTCGGGGTCCACGTCGTGCCACGGCGCGAGGACGAAGGCCCGTTCGTGGGCGCGGGGGTGCGGGAGCGTCAGGTGCGGGTCGTCGGAGACGACGTCGGCGTACGCGACGATGTCGACGTCCAGCGTGCGCGCGCCCCAGCGCTCGTCGCGCACGCGGTGGAAGGCCTCCTCGACCGCGTGCGCCCGCTCCAGCAGCGAGGACGGGGGCAGGGTCGTCTTCAGCACGACGACGGCGTTGAAGTAGGCCGGCTGGCTGCCGGGCTCGACGCCCCACGGCTCCGTCTCGTACACGGGGGAGACGGCTTTCACCCGCACGCCCGGGGTGTCCTCCAGGGCGTCGATGGCGCCCTGGAGGGTCTCCAGGCGGTTGCCGAGGTTGGAGCCGATGGCGACGACGGCCCGTTTCGGGTTGTGGAGGGTGGTGTCGGCGGCGTCGACCTTCTCGACGACGGAGGCCGGTACCGGCTGTACGGTCGGGTCGCTGTGACCCTCGGTGAAGGACGCGGTCATGCTCGGCTCCGGGTGATGGTGACGGTCACGTCGTCGAAGGGGACCGTGATCGGCGCGTCCGGCTTGTGGACGCAGACCTCGACCTCCTGGACCCTTTCGTGCTTCAGGCAGGCCTGGGCGATGCGCTCGGCGAGCGTCTCGACGAGGTCGACGGGATCACCCTCGACGACGGCGACGACTTCCTCCGCCACGATGCCGTAGTGCACGGTCTTCGCCAGGTCGTCGTCGGCCGCGGCCGGACGGGTGTCCAGGCCGAGGGCGAGGTCCACGATGAAGGTCTGGCCCTCTTCGCGTTCCCTGGGGAACACGCCGTGGTACCCGCGGGCCTTCAGGCCGCGCAGCGCGACACGATCCACGCGAATCCTCCTGCAATCGTCGGTGACGGCCGGTTCGTCCGTGTGCGGGCGTCACACCGGCCTCGGACGAATCTACCCGCGGGCACTGACATCGCCGGTCCACGGGGCCCTCGGCGCCGGACCGGACGTCAGAGGTTCACCGTGCGTTTCCCCTGGAGAGGCCGGTGGCTCACGGGCTGATAGCCGCCCCTACCCGCGAGTTCGTGATTCCAACCACTTCTTGCTCCGGTCGGCGCCCTGGTCGGCCTCGCGGAGGTCCGCCCGCCGACTCAAGCGAGGGTCTCCCCGCCGCCGTTGCCGCTCTCGCCGTCCTCGTCGTTCTCGCCGTTGTCCGGGCCCTCGTCGTCGTCGGCTTCGGCCAGCACCGGGGAGGCGTGGTGCGACCACAGCTTCCAGCCGTCGGACGTGCGGCGGAAGACGTTCGTGGCGACCACCAACTGGCCCACGAGCGGCCCCAGCTCCTCGCCCTCCTCCGGTGCGGGGCCGCCGCTGAGGATGTTCTCGGTGCAGGTCACCAGGGCGGTGTCGCCGGTCACGGACACATGCACGTCGGTGAGGAAGAACTGGATGTAGTCGGTGTTCGCCATGATCAGCGCGTACGAGCGGAGCACCTCGCCGCGCCCGGTGAGCACGGGCCAGCCGGGGTGCACGCAGGAGACCACGCCGGTGTCGGCCGGGTCGTGGTACTCCTCGTCGACGCCGAGGTCGGCGGGTGTGAGCCAGAACGAGGACACCGACTCGAAATCGCCGCGCTCCAGCGCCTCGTAGAAGGCGGTGTTGGCGGCCTCGACCTGCTCGACGTCCGTGTGCGGGGCGCTCACAGGGCTCCCTCTGCGCCGTCGCGGGGGGCGTCCTGCCCGGTCGCGCGGTGGTGCGTGCGCGCTCCCTCCACTGTGCGCGCTCCCTCCACGGCGCGCGCGACCCGTACGGCGTCGGCGGTCGCGCGTACCTCGTGCACACGGACCGCCCACGCGCCCGCGTGCGCCGCGAGGGCGGAGACGGCGGCGGTGGCGGCGTCGCGTTCACGTGCGGGGGGCGGAGCGCCCTGCGGGCCGGCCAGCACACGGCCGAGGAAGCGCTTGCGGGAGGCGGCGACGAGCAGAGGGCGGCCGAGGGCGTGCAGCCGGTCCAGGCATGCCAGCAGCGACAGATCGTGGTCGGCCTCTTTGGAGAAGCCGAGGCCGGGGTCGACGACGACGCGGTCGGGGGAGACGCCGCCGGCGACGACGGCGTCCACGCGCGCGTGCAGTTCGTCGACGACTTCGCGGACGACGTCCTCGTAGTCGCCCCGGACGTTGCCGCCCTCCAGGAAGCCGCGCCAGTGCATGACGACGAAGGGGGCGCCCGCGTCGGCGACGACCGGGATCATCTCGGGGTCGGCCAGTCCGCCGCTGACGTCGTTGACCAGGGCGGCGCCGGCGGCGAGGGCCCGGGCGGCGACGGAGGCGCGCATGGTGTCGACGGAGACGACGACTCCCTCGGAGGCGAGGCCGCGGACGACGGGGACGACACGGCGCAGTTCCTCCGCCTCGTCCACACGGGCCGCTCCGGGGCGGGTGGACTCGCCGCCCACGTCGACGAGGTCGGCGCCCTCGGCGACCAGGTGGAGGCCGTGCTTGACGGCGGTCGTCGTGTCGAAGAAGCGGCCGCCGTCGGAGAAGGAGTCGGGGGTCACGTTGACGACGCCCATGACCGCGCAGCGGTCCCACTCGGGAAGGCCGTCGACGTGCCCGCGTCCGCTCTGCTTGCTCATACGTTCAGCGTAGGCCCAGCGGGGCGCCGGGACGGTGTGCGGCCCGGTCGGAGGCCCCGGGTGGGGCGCTCCGGCCGGGCCGGGTCCTGGGCGGCAGGGCGGCTACGCGGCCCGCATGTCCCGTTCGCGCACCCGGTCCGCCACGACGTGCGCGCACGCGCGCGGGGTGGCGGTGCGGCGGCGCAGGAAGCGCGGCAGGGGGAGGGCCAGGGTGACGAAGCCCTCGGCCTGCATGGCGGCGAAGCCGATGCGGGGCAGGTCGGCGGAGGCCCGGTAGACCACGAAGCGGGGCTCCCAGCGCGGCTGGAACTTGGCGTTGAACTTGTACAGCGACTCGATCTGGAACCAGCGCGAGAGGAACACCAGCAGTCCGCGCCACGCGCGCAGCACCGGGCCCGCGCCGATCTTCTCGCCGCGTGCCAGCGCCGAGCGGAACATGGCGAAGTTGAGGGACACACGCGCGATGGCGAACTTCGGCGCGGCCTGGAGGGCGGCGACGATCAGCAGTTCGTTCATGCCCGGGTCGGCCGAGCGGTCGCGGCGCATCAGGTCGAGGGAGGCGCCGTCCGATCCCCAGGGCACGAAGTGCAGGATCGCCTTCAGGTCGCCGTACTCGCCCGGCTCGGCGTCGGCCTTGTGGGCGGTGGCGATGAGGCAGTCGCCGTCGGAGGGGTCGCCGATCCGGCCGAGGGCCATGGAGAAGCCGCGCTCGGTGTCGGTGCCACGCCAGTCCTCGGCGGCGCGCCGGATGCGCTCCAGTTCGGCTTCACCGAGGTCACGGACACGACGGACCCGGGTCTCGTAACCGGCGCGCTCGATGCGCTTGACCATCTGGCGCACGTTGCGCATCGCGCGGCCGGCGAGCGAGAAATCCGCCACGTCCACCACCGCCTCGTCGCCCAGCTCCAGGGCGTCGAGTCCGGTCTCGCGGGTCCACACCTCGCCGCCCGTCTCCGAGCAGCCCATGACGGCGGGGGTCCAGGAGTGGGCCTTGGCCTCGTCCATGAAGCGCTCGATGGCGCCGGGCCAGGCCTCGACGTCGCCGATGGGGTCGCCGCTGGCGAGCATCACGCCTGAGACGACGCGGTAGGTCACGGCCGCCTTGCCGCTGGGGGAGAACACGACGGCCTTGTCGCGGCGCAGCGCGAAGTGGCCGAGGGAGTCACGGCTGCCGTGCTTGGCCAGCAGGCTGCGCAGCCGGGACTCGTCCTCCTCGGTGAGTCGGGCCGCCGGGTGCTCGGGCCGGAAGGCGAGGTAGATGGTGGTGACCGCGGTGATCCAGCCGAGGGCGCCCAGGGAGAAGGCGACCGTCCAGGAGGTGTTGCCCTGGTAGTCGACGGGACCTTCGAAGCCGAACAGGCCGTACAGCACGTGGGTGATGCGGTCGGCCAGGCTGGGGTCGCCGACCAGACGGCCGGGGTGGGCGCTGACGATGACCATGCCCAGCATGAGCGAACCCGCGCCCATGAGGACGAAGTTGGCGAGCGCGCGCCAGCGGCTGCGCGGGTCGGGCAGCGCGGCGAACTGGTCGCGGTGGACGAGCAGCGGTATCAGCAGGGCCAGGGAGATCAGCGCGCCGACGACGGAGTGCCGGTAGGTGAACTGCGCGACGGCGCCCGCGGGGAGGAGCACGACGGCCGCGCGCCACGCGCGCCGCTTGCCGCGCTTGAGGCCGTGCGCGAGCAGCAGCAGCAGGACGCCCGCGCTGAGCGACATTGCGGCCGCGAACGGGCCGAAGGAGCCGGGCAGGACCTCGGCGACGGTGTGCATCCTGCTGTGCCGGAACCGGGGGAACACGCCCGCGGCGACGTCCAGCAGACCCACGAGGGCGCACGCCCTGCTGACGAGGACGGGCACGGCCTCGGGGCGGGGGCCCCGGATCAGCCGACGAACCCTGCTCGGAACCCCGCCCGACATTTCCTCATCTTCCCTGACAGACATCGCATCCCGTAGTTCCGCGAGAGACATGGAGACCCGGGCCCGATCGGGCATCCGGCGACTTTGCGCCCTCTAGGACGGTGTCTCGGGGAGAGAGGTTCACTCGCCTCGTCAAAGCCGCCGAAAAGGCCAAGGAAAGTCCGGGAAAAGCCCTCGCGCAGGAGCGGAGGCGGACGGGAACCCCGGCGGAGAGCGCAGGCAGGAACACCTCATGGGTCTCACGAGCAACGCAACGCTGTGGACGACGGCCGCCGCCGCTCTACTGCTGTTCGCCGGCACGGTGTGGCAGTGGCCGCGGCTGGCCGGGCGCGGCTGGCGGGCCGTCACCGGGCGCGTCGGCCTGCTGCTCGCCACGCAGGTGGCGCTCTTCGCGGCGGTGGGCCTCGCCGCCAACCAGGCGTTCGGCTTCTACGCCAGCTGGGCCGACCTGTTCGGGCAGGAGAACGACCAGGGCGTCGTCGTCGACCACGCGGAGGACGGCCGTCCGACGGGACCGCTGCGCGTCGTGGACACGCACCGCCTGGCGGGCGGGGGGCAGACGAGCACGAGCGGGCAGATCCAGCAGGTCACCGTGGCGGGCCGGACGACGGGCATCAACTCGCCCGCGTTCGTGTACCTGCCCCCGGAGTACTTCGACCCGCAGCAGCGCACGCGTACGTTCCCCGCGGCCGTCGTCCTCACGGGCTACCCCGGCACGGCCAAGGCGCTCGTCGACAAGTTGGAGTACCCGCGCACCGCGCGGGAGCTCGCCAAGGCCGGCCGTATGGAGCCGACGATCCTGGTGATGCTGCGGCCGACGGTGGCGCCGCCGAGGGACACCGAGTGCGTGGACGTCCCGGGCGGGCCGCAGACCGAGTCGTTCTTCGCCAAGGACCTGCCGGAGGCGGTGGCGGCGCACTACCGGGTGAACAGGAAACAGGGCAGCAGATGGGGCGTCATAGGCAACTCCACCGGCGGCTACTGCGCCCTGAAGCTGGCGATGCACCATCCCGACGTCTTCGCGGCGGGCGCCGGCCTGTCGCCGTACTTCACCGCGCCGTCCGACCCGACGACCGGCGACCTCTTCCACGGCGACAAGACCCGCCGCGCCGAGGCCGATCTGCGCTGGTTCATCAAGCACCGGCCCGCGCCGGACACTTCGCTGCTCGTCACCAGCAGCAAGGTCGGGGAATCCGACTACAAGGCCACGATGAAGTTCATCGACATGGTGAAGGCGACGAAGAAGACGAGGATCTCGTCGATCATCCTCGAAAGCGGCGGACACAACTTCAACACCTGGCGGAGGGAGATCCCGGCGACCCTGGAGTGGGTCAGCGGACGGCTGAGCAGCCCGTGACACCGGGGCCGGGGCGGCCGCCCAGCGGAAACGATCTTGTTTGTTCGTCGAATTCCGTGACAGCGCCGAATGCCGATGCGCTGTGAAGACATCGGGACGGCTGGTTTTTACGGGGCGGGGCGCCAACAATCCTCTACGCGCGGTAAGTTTCTGGCCATGCCACGTGGACGTCACCGCCATTCACCGCCCTTGCACAGGCTGCTTCCTCCGTCGGCGATCGCAGGCGTCTCCGTCGTCTGCGCCCTCGGTCCCTGGGTGTTCACGGAGCCCTTCGCGCTCCGAGGTCTGGCCGCCGCCGCCGCGGCGACGGCGGTCATCGGCGCGATCGTCATGCGCCGTTGGGACATCCAGGCCGGCAAGCAGGTCGCCGACCTCACGCGCGCGCGTGCGGGCGACGAGTGGCGCTTCGAGGAGCGCGTCGCCGAGTTGGAGAGCGACCTCGACGAGTCGCGCGAGCTGCGGATCAAGCTGGAGCAGCGGCTGCGTGCCAAGCGCGCCGAACTCGCCGGTCTGCGCAACGAGCACGCGGCGCTGCTGCGCCGCTATGCCACCGCCGAGACGGAGCGGGCGACCGCCCTGGAGGGCCGTCGCCTGCTGGAGATAGAGGCCGCGCCACCGTCGAACGCCCTGCCGCCCGCGCGGGCTGCGGAGACGGCCGAGGGCGCGGGGACCGAGGGGACTTCGGTCGACGAGGCCGCGCTCGCCGAGGGATCGGTCGACGGGACTCCGGTCGTCGGGGCTTCGGCCACTGGAGCTTCGAAGGCCGACGTGTCCGCTTCCGGGGCGTCCGGCGGGGGCGAGCCCGACGCTCCCGCGGTCTTCTCCGCCGACGGCTCCAAGCTGTTCCTGCGTGCGCTGAGCGCGCTGGCCCGCTTCGACGCCGACCGGCCTGAGCGCGCGAAGCCCGCGGAGTCCGAGCCGGCTCGGCCCGCCGTGTCCGAGCCGGTGAAGTCCGCCGAGCCGACCGAGCCCGTCGGGCCGGCCAAGGCCGGCAAGTCGGCCGAGACCGCCAAGACCAAGCCCGCCGACACCCCCGGCACCACCGACTCCACCGAACCCGCCGACGCCAAGCCCGCTTCGGTCGCCTTCTCGAAGGCCGGCGGCGACAAGGAGGCCGCGCGGGAGGACGAGGCGGAGGGGAAGCCCGAGGCGGTCGACGAGCACGCGCGCGCGGCCGCCCCTCCCCTGGACCCCGACGAGGACGAGGCCCCGGCCCAGAAGACGGCCGCCGCCGCGCCGGAAGAGGCCGCCGAGCGGACGCAGGCCACAGACGCGAACCCGACAGACGGAACAGACGGAACAGGCGGCACGGGCGTCACGGACACCCCGGAAGCGCCTCACGCCGTCGTTCCCGCGCGGCGCCCCGGTGGGCACTTCACGGTGCCCACCGCCGTGGCCGTCGCTCCCGAGTCGCAGCCGGTGCGCCGGCCCACGGCCGAGGGCGGGTTCGACTTCTTCGGCACGAAGGAGTCGGCGGCGTCCGACGCCCTGGAGGCCGTGCAGAACGAGGACCTCGCCGATGTCGTCGGCCAGGAGGCGCTCGCGCTGCACAAGGCGGAGACCGAGGCGGAGTTCAAGCCGGCCGACGACGACTCGCGCCGCGTCGGCCAGGTGATCGACCTGACCGCGCACGACGAGACCGAGCAGATCGACCTGCACCGCCTGCGCAGCGCCGTCTCCTGAACAAGCCTTGCGCGACAGCGGCTAGGCCATCCACCGGTCGGGCCGGGCGTCACGGCGTCCGGTCCGGGACCGTTCGGCCTGGCCGCGCAGCAGCTCCGCGGCCTCACGCGCGTCCCGCAGACGCGCCGTGACGGTCGTGCCGGCCCCCGAGTCCACCCGCACGTCGGCGACGCGCCACAGCAGCTGCCAGGGGCCTTGCGTGAGTCGCACGCTCTGCACCTTGGCGTGCGGGACGAGCGCCAGACTCCGGCGCAGCAGCCCGTGCCGGGAGGCGAAGACCGTGTCGGTGACCGCCGTCCCGTAGCCCCGCCACCAGACCGGGAGACACCGTCCGGCCCGGCGGGGCGGCCGTGCCAGGGCGGCGGCGTCGGGGACGGTGACGCCGGGCAGCACGCGCGCGATGACGGCCTCCGCGGCCTCGCGCGGGGCGACCGGGACGAGCACGGAGTTGGTCGAGCCGGCCACGTCCAGCTCGACGCGCACCCACCCCCGGCGCCGCCACAGCAGCGGCTCGACGATCCGGACCGTCTGCACCCGCCCGGGCGGCACCGTCTCGTGCGCGCGGTCCAGCAGACCGTGGTCGATCCGCAGCCCGTCCGGTGAATCGCCGACGCTCCAGTCGAACTCCGCGACGAACCGCCCCACGCTGCGCGCACCCGCCGCGCCGAGCAGCGGCACACCCGTCGCCAGCACCGTCCACACGCTCTCGGTGACGAGCCACAGCACCGGCAGCACCACGAGCGCGGCGATCAGCGCGCCCCAGGTCGCGCCGGTCAGCGCCAGCGCGATCGCCAGCTCGCGCGCGGGCACGCGCAACAGCTCGCGCGCCGGGGCCTCACCGACCTCGTGCGCCGTCTCGGGGGCGAAGCCGGCCGCGCGCGCGAGCAGTTCGGCCCGCAGTGCGCTCGCCTCGTCCTCGCCGAGGAAGGCGAGTTCGTCCTTTTTGTCGGCGCCGACCACGTCGAGCCGCAGCTTGGCGACGCCGGCGATCCGCGCGAGCAGCGGCCGGGTGACGTCGACGGCCTGGATGCGCTCCAGCCGGATGTGCGCCGTGCGCCGGAACACCAGGCCGGTCCGTATGCGCAGTTCGCTGTCCGTCACCGCGAAGCGGGTGAACCACCAGCTCAGGAAGCCGTAGAGGGCGGCCGCGGGAATGACGACGGCGACCGCGATCAGCAGGGTCGTCGTGGTGAGCCGTGCCAGCTGCCGCTGGGCCTGGTTCGGATCGTGCGCCGCCCAGCCGGCGACCACCGCGACGGGCGCCCACGCGCGCCGGAACGGCGTCACGGGGTGCAGCCGGCGCTCGACGACGGTCCGCGCCCGCGCGGCGCCGGCCACGCCGCCGTCGAGGCCCGGGGCCGTCACAGTCCCGCCGATCGGGCCTCGCCGAGCTCGGTGAGCCGGTCACGCAGCCGTTCCGCCTCGGTCGGGTCCAGCCCCGGGATCCTCGCGTCCGTCGCGGCGGCCGCCGTGTGCAACTGGACGCCGGCCAGCCCGAAGTACCGCTCGACGGGACCTGAGGTCACCTCGACGAGTTGCATCCGCCCGTACGGCACGACCGTCTCCTCGCGCCACAGCACGCCCCGGCTGATCAACAGGTCGTCGGCGCGCTCGGCATAGCGCCAGGAGCGCCAGTTGCGGCCGAGCATGACCCACCCCCAGCCGATGCCCGCCAGGGGCAGCAACGCGAACGCCGCCCACGCGGGCCCGGCCAGCAGACCGAGCGGGACCCCTACGCCGGCCGCCGCGAGCCCCGACCACACCACCAGCAACAAGCGCCGCATCCGCAGCAGTCCGGGCGGCAGCCCGGTCCACGCCGCGCCGCCCCCCACCGTCTCCACGCCCCCCGGGCCCGCCGGGCTCCCCGTCTCCATGCGGCCAGCGTACGTAGGGGAGACTGGGGCCATGACTCCTACGACGGAGACCACGGTCGGGATCGGCGGCGCCGCGGAGAGCACCGACATGGTGCTCAACATCGGCCCGCAGCATCCCTCCACGCACGGCGTCCTGCGGCTGCGGCTCGTGCTGGACGGCGAGCGCATCATGCACGCGGAGCCGGTGATCGGCTACATGCACCGGGGCGCGGAGAAGCTGTTCGAGGCGCGTGACTACCGCCAGATCGTGATGCTGGCCAACCGCCACGACTGGCTGTCGGCGTTCTCCAACGAGCTGGGCGTGGTCCTCGCGGTGGAGCGCATGCTCGGCATGGAAGTGCCCCCGCGCGCGGTGTGGACGCGCACGCTCCTCGCGGAGCTGAACCGGGTGCTCAACCACCTGATGTTCCTCGGCTCCTATCCGCTCGAGCTCGGCGGCATCACACCGGTCTTCTATGCCTTCCGCGAGCGCGAGGTCCTCCAGAACGTGATGGAAGAGGTCTCCGGCGGGCGCATGCACTACATGTTCAACCGGGTCGGCGGCCTCAAGGAGGACCTGCCGGCGGGGTGGGTCTCCCGTGCCCGCGGGGCCGTCGCCGCCGTCCGCTCCCGCATGGACGTCTTCGACGACCTCGTCCTCGGCAACGAGATCTTCCGGGGCCGCACGCGCGGCGTGGGCGTCCTGTCCTCGCGGGCCGTGCACGCGTACGGCGTGAGCGGGCCCATCGCGCGCGCGTCCGGCGTCGACTTCGACCTGCGCCGCGACGAGCCCTACCTGGCGTACGGGGAGCTCCAGGACACGCTGAGGGCGGTGACCCGGGCGGAGGGCGACTGCCTGGCCCGCTTCGAGTGCCTCCTGGAGCAGACGCACGTCGCGCTGGACCTCGCGGACGCCTGTCTGGACCGCCTCGCCGAGCTGCCGCCCGGCCCGGTCAACCAGCGGCTCCCCAAGGTCCTCAAGGCACCCGAGGGGCACACGTACGCGTGGACCGAGAACCCCCTCGGGGTCAACGGCTACTACCTCGTCAGCAAGGGTGAGAAGACCCCGTACCGGCTGAAGCTGCGCTCGGCCTCGTACAACAACATCCAGGCGCTGACCGAGCTGCTCCCGGGCACGCTGGTAGCGGACATGGTGGCGATACTGGGATCGATGTTCTTCGTGGTCGGAGACATCGACAAGTAGCCGGGGGCATCTCCGCGCCGGTGGCGGCGGGGCGAGCGCTCCGGCGTGCGCCTCAGCGGGGCGGGGCGAGCGGGTCGGCGATCCCGACCGGCTGGAGCAGCCAGGCGAAGTCGCCGAGGCCGTGCGCCGCGGTGAGTTCGGCCGCCTCGCCGGCGCTCGCGAGGGCGCGGACGTACGCGGCGGGGTCCGTGGAGGCCAGCGCGAGCGGGGGGCGCGCGCCGGTGACGCCGAGGGCGTGCAACGCCTCCCGCTGGGAGAGCAGACGGGGCGCGGACGGCGAAAGCGCCGGTGTGCCTGCCTGCGCGCAGGCGTCCAGCGCGACATGCGCCGTGAGGTCGCACGAGCCGTCCGGCACGGGCGTCGTCTCCCGGCCCTCCCGGTAGCCCGTGAGCGTCCCGAACGGGGGGCGAGCGTCCGCCGTGTGCGCGTAGTCCACGGCCACGGCGAGCCCCCGTCCGACACGGGCGACGGCCGACGCCCAGGCGGTGTCCCGGGGCAGCCCGATCTCCGCCCGCAGCCCCTCCTCGCCGGCCAGGGGCCACCAGCGCGCGAGCCATTCCGCCTCCGCGCCGGACACCGGCTCGCCGAGCCGCTCTGCCCCGTCGCCTCGGACGAGCACCCGGCGCGCGGTGCCGGCGGAGTCGACCTCGGCGACCTCGACGGGCACGTTGTCCAGCCACTCGTTGGCGAACAGCAGCCCGGCGACCTGCGGGGGCGGCTCGGGCAGCCACTCGATCCGACGGTCGAGGCCCGCCGGACGGGCGGCGATCTCGACGGCGTACGCGCGTGTGCGGGCCGCCACGTCGGCGGGGAGCGCGGCGAGCACCGCGGTGACCAGTTCACCGCGTCCGGCGGCCATGTCGACGAAGTCGAGCGAAGCGGGCCGGCCCAGCGCCTCGTCCACCTCGCACAGCAGCCGGGCCACCGCCCCGGCGAAGAGCGGGGACGCGTGCACGGACGTGCGGAAGTGGCCCGCCGGGCCCTCGGGGCGGCGGTAGAAGCCGTCCGTCCCGTAGAGCGCGTCCTGCGTCGCCGCCCGCCAGCCACGCCATCCGCCGGAGCCCGTCACCTGTGCCGCCACCGGCTCAGACTATGCGCACAGGTGATCGCCTCCTCCACCTTGCGGAGTATGCGCGCCGGACCCGGATCGGCCCTCCGGTTGACCCGTGCACACATCGGGCTTCCCTACTCTGGGTTACGTGCAGCGCCTCTATGACTTCATCCGCAGACATCCGAGCGGGGTCGACGGCTTCTGGGCCTTCGTCCTGTTCGGGATCTCTGTGGTGGCCGACACCTCCACAAGGAACACCGGCCAGGGAACCGACGATCCGGCACTCATCGTGCCGGTGGCCTTCCTGCTCTGCCTGGTGGTGGCGCTGCGACGGCGCATGCCCGAGGGGATGCTCCTGCTGGCCGGCGCCATCGGCGTGGCGCAGCTGGCGCTGGACGTCGCGACGATGGCCGCCGACTTCGCCCTGCTGGTGATCGTCTACACGGTCGCCGCGACGGGCGTGCGCTGGGCCTCCTGGCTGGCCCTGGGCACGGGGCTGAGCGCGGCGACGCTGGCGCAGATGCGCTGGCCGAACGAGCAGACCAGCGCGTGGGGCAATGTCGCGATCGTCGTCTTCCAGACGGTGCCGTTCGCCCTCGCCTGGGTGCTCGGCGACTCCATGCGGACCCGCCGCGCCTACTTCGCCCAACTGGAGGAGCGGGCCTCCCGCCTGGAGAAGGAGCGCGAGGCGCAGGCGAAGGTCGCTGTCGCCGCCGAACGCGCGCGTATCGCGCGCGAGCTGCACGACGTCGTCGCGCACAACGTGTCGGTGATGGTGGTGCAGGCCGACGGCGCGGCCTACGTCCTCGACGCCGCCCCCGACCAGGCGAAGAAGGCCCTGGAGACGATCTCCTCGACGGGCCGCCAGGCGCTCGCCGAGATGCGCCGCCTGCTGGGCGTACTGCGCACCGGGGAGCACCAGGAGAGCGGCGAGTACGTGCCGCAGCCGGACGTCGAGCAGATCAAGGACCTGGTCGAGCAGTGCAGCGGCTCCGGTCTGCCCGTCGACTTCAAGGTCGAGGGCACTCCGCGCCCGCTGCCCAGCGGCGTCGAGCTCACCGCGTACCGCATCGTGCAGGAGGCGCTGACCAACACGCGCAAGCACGGCGGACCGCACGCGGGCGCCAGTGTGCGCCTGGTCTACTTCGACGACGGTCTCGGCCTGCTCGTCGAGGACGACGGCAAGGGCGCGCCGCACGAGCTGTACGAGGAGGGCGGCATCGACGGCCAGGGGCACGGACTGATCGGCATGCGCGAGCGGGTCGGCATGGTCGGCGGCACGCTGGACGCCGGCCCACGCCCGGGCGGAGGATTCCGCATCAGCGCCCTGCTGCCGCTCAAACCGGCGCACTGACGCCCCCGCACGCCCCCTGTTGACACCTGTAACACGGAAGAGGACCCGATGACGATCCGCGTGATGCTCGTCGACGACCAGGTGCTGCTGCGCACCGGGTTCGGGATGGTGCTCGCCGCCCAGCCGGACATGGAGGTCGTGGCCGAGGCGGGCGACGGCGTCGAGGCTCTCCAGGCGGTGCGGTCCACGGCGGTGGACGTGGTGCTGATGGACGTGCGCATGCCGAAGCTGGACGGTGTGGAGGCGACCCGGCGCATCTGCGCGGAGGAGAACCCGCCGAAGGTGCTGATCCTGACCACCTTCGACCTCGACGAGTACGCCTTCTCCGGGCTGAAGGCGGGCGCCTCCGGATTCATGCTCAAGGACGTGCCGCCCGGCGAACTGCTCGCCGCCATCCGCTCCGTGCACAGCGGCGACGCGGTCGTCGCCCCCTCCACCACCCGCCGTCTGCTCGACCGGTTCGCGCCGATGCTGCCCAGCGCCGGCAACGAGCCGCAGCGCAAGGAACTGGAGCGGCTCACCGAGCGCGAGCGCGAGGTCATGATCCTCGTCGCCCAGGGGCTGTCCAACGGTGAGATCGCCGCCCGGCTGGTGCTGTCCGAGGCGACGGTGAAGACCCACGTCGGCCGCATCCTCACCAAGCTGGGCCTGCGCGACCGGGTCCAGGTGGTCGTCCTGGCCTACGAGACGGGACTGGTGCGCGCCGGCGGGCACTGAGAGCCGGAAAGCGCTCCCCGGTCCCCGTGGCGGCCACTAGGGTCTGCGCATGCTCCTGTGGATAAACGGCCCTTTCGGGGGTGGCAAGACACAGACGGCACACGAGATCCGGCGCCGGCTGCCGGGCAGCGTCGTGTGCGACCCCGAGCACGTGGGCTTCGGCCTGCACCGCATGCTGCCGCCCGGGCTGCGCGAGGACTTCCGGGACCTTGCCTCCTGGCGGCAGGGCGTCGTCGAGGTGCTCGACCTGGCGCTGCGCAAGCACGACGGCGTGGTGATCGTGCCCATGACCCTCACGGATCCGGACCACTTCGCGGAGACCGTCGGCCGGTTGCGTGAACTGGGACACGACGTACGGCACTTCACCCTCCTCGCCGAACGGGAGACCGTGCTGCGGCGGCTGCGGGAACGCGGCTTCGGACGCCTGCTCCGGTTCCTCGTCGGCAAGAACGCCGCTCTGAGGCAGGAGAGTTGGGCCGTTCGTCAGCTCGACCACTGTCTGGAGCGGCTGCGGGAACCCTGCTTCGCCGAGCAGTTGTGGACGGATCGCACCTCCGTGCCCAGGACGGCCGACCGCATCGCCGTCCTGGCCGGTCTGACGCTCCGGCCCAACCGCGAGGGCGCGCTGCGGACCAGGCTGCGGCAGGCGCGCGTGGGGCTGAGGCACATCCGCTTCGACTGAGCGGCCGACCCGCGCGAACCGCTCCTGCCGCGGTGCTAGCGGAGTATCCCCTCCAGGAAGTCGCTGCCGAGCCGCGCCACCATCGTCACGTCCAGCTGGTGCAGCACGTACCGGCCGCGGCGGCGGGTGGAGACCAGGCCCGCCTTCTTCAGGACGGCGAGGTGCCGGGATATCTCGGGCGCCGTCATGCCGTGCGCCTGGGCCAGCTCGGTGGTCGTGTACGCGCTGCGGGCCAGCAGACGGCAGATCCGCATGCGCACGGGGTGGGACAGCGCCGTCATCCGCAGCGTGAGCTGCTCCACCGACGGCGGCGATGCCAGTTCCGGCGAGGCGACCGGGTAGTGCAGCACCGGCTGCCAGCCGTACCGGTGCAGCACCATCAGATGCGGCCAGCCGAGGCTCGTCGGCACCAGCAGCAGGGACCCGTCGGTGACGGCGGTGCGGCCCTCGATCAGCTTGTCGACGGTGATGTGCGCGGCGTGCTCGTCCAGCGTCACGGCGGAGGACACCGAGGCGAGGGCCTCCGCGAGCCCCTTGCGGTGCAGCAGCTCCGTCTTGTGGCGGGCGTCCGCGGCGAGCGTGTGGCGGACCCGGGCCCATACGTCCGCGAAGAAGGCCTCCTCGCAGTCCTGGAGGAACTGCCGCAGCCACGCACGCACGAGGGGCGGGTCGGCGAGCAGCCGTCGGGTGAAGCGCACCTGGCGCGGCCCTCGGGAGGCGGCCAGGTCGAGGGCGCGCTCGTGCAGGGCCGGGTCGGACAGGACGCCGGAGCTCGGCAGCTCGTAGCCCGGCGCGCACGTGAACTCCAGCGCGGAGTCGGTGAACTGTTCGTCGCTCAGTTTGTCCAGCAGGTCGAGCTCTTCGGCGAGTGTGGCACCCGGCCGCGCGCCGCCGCCCGGGATGCCCGCGTACGGCAGGAAGACGTCGGAGAACGTCGTCCGCCACAGGAAGTCCGCCTCGCACATCCGGTCGGCCAGGTGCGGGTCGAGGGACGCCGTCACGCTGGTGACCCAGCCCTGCAGACCGGGGTGGTGGCCCGGTTCGGACAGCGCGTGCAGCGCCATGCCGAGTTCGGCCAGGGGCGACGGCGCGACCGTGACCCGCTCCGGCCGCAGCCCCGTGATGTCGATGCGCACGCTCATGCCCTCATGGTGCACCCCGCCACCGACAACGCAGCCGACGATTGACGGCCCTCGTCAATCGACGGGACGCGCGGCCCGGATCCGCCGCAGCCTGGAGTCACCGGGGCGACCGCGGCGCACCCGGGCCCTTCCCCTCTCCCACTCCCGAAAAGGCAACGGCCATGAGCATCACCGAGCAGTACGCCCTCGACGTCCACCGCGCCCGTCAGCACGGCGAGCCGCTCCCGCCCGCGCCCGGCGCCCATGACTGGCAGCTCGTCCGCGAACTGCGCGATCGCCGTGAGTTCGAGGCGGTCCTCGCCGGCCGCCGCCCCGCCCGCGGGCGCGCCCGGCACGTCCTCGGCCGGCTGCTGCACCGTCTGCGGCCGGTCAGGCCTTGAAGGGCTGTCCGGCGGCCTCCCTCAGCCGCGCCGTGAAGTCCCCGACGGCCGCCCGCACGTCCTGCGGCGTCCACTCCAGGCCAGCGGCCCGCACGGTGACCTCCGTGAACGACAGCCCGGGCGGCCCGCCGCGGCTCCAACCCGACGCGAAGAGCACCGTCTTCGTCTCCTCGGCCTGCCGCACCGCCGCCTCGGCGAGGTCGTCGGCGTCGTAAGGCAGCCAGAGCTGGAACTCGTGCGTGTGCGGTGCCTCCGGATGCACGCGCGCCCAGGGGACCCCGGCCTCGGCGAACCCCTCACGCAGCGCCTCGGCCACCACGCGCGCGTGGGCGACGTACTCCGGCAGCCGGGGCAGCTCCCGCTCCAGCCCGACGAGCGCGGACAGCGCCGTGGGGAACTGCTGGAAGACGGTGCCCCCGTACCGGTGGCGCCAGGCCCTCGCCTCCTCCACCAGCGTCCGCGGGCCGGCGAGCGCCGCGCCGCCGAAGCCGTCCAGGGACTTGTAGAACGACACGTAGACGCTGTCCGCCAGGCCCGCGATCTCCTCCAGGGAGCGGCCGAAGTGGACGGTGGACTCCCACAGGCGGGCGCCGTCGAAGTGCACCACCGCGTCACGCTCGCGTGCCGCGCCCACGACGTCGGTGAGCTCCTCCCAGGAGGGCAGCACGAAACCGGCGTCCCGGAGGGGCAGTTCCAGCATCAGTGTCCCGAAGGGCTCCTCGAAGGCGCGGACCTCGTCGGCCGTCGGCAGCCGGGGCTCACCGGTGACGCGTACCGGCCGCAGCCCGGCCACCGCGCTCAGGGCGCCCCGCTCGTGGACCTCCGGGTGGGCCAGCGCGTGCAGGGCGACCGTGGGGTTGCCGGTGCGCCCGGCCCAGCAGCGCAGGGCGACCTGCTGGGCCATCGTGCCGGTGGGGAAGAACGCGGCGGCCTCCGTGCTCAGCAGGCCCGCGACCCGCTCCTCCAGTGCGGCGACGACTCCGCCGCCGTACACGTCCGGGGGTTCGTCCAGGTCGTACACCTCGGGCGCCGCTTCGTGCAGCAGGGCGAGCCGGTCGCGCAGGCTGCCGCGGAAGCCCGGACGCGACAGCGTCCGCTCCGCCGCCCGGAGGGCGGCCGTCCGTCGCTTCCCGAGCTCCTCCCGCCGCTCCTCGCCCGGCTCTTCCCCGTCCCGTTCCGCCGTGTTCGTCATGCTCGGATCATGCCCGGCGCCGGACCGCCCGAGCACCGGGGTTTCCGCACCACCGGCGGCCCGCGCGCGGGCCGTGCGACCGTCGAGAGGAAACCCACAGCCTGTGGACGACCGGACGCCCCGGCGACCGATCGCGTTAACATGACGAGAAATCGTCCGGTACCCGAAGCGGACTGGAACGGGAAGGCCGTCGCCGCGTGAACACAAGCCAACAGCCAGACCCCAGGGACCGTCCCGCACGGCTCACCGTCGGAGTCGTCGGCGCCGGCCGCGTGGGCCCCGCGCTCGCCGCGTCGCTCCAGCTCGCCGGGCACCGCCCGGTCGCCGTGTCGGGGGTCTCCGACGCCTCCCGCCGCCGGGCCGCGGCACTGTTGCCGGACGTGCCGCTGGTGCCGCCCGCCGAGGTCCTCCAGCGCGCCGAACTGGTCCTGCTGACCGTCCCCGACGACACCCTGCCCGGCCTCGTCGAAGGCCTCGCCGACACCGGCGCCGTACGGCCCGGCCAGCTGCTCGTGCACACCTCCGGGCGGTACGGCGCGAAGGTCCTCGACCCCGCCCTGCGCGCGGGAGCCCTGCCCCTGGCCCTGCACCCGGCGATGACCTTCACCGGCACCCCTGTGGACGTCCAGCGACTGGCCGGCTGCTCCTTCGGCGTGACCGCGCCCGACGAGCTGCGGCTGGCCGCCGAGGCCCTGGTCATCGAGATGGGCGGTGAACCGGAGTGGATCGCCGAGGAGAGCCGGCCGCTCTACCACGCGGCCCTCGCCCTGGGCGCCAACCACCTGGTGACGCTGGTCGCCCAGTCCATGGAGCTGCTGCGGGCCTCCGGGGTGTCGGCTCCCGACCGGATGCTCGGCCCGCTGCTCGGCGCCGCCCTGGACAACGCGCTGCGCTCCGGCGACGCGGCGCTCACCGGCCCTGTCGCCCGCGGGGACGCCGGCACGGTCGCCGCGCACGTGGCCGAACTGCGCAGGCACGCCCCGCAGACCGTCGGCGGCTACCTCGCGATGGCCCGTGCCACCGCCGACCGCGCGCTCGCCCACGGCCTGCTGAAGCCGGAACTCGCCGAGGACCTCCTCGGGGTACTCGCCAACGGGACCGACGGCGCCGAGGGAGAAGCCGGATGACCACGAGCCTGCTGAGCACCACCGACGACCTGCACGCACGCGCGCGTGCCGGGCGCAGGGCGGTCGTGATGACGATGGGCGCCCTGCACGAGGGGCACGCCACGCTCGTCCGCGCCGCCCGCGAGATCGCCGGGCCGGACGGCGAGGTCGTCGTCACCGTCTTCGTCAACCCGCTGCAGTTCGGCGCGGGCGAGGACCTCGACCGTTATCCGCGCACTCTGGACGCCGACGTCAAGCTCGCCGAACAGGCCGGCGCCGACGTCGTCTTCGCCCCGTCCGTGGACGAGGTCTACCCGGGCGGCGAGCCCCAGGTACGCATCACCGCCGGGCCCATGGGCGAGCGTCTGGAGGGCGGCTCGCGCCCCGGCCACTTCGACGGGATGCTGACCGTCGTCGCCAAGCTGCTGCACCTCACCCGGCCCGACGTGGCCCTGTTCGGGCAGAAGGACGCCCAGCAGCTCGCCCTGATCCGCCGCATGGTGCGCGATCTGAACTTCGGCGTGGAGATCGTGGCCGTGCCGACCGTCCGCGAGGAGGACGGCCTGGCCCTGTCCAGCAGAAACCGCTATCTGTCGGCGACCGGGCGACGCACAGCGCTCGCGCTGTCCCAGGCGCTGTTCGCCGGCCGCGACCGGCACGCCGCCCAGGAGGCGCTGCGGGCACGCGCGCGTGAGGTGCCGGCCACGCACGCGCGCGCTGAGGCGCTCAGCGCCCTGGGCGAGTCCCGTGCCGCCGCCGACGCGCACGCCGTCGCCAAAGCCGTCCCCGGCACCGCTGCGGCCGTCCCCGGCGCCGCTGCGGCCGTCCGCGCGGCCGCCCGCCTGGTCCTCGACGAGGCCGCCCGCATGGACCCGCCGCTGCGGCTGGACTACCTCGCGCTGGTCGACCCGGCCGACTTCACCGAGATCGGGGACGACTTCACCGGCGAGGCCGTCCTGGCCGTCGCCGCCCGGGTCGGGACGACCCGGCTGATCGACAACCTCCCCCTCACGTTCGGAGCCGCCTCGTGACCAGCACAGGCATACGACTGCACGCGCCCGCGCCCGGGTGGTCCATCTCGGCGGACGTCGTGGTCGTCGGCTCCGGAGTGGCCGGCCTGACCGCCGCCCTGCGCTGCGAGGCCGCAGGCCTGACGACGGTCGTGGTCACCAAGGCCCGCCTCGACGACGGCTCCACGCGCTGGGCGCAGGGCGGCATCGCCGCGGCCCTCGGCGAGGGCGACACCCCGCAACAGCACCTGGACGACACGCTGGTGGCGGGCGCGGGCCTGTGCGACGAGGACGCGGTACGGCTCCTGGTCACCGAGGGACCCGGCGCCGTACGCCGGCTGATCTCCACCGGCGCCCACTTCGACACCGACGACGAGGGCGGCATCCAGCTCACCCGCGAGGGCGGCCACCACCGCCGCCGCATCGCCCACGCCGGCGGCGACGCCACCGGCGCGGAGATATCCCGCGCGCTGGTGGAGGCCGTACGCGCGCGTGGCCTGCGCACGATCGAGAACGCGCTCGTCCTGGACCTGCTCACCGACGCCGAGGGCCGCACCGCGGGCGTGACCCTGCACGTCATGGGCGAGGGCCAGCACGACGGCGTGGGCGCCGTGCATGCTCCCGCGGTCGTCCTCGCGACCGGCGGCATGGGCCAGGTCTACTCCGCGACGACCAACCCGTCCGTCTCCACCGGCGACGGCGTGGCCCTCGCCCTGCGCGCGGGCGCCGAGGTCAGCGACCTGGAGTTCGTGCAGTTCCACCCCACCGTGCTGTTCCTCGGCCCGGACGCGGAAGGCCAGCAGCCGCTGGTCTCCGAGGCCGTGCGCGGCGAGGGCGCGCACCTGGTCGACAGCGACGGCGTGCGGTTCATGCTGGGGCAGCACGAGCTGGCCGAGCTCGCGCCCCGCGACATCGTCGCCAAGGGCATCACGCGCCGCATGCAGGAACAGGACGCCGAGCACATGTTCCTCGACGCCCGCCACTTCGGCGCCGCCATGTGGGAGAACCGCTTCCCGACGATCCTGGCCGCCTGCCGCTCCCACGGCTTCGACCCGGTCACCGAGCCCGTCCCGGTCGCCCCGGCCGCCCACTACGCCTCCGGCGGCGTGCGCACCGACTCCCACGGCCGCACCACCGTCCCGGGCCTGTACGCGTGCGGGGAGGTCGCCTGCACCGGTGTGCACGGCGCCAACCGGCTCGCCTCCAATTCCCTCCTCGAAGGCCTCGTCTACGCCGAGCGCATCGCCGCCGACATCGCCGGCGACCGGGTGGCCGACGGCCCGCACGAGCGCGTGCCCGCCCCCTTCGAGCACCCGGCGACGCCTGCGCACCCGCTGCTGGCCCCCGAGGCCCGGTTCGCGATCCAGCGCACCATGACGGAGGGCGCGGGGGTCCTGCGCTCCAAGGAGTCGCTGGAAAAGGCCGCCGACCGGCTCCAGCGGCTGCACACCGAGGCCCGCGACGCCCTCGACGAGAACGGCAAGACCGCCGAGCCCGGCGTCGACACCTGGGAGGCCACCAACCTCCTGTGCGTGGCCCGCGTCCTGGTCGCCGCCGCCCTGCTGCGCGAGGAGACCCGCGGCTGCCACTGGCGCGAGGACCGCGCCGGGCGCGACGACGCGAACTGGCGCCGTCACATCGTCGTACGGCTGAATCCGGACCGGACGCTCGCCGCACGCACCACCGATACCGCAGACTTCCCCCCTACCCGGCAGCACCAGCAGGAGCAGTGACAGAAGTGAGCACCCCCGAGGACCTTTCCCTCGTCGAGAACGGCGGCTGCGGCGACGGCTGCGCCTGCGGCGACGGCACCGGCGACGAGGAGTACATGGAGTGCGGGCTGGACCCCGCTCTCGCCCAGCTCCTGGCCGACGCCGGACTCGACCCCCTGGAGGTCGAGGACATCGCCAACGTCGCCATCGAGGAGGACCTTGCCCTCGGCGTGGACGTGACGACCGTCGCGACCATCCCCGAGGAAGCCGTGGCCACCGCCGACTTCACCGCGCGCGAGGCCGGCGTGGTGGCGGGCCTCAGGGTCGCCGAAGCGGTGATCTCGGTCGTCTGCACGGACGAGTTCGAGGTCGAGCGGCACGTCGAGGACGGCGACCGCGTGGAGCCCGGGCAGAAGCTGCTGTCGGTCACCACGCGCACGCGTGACCTGCTGACCGCCGAGCGCAGCGCGCTCAACCTGATGTGCCGCCTGTCGGGCATCGCGACCGCCACGCGCGCGTGGGCCGACGTCCTCGAGGGCACCAAGGCGCGCGTGCGGGACACGCGCAAGACGACGCCGGGGCTGCGCGCGCTGGAGAAGTTCGCGGTCCGCTGCGGCGGCGGCGTCAACCACCGGATGTCGCTGTCCGACGCGGCCCTGGTCAAGGACAACCACGTGGTCGCCGCCGGCGGTGTCGCCCAGGCCTTCGAGGCCGTCCGCAAGGCCTTCCCGGACGTGCCGATCGAGGTCGAGGTCGACACCCTGCACCAGCTGCGCGAGGTCGTGGACGCCGGCGCGGACCTGATCCTCCTGGACAACTTCACCCCCGGCGAGTGCGAGGAGGCCGTCGGCATCGTCGGCGGACGCGCGCTGCTGGAGGCGTCCGGCCGGCTCACCCTGGACAACGCCGAGGCATACGCCGCCACCGGCGTCGACTTCCTGGCCGTGGGCGCCCTGACCCACTCCTCGCCGATCCTGGACATCGGCCTCGACCTTCGAGCCGCGGAGTAGGAGCGGGAACCGGCCATGCTGCTGACGATCGACGTGGGGAACACGCACACCGTGCTCGGCCTGTTCGACGGGGAGGACATCGTCGAACACTGGCGGATCTCCACCGACCCCCGGCGCACGGCCGACGAGCTCGCGGTCCTGCTCCAGGGGCTGATGGGCATGCACCCCCTGCTCGGGGTGGAACTGGGCGACGGCATCGACGGCATCGCCATCTGCGCGACGGTCCCCTCGGTGCTGCACGAACTGCGCGAGGTCACCCGCCGGCACTACGGCGACGTGCCGGCGGTGCTCGTCGAGCCCGGCGTGAAGACGGGCGTGCCGATCCTGTTCGACAACCCCAAGGAGGTCGGCGCCGACCGCATCATCAACGCGGTCGCCGCCAACGAGCTCTACGGCGGCCCCGCGATCGTCGTCGACTTCGGCACGGCGACGACGTTCGACGCGATCAGCGCGCGCGGGGAGTACGTCGGGGGCGTCATCGCGCCCGGCATCGAGATCTCGGTGGAGGCCCTGGGCATCAAGGCCGCGCAGCTGCGCAAGATCGAGGTGGCCCGCCCCCGCAGTGTGATCGGCAAGAACACGGTCGAGGCGATGCAGTCGGGCGTCGTCTACGGCTTCGCCGGGCAGGTCGACGGCGTGGTCGGCCGGATGGCGCGTGAGCTGGCGGACGACCCGGACGACGTGACGGTGATCGCCACGGGCGGTCTGGCGCCGATGGTGCTCGGCGAGTCCTCGGTGATCGACGAGCACGAGCCCTGGCTGACCCTGATCGGTCTGCGCCTGGTCTACGAACGGAACGTGTCCCGCATGTGAGCGGGGCGCACCGCCGGCCCGCGGGTGCGGGCCGGTCGGTGGAATCCGCATGCGCCACGCCTGCCCGTTATGTCGAACTTGTCTGATTAGCGCGTATCGTCGCCGCATGCCCACGCCATACGGATCCCGCGGCGGCATGGCGTTCGGCCCGGAGGAGCTGCGTGTGCTCCGCCGTGCTCTCGCCCTCGCCCTCCACCCCGGCCCCGCCTCGGCCGAGGACGTCCAGGACTGCCATCGCCTCGCTGAGTCCCTCGACGAGGCGGCGCGGGAGGCCGCCCGGCTGCGGGCCTTCCTGGTGGCCGACCTGGGCCGGTACCGCGCCGCCCTGCCCGGCACGGCGGCCGGCTACCTCCGGCTCCTGGAGGAGGTGCTGGGCGCCGGCTACCGGCCCGTCCCCGACGACCTCGCCGCGCTGCGGGCGCTGCGGGGCTCTCCGGCGGCCGCGGCGCTCCTCGAACGCTGCCAGGCGCTCGCCGAGCAGGACGTACGCACCCGTCTGGCGGGTCGTGCGGCCCAGCAGTCCGCCCGGGTCGCCCCGATCGTCCCGGCGTCCCGCACGCGCCTTCTGGCGCTCCCTGGAGGCCGTTCCGAGGAGCGCCAGAAGCAGGAGGACGGCGAGGCTCTCCGCGCCGCAGGGGCCGTCGCGGCGGCCGACGAGCCGAAGAAGAAGCCCGCGGAGAAGCCGGCGGCCCCCGCCCCGGGCCCCAGGCCGGGCCCCGGGCCGGTCCCGGTGAACCCCTCCGCCCCCGAGCCGTCGCGCCGGCCCATCCCGACGCCGGGCGAGGTCTTCCCCCGCCGCAAGCCGGCCGCACCGCCCGCGGGCGCCGGGCGGCGGACGCTGGCGGCCGGCTGACCGGAGGGCGGACACGGCCCCGCGGCGCCGGGGCCGCTCCACCCGGGCGTCGGCGGGCGCCGCACGGCCACCCCTCCCCGGGATCCCCTCGCGTCCTGGCTACTCTGGATCCATGGACTACGTCTCCGCGCTCGTGCCCCCCGTCGTCATGGCCGTGTTCTTCATCGGCGTGATCAGGGTGATCGTGAAGACCCAGGGCGGGGCCAACAAGGCCAAGGAGGACGCGGCCGTCGACGCCGCCCTCGCGCGCACGGACGCCCGCTCGGCCTCCGGGCCGGCCGACGCCTGACCCCGCCGCCCACCTGGGCGCACGACTCCGACCCGCTCGGACTCGTGCGCCCTTTTTGTTCTTCTTGTCGACGAAAGCGCACGTCCGGCACGCGATGGGCGGGATCTCCCACTATTGTCTGAGCTGTGCCTCGCCCATTGGGAGAACTCGAAGACGCGGTCATGACGCGGGTGTGGAAGTGGAACCGCCCGGTGACCGTTCGAGAAGTCCTGGAAGACCTTCAGCGGGAACGGTCGATCGCGTACACGACGGTCATGACCGTTTTGGACAATCTCCATCAGAAGGGCTGGGTCCGCCGTGAGGCGGAAGGCCGCGCCTATCGATATGAGGCGGTCTCCACCCGGGCCGCCTACGCGGCCGCGCTGATGAACGACGCCTGGGCGCAGAGCGACAACCCCGCCGCGGCTCTCGTGGCCTTCTTCGGGATGATGAGCGAGGAACAGCGAAGGGCGCTCAGCGACGCTGTGCGCATCGTCCAAGGTCCTCAAACACCACCGCCTCCGCCCGCGGAAGCGGGCAGTGCGGGCGAGAACCCCGGCTCGGCATCGGGGACGGGTGGGCGATAGCGTCCGCACATGTCAGCTCAGAGCCCTGAAGTCAGCGCTAAAGCCATCACCGTCCGCCGGGCCCGGACCAGCGATGTCCCCGCCGTACGCCGTCTCCTTGACGCGTACGTCCGTGGCGGCATCCTGCTCGACAAAGCGACGGTGACGCTTTACGAGGACATCCAGGAGTTCTGGGTCGCCGAACGCGACGACAACGCCGAGGTGGTCGGCTGCGGGGCACTGCACGTGATGTGGGAGGACCTCGCGGAAGTCCGCACTCTCGCCGTGAAGGACGGCTTGAAGGGCGCCGGCGTCGGCCATCAGTTGTTGGAGAAGTTGCTCCACACCGCCCGCTGGCTCGGTGTTCGGCGCGTTTTCTGCCTGACCTTCGAAGTGGACTTCTTCGGCAAGCACGGCTTCGTGGAGATCGGTGAGACGCCGGTCGACACCGATGTCTACGCCGAGCTGTTGCGTTCCTATGACGAGGGCGTCGCGGAGTTCCTCGGTCTCGAACGAGTGAAACCGAACACCTTGGGCAACAGCCGGATGCTTCTGCATCTGTGATCGCCGAGTTCATTCCGCACCGCCCGCCTTGCCCGGGTGCCCTATGTCCGAAACGCGCACGTTTCCGGGCGCGGGACCGGCCCTGAGCCTCAACCGGGGGTTTGTGTTTTCTCGGGAAAAGCGGTTTGCTTTCCGACGTACTGCAGTACTGCATATAACAGGGGGCGGCGAAACGGCGGACGCCGGAGACCCCCGGCCCTCACGTTATCGATGAAAGGAAATGCGGTGGCACAGAAGGTTCAGGTCCTTCTTGTCGACGACCTCGACGGCGGCGAGGCGGACGAGACCGTGACGTTCGCTCTGGACGGTAAGACGTACGAGATCGATCTCACGACGGCCAATGCGGACAAGCTGCGCGGCCTTCTCGACCCGTACGTGAAGGGCGGCCGCCGTACCGGAGGCCGTGCTTCGGGTGGGCGCGGAAAGACGCGCGCCGCTTCCGGCGGCAGCCAGGACACGGCGCAGATCCGTGCCTGGGCGAAGGAGAACGGTTACGAGGTGAATGACCGCGGGCGCGTTCCCGCGACCATTCGCGAGGCTTACGAGAAGGCCAACGGCTGAGCGCACGCGCGCAGCAATCGGACACGGTGACAGTGCGTCGCCAGTGTGTTGACCAGCCGCACGAGATCGGGGGCGCCTCCACCGCCCCCCAACGCCGACACGGTCGGCAGCGAGGCCTCCACCTCGCACCCCGCCACAGGGGGCCGCAGCCAGACCGCGGCCCCCTGCACCGCTTCCGCGGACCGCTTACAGGGCGCGGTAGAGGTGTGGGGGCGTCGGGAAGGCGAGCGCGGCTCGCTGCTCTCCTGAGGCGCCGGCCGCTCGGCGAGGGCGGTGGGCCGAGGCGCTTCCACGGCGCCCCCGGGGCCGATGGCCCTCAGGTCCAGGGGAAGCGGCTCCCATTCCAGCCAGCGCAGGATCCCCGGCAGTTCCTCCGCACTGCCCGCGGCCACCAGGAACTGCATCCGCTCCCCCCGCACGGCCACCGGAGCGCCCGGCGGCAGACGCCGCAGCGCCGCGTGGCCCGCGACGGCCGGCACGTCCAGGACGTCGAAGCGCACTCCCACGGAAAGTCGTACCGGCTCCCCGGGCACCGTGGCCCACCCCAGTTCGTTCTCGTACCAGCCGCGGACCCGGTCGGCCGGGACGGCCGGGTCGGGATCGAGCGGCCGACGCGGAGACGGGACGAGGGAGGAGGCTGTGCCGACCATGCCAAGTGCAACCCCGAAAAGCCCCGCAAGTTACGCTGGGTGTTTCCCCGATCGCGCAAGGTGCCCGGAATCGGGGCGCGCGAGGGCGTCCGGGGGCGCAAGGTTGTTCGCCCATAGCGGAGCGAACCGGGGCGCGCGGCATGGAGTGTCAGTCCCGACGGGTAAGACATGCCTAGTGGGAGGGGGCGACACGCAGGACAGGACGTCTCACGTTCGCCATCGGCGTACTGGCGATGGGGGTAACTGCCTGGCCTGCGGGAACATCGTCTCGCACCATCGGGTTGGAGCAGATGTCGGCGTTCGGGGTCAGGAGGCCATCGACGGTGTCGGCAGTTGGAATGAGCGGTCCCCGCTTGCGGGACTAAGCTGCGGAAGGACAGGGAGGGGAAGTTCCCCCCACTGCCTGACCGCTCTGAGGAGCGATTAACGATGTTCGAGAGGTTCACCGACCGCGCGCGGCGGGTTGTCGTCCTGGCTCAGGAAGAAGCCCGGATGCTCAACCACAACTACATCGGCACCGAGCACATCCTCCTGGGCCTGATCCATGAGGGTGAGGGTGTCGCCGCCAAGGCCCTTGAGAGCCTCGGGATTTCGCTCGAGGCGGTCCGCCAGCAGGTGGAGGAGATCATCGGCCAGGGCCAGCAGGCCCCGTCCGGGCACATCCCCTTCACCCCCCGTGCCAAGAAGGTCCTGGAGCTGTCGCTCCGCGAGGCCCTTCAGCTGGGCCACAACTACATCGGCACGGAGCACATCCTGCTCGGCCTGATCCGTGAGGGCGAGGGTGTCGCCGCCCAGGTCCTGGTCAAGCTGGGTGCGGATCTGAACCGGGTGCGGCAGCAGGTGATCCAGCTGCTGTCGGGTTACCAGCAGGGCAAGGAGACCGCCGCCGCCGGCGGTCCCGCCGAGGGCACGCCCTCGACGTCCCTGGTCCTGGATCAGTTCGGCCGCAACCTCACGCAGGCCGCTCGCGAGTCCAAGCTCGACCCGGTCATCGGGCGCGAGAAGGAGATCGAGCGGGTCATGCAGGTGCTGTCGCGCCGCACCAAGAACAACCCGGTCCTGATCGGTGAGCCCGGCGTCGGCAAGACCGCGGTCGTCGAGGGCCTGGCCCAGGCGATCGTCAAGGGCGAGGTGCCCGAGACCCTCAAGGACAAGCACCTTTACACCCTGGACCTCGGCGCCCTGGTCGCCGGCTCCCGCTACCGCGGTGACTTCGAGGAGCGCCTGAAGAAGGTCCTCAAGGAGATCCGCACCCGCGGCGACATCATCCTGTTCATCGACGAGCTCCACACGCTGGTCGGTGCGGGCGCCGCCGAGGGCGCGATCGACGCGGCAAGCATCCTCAAGCCGATGCTGGCCCGCGGCGAGCTCCAGACCATCGGCGCCACCACGCTGGACGAGTACCGCAAGCACCTGGAGAAGGACGCGGCCCTCGAGCGCCGCTTCCAGCCCATCCAGGTCGCCGAGCCGTCCCTGCCGCACACGATCGAGATCCTCAAGGGTCTCCGTGACCGGTACGAGGCCCACCACCGCGTCTCCATCACCGACGAGGCCCTCGTCCAGGCCGCCACGCTGGCCGACCGGTACATCTCGGACCGCTTCCTCCCGGACAAGGCGATCGACCTGATCGACGAGGCCGGCTCCCGGATGCGCATCCGCCGGATGACCGCGCCGCCGGACCTGCGCGAGTTCGACGAGAAGATCGCCGGCGTCCGCCGGGACAAGGAGTCCGCGATCGACTCGCAGGACTTCGAGAAGGCCGCCTCCCTGCGCGACAAGGAGAAGCAGCTCCTGGCCGCCAAGGCCAAGCGGGAGAAGGAGTGGAAGGCCGGCGACATGGACGTCGTCGCCGAGGTCGACGGCGAGCTGATCGCCGAGGTCCTCGCCACGGCCACCGGCATCCCGGTCTTCAAGCTGACCGAGGAGGAGTCCTCGCGTCTGCTGCGCATGGAGGACGAGCTCCACAAGCGGGTCATCGGCCAGGTCGACGCCGTCAAGGCGCTGTCGAAGGCGATCCGCCGTACGCGTGCCGGTCTGAAGGACCCGAAGCGTCCCGGTGGTTCGTTCATCTTCGCCGGCCCGTCCGGCGTCGGTAAGACCGAGCTGTCCAAGGCGCTCGCCGAGTTCCTCTTCGGCGACGAGGACGCGCTGATCTCCCTCGACATGTCGGAGTTCAGCGAGAAGCACACGGTGTCGCGTCTCTTCGGTTCCCCGCCCGGATACGTGGGTTACGAAGAGGGCGGCCAGCTGACCGAGAAGGTCCGCCGCAAGCCGTTCTCCGTCGTCCTCTTCGACGAGGTCGAGAAGGCCCACCCGGACATCTTCAACTCGCTGCTGCAGATCCTGGAGGACGGTCGGCTGACCGACTCCCAGGGCCGGGTCGTGGACTTCAAGAACACGGTCATCATCATGACGACCAACCTCGGCACCCGGGACATCTCCAAGGGCTTCAACCTCGGCTTCGCTGCCGCGGGCGACTCGAAGACCAACTACGAGCGCATGAAGAACAAGGTCTCGGACGAGCTCAAGCAGCACTTCCGGCCCGAGTTCCTCAACCGTGTCGACGACGTCGTCGTCTTCCCGCAGCTGACCCAGGAGGACATCCTCGCGATCGTCGACCTGATGATCGGCAAGGTGGACGAGCGCCTGAAGGACCGGGACATGGGCATCGAGCTCTCCCAGACCGCCAAGGAGCTCCTCTCCAAGAAGGGTTACGACCCCGTCCTGGGCGCCCGGCCGCTGCGCCGCACGATCCAGCGCGAGATCGAGGACACCCTCTCGGAGAAGATCCTCTTCGGCGAGCTGCGCCCCGGCCACATCGTGGTCGTGGACACCGAGGGCGAGGGTGACACGAAGACCTTCACCTTCCGGGGTGAGGAGAAGTCGGCGCTGCCCGACGTCCCGCCGATCGAGCAGGCGGCCGGCGGTGCCGGGCCGAACCTGAGCAAGGACGCCTGACCCTTCGGGGACTGAGCGCGAGAGAGGGGCCGGTGCTTTCGGGCACCGGCCCCTTTCGCATGTCTGCGTCCGCTCCCGCCGTGGTTACGACAACTGCCCGTCGTAGTCCGGCAGCTTGTAGGTCTTCTCGGCGTGGCCGCCGGACAGGTCGGTGGCACTGTTCCCGATGTTCGCGATGATCGTGTAGCCCTTGTTCTCGATGTCGGCGCGCTGGGCGGTCTTGTAGGCGGCGACGTTCTTGAAGAGGTCGAACAGCCCGCGCACACGGAGGCCGGAGACCTTGTAGCCGACCTGCTTGAGGTTGTAGTCGGTGAAGCCGGCGATGATGTCCGGGCGCGCGGTGACGAAGAACAGCGAGACGCCGTGCTCCTGGGCGTACTTGGCGACGTCGCGGACCGGCTTGTTGGCCGGCTGCGGGTAGCTGAAGCCGAAGTCGGTCTCCAGCGCGGTGTTGTCGATGTCGAGGACGAGCGCCTGTTTCTCGCCCGGCTTGGCGGCGGCGATGCGCTGCTTGAGGTACGGCAGGGCCTGGTTCATCACGACCTGGCAGTCGGCCTGCCAGGTGGCGTAGTCGACGTCCGCGGCGACTGCCGTCGTGGCGACGGTGGAGCTGCCGGAGGCCGTCGCGGCCTGGGCGCCGGCCGGGACGGCCATCGCGGTGACGGCGGCCGTGGTCACGGCCGTCATGGCGATACGGCGCATCCAGGTACCTCTGTTCATGGTGTGGGGGTCCTCTCACGTCCATGTGCTGCGGGTGTCGTGGGCATGCTCATCGGTGGGGATGGCCTGAGGGGAACCAGCGGGTTACCGGACGGTAGCGGTTGATGAGACGCCGCTCACAGAGGCATGCAGTCGAAGGTGATGCGGGTCACAACTCCGTGTGCACGTAAGGGAGTAGTGCCCGTCACATGAAGAAGTCCCCCGTGGCGGGGCGTTGGTGACATGCCGCACAGGCGAAATGTCCGTTACTAGACGGAATAGTGAGAACGATAATTCCGGCAAAAGGGACAAATTACCTAAGGGGTGAGGTGAACTGTGCGCCCGAGGGTGGGAGTTGGCAGGGAAACGGACTAAAAGGCCAACTGTCAAGAACTCGTCTCATTCGGGGTTTAGTACTAGCTACCGCCGTAGGTCACACATTTGAGGCGGCATGGGCCGGGGGGTTACCAAGGGATGGCCATCCGGCGGACGTCACGTCGGGTGGTTCTCTCTGACCCCGGACCCATGAGGTTTTCCATGTTCCAGCGCGTCACGTCCCGTTCCTCCCGTACGTCTCAGCTCCGCACCCGGGCGGCCGTCGGGGCCGCCGCTCTCGGCGCCTCGGTCGTGCTGGGGTCCGGAGTGGCGTCCGCCGCGCAGCCCGCGGCCGCCAAGCCCGCCGCCGTCGCCAAGCCCGCCGCCGCGGCCGCCAAGAAGAGCGCCTCCTGGGTCGACCCGGTGGCGAAGTACCGGCTGTCCGCGAGCTTCGCCCAGGCCGGCGGCATGTGGGCGCACAAGCACAGCGGCCAGGACTTCGCCGTGCCGACCGGCACCAAGGTCATGGCCGCCCATGGCGGCATCGTCGTCAAGGCCGGAGGCAACGGCGCCGGCGACGGTCCGGCCTACGGCAACGCCGTCGTGATCAAGCACGCGAACGGCGTCTACTCGCAGTACGCGCACCTCTCGCGCGTCGACGTCAACGTCGGCCAGGTCGTCAAGACCGGGCAGCGCATAGCCCTCTCCGGCAACACGGGCAACTCCAGCGGCCCGCACCTGCACTTCGAGATCCGCACGACCCCGAACTACGGTTCGGCGATCGACCCGGTGAAGTTCCTGCGCGCCAAGGGCGTGACCGTCTGACGACGGGCAGGGCCGCCCGGCTCTTCTAGTCCTCCGAAGGGGAGGGCGCAGAGGACGGCCGGGCGCCCTGATGGGCCTGGGTGACCAGATCGACGGCGACCTCAAGGACGGCTTCCCGCTTGTCCTCGGGGTCGCCTTCGAGGTCGTGGAGGAAGAACATGCCGGCGTGCAGCGTGAAGATGGCGCTGACGCAGCGGACCTGATCGGTGAGCGGGGCGTCCGGGTCGAGGATGATGTCGCGCAGACTCCGCAGGCGGTCCTTGAAGGAGTCCCCGATCTGCAACTCCCGCACCGTCGCCTGGTTCTCCTGCATGAAGCGGAAGAGCGGGGCCGCCTCGGCGAGGGCCTTGCTGTAGCGCCGCACCAGTTCCTGCTTGGTCTCCAGGGTGTGCGGCTGCTCCCGGCCCCAGTCGATCAGGTCCTCGATCGGCTTCGTCAGATCCGTGAAGATGCTGACGATGATCTCTTCCTTGGTCTTGAAGTGGTAGTACAGGGCCGCCTTGGTGACGTCGAGGCGCTCGGCGATCTCGCGGAGCGAGGTCTTCTCGTAGCCCTGCTCGGCGAAGAGTTCGAGCGCCACGTCCTGGATGCGCTGGCGGGTGTTGCCGCGGCGCTGCTGCTTGGTGCCGTCCATAGTGGCGTCCATCCTCGTAGTCCTCACGGTCCCACGGAAATCCGGCCGCCGGAGGTAAGAAACACTTACTTGCCGACCGGCTAGAACTTACTTGACGCCCGGCTAGTTCCACGTCTACTTTCACCAGTGTAGTGAGAACTAGCCGGGCGGCAAGTAAGTGGGCCGCCGTGGGGGAGTGGAAGCGATGGCGGACAGCAAGGGCGTCGAGCGGGAGACCGGCACACCGGGCATGCCGGATGCCGGTGCACAGGAGAAACAGGCGAAGAGCGTGCGGGCCGTGATCCTCGCGCTCATGATCACGATGATGCTCGCCATGCTCGACAACATGATCGTCGGCACCGCGATGCCGACGATCGTGGGCGAACTCGGCGGCCTGGAGCACCTGTCCTGGGTGGTGACGGCGTACACCCTCGCGACCGCCGCCTCCACCCCGATCTGGGGCAAGCTCGGCGACATGTACGGGCGCAAGGGCGCCTTCATGACGTCGATCGTGATCTTCCTGGTCGGGTCCGCGCTCAGCGGCATGGCACAGGACATGGGCCAGCTCATCGCCTTCCGCGCGGTGCAGGGCCTGGGCGCCGGCGGTCTGATGGTCGGCGTCATGGCGATCATCGGCGACCTGGTCCCGCCGCGGGAGCGCGGCCGCTACCAGGGCATGATGGCCGGCGTCATGGCGATCGCGATGATCGGCGGACCGCTCGTCGGTGGCTCCATCACCGACCACTGGGGCTGGCGCTGGGCCTTCTACATCAACCTGCCGCTCGGCGTCGTGTCCCTCGGCCTGATCAGCGTCATCCTGCACCTGCCGAAGAAGCGGTCCGACGCGCGCGTCGACTACCTGGGCGCCGCGCTGCTGACCGTCGGCATCACCGCCATCGTCCTCGTCACCACCTGGGGCGGCACGGAGTACGCCTGGAGCTCCGCGCGGATCATGGAGCTGACCGCCATCGGCGTCGCCGCGCTCGTCGGGTTCGTGTTCTGGCAGACCAAGGCCGCCGAACCGATCGTCCCGCTGCACATCTTCCGCAGCAGCAACTTCACGCTGATGTCGATCATCGGCTTCATCGCCGGCTTCGTGATGTTCGGCGCGACGCTCTTCCTGCCGCTGTACCAGCAGTCCGTGCAGGGCGCGTCCGCCACCAACTCCGGACTGCTGCTCCTGCCGATGCTCGGCGCGATGCTCGTCACCTCGATGATCGCGGGCCGGATCACCACCAGCAGCGGCCGCTACAAGGTCTTCCCGATCGCCGGCAGCGTCCTGCTGGTCGCCGGTCTGTATCTGCTGTCGACGATGGACACCGGGACCTCGCGGTTCATGTCCGGCGTGTTCATGGCCGTCACCGGCCTCGGCATGGGCCGTCTGATGCAGATCACCATGCTGGTCGCGCAGAACAGCGTGGAGATGAAGGACATGGGCGTCGCGTCCTCGTCCACCACCCTCTTCCGCACCCTCGGCTCCTCGTTCGGCGTCGCGATCATGGGCGCCCTGTTCAACAGCCGGGTCCAGGACGTCATGACCGAACGGGCCGGCGCCCTCGGCTCGAAGGTCACCGAGCAGTCCGCCCAGCTGGATGCCGCCAGCCTCGCCAAGCTGCCCGTGGCGGCGCGGGAGGCGTACCAGTACGCGGTATCCGACGGCACGCACGCGGCGTTCCTCCTCGGAGCCGTGGTGGCCGTGATCGCCCTGGTCGCCGCGGTGTTCGTCAAGGAGGTCCCGCTGCGGGGCGCGTTCCCCAAGCCGGACGGCCCGGACGGCGCCACGGACGGGACGGCCCCCGCCAAGGCCCCGGTCGTGGAGTCCGTCTGACCCCGAGCCGAAAGCGAGGCGGCGTCGCGTGCCCAGACGCGGCGCCGCCCGCCCTTGTCCGCGACGCGGCCCGAGCGCCGGTGCCTTCCGCTCAGGGCAGCATCGGATAGCTGCCGGTGTTCGTCGGCGCGTGTTCGGGCAGCCACAGCACGGCGACCGCGCCCTCGGCGGGTATGTGCTCGGGCGCGCCCACCGGCTGCACATTCCGGAAGGTCAGCCGGGCGCCCATGACCCGGGCCTGACCGGCGGCGATGGTCAGACCCAGCCCGTGACCACGGCCGGCGCGGGCGCTGCTGCCGGTGCGGAAGCGGCTCGGGCCCTCGGCGAGCAGAGCCTCCGGGAAGCCGGGACCGTGGTCGCGCACCCGGATCACCCGCCCCTCCACGGAGACCTGGATCGGCGCCTTGCCATGCCGGGCCGCGTTGGTGAGCAGGTTGAACAGCACCCGCTCCAGCCGCCGCGGATCCGTGGTCACCATCGACTCGTGGATCACGCGCACCTCGACCTCGGGATCCTTGGCCGCGACCCGGCGGGCGACGAACTCGCCCAGCAGGATGTCCTGCAGCTCGGCCCGCTCCGACGCCCCGTCCAGTCGGGCCACCTCCAGCACGTCCTCGACGAGCGTGCGCATCGCCTTCGCCCGGTCCAGGACCAGTTCGGTGGGTCGGCCGGGCGGCAGCAGTTCGGCGGCGGTCAGCAGCCCCGTCACCGGGGTGCGCAGTTCGTGCGCGATGTCGGCGGTGACCCTGCGCTCCGCCTCCAGCCGCTGCTGCAGCGCGTCCGCCATCGCGTCCACGGCGCTGGCCAGGTCGTCCGTCTCGTCCCGGACCACACCGCCGATCGCGTCCCGCACGCGGACGTCCGCCTCTCCCTTGGCGACCTCGTTCGCCGCGGCCGCCGCATTGCGCAGCCGCCGGGACAGCTGTCCGCCGATGAGCACGCCGAGCGCGCTGCCGCCGAAGACGACCGCGATGGAACCGATCACCAGGGCCTGGTCGAGATCCTTGAGGATGTCCGTGCTGCGGTCGGTGAACCCGGTGTGCAGGGAGAGCACATGATCGCCGTTGTTGACCGGCACCGCCGCCCAGATGTCCGGCGCGCCGCCCCCGTGGTCCGACACGAACGTCGCCCGGCGGCCCTCCTCGACCTTCTCCCTCAGCTCCGCCGGCAGCCGCGGGTCGTCGATCTTGATGTTGGGGAAGTTCGGGTGCCTCGACAACTGGTAGTTGCGCTGGGCGATCTGGATGCGCTCGTCCGCGAGATCGCGGGCGTTGTCCAGCATGGACACGCGGGCCGCGTTGTGCACGACGAGACTGAGCGCGACCGCCACCAGCGCGCCGACCAGCGCGATGGCCGCGCTCAGCTTCCACCGCAGGCCGGTGCGGATGCCCGCGCGCTCCACGCGGACCGGAACCAGGTGTCGCAACATCCCCCGATACCCCGTCCGCTCAGGCCTTCAGCTTGTAACCGAAGCCGCGGACCGTCTCGATGCGGTCCTGACCGATCTTGGTCCGCAGCCGCTGCACATGGACGTCGACCACCCGCGTGTCACCGCCCCAGCCGTAGTCCCACACCCGCTCCAGCAGTCTGTCCCGGGACAGCACCGTGCCCGGGGCGGAGGAGAACTCCAGCAGCAGGCGCATCTCGGTCGGCGTGAGCGCCACCGGCCGGCCCGCCCGCCGTACCTCCATGCCCTCGGTGTCGACCTCCAGCTCGCCGAAGGTCAGCACGCCCCCGACCGCCGACGCGTCCTGGTCCGACCGGTCGCCGCCGCCTGCGTGACCGAACCGGCGCAGCACCGCTCTGATACGGGCGACCAGGACGGCGCCGTCGAACGGCTTGGTCACGTAGTCGTCCGCGCCGGCCTCCAGGCCGAGGACGACGTCGATGGAGTCGGCGCGCGCGGAGAGCATGATCACCGGCACGGTGGACTCGTCGCGGATGCGCCTGCACAGGCTCACGCCGTCCAGGCCGGGCACCATCACGTCCAGCAGCGCGATGTCGGGCCGGTCGGTCCGGAACGCCTCCAGTCCGGACAGGCCGTCGGGCATCGCGGTGACCACGAAGCCGTCCCGCTCCAGGGCGAGCTGGGTGGCCTCGCGGATGACGTCGTCGTCCTCGACGAACAGGACGTGGGTCTGGTCTGCCATCCCGGTGCTCTCAGTCCTCGTGCGTATGGCCGCTCGTGAGCCGGCTCGTGGTGAGCCGGTCGCTTGCGTCTCGGTGGGTCGTGTTCGGTTCGGTGGTGTCTGGTCGGTCGTGTCTGCTCGGTCGTGGCTCGGCGGTCGGATCTCGGGCATGATCTGTCGCTTCGCTGTCCGAGTGTCCCTAGAAGGGACGCCCGGAGCGCTCAGGTCGTTCACTGGTTCATCGGTCCGGAGGGCCCGAACGGTTCACCCGACGGCCGATTCTTCTCCGACGACCTTGCCCGACGACCTCGCCGGGGGACTTCGCCCGACCACGTTCCCCGACGGCGTTCCCCCGTGCGACCGGCCCGGTCAGCCGCCGGCCGACGGCGGCGGCGTCGCGTCGTCGCCCACGACGCTGTAGTCGTTGTGCCAGCTGTACTCCTTGACGAACCGGCCCGAGACCCAGCGGTAGGTGACCACATTCTCGCCCGAAGGACTGGAGACCGGGTCGCCCTTCTCGTACACCTGCCTGCTCACGACGAGGCCGCCCCGGTCCACCTCCGCGTAGACCGGCGGCTCCTCCGCCTTGAACACGTTGGTGTACCCGTCGCCCGCTCGCCGGTACACGTACGAACCGACGCCGACGACGTCACTGCACGTCAGCACGTTCACCACGATGTCGTCCTCCGAGCCGCCGGTGAGGTCGCCGTACGACACGTCGACCGGCCACTCGTCGCCGACGCAGGGCTTCAGCCCGCGCTTGACCTCGGCCGACACCGCCGGATCGTCCTTGACCAGACGGACCGCGTCCACACGGTCGAAGGTGCTGGTCGGGGCCGCGGCGGGGGTGGCGCCCGACGAGGCGGCGCCCAGGGAGGCGTCGCCCCGGGCCGGTCCCTCGTCGCGCGCGCCGGTCCCCCCGGTGGCGCAGGCGGAGGCCAAAAGCCCGAGGGCGGCGAGCACGGTCATCGCCGTGATCGCCGCCTGGAAGATCCCCCGGACCCGTGGGGGCCCGGCCTCGGTCAGGCCGCCGCGCAACGCTCCCGCTCCTCACGCTCCAGCGCGCGTGCGTCCAGATCGCGGGATTCCAGCTCCTCACGGAGCCGGGCGAGCGCCCGGTGCAGCGTGCTCTTGACCGTTCCCGCCGACATGCCGAGGGCGGCGGCGGTCTCGTCCGTGGACATCTGCTCCCAGTGTCGCAGCACGACGACGCTGCGCTGCTTGGGAGCGAGCACCTTCATCGCGTCCATCAGCAGGGCGCGGTCCGCGTGCTGCTCGGTGGAGTCGTCCACGCAGGCGTCCGGGAGCTGCTCGGTGGGCACCTCCTCCAGCTTGCGGGCCCGCCACCACTCGGTGCGGGTGTTGATCATGACGCGGCGCAGGTAGGCGTCGGCCAGCCGCTTGTCCGCGATGCCTTCCCAGCGGCCGTACGTCCGGGCCAGCGCCGTCTGGAGCAGGTCCTGGGCGTCGACCGGGTCCGGGACCAGTCGGCGGGCGCTGCGCAGCAGCGCGTCCTGCCGAGTGCGGACGTACTCCTCGAACTCGAGCACCTCTCCCTGCGCCATGTTCAACACCCTCCGTGTCCCCGTTCCGGCCGACCGTGGTCCGCCGGTGTCCTGCTCGTGGTCTGTGGCCCTTGCCGCTGCGGCCACGGAAGAGAAGCTACGGAGGTGTTGTCACGGCACTGTCCGAGGCAGCCTGCGGCCAGCGCTCGGCTGTCCGTCGGTTGTGTAACGGAAATGAGTTCGGGGTAAGAGGACCGACCGATCGGCGTGCCTATGGGGGGTTTTGGGTCGCGAGCGAGTGTGACGGAAGCCCGTTACGGAGATGTGCGCAAGCGCCGAGCCTGTGCGACGGCCGTGAACTGGCTGTGCGTCACGTCAGCGGCAGGCGGTACTGGCCGCCGGGCAGCGGTTCCACGAGACCGTCCGCGACGAGCCCGTCCAGCGCACGCGCGCGTTGCACCGGCTCGTGCCACACGCGGTCCAGAACGGTCTGCGGCACGGGCGCGTGAGCGTCCCTCAGGACGGCGAGCAGCTTGCCGCGCACCTGGCGGTCGGTGCCGGCGTACGTCTGCCCCCGGCGGGGCGGGCCGGTGTGCTCCGGCTTGCCCGCGAGCCGCCAGGCGCACTGTGCGGCGATCGGGCAGCGCCCGCACGTCTCGTTCTTGGCCGTGCAGACGAGCGCCCCCAGTTCCATGGAGGCGGCCGCCCAGCGCGCGGCGGTCTCCTGTTCCTCGGGCAGCAGCGCCCGGGCGAGTTTGCGCTCGGCGGCCGTGGTCGCGTTCGGCGGGTACTGGACACCGGTGACCGCGCGCGCGAAGACCCGCCGGACGTTGGTGTCCAGCACGGCGTGCCGCTGCCCGTACGCGAACGAGGCGACCGCGGCGGCCGTGTACTCGCCGATGCCGGGCAGCGCCAGGAGTTGAGCGTGGTCCGACGGCACGTCGCCGCCGTGCCGTTCCGTTATGGCCACCGCCGCGCCGTGCAGCCGCAGGGCGCGGCGCGGATAGCCGAGCCTGCCCCACGCGCGTACGGCCTCGCCGGGGGCTTCCGCGGCCAGGTCGGCGGGGCGCGGCCAGCGGGCGAGCCACTGCTCGTAGACGGGCAGGACCCGGTTGACGGGAGTCTGCTGGAGCATGAACTCGCTGACCATCACGCCCCATGCGCCGGCTTCGGGCCGCCGCCAGGGCAGGTCGCGGGCGTTGTCGTCGAACCAGTCGATGACGGGGGAATGGAGGTGGGCGCCGGTGACCTGCTCGTCGAGCAGGGGACCGGGGGCGGTGCCGGCGTCGGCGGGGCTGCTGTACGGGGGCTTGGTGGGCGCAGTCATGGCCCTACCGATCCTGCCATGAGGGGAGGGGGGCGCGCGTACCGCCACTCTGTGGGGCGGGCCACGGGGATCTTCCGTGGGACCGCGCCCTCCCGGTCGCGGCCGGAGCGTCAGGCGGCTGTGGCCAGAGGTGCAAGCGGCGCGAATGCGAAGGGAGGCGGCTCCTTCCGCCCCGGTCACGGATGGTGAGCGTGGAGGCCGTCGTCGTCACCTCGTGTGACTGGTGGCGGTGGGAAGGGCACAAGTCGAGGGCGGAGCAGTCGTGTCCGGGATGATGATCCGGAAAAGTTGTTCTCCGGGCGGCGGGTGGGGCCGGTGAACGGCGCGATCTCTCGTACAGTTTGCGCCGTGGGATCTCTGCGCAATCCGGTCGGGCCGCTTCCCTCCTCCATCTACTGGCGACGGAGGGTCGTACTGCTGTCCGTGGTCGCCCTGTTGGCGCTGCTGGTCACCTGGATCGTGGCCTCGGGCGGGGGTGGCGGACGCAACGGCGCGGACGGTCCCAACGGGAAGAATCCCGCGCCTTCGATCACTCCGGGACCGTCCGGATCAGGGCCCGCGATCAGTCAAAACCCCGGCGGCCGCGACGAGTCGGGCGATGAGGGCTCCGGTTCCGGCTCTGGCGGATCGGGTGGATCGGGCGGGTCCGGGGCCGTGGGCGGCTCCGGGGGCGCGTCGGGTTCGGGTGGCGGAGCCGGGACCGGTTCCGGTGGCGCCGGTGCGGGCGACGGTGGGTCCGCGGTGGGCGCCGGGGGTGTGGTGAGCGACGGCGTTTCCAGTGCCGGGACGTCCGCCACGGTCCTGCCGGCCGGGACCACGCTGCCCAACTGCACCGCGAGCGTGGTGACGTTGAGCCTGCGCAGTGTCCGCAACACCTACTCGCCGGGACAGAAGCCCACGTTCCAGCTGACGGCGAAGAACTCCTCAGGGAGTGACTGCAAGGTCGATCTCGGGCCCGCGAAAGCAGTTTTGACGATCACTCAGGCGGGGGCGGAGGACGACTACTGGTCCTCCGACGACTGCCCCAAGGGTGCGGGCAGCCGGCTGTACCGCGTGGCCGGCGGGAGCGGCCTCACGTACACCGTGACCTGGGACCGCAAGCCCGGTGCACCCAAGTGCGCGACGCCGCCGCCGGGGGTGGCCGGACCGGGGACCTACCTGGTCGAGGCGAAGGTCCCGGGCTTTGCGAAGGCGCAGACGTCGTTCGTGCTGAAGGCCGACTAGGGCGAAACGCGCCCTAGGGCGGACAATCGGCCCGCGGCTCGCATGCCGCAGCCGCGGGCTGTGTCAGACGTAGCGTTCCAGGATCGAGGACTCCGCCAGACGGGAGAGGCCCTCTCGGACGCTGCGGGCCCGCGCCTCGCCCACTCCGTCGACCGTCTGGAGGTCGTCGACGCTCGCGGCGAGGAGTTTCTGGAGGCCGCCGAAGTGCTCCACCAGGCGGTCGATGATGGCGCCGGGAAGGCGGGGGACCTTGGCCAGGAGCCGGAAACCGCGCGGGGAGACCGCGGAGTCGAGGGCCTCGGGGGAGCCGGTGTAGCCCAGCGCCCGCGCCACCGTGGGCATTTCGAGGAGCTCGGCGTGGCTCAGCGCGTCCAGCTCGTACAGCGCCTCGTCGACCGTGCGGGAGCGCTTGGCCGTCGGCTCCGGCACGTAGTCCCGGACCACCAGCTCACGCTCGGGCTCCACGCCCGCGATCAACTCGTCGAGCTGGAGGGCGAGAAGACGGCCGTCGGTGCCCAGCTCAACCACGTACTCGGCGATCTCGGTGGCGATGCGGCGCACCATCTCCAGGCGCTGGGCCACGGCGGACACGTCCCGGACCGTCACCAGGTCCTCGATCTCCAGCGCCGACAGAGTGCCCGCGACCTCGTCCAGGCGGAGCTTGTAGCGCTCCAGGGTGGCGAGGGCCTGGTTCGCGCGGGACAGGATCGCCGCCGAGTCCTCCAGGACGCGGCGGTGGCCGTCGACGTAGATCGCGATCAGCCGCATGGACTGGGAGACCGAGACGACGGGGAAGCCGACCTGCTTGCTGACGCGGTCCGCCGTGCGGTGCCGCGTGCCGGTCTCCTCCGTGGGGATCGTGGGGTCCGGCACCAGCTGGACGCCGGCCCGAAGGATCTTCGACAGGTCGGAGGAGAGCACGATGCCGCCGTCGAGCTTGCACAGCTCGCGCAGCCGGGTCGCCGTGAACTCGACGTCCAGGACGAAGCCGCCCGTGCACATCGCCTCGACCGTCTTGTCGGAGCCCAGCAGGATGAGCCCGCCGGTGTTGCCGCGCAGGATCCGCTCCAGGCCGTCGCGCAGAGCCGTGCCGGGGGCCACCGCGCTCAGCGAGGCACGCATCAGGCCCTCGGCACCGGAATTGCCACCGGACTTTCCATGAGCTGCCGCCCGGTCGTTGGCTGCCACTGCACTCCTCCGGTCGCAGGTTCTGGGGCGTCCCCGCTGCGCGCACTCGGTTCGTACGGACGGGCGAGACCTGGGCAAAGTCTACCGGCGGTCCTCCCCCTCCCGTGGGGCCTCTCGGCGACGGGACCGTGGCAGGACCCGCAGGGCGTCCCCCATGTCCGCGACTTCCAGGACCTTCATGCCCGCGGGGACCCTTCCGGGATCGCCCGGCACGAGCGCGTGCGTGAAGCCCAGACGGTGGGCCTCGGCGAGCCTGCGCTGCACGCCCGTGACCCGTCTTACCTCGCCCGCGAGGCCCACCTCGCCGATCGCGACGAGGTTCTTCGGCAGGGGTGTGTCGCTGGCGGCGCTGGCCAGCGCGAGGGCGATCGCCAGGTCCGCGGCGGGCTCGGAGAGCTTCACCCCGCCGACCGTCGCGGAGTAGATGTCCCGCTTGCCGAGGGCGCTGATCCTGCCCCGCTGTTCCAGGACCGCGAGCATCATCGACACCCGGGACGTCTCCAGGCCGGAGGTCGTCCGGCGCGGGGAGGGGATCTGCGAGTCGACGGTGAGCGCCTGCACTTCGGCGACCAGGGGGCGGCGGCCCTCCAGGGTGACCGTCAGGCAGGTCCCCGGGACCGGTTCGTCACGACGGGTCAGGAAGAGGCCGCTCGGGTCCGCGAGGCCCGTGATGCCCTCGTCGTGCAGTTCGAAGCAGCCCACCTCGTCCGTCGCCCCGTAGCGGTTCTTGACGCCCCGCACGAGACGCAGGCGCGCGTGCCGGTCGCCCTCGAAGTGCAGGACGACGTCGACCAGGTGCTCCAGCAGGCGCGGCCCCGCGATCGCGCCGTCCTTGGTGACATGGCCCACGAGCAGCGTGGACATGCCGCGTTCCTTGGAGGCGCGGATGAGGGCCCCGGCCACCTCGCGGACCTGGGCCATCCCGCCGGGCGCGCCGTCGATCTCCGGGGAGGCCACGGTCTGCACCGAGTCGAGGATCAGCAGCGAGGGCTTCACCGCGTCCAAGTGGCCGAGGACGGCCGCCAGATCCGTCTCGGCGGCGAGGTAGAGGTGGTCGTCGATGGCGCCGATGCGGTCGGCGCGCAGCCGGACCTGGCTCGCGGACTCCTCACCGGTCACATAGAGCGTGCGGTGCTCGTCACTGGCCGACTTGGCGGCCACGTCGAGCAGGAGCGTCGACTTGCCCACGCCCGGCTCCCCGGCGAGCAGCACCACCGCACCCGGCACCAAGCCCCCGCCGAGCACACGGTCCAGCTCGGTCACGCCGGTGGGGCGGGCGGTGGCCTGACGGCCGTCGACCTGGCCGATCGGCAGGGCGGAGGTGGTGACGCGCCCCGGCGTCGTCGTACGGACCGCGGGCGCGCCGTACTCCTCGACCGTGCCCCACGCCTGGCATTCGGGGCAGCGGCCGAGCCACTTGGCCGTCTGCCAGCCGCATTCCGTGCAGCGGTAGGACGGACGGTCCTTGGTGGTCTTCGTACGGGCAGCCATGGGGAAACCGTAACCGCAGCCACCGACAACGGTCCGCGCCTGTGGACAACCGTGCGCCCCCGGCGTTCCCCCACGGGGGGACGACCCCCGTATGCACCTTTCGCTCCCGACCCGTATGAGGGATCGTTTCACCCGTACGGATTAAAAGGACTCAAGGGGGCAGAACACGCAGTTCCGCGCCGCCTACGGTCGCACGGGTGATGAGCAGCAGTCCGCAGACCCCGACCCGCACGACCGGCGCACACCGGGCGCACCGGGAGGTGTGCGACCGCGCCGAGGCGCGCACGCCGGCGCGGCGACCGCACGGCCGCAGCGAGCCGTCCTACGAGCCGTACCTCGACGGGCTGTTCACCTACTGTCTGTCCGTCCTGTGCGAGCACGACGCGGCCACCGCAGCCCTCGCGGACGCCCTCGCCCTCGCCGAGCGACGCGGTCAGCGCGTCCCGGACGCTCCGGGCGACCGCAGGGCATGGCTGTACGCACTGGCCCGCTGGGCGTGTCTGCGGGAGCTCGCCGAGGCCCGGCGGAAACGCCAGGGCACGCACGCGGCGGGGCGGTCGAACGCCCCCGGCGCGAGCGGCGCGAAGCCCGCCGAAGCGCCCCTCGCCGATCTCGCGGACGAGGCCCGGCAGCAGCAGCGGCGGCGTGAACTCGCCCTGCTCGCCTGGCCGGAGGCGGCCGGCACCACACCCGAGCAGCGCGAGGCGCTGGAACTCGCCGTACGCCATCAGCTCGCCGCCCACGAGGTGGCCGCCGTTCTCGGGATGGAGCACGCCGCAGCCCGCGAGCTGCTCGCCACCGCCGCCTGCGAGGTCGAGCGCACCCGCGCCGCCCTCGCCGTCGTCGAGACCGGCGGCTGCCCCGGGGTGGACCGCCTCTCCGGAGACGACCAGCTCGTGCTGAGCGCCGCCCTGCGCCGCGAACTCGTCCGGCACGTCGACGACTGCCCGCGCTGCCGCCGTGCTGCCGAACGCGCGGTCCCCGGCCGCTGGCCCGGCGCCGGCGTCACCCCCGCCGAGCTGCCCGTGCTGGAAGCACCCCGCGCGACCCTGCGCGCCGCCACCGCCCGCCTCTCCCGCGCGCGGGGCGCGGCCGCCCCCCGGTTCGACCGGCGCGGCTTCCCGATGGCCCCCAAGGACCGCGCCGCCCGCCGCGACCGCCTACGCGCGCGTGCCGTCACCACGACCGTCGTCGCCACCGTCGTCGCCGCGCCCGTGATCGCCCTCTGGGCCGCCTACCGGAGTACGCCGACCACCGAGGGCGCCGACGGACGCAACCCCGCCGCCAGCGAGGCACACGACCCCGGCGGACTCGACTCGGCGGCCGCCGGCGGTTACCAGAACGCCGGCAACGCCAGTACCCGGCCCGGCGGGCGCGCTTCCGCGGGCGACGAGACCGACGTCTCGGTCGAGGTCATCAGCGTCGCCGGACTCGGCGAGCACGGCGTCGGCCGCCTCTCCGTGCGGGCCGGCACCGAAGGCGCCACCACTCTGATCACCCTGACCGCGGCCCCGGACGCGCCCGAGCCGATCCGCTGGTCCGCGACCGCCACCGCCCCCTGGCTCCACCTGAGCCGCTCCCGGGGCGTGATCGAGCCCGGCGATTCGACGACGGTCAAGGTGTACGTCGACCGTCTGCGCGAACCCGCCGGGCACTGGCACGCACGCGTGGCGATCGCCCCGGCCGGCGCGGTCGTCTCCATCGACGGCTACGGCGTCGCGCCCGCGCCCGCCGATCCCGGACCGGGCCGCCCCACCGGCGCGCCCCCGTCGCAGGGACCCGCGCCCAGCCCCACGGCCCCGCCCACGACGCCCCCGGCCTCCAGCCCCCCGCCGGCCACCGCCGACCCCGAGCCCACCCCCGATCCGTCCACACCGGACCCGGGCGTCTCCACACCGCCACCGGGCGACGGCGGCGGGGAGGGCGGCGGCGACGGCGACACCGGGGCGCCTTGACGGAGCCGCCCGGCAGAACCTCCCTCAGCCCGCCGGGTCCGCCGGATGCGGCGCCACCAGCGGAAGCTGCGCGGCGAGCCGCTGCTCGCACAGCTCGACCAGCCGGTCGTAGCCCGCCTTGCCCATCAGCTCGGTCAGCTCCGCCCGGTACGACACGTACACCGGCTCGCCCGCGCCGTGCGCCGAGGTCGCCGAGGTGCACCACCAGTGCAGGTCGTGACCGCCCGGACCCCAGCCCCGCCGGTCGTACTCACCGATCGACACCTGCAGCACGCGTGTGTCGTCGGGCCGGTCGATCCAGTCGTACGTGCGCCGCACCGGGAGCTGCCAGCAGACGTCCGGCTTGGTCTCCAGCGGTTCGCGGCCCTCCCGCAGCGCCAGGATGTGCAGCGAGCAGCCGGCGCCGCCCGCGAATCCGGGACGGTTCTGGAAGATGCACGATCCGTTGAACGGGCGGGTCTGCCGCGAGCCGTCCTCGTCCTCCGCGACCCAGCCGCCCCGCGTGCCCTCGTCGTGGTGCTGCCAGATCTCCGGGGTGAGGCGCGCCACGTGCTCGGCGACGCGCTTCTCGTCGTCCTCGTCGGAGAAGTGGGCCCCCAGTGAGCAGCAGCCGTCGTCGGCGCGGCCCGCCTGGATGCCCTGGCAGCCGCTGCCGAAGATGCAGTTCCAGCGCGAGGTCAGCCAGGTCAGGTCGCACCGGAAGACCTGCTCCTGGTCGGCGGGGTCGGGGAACTCGACCCACGCGCGCGCGAAGTCGAGGCCCTTCTCGTCCCCGGGCGGGTCGGCGGGCGACCCCTGCGGGGCGGCCTTGCGCGACTTCTTCGAGGTGGCGTTCTTGTCGTGCTTCGCGCTTTTCGTCTTTGGCACGCCTCCAGGGTAAGTCGCCCGCGGGACGGCGCGACACCGTCTCAGGAAGCACACCGGGGACCGTGCGGAGCCCGCCTGGCAGTAGCGTTTCCCCTCATGAGACTCGGTGTCCTCGACGTGGGATCGAACACGGTGCACCTGCTGGTGGTGGACGCGCACCCCGGCGCATGCCCGCTGCCCGCGCACTCGCACAAGGCGGAACTGCGCCTGGCTCAACTCCTCGACGACAGCGGGGCGATAGGCGCGGAAGGCGTCGACCGGCTGATCACGGTCATCCAGGAGGCCCTCCAGGCCGCCGAGGACAAGGGCGTCGAGGACCTGCTGCCGTTCGCGACGTCCGCCGTGCGCGAGGCCGGCAACGCCGACGACGTCCTCGCGCGTGTGCGGGACGAGACCGGCGTCGAGCTCCAGGTCCTCACCGGTGCGGAGGAGGCCCGGCTCACCTTCCTCGCCGCCCGCCGCTGGTTCGGCTGGTCGTCGGGCAAGCTGCTCGTCCTGGACATCGGCGGCGGCTCCCTGGAGATCGCGTACGGCATCGACGAGGAGCCCGACGCGGCCGTCTCCCTCCCCTTGGGCGCGGGCCGGCTCACGGCGGGCTGGCTGCCCGGCGACCCGCCCGACCCCGAGGACATCCGGGCGCTGCGCCGGCACGCGCGCGCGGAGATCGCCCGCACGGTGGGGGAGTTCAGCCGCTTCGGTTCCCCGGACCACGTCGTCGCCACGTCGAAGACCTTCAAGCAACTCGCCCGCCTCGCCGGCGCCGCCCGCTCCACCGACGGCCAGTACGTGCAGCGCGAGCTCAAGCGGGAGTCCCTGGAGGCCTGGGTGCCGCGCCTGGCCGGCATGACCGCCGCCCAGCGCGCGGAGCTGCCCGGCGTCTCGGAGGGCCGCGCGGGCCAGCTCCTCGCCGGGGCACTGGTCGCCGAGGGCGCGATGGACCTGTTCGGTGTGGAGACCCTGGAGATCTGCCCCTGGGCCCTGAGAGAGGGCGTCATCCTGCGCCGCCTGGACCACATGGGCTCGGCGTAGAACGAGGCGGACCACACGTGCGCGTGCGCATGGCGGGCAGGCCACACGCCGCGTGTGCGCGAGCCGGCGGGGCACACGTGCACGTGCGCGAGCCGGTCGGCCCGCGTGCGCGATCGGACCAGCGGGCCGCACGTGCGCGTGAGCGTACGAGGCGGCTCCTCGTGGCCCGCCGACGGGGCACACACGCGTGAGCGCCGCCCCACCGACGTCCCAGCCGCCCCATCGGGAGGCCTGCGCCCCCGCTACAGCCCCGCCACCCTCCCCGCCGGCAGCCACGCGCGCGTAAGCGCCCTCGCCACCCCCCGTCACCGTCCCCGCCGACCCGCCGCGGCGCGCATCCACACACGCCCCCCTCCGTCTGCCGCCCCGTCAGTCACACGCGCGGGCGTGTGCTTGCGCAAGCCCCTGCGCATTCGGCGCGAATCCACCGGAGCCCGTCGTGGGCGTCGTGGCGAACACCACAACGGCCGCCGGGGACCCGGCTCGCACTCGACCGCACCCCGTAACCTGTCCCCCATGGCAGAGCCAGTCGTGCGCATCCCGGATGCGAAGGTCGCCCTGTCGACGGCCTCGGTCTATCCGGAGTCGACGGCGACGGCCTTCGAGATCGCCGCGCGCCTCGGATACGACGGCGTCGAGGTCATGGTCTGGAACGACCCGGTCAGCCAGGACATCGACGCGCTCCGCAGACTCAGCGACTACCACCAGGTGCCGATCCTCGCCGTGCACGCCCCGTGCCTGCTGATCACGCAGCGGGTGTGGTCGACCGACCCGTGGGTCAAGCTGCAGCGGGCCCGCGCGGCGGCCGAGAGGCTCGGCGCCGGCACCGTCGTCGTCCACCCGCCCTTCCGCTGGCAGCGCCAGTACGCGCGCGACTTCGTCACCGGAATCTGGCGGATGGCCGACGAGACGGACGTGCGGTTCGCCGTCGAGAACATGTACCCCTGGCGTTACCGCGATCGCGAGATGCTCGCCTACGCGCCGGACTGGGACGTCACCAAGGACGACTACCGGCACTTCACGATCGACCTCAGCCACGCCGCGACGGCCCGTACGGACGCCATCCAGATGCTCGACCGTATGGGCGACCGCCTCGGGCACGTCCACCTCGCGGACGGCAACGGCTCGGCCAAGGACGAGCACCTGGTCCCCGGCCGCGGCTCGCAGCCCTGCGCGGAACTGCTGGAGCGGCTCGCGCTCAGCGGCTTCGACGGCCATGTCGTCATCGAGGTCAACACCCGGCGCGCCATGTCCGGAGCCGAACGGGAGGCCGACCTCGCGGAGGCCCTGGCCTTCACGCGACTGCACCTCGCGTCGGCGCCGAAGGTGCCCCGCTGGTGAACGGCACCGGCGCGCGCCGTCGCGGGCGGCCTCCGCGCACCGAGTCCGGCGACACCCGCGACCGCATCCTGACCGCGGCCCGCGAGGAGTTCTCCGAGCGCGGCTACGAGAAGACGTCCGTGCGGGGCATCGCCAAGGCCGCCGGGGTCGACTCGGCGCTCGTCCACCACTACTTCGGCACCAAGGAGCAGGTCTTCGCGGCGGCCATCGAGGTCGCGTTCGCGCCCGCGCTCGACGCGCCCGACGCCCTCGCCGACGGCCCGCCGGCCGAGGTCGGCGAGCGCCTCACCCGCTTCATCCTGGGCATCTGGGAGAACCCGGCGACCCGTGCGCCCGTCCTGGCCATCGTCCGCTCGGCGGTGACCAACGAGACCGCGGCGGCCGTCTTCCGCCGTCTGGTCGCCTCCCAGCTCCTGCGCCGCGTCGCCGCGCAGCTCGAACTCCCCGACGCCGAGCTGCGCGCCGAACTGGCGGCCGCCCAGCTGGTGGGGATGGCGATGCTGCGGTACGTGATCAAGGTGGAACCGCTGGCGTCGGCGGACGTCGAACAGATCGTCGCCCGGGTCGCGCCGGTCGTGCAGGGACACCTCGCCGGGCCGTGACCGGGAGCCGCACCCGCCCCTCAGGCGAGACATGCGTCCCGCATCCCGGACACATCGTCCCGGTCCCTGGATGACCGGCGTACGCTCGGCAGCAGCCCTATCTGTCTGAAGGAGCGAGCGCGATGCCCGAGCTGAGGTCCCGCACAGTCACCCACGGCCGCAACATGGCGGGCGCACGCGCCCTTATGCGCGCCTCCGGTGTACCCGGTGCGGACATCGGCCGGAAGCCGATCATCGCCGTGGCCAACAGCTTCACGGAGTTCGTGCCCGGTCACACCCACCTCCAGCCGGTCGGCCGGATCGTCAGCGAGGCGATCGTCGAGGCCGGCGGCATCCCGCGCGAGTTCAACACCATCGCCGTCGACGACGGCATCGCGATGGGTCACGGCGGCATGCTGTACTCCCTGCCCTCCCGCGACCTGATCGCGGACAGCGTCGAGTACATGGTCGAGGCCCACTGCGCCGACGCCCTGATCTGCATCTCCAACTGCGACAAGATCACCCCGGGCATGCTCAACGCGGCCCTGCGGCTGAACATCCCCACGGTGTTCGTCTCCGGCGGCCCCATGGAGTCCGGCCGCGCCACCCTCGTCGACGGCACGGTCCGCACGCTCGACCTGGTCGACGCCATCTCCGACGCCGTCAACGACAAGATCTCCGACGAGGACATCCTCCGTATCGAGGAGAACGCCTGTCCGACCTGCGGCTCGTGTTCCGGCATGTTCACCGCCAACTCGATGAACTGCCTGACCGAGGCCATCGGCCTGTCGCTCCCCGGCAACGGCTCGACCCTCGCCACCCACACCGCCCGCAAGCGGCTCTACGTCGACGCCGCGCGCACGGTCATGGACATCACCCGCAGGTACTACGAGCAGGACGACGAGACGGTCCTCCCGCGCAACGTCGCCACCTTCGCGGCGTTCGAGAACGCGATGGCGTTGGACATCGCGATGGGCGGCTCCACCAACACGATCCTGCACCTGCTGGCCGCCGCGCAGGAGGCGGGCGTCCCGTTCGGCCTCGACGAGATCGACGCCGTCTCGCGCCGGGTCCCGTGCCTGGCCAAGGTGGCGCCCAACGTCGCCAAGGACCGCACGTACTACATGGAGGACGTGCACCGAGCCGGCGGCATCCCCGCCCTCCTCGGCGAGCTGCACCGCGCGGGCCTGCTCAACGAGGACGTGCACGCCGTCCACAGCCCGTCCCTCGCGGACTGGATGAAGACGTGGGACGTGCGCGGCGGCTCGCCGTCCCCCGAGGCGATCGAGCTGTGGCACGCCGCGCCGGGCTGCGTCCGCTCCGCCGAGGCGTTCTCCCAGTCGGAGCGCTGGGCGGCCCTGGACGAGGACGCCGAGGGCGGCTGCATCCGCTCCGCCGAGCACGCCTACTCCAAGGACGGCGGCCTGGCGGTCCTCAAGGGCAACCTCGCCGTCGACGGCTGCGTGGTCAAGACGGCCGGCGTCGACGAGTCGATCTGGACCTTCGAGGGCCCTGCGGTCGTCTGCGAGTCGCAGGAGGAGGCCGTCGAGAAGATCCTGCTGAAGCAGATCACGGAGGGCGACGTCGTCGTCATCCGCTACGAGGGCCCCAAGGGCGGCCCCGGTATGCAGGAGATGCTCTACCCGACGTCGTACCTGAAGGGCCGCGGACTCGGGAAGGCCTGCGCCCTGATCACCGACGGCCGTTTCTCCGGCGGCACTTCGGGCCTGTCCATCGGCCACGCCTCGCCCGAGGCGGCGTCCGGCGGCACGATCGCCCTCGTCGAGGACGGCGACCGCATCCGCATCGACATCCCGAACCGCACGATCGAGTTGCTCGTCGACGACGAGGAACTCACGCGCCGTGAGCAGGCGTTGAACGGGACGTACGCCCCGAAGAACCGTGAGCGCAAGGTGTCCGCCGCCCTGCGCGCCTACGCCGCGATGGCGACGAGCGCCGACAAGGGCGCCGTGCGGGACGTGTCCAAGCTGGGCTGATCCCGTGCCGCGGGGGCGACGGCGGGGTCACCAGCCCGCCGGGTCGCCCCCGTCCACCGCGAAGACGGTGCCGTCGGGCGCGCTGCCGTACACGCGCCCGTCCGCGACGACGGGCGCCGGCAGGGAGGCCGCCACCCGGTCGCCGTGCGCGCCGAGGCGGGCCGGGGTCTGCCCGAGCAGCCGCCCGGCGCGGGCGTCGACCCCGAGGAGCCGTCCGTCGGCGCCGACGAGGTACACATGCCGGCCGTCGGAGACCGGCTCCGAGCCCCGGCTCACGCCGGTCTCCAGCTGCCACAGGACGCGGCGCCCCGCCATGTCGACGGCCTCCAGCGCCCCGCCGGTGCTCAGCAGGTAGACGACGTCCCCGCGCACGCCGGCCTGCGGGTCCTGGCGGGTCACCGGCAGCTTCACCCGGCGGGTCGACTTCGACGCGGGGTCGTAACGCACGACGGCGTCGGTGTACCCGGTCTGGTCCTCGACCGACAGCAGTAACAGGGCCCCGTCATGGCTGCCGACGGCCGTGAGCGTGCCGTCCAGCCCCGCCTGCCATCGCACGGCGCCCGTGGCCGGGTCCACGGCGGTGACGGAGGTCCTCCCCGAGTCGGAGGTGCTCGTCACGTAGGCGAGCGGATCGCCGGCGAACGAGGTGAAGTACGGCGCGGGCTGCCCGGGGACCGTACGGCTCCACGCGGTCCTGCCCGTGGCGCCGTCGACGCCGGTGACCGTGCCGTCGGGGGAGGTGAGCAGCAGCATGTCGCCGACGGCGTGCAGCGCGTTGTACTCGGGCACGTCCGCCGTCCAGCGCACCTCGCCTGAGGCGGGGTCGAGCGCCTCCAGCCGCGGGGCTAGGTGCGCCGGGGGCTGCACCAGACCGCCGACGAGCACCGGCGCCCCGCTGCCGAGGGGCGCCTCGACGGTGTGCCGCCAGGCCGGGGAACCGTCGGCGGGGTCGAGCGCGAGAACCGTCCCCGCCTGGGCGCACAGGAGCTTCCCGGCGCCGTAGGAGCACTCGGGCGCGGTCTGCGCGTCGGACACCGGGTCCGACCTCCACGCCGAGAACCCGGCCGGCGCCGTCCGCCCCCCGGTGGGCCCCGGCGCGGGCGCGCCCCCGGCCCACTGGACGGCGGCGACCCCGCCCGCGACGAGGCTCAGCGCCCCCGCGGCGACCGCCATCGGCCGGAGCAGCCGACGCCGGGTGCGGGGCGCGGGCGTGGCGGCCCCGCCCTTCTCGGCGTGCCCGTCGCCGTCGGAGTCCCCGTGGCTCCAGGCGGACCGACTGCCCCCGGGGGTGTCCTCGCCGGCCGCGTCCGCCTGACCGGTGAGACGGAGGGAATCGCGGTCCGGCTTCTGGTCCTGGTCCCTCTCTCGGTCCCCGTCCCGGTCCCGCGGCGCCGGTATGAACACCTGTGTGTCGTACGAGGCCGACACCGAACGCAGTTCCCGCATCAACTCGTCCGGTGTGGGCCGCTCCTCGGGCTCCTTCGCCAGACAGCGCTGGACCAGCGGGGCGAGGACCTGCGGCACGCCCGTGAGATCGGGCTCGTCGTGCACGACCTGGTAGGCGACGACGTAGGGGCTGTCGGAGTCGAACGGCCCCCGCCCGGTCGCCGCGTGCACCAGGACCGACCCGAGCGCGAAGATGTCGGCGGCGGGCCCGACCTCCCTCGGCCGCCGGAACTGCTCCGGCGCCATGAACGGCGGGGTGCCGATCAACTTTCCTGTCTCGGTGCGCAGTTCACTGTCCTTGGGCCGGGAGATGCCGAAGTCGATGACCTTCGGGCCGTCCTCGGCGAGCAGGACGTTGCTGGGCTTCAGATCCCGGTGGACGACGCCGACGCGATGGATGTCGCGCAAGGCCTCCGCGAGTCCGGCCATCAGCCGTCGCAACTCACCCGTACTCAAGGGCCCGTTCCGCTTCACCTGGTCCGAGAGGGTCGGACCGGGGATGAACAGCGTGGCCATCCAGGGCCGTCCGGCCTCCGGGTCGGCGTCGACGACGGGTGCGGTGAACGCCCCGCTCACCCGTCTCGCGGCGGCGACCTCCTGCCGGAACCGCCCTCTGAACTCGGGGTCCTCGGCGAACCGGGCGTGCACCACCTTCACCGCGAGCTTCATCCCCGAGGTGCTGCGGGCCAGGTGGACCACGCCCATCCCGCCCGAGCCCAGACACGCTTCCAGACGGTAGTGGCCGGCGTACTCGGGAAGTTCCGCTTCCGCATCCGATCCGGCGTTGCGCTGTGGCGCCATGGACCACCCCCGTGCTGTTCGGCCGCGAATCGGCGCGCGCGACGCAGGGAGCCTAGTCGATGAGGCTGACGGGACCGAGGAGGCTTGCCAGGCCCCCGTGTTCGAATTGCATACATGCGTTTCAGCCGCTGATTCCAGGGAATCAACGTCTCCCCCCATGGAGGTCATGGGGGTTCACGGGGGAGGTTCAGTCATGTCTGTCGAGCAGGTCGAAGAGGTCGAGGGCGGCGGGGAGCCGGTGCGGCGGGCGGCCGTGGCGGTGAACTCCTATCCGGTCGCCCCGGGCGTCCGGCTGAACGTCCGCAGCGGTCCCGGCACCGGTTACGGCGTGGTCCGCGTCCTGCCCGAAGGGGCCTCGGTGGCGATCTACTGCCAGACGCCGGGCACATCGGTCAGCGGCCCGTACGGCACGTCGAACATCTGGGACAACATCGGCAGCGGCCAGTACGTCTCGGACGCATATGTCCGCACGGGCAGCGACGGCTACGTGGCCTCACGCTGCGGCTGACCCGCACGGCACGGGCGGGCTCCCACCGGTTCGACCGGTTCGAAGGCCGGACGGAAAGCCCGACGGGACACCTCACGGGAAACCCGACGGAAGCCCGCCCACCTCCGGCCCCACCCGGGGAGCCCGCCCCGCCCGCGGCCATAATCGTCATGTGAGCGACGACAACGGCGCCCGGGGCGGCGCCACCGGCCCCCGCCCCGAGCCCCTGCGCTTCTTCGGCACGACCTGGGTCGACCACGACCAGGGCTACGCCGCCCGCCGGGCCGCCGCGTCCGTCGGGTCCCTCGCCGCCGCGGTCGGCTCCTGCCTGGTGCTGCGCCTCGCCTACGAGGGCCTCGCGATCGCCGACAGCGGCAGCTTCGTGACCCTGCTGGTCGTCGTCATGTTCGCGGTGTGCAGCGCGCTGGCCTTCCGGCACACCCTGGAGGGCTTCACCAAGCGCCACGACCCCGAACGCCAGTCCTCCCTGCGCGGTCTGCTGGCCATCGGCTTCGTCGGCTCCCTGCTCGCCTACTTCTTCCGCTCGCTCACCGAGGCTCCGGGCGAGAAGCTCCACCGCGAGGAGTACGAGGCGGCCCGCGTCCAGTACGAACGCCGCTCCGGCCGCCGTACGGGCAACCCGTCGAAGAAGCGCCGCCGGATCTGAGCCGCCCCGGCGCACCCGCAGGCCCCGTTCCCCTCGCCGCCCGCCCCGGCGCACCCGCAGGCCCCGTTCCCCTCGCCGCCCGCCCCGGCCACGATGGCCCCATGACGGCTCCCGCACACACCGGCCGAGCGCTCTCCTTCAGCTCCGCCGCAGCCCAGTACGCCGCCAACCGCCCCTCCTACCCGCCCGCCCTCCTCGAAGCGATCGAGACCATGGCGGACCGTCCGCTCGCCGGGGCGCGCGTCGCCGACATCGGCGCGGGCACCGGCATCGCGACCGCCCTCCTGCACGCCCGCGGCGCCGACGTCATCGCGGTCGAACCGGGCGACGGCATGGCCGAGCAGTTCCGCCGCGCCCTCCCCGAGGTGCCGGTCGTCCGAGGCGACGGCAACCGACTCCCCCTCGCCACCGCCTCCGTCGACTTCCTCACCTACGCCCAGTCCTGGCACTGGACGGACCCGGCGCGCTCCGTCCCGGAGGCCGTACGCGTGCTGCGCCCCGGTGGCGCCCTCGTCCTGTGGTGGAACGCCGCCGCACTCGACGTGCCCTGGATCGACGCCCAGACCGACCGCGTCCAGCGCCACTTCGGCCTGGAGCGGACCGCCGGCAGGAACGGCGACGGCACGCACGCGGTCCTGGCCGGCCCGACCGACCCCCTGGACTTCGCCCGCGGCCAGGTCCGCTGGAGCCGCCGCGTCCCCCTGGACACCCATCTGGCCAACATCGGCAGCCACTCGATCTTCCTCGTCCACGCCGGGGAGAGCGCCGACGCCTTCCTCGACGAGGAGCGCCGGCACCTCCTGACCGTCTTCCCGGACGGCATCGTCGAGGAGACGTACGACGTCGCGTTCCTGGTCGCCCTCCGACCCTGACCCCGCGGACCACACCTCTCCCGTGCGGCGGCTCCCGGTTCCGGGGCCGCCGCACACGCATGTTCCACGGGCCCGGCCCTTCTCGACGACGCCCCGCCCGCCCTCGCCCCTCTTGACGGCGCCCCGTCCGAGGCGCATTATTCATCACATGATGAATTACAGTTCCGGAGAGCCTCCGAGGCCTCCCGACGCCGACCGGACACCCGCCGTCCAGGCCCGAGGCCTCACCGTCGTCCGAGGCCCCCGCACGGTGCTGCGCTCCCTCGACTTCACCGTCCCGCGCGGCCAGATCACCGGGCTCCTCGGCCCCTCGGGCTGCGGCAAGTCGACCCTCATGCGCGCGATCGTCGGCACCCAGGCCAAGGTCACCGGCACCCTCGACGTCCTGGGCCGGCCCGCCGGACACCCCGCCCTGCGCACCCGCATCGGCTACGTCACCCAGGCCCCCTCCGTCTACGCCGACCTCACGGTCCGCCAGAACCTCGACTACTTCGCCGCGATCCTCGACCCCGGGCGCCCGGCGGCCGACCGCCGCCACGACGACGTCACCCGGGCCATCGCCGACGTCGACCTCACCAGCCACACCGACGCACTCGCCGGCAACCTCTCCGGCGGCCAGCGCAGCCGCGTCAGCCTCGCCGTGGCCCTCCTGGGCGCTCCCGAACTCCTCGTCCTCGACGAACCCACCGTCGGCCTCGACCCCGTCCTGCGCCGCGACCTGTGGAACCTCTTCGACGACATCGCCGCCTCCCGCGGCGCCACCCTCCTCGTCTCCTCCCACGTCATGGACGAAGCCGAGCGCTGCCACCGGCTCCTCCTCATGCGCGAGGGCGAGATCCTCGCCGACGACACGCCCGACGCCCTCCGCACCCGCACCGGCTCCGACACCGTCGAGGCGGCCTTCCTGCACCTCGTCGACGAGGCGACGCGGTCCGCCCGTGAAAAGGAGACGACCCGATGACCACACCCACCCGCCCCGCCCCCACCGGCACCCTCAACCTCTCGCGCACCACCGCCACCGCGGCCCGCGTCCTGCGCCAGCTCCGCCACGACCCCCGCACCATCGCCCTGATGATCGTCATCCCCTGCGCGATGCTGTTCCTGCTCCGCTACGTCTTCGACGGCAGCCCCCGCACCTTCGACGACATCGGAGCCTCCCTCCTCGGGATCTTCCCGCTGATCACGATGTTCCTGGTGACGTCCATCGCCACCCTGCGCGAACGCACCTCCGGCACCCTGGAACGCCTCCTCGCCCTCCCCCTCGGCAAGGGCGACCTGATCGCCGGCTACGCCCTCGCCTTCGGAGCCCTCGCGATCATCCAGTCCGCCCTGGCCACCGGCCTCGCCGTCTGGTTCCTCGACCTCGACGTCACGGGCAGCCCCTGGCTCCTTCTCCTGGTGGCCCTGCTCGACGCGCTCCTCGGCACGGCCCTCGGCCTGTTCGTCTCCGCCTTCGCCGCTTCGGAGTTCCAGGCGGTCCAGTTCATGCCGGCGGTGATCTTCCCCCAGCTCCTCCTGTGCGGCCTGTTCACCCCGCGCGACGAGATGCACCCCGCCCTCGAAGGCCTCTCCGACGTCCTGCCCATGTCCTACGCCGTCGACGGCATGAACGAGGTCCTCAGGCACACCGACATGACGGCGACCTTCGTCCGCGACGTCCTCATCGTGGCCGGCTGCGCCCTGCTGGTCCTCGGCCTCGGCGCGGCGACACTCCGCAGGCGTACGGCATGACAGCCCGCCCGCGACCGCGCGCCGGCCCCGCTCCACCGCCCCGCCCGACGTCCCGCCTGCCGGACGACCGCACCACGCGGCCCACCCCGGATGCGAGGATGCCCTCAGGACGACGCACCCCTCCGGAGGACACCCCGCCATGGCCCAGAAAGTCGCAGTCCTCGGCACCGGCAAGATCGGCGAAGCCCTTCTCAGCGGAATGCTCCGAGGCGGCTGGCCCCCCGCCGACCTCCTCGTCACCGCCCGCCGCGCCGAGCGGGCCGAGGAACTCCGCAGCCGCCACGGAGTCGTCCCGGTCACCAACGCCGAAGCCGCCAAGACCGCCGACACCCTCATCCTCACGGTCAAGCCGCAGGACATGGGCGCCCTCCTCGATGAACTCGCCCCGCACGTCCCCGCCGGGCGCCTGGTCATCAGCGGAGCCGCCGGCATCACCACCGCGTTCATCGAGGACCGCCTCACCGCCGGCGTTCCCGTCGTCCGCGTCATGACGAACACCCCCGCCCTCGTCGACGAGGCCATGTCCGTCATCTCCGCCGGCAGCCACGCGGGCGAAGCCGACCTCGCCCACACCGAGGAGATCTTCGGCTCCGTCGGCAAGACCCTGCGCGTCCCCGAGTCCCAGCAGGACGCCTGCACCGCCCTCTCCGGCTCCGGCCCGGCCTACTTCTTCTACCTGGTCGAAGCGATGACCGACGCCGGCATCCTGCTCGGCCTGCCCCGCGACAAGGCCCACGACCTCATCGTCCAGTCCGCCATCGGCGCGGCCACGATGCTCCGCGACAGCGGCGAACACCCCGTCAAGCTCCGCGAGAACGTCACCTCCCCGGCGGGCACCACCATCAACGCCATCCGCGAACTGGAGAACCACGGCGTACGCGCCGCCCTCATCGCGGCCCTCGAAGCCGCCCGCGACCGCAGCCGCCAACTGGCCTCCGGCACAAAGGACTGACGCCGCCCGCCCACCGGGGGGCAGTCACCTCACCGCGCCGCGTCCACGACCTCCTTCGTGGTCACCACCCGCGCGAAACCGCCCCCGTGCAGCGACACCGCCGACGCCTGCCCCACCTCGTCCGCGCTCCGCCGCCACCCGAACGGCCCCTCCAGGTCGAACGTGTACGTCGCGTCGTAGGCGAGCAGCACGTCGTACCCGAGATTCCCGCCCATCCGGGCCGTCGTCTCCACGCACATGTTCGTCTGGATCCCCGCCACCACGAGCTGCGAGATCCCCGCGGCCTTCAACCAGCCGTCCAGATCCGGCGTCCCGTAGAAAGCAGAGTTCACGCTCTTCGTGACGAACAGGTCCGGACCTGTTCCCCTGCCGCGCCGCTCCTCCACGTACCCCTTCAACTCGTTTCCCGCGTACCCGGCCCGCAGCGGCGAGTCCGGCTTCGACGAGTCATGCCGAACGAACACGACCGGCCGGCCCGACCCCTGCCACACGTCGATGAGCGCAGCGATGTTGTCGTCGGCGCCCGGGTTGTTCCGAACCCCCCAGAAACCGGCCTCGTCGAAGCCCTTCTGCACGTCCACCACCAGCAGCGCGGCGTTCTGTGAAATCTCCATGCCGACGATCCTGCCGCTGTACCGACACTGCTCACAGAGGGCAGAAAGTCAGTGATCGATGGTTTACTGCCAACCATGGAGAACCCGTACCGTGTGGCCCTCGTCGCCTTTCCCGGCATCCGCGCCTTCGACGTCTCCGTCATCACCGAGGTCTGGGGCAGCGACCGCACCGACCGCGGAGTCCCCGCCTTCGACCTGCGCCGCGTCGCCGCCGACACCTCGGCCCCCATCCCGATGCGCGGCGGCCTCACCCTCCTCCCCGACCGCGCCCTCTCCTGGCTCTCCCACGCCGACCTGATCCTCGTCCCGGGCCTCGACGACCACCTCACCCCCGCACCGAAACCCGTCCTCGACGCCCTGTGCCGCGCCCACGCCCGTGGTACCACCCTCGCCGCCCTGTGCGGCGGAGCGTTCACCCTCGCCCAGGCCGGCCTCCTCGACGGCCGCCGCGCGATCACCCACTGGAGCCTTGTCGACCTCCTGCGCACCCATCACCCCCGCGTCGACCTGGTCCCCGACGCCCTCTTCATCGAGGACGACAACGTCTGGACCGCCGCCGGCACCGCGGCCGGCATCGACCTCTGCCTCCACCTCGTTCGCATCGCGCACGGAGCCGAGGCAGCCGCCACCATCGCCCGATCGATGGTCACCGCTCCCTTCCGCACCGGCACCCAGGCCCAGTTCATCGAACGACCCACCCCGCGCACTGCCGACGACGCCGACACCCTCGCCGCCGTCCGCGAACACGCCCTGCGCCACCTCCACCAACCCCTGACCGTCGCGGACCTGGCCGCTCACGCCGGCATGTCCCCACGCAGCTTCGCCCGCCACTTCACCGCCGAGACCGGCACCACCCCCTTGCGCTGGCTCCTCGACCAGCGGCTCGCCGCAGCCCAGAAACTCCTCGAACGCACCGACCTCCCCATGCCAGAGGTCGCCCGCCGCGCCGGATTCGGCAGCGAGGTCACGATGCGCCAGCACTTCGCATCGCGCCTCGCCACCAGCCCGCGCGCCTACCGCGCCGCGTTCAGCAGCGGCTCCGGCACCGGCGGCAGCAGCCCGATCGCGCGATAGGCGGAGTCGACCACCGGACGGGCCATCGCCCGGGCCTTCTCCGCACCCTCCCTCAGCACCCCCTCCACATGCGCCGGGTCAGCGCACAGCTCCTTGTGCCTGGCCTGCAGGGGCTTCAGGACCTCGACCACAGCGTCCGCCGTGTCCTTCTTCAAAGCGCCGTACGACCGGTAGTCGGCGCTGAGGGATTCGGGGTTCCCGCCCGTGCACGCCGCGAGGATCTCCAGCAGATTCGCCACCCCTGGCCGCCCCGCCCGGTCGTACACGACCTCCCGGCCGCTGTCGGTCACGGCCCGCATGACCTTCTTGCGCACCACGTCGGGCTCGTCCAGCAGGTAGACGATCCCCGGCCCGGAGTCCTCGCTCTTGCCCATCTTCGACGCGGGCTCCTGCAGGTTCATCACCCGGGCGGCCACCGCGGGATGCGTGGCCCTCGGCACCACGAACGTCTGCCCGTAGCGCTGGTTGAACCGCAACGCCAGATCCCGCGTCAGCTGGACGTGCTGCGCCTGGTCGTCGCCCACGGGCACCTCGTCCGCCGCGTAGGCCAGGATGTCCGCGGCCATCAGCACCGGATACGTCAGCAGCGACAGCCGCACGCTCCCGCCGCGCTCGCGTTCCCGTCCGGCCTTCTCCTTGTACTGGATCATCCGACGCATCTCGCCGTCGGTGGCCACGCACTCCAGCAGGTACGACAGCCGCGCGTGCTCGTCCACGTGGCTCTGCACGAACAGGGTGCACAAGGCCGGATCCAGCCCGGCCGCCAGCAGCAGGGTGGCCGTCTGCCTGCTGAGCCGACGCACCCGCGCCGGATCGTGGTCCACGGTCAGCGCGTGCAGGTCGACGACGCAGAACAAGGCGTCCGCCCGGTGCTGGTCCACCTCGGCCCACCGGCGCATGGCTCCCAGGTAGTTCCCCAGCGTCAGATGCCCGGTCGGCTTGACCCCGCTGAAGACCCTCTTCATCACTCCACCTCCTGGTCGATGACCGCCGCGCCCGCCGGCCGGCTCTCAGGAGGGAGAAACGAGAACGGCCGCCGAGGCGGCGGCCGCTGACTGCATACGTGAGTCCGGCCGCCCTCAGGCGGCCCACCACTGCTGGTTGCACGTACGCATGAACATGACCCCCCACAGTACGCCGCGCGGGACCGCCGAGGAGGCGGGTTGACACACCCCGGGTCGATACGTAGTGTTCTCCGAGTTGTCCGACGTGAGCGCCGACTTCGGTCGGTCCCCGGACAGCCATTCCGCAAGTACCTCACCAGACTCTCGACGAGCAGTCCATTGGTCTGTCGTCGTTTCATTGGCGTGCGTATTCGCGAAATGAGGAATCCGCGTTCGAAAGGACGCGGGCCCCGATTCGCTTCGGCGGCGGGGAATCCGCTAAAGTCTCACTCGTCGGAACGGCCCGAGCGGCCGGGAAGACAACCCCCTCTGACTGGGAATCAGGGCCGAAAGGATCTGATAGAGTCGGAAACGCCGGAAGGGAAACGCGAGAGCGGGAACCGGAAAGCACCGAGGAAATCGGATCGGAAAAAGATCTGATAGAGTCGGAAACGCAAGACCGAAGGGAAGCGCCCGGAGGA
>NZ_JBIURQ010000001.1:1463634-1535767 GCF_044740925.1 Streptomyces sp. NPDC088254 | reverse complement strand
GTCACACCTGGCCGCCGGGGCCGTGCGGAAGACGGGTGCGGATGTGGGCTGCGTGCAAGAGGGGGTCGAAGACCTGCCATCCGGCCAGGGCAAGGGTGGCTACGCACGAGCACAGTCAACGGGAACGTCGACGAGCGGGTGGTGGCGCTGATCCGCCAGGAGGGCAAAGCCCAGCGCGGCACGTCGGCGGGCACCTTCTCCCGGCTGTACAAACGGGTGCGCACAGCGCTGCGACGCGCGCACCCGGACGAGTACCACGCCCTGATGCCGGCCCGCACCACCTTCTACGACCTGCTCAAGCGGCTGGGGATCTCGAAGGCGTCGCTGGAGGCCGCGCCCGGACAGGGCAGTGACGCCACCGCCCCGCCCGAGCCTCCCTACCATCGGGCACCGGTGTCGTTGCTGGGCGAACGCGTGGAGATCGACGGCACCGGGCTGGACGTCCTGGCGCTCGGCGACGACGGGCGTCCCGTCGCAGTGGAGCTGACCTATGTTCACGGGCCCGCTGCTCGCGTCGACGTCGTACAGGACGAACTACACCGGCTCGGAGGAGGGGGCCGGGCTGGAATCGACTCATTGTCTTGCGCCGTTGCATGAGTGAGGCGGCTGCCGGACCGGACAGCCGCCTCACTCTACGTTTTTCCCTGCCCGCTCAGCCGCGGACGATGTTCTGCGCCTGCGGGCCCTTCTGGCCCTGGCCGATGTCGAAGGTCACATGTTCGCCCTCGGTCAGCTCGCGGTATCCGTTGCCCTGGATCTCGGAGTAGTGCGCGAAGACGTCCGGACCTCCGCCGTCCTGCTCGATGAAGCCGAAGCCCTTCTCGGGGTTGAACCACTTCACGGTGCCGCTGGCCATACCTGTCGAATCCTTCGTTCATGCCTGGGAGCAGCCCTTCAAGCGGGCGTGCTCCGGCTCCTGCAACCGCACGAGCCTGAAGCCTTTGTACCCCCTGACCACCACGTTTATCCGATCGACGACACACCCCAGGCCAAGCCCGCCTCCCGCGCGCCGTGGTACGTGACGCTCCTCGTCCTTCCCCTGCTTCCTCGCCCGATGGACGGCAGCGGCACCGTTGCCGGGAGACAACCTTTGCAAGCGCATGCTGGCGGCAGAGGCACGGTTTGTGCGACGTTGGACGGACAACCAGCCTGGTTTGGTAGGAGACCCCGCACCGCCCCTGAAGGTCACTGCGAGTGGCCGGGCCGCGGTACGGGTTTGTCTTGCTCGACTGTGCGTGCCCCCACGTCACGCGCTTGATACCCCCCAGCCCGGGGGTGTGATGGGCTCGACCCCCCGAAAAGCGAGGGGCGAACCATGAACGACCTCACCGTCACCACCCAGCAGCACTCCGACCGCACCGTCGTCACCGTGGCCGGGGAGATCGATCTCGACTCGTGCCCCGCGCTCGAAGAGGCGACGCTGGTCATCCCCCTCGACGGCAAGACCCTGCACCTGGAGATGTCCGGGGTGTCCTTCATGGACTCCACCGGCCTGAACCTCCTGCTCAAGCTGCGCCGCCGCCTTCTGGCCGAGGGCGGCCGGCTCCTCGTCACCGGCCTGCAGGCCCAGCCCGCGCACCTGCTGCGCCTGACCGAGACCGACACACTGCTGACCCCCGCTGCCGCACAGGCCGCTTGACCACTCGAAGCTCAGACGTTGTGCGGGTGCTGGGACCGGACGCCCCCGACACCCTGACCACCCGCAGCAGCCTCGCCAGCTGGCTTGGGGATCGGAGTGAAGCCCTTCGGTCCCAGGTGCGTGTGCTGATCTCCATATCGATGCCGAAGGTGGCGGCATGTTCGACAAGGTGCAGGCGGTAACCTCCGGCGACCCAAACCTCGGCTGCCGGTGCGGTTGAGCGCTGTGCGGTGGTGTGGTCAGGAGGCCGGGCCACAGGCGCGTGTTGCTGTCAGCTGATGCTGAGCATGCCTTCACGCAGGCGGGCCAGGCAGCGCGAGAGGAGTCGGGAGACGTGCATCTGGGAGACGCCGAGGCGTTCGCCGATCTGGGCCTGGGTGAGTTCTTCCACGAAGCGCATGTGGATGATCTGCCGGTTGCGTTCGTCGAGTTCGGCGATCATCGGGGCGAGGGCGTGGAAGTCCTCCACGAGTTCGAGAGCCTGGTCGTCGGTGCCGATGAAGTCGGCCAGGGCGCTCTCGCCGTCCTCGCTGGTGCTGATGGCGGCGTCCAGGGAGGTGGAGTTGTAGCCGTTGGAGGCCAGGCGGGCCTCCCTGACTTCGTCCTCGGGCAGGCTCATCAGCTCCGACAGTTCCTTCACGGTCGGGGTGCGGCCCAGGCGGCTGCGGAGTTCTTCGGTGGCGCGGGCGAGCTGGACGCGGGCCTCCTGCAGCCGGCGAGGTACGTGCACGGCCCAGGTGGTGTCGCGGAAGAACCGCTTGATCTCGCCGACGATGTAGGGGATGGCGAAGGAGGTGAACTCCACCTCCCGAGTGAGCTCGAACCGGTCGATCGCCTTGATCAGACCGATCATGCCGACCTGGACGATGTCCTCCATCTCCTCCGGCCCGCGGCTGCGGAAGCGGCCGGCCGCGAAGCGGACCAGGGACATGTTCATCTCGATCAGCGTGTTGCGTGCGTACTGGTACTCGGGGGTGCCCTCCTCGAGGACCGCGAGCTGGTCGAAGAACAGGCGCGTCAGCTGCCGGGCGTCCTTCGGCGCAACCCGGGAGGGGTCGGCGACCTCCGGCAGACCGGCTACGTTCGTGTCCGTCTTCGCCGCAGTCACGGTCGTCATGATGCGTCCCTCCCCTAATCCCTGCACGCCGGCGGCCTGCCACGGGCCGACGGCAGCGCGCCTACCCCGGCATCCGCGGGTCATGCACACAACGGAGAACGGGCGCGCCCTCGCCTGCAGGGCAGCTGTCGCCTCGGCCGCGAAGCCACCAGTCCCGCACCGGAGGAGATCCGAGGAAGCACTGGCAACAGGCGCCGGGGCGGCTTTCGGACTGGGCCCGGTGCACCGCCGTGCAGGGGGCCCAGCAGCGCGCCACCGTCCGTATCCCTCGTGTCGGCGCGCTCGAACGGGCATATCCGCCCGAACCCTTGCTGTTCATTCTCAAATATCCGGGAACCGGATGCCTCCCCGAGGGGACGATCCCGGGCCTCACAGGTGCCGGCCTGGTGTCCCGGTCAGCAGGCCGACGCGTCGGGGTGTGCTGCCGGGCGTTGGCGCAGCCCGAACAGTACGTCGCATCCCGTGATCTCCAGCACCCGGATGAGGGCCGGCGCTCGCCGGCCCGTCAGGACGAGCTCCGTCCCCACCTGCGCAGCCAGTCCCCTCATCTTCATCAGAGCCCTGACTCCTGCCCCGTCGCAGAACGACACCGCGGACAGGTCCACCGCCAGGCGGACGGGCTGCTGCTCAAGGCACTGCCGGACAACCGTGACCAGCTCATCGCCGGTGAAGGTGTCCAGCTCGCCGAAGACTCCCACCGAGTGCACCCCGCCGTCGCGGATGACCAGGGTCGTGATCCCTCCAGCACCACTCATCTGCAGCCCCCCTCGACAGCAGTGACACGGACGGTCAGGGCGCCGCCCGCCAGGCGGCGGGCTGTCGGATACGGGCGGGTGCCGGGCAGGTACACGGACGGCCGGCCGTCCCACCGGGTTTGCCCCGGTGGGGAAGGTGGTGATGGGGGTATGCCTGTCCATCACCCTCGCCTGCCCCGGCAGACGAGTCGCTGTCAGCCACCGACGCTAGCGACAACCTTGACAAGTGTCTTTGAAAATCCTGGTCAAGCCGCCCCGACGCCGCCGCCCGCACGCTTGCGGTCAACACATCGCGATGGGGCACAACACCGGCTACCTGGGGACTCTCCGGTAATGAAGCTCGAGCGGCGCCAAGGTGCAGATCCGAGCCGTCCTCGTGGGCCTTGTCGGAGTCCGACACGGAAGCAAGCCCCGCACAGTCCTCCGGACCTGCGTCCGGAGGACTCACCCTCGCTGAACGGCGGGAGAGGCGGCGGCGCGCTGTGGGGTCAGCCGCTGCGGCGGAACAGGCTGCGGAGCTTGCCCGGCTCCTGGTCGTGGTCGTATTCCGGCTCCGGTGGCACGGCAGCCTGGAGACGAGCGGCTTCCTCGCGGGCAACGTCGCCGGCCTGGCAGTCGCCGCACACGGACACGTCCCCGGCGTTCCAGGCCGTCCGGTGCGCGGTGGTCTCCTCCCAGCACTGGTCGGTGAACTTCCTTCCGCACCGCTTGCACACGGGGCGCTCCGCCTCCCGCTCAGCGGCACGGCGCCGCTTGTCCTCCGCGTCGGCGCGGGCCCCCTGCTCGGCCGTCAGCGTCTGCTCGCCCTCCCGTCCCAGCCGCCGCCACACCGCCGCGTCCGCGCCCCGTTCCCGGAGCTGCTCCAGGGTGGTGACGACGACGGGCACCGCCTGGCGGTAGTCCCGCGCGGTGACCGCCTTCGGGTAGAGGGTGTCGTACCGGCGCGGCGCCCAGTAGCGGCGGCCGGCCTCCTCCAGCACGGCGACCGTGTTGTCGACCTTCGCCTCGGTGGTCCGCGAACACGAACACCACTGGCACCAGGCCCACCCGGCCGGTGGGCGGGTAGACCCGCCGCCACAGCCGCAGCTCATGACCGACATCCTCGATCGCCCCCGGGCCGGGAGCGGACAACGTCCCCCGTGCGCTTGGCCGCGTCCTTCGGGAGCAGCCGGCCCCACTCCCAGTACCGACGCCCCGGGAAGGTACGAGCACTCGATCAAGGGTCAAGGAGATCCCGCATCGGGCTGCGCCGCCAGTTGTGCAGGTCTCCTTCGGCGTCACGAAGGGCCGGCAGGCGACGGGTGGCGCGCACGTCTCCAGTCGCCCGCCTTGAGGCTTTGGCATGAGCGCTGGGCCGGGGGCACATCCGGGGACTGTCAGGCGGTGACCTTGCCGAAGATGTGGTTGGCGGGAGCGTCGGGGTCGTTGCCGTAGAAGAACTCTTCGAGTGCCTGGTGGAACTCGTCACGGCTCAGTCCGCCGGAACCGTCGAGGTCCAGAGCGGCGAAGACGGCGGCGCAGTCCTCGCCGGGGACGGCGGCGACCGAGCTGAACATCTGCTGGAATTCGGCCTGATCGATCTTGCCGTCTCCGTTGAGGTCGACGAGGTCGAAGAAGCAGTTGGTGACCGGCGCAATCTGGTGCGGGTAGAACGCTCGGTCGGTCAGGACACTCTTGAAGCCTTCGGTCATCTCCCGCACATCGACCTTCCCGTCGCCGTCTTGGTCCATCGGGGCGATGACGTTCGACCAGAACTGGTCCATCCCCTCGATGAGCCGGCGGACGGTCTCGGCATCAGGCGTGGTCTCACGGGCGCTGATGTAGCGCTCGCTCATCTTGCGGACGTCGTGCTGGGTGATGAACCCGTCGCCATCGACATCGGCGCCCCTGAACCACTGGCCGTACTTGAGGTCTTGAAGTGCAGTCATGACTGCGTAGCGTATTCACGCAGTTACGGCGACGCGACGGTCCGAGTGGATGCTGGGCACCGGTCGGACCTGCCGACCTGACACCTGACGAGGGTGAACACGGCATACCGTTGAGTTGGCTTCGTTTCACTGTTCGAGGTGTGGTGGTGTGAAGGCGAGTACCTCATCGACCGGCCCGTCGTAGACCTCGACATCGACGAGAGCACTGTGCGCACTGGGTCCCTGGGACAGACGCGAGCACCCGCGGTCCCCGGTGAGGGTGTTGGGGTTGCCGTGGCGGTCCAAGGTTCCGCTCCGGCCCGGCTGGGCTGGGTCCCACCACGCTCCGGTGGACAGCTGGATGACGCCCGGCATGACGGCGTCCGACAGGATCGCGCCCGCCAGGCAGCTGCCTCGGTCGTTGAAGACACGCACGATCATGCCGTTCTCGATACCGCGAGATGCCGCATCTTGCGGGTTGATCGTTACAGGCTCGCGGCCGTGGATCTTTGACTTGAGGCTGTGGCCACCGTTGTCGTACTGGCTGTGCAGGCGTGAGGCGGGCTGATTCGAGATCAGGTGCAGCGGGAAGCGGTCCGCCAGGTCGGCGTGAAGCCATTCCACGGGTTCGAACCACGCCGGATGTCCGGAGCAGTCGTCGTAGCCGAACGAGTCGATCTCCTCGGAGAAGATCTCGATCCGGCCCGACGGCGTCGTCAGGGGAAAGCGCTGCGGATCGGAGCGCAGTGCTTCGAAGCTGCCCGGAAACGGACCGCTGAGTGCCGGCAGTTCGACACCGCAGGCGCGTTGCCAGAAGTCGTCGAAGTTTGGCAGGGCCGCGTCGTCGCCGAGGTTCGCCCGTGTCTGGTCGTAGAGGTGCCGGACCCATTCGATCTCGGAACGCGACTGGGTGAACTCGCGCTCATAGCCGAGCCGGGCGGCCAGTGCGGCGAAGATCTGGTGGTCGGTGCGTGCCTCGCCGGCCGGCTCGCGGACCTTCGGCATCGCGACCAGGTGAGGGTCGGAGAACCCCGCGGCGAAGTCGTCGCGCTCCAGGCTGGTCGCGACGGGGAGCACGATGTCGGCGAACTTCGCCGTGGTATTCCACCAGGCTTCATGGACCACCACCGTGTCCGGGCGCTGCCAGGCTCGGGTGAGGCGGTGGAGGTCCTGGTGGTGGTGGAAGGGGTTTCCTCCGCACCAGTAGATCAGGCGCAGGTCCGGCAGGGTCAGGCGCTGACCGTCGTAGTCGATGGTCGCGCCCGGTTCCAGCAGGGTGTCGGCGATCCGGGCGACCGGGATGAAGTCCGCAACAGGGTTCGCCGCCCGCGGCATCGACGCCACAGACGGTCGGCCCGGGGCAACACCGGTCGCGTCCATTGTCGCGTAGCCCGCGCCCCAGCCGCAGCCGGGCCGGCCCAGCGAACCCGCCATGGCTGCCAGCACGACCGACATCCAGATCGGCTGTTCACCGTGGTCCGCCCGCTGTATGGCGTAGTTGACCATGATGAGGGAACGCTGTGTGGACAGGCGACGGGCGAGATCGGGGATCGTGTCGCGGCTGATGCCCGTAATCCGCGCGGCCCAGTCGGCGTCCTTGACGACGCCGTCCACGTCGCCGGTCAGGTAGGAGGCGAAGCGGTCGAACCCCTCGCAGCAGCGGGTGAGGAAGTCCTCGTCGTACCAGTCGTTGACCAGCATCGTGTGCGCGATGCCGAGCATCAAGGCGGTGTCGGTGTTGGGGATGACCGGCAGCCACTCGGCGTCGAGGAAGTCGGCGGTGTCACTGCGAATCGGGCTGACGTTCACGAACCGCACCCCGGCCTCACGGCACTTCCGCTGCAGGTCCCGCGTCTGGTGCCGGGCCAGCCCGCCAGGGTTGACCTGGCTGTTCTTCAGAGCCAGCCCCCCGAACGCCACCACGAGCTCACAGCTCTCGGCGATCTCGTCCCACATCGGCATCCGGGACTGGTAGCTCCACGGAGCCCCGCCGATCACATGCGGAAGGATGACCTCAAGAGCGGCGGTGCTGTACGTGTTGCGCGAGTCGGTGTAGCCCCCACCCAACGCCAGGAACCGCTGGAGCTGACCCTGCGCATTGTGGAAGCCGCCCGCACTGGCCCAGCCGTACGAGCCGCCGAACACCGCGCTGTCCCCGTGCTGTGTGCGCACTCGGCGCAATTCCTCGCTCACCAGCGTGAGCGCGTCGTCCCAGCTGACTTCTACGAAGGCGTCCGCACCTCTGGCCGTTTCATCGGCGCGCGGTAAGCCATTGAGCCACCCTTTGCGCACCGCGGGTCGCAGCACACGCGCACTGTCCTCAGCAGCCGTCACCATGCCCGGGCCGATCGGCGACGGCGCGGGGTCATCACCCCGGGGCTCAATGCGCACCAGCTGACCCGAATCGACCACGGCTACGAAGCTGCCCCAGTGCGTCGCCACCGGCATGCGTCGTTCCACCGTGCACCAACTCCATCCCTGAAGTCTCTCCGGCTCTCGAACAACGGCCGCTACACCATAGGGTTCCGCGTCAGTCAGCGGCCCGCGGGACACAGGCTCCCCCCTGGCGGATGCTGCCCAACCCTGACGGTGCGCACGCCTCCCACCGCCGCCACTCAACCGGAGCCCGGAGCGCCTCCGTCGACCGCGACCTGACCGTCATACAGCCAATGCCGGACTCGGGCTCCAAGGGCCGGGGGCGGAGTCTTCGGGCCGGAGCGGAACGGTCGCGGGTGCGACCTCGAAGCGGCGGGCACCGCGACGGCGTACGGCCGGGGGCGAGAGCCCAGGCGCTCCGCTCGCCGCGCGGCGCGACCCCGGGCGGCCAGAGCGCCAGTAGCGAGGCGGGCCCGCTCGTACTGAGGCGCGGACCGCCTGCGGGTCAGCGGGCGCAGCACGGCCTGGTCCTCGACGTCGCCCGGGTACAGGGCGCGCAGGTCGGCGGTCATCCTCCGGCCCCGGCCGACGGGTCGGGTGAAGTCGTCGACGGCCGCCTGCACGATGCGGTCGTCCAGGCCGGGCTGGTGAGGCCGGCCGCGCAGGGCGTAGGCGAGGTGGCGGCGCGCTTCGGCAAGGAGATGGTCGGCCGGACTGTTGGACATGGAGGACGCCGCGGTCGACGGCTCGCACGTCCGGGCCCTGAAGGGGGGATCACACCGGACCTTCGCCGGTCGACCGCGGCCGCCGGGGCAGCAAGCACCCATGTGATCACGGACCGGCACGGAACGCCCCTTGCGGTGTCATTGACCAGCGGAAACCGTCACGACGTCACCCAGCTCATGCCCCTGCTGGACGCGATACCCCGCATCCGCGGCCTGGTGGGCAGGCCACGTCACCGACCACGGCGGCTGTTCGCGGCTTCGGCATTCAGGCATCCTACGAGCGTCGCAGCGGGCTGTCGCCGAAAAGATCAATAAGCCCGCGCGACATGTACGTCACAGTGAAGATCACCCACCGGGGTCTGGCGCGCCGCCGTGCTCAAGGACGTCGATCACACCCGCACCAGCCCCAGGGGCCTGCCGGGCCCGGTGGTCGGCCAATCAGGGGCGGGCGGCGTTGAAGAGGGGTTCGAGCGGATCGCCCTCGTACCCGACGACGAGGCAAGCCTCAGCTACCAGGCCCCGGGAGAGCTCCATGAGCCGGGCCAGGACCGCTGCCTCGGAAGGCAGTTCATCCAGGTCGATACCGAGCGCCTGGGCCGCACGGCCGCGTCGCCGGTCGAAGTCAGGCACGTCCTCCCGGTACTCGTCGGCGACCGCCTGGAGCTCTTCGGCCGTCCGGCCTGGGGCGTCTCGCCACCACGGCGCCACGAGACACAACTGCACCAACTCCAGAAGTCCGAGCGCAAGCAGGCCGGCCTCGCCGTCAAGGCTCACATACACCACGGGGCGTTCTTCACCGCCTTCGCCGACGAAGCAGAACGCGTCTCCCGAACCGGCTCGCGCGAACTGCTCCAGCCGGGCCTCAGAGGCGAGCCGGACCCCTTCCTCCAACTCGTGGGAGTCCGGATCGGCCGCGTCGAGGTCCGCGACGCCGGCGAAGAACGCGACGGCCCTCTCATCGGTTCCCAGAAGGGACAGCAATGCGCCCGGCACGTCGGGGCGCCAGGTGGGCGCAACTGACCCGGCCGGTATGTTCCATCCGTTCACCCGGCCACCGTATCCCTGGCTTGACAGCGGTGAGTTGGTGGTGCGGTCAGGCAGCGATCTGACTGCATCTCAGCTGTGGTCGGCGATGGAAACCACGGCGGCAGTGCTGGGCTCAGGTGCGGATGTCGTCCTGTGGCGGGTGACTCCTGGAAAAAGGCGCGGAGAGGTGCGTCGTGGCGCGCGCAGCTGGCGCAGTCGGCTGCGGCGTCAACCGGGCCCGGTTGGAGGCGGGTGCCGAAGCCGTCCAGCAGGCGGCTGCGGCGACGGGCTGTGGGTGCCGTTTCCCGGTAGGCCGAAGGGCCAGGTTCGGCTTGGTGGTGAAGGTGGGAGCGGTGGTCTCAGCGACCACGGTGACAGCCGCGCTGTTCGCGGTCTTTCCTGATTGGTGTACTGCCTTGACCTGCACCTGGTGGGTACCGGCGGCCGGTGTCACCTTGGCGGACTTCGCACTGCCCTCGGCAGTGGCCACCGACTTCCCGTCGACCAGCACCTCGTACTTGGAGATCAGAGCGGCCGGGTCGTGGCCGACCAGTTCACCGTGATCGGGCCGTTGGTGTACGGAGTCGAGCCGATCAGGCCCGTACCGGTGACAGACGTGAGGGTGAGACCGGTGACCGGGCCGGCGGCCAAGCTGCGGACCGTGCCGAGCGCGGCGTAGAACGCGTCGCCCGGGCACAGGGTGTTGTAGCCGTCGCGGTGACCGTGAATGGCCGGGAAGCTCAGTGTCTCGCCCGGCCCTCAGGTCTTGCCGGCGAGGTTCTGGCCGTTCACGGCGGTGGTAAGAGTGACGGTCGAGTCCGGGGCGACGCCGTACTGGCCCAGACTGCGGTAGTCGCTCACGCCGACGCCGATGAACCCGTCTCCCAGGCGGGCGAAGGTCTCCAGACCGAGCAGGTCGCAGTAGAACGGCTTGGTGCGGGTGAGGGCGGCGTCGGTCGCCTTGAGTTGGACGTGGCCCATTTGTGTCCCCGCCGGCAGGTGTGCGGGCGTGCTCGCGCCGGGTTCGTCGAGAAGGTCTTGCACAGCGATCGGTGTGGAGACAGCGACCGGCAGGCCCTCGTCGGTCCACTGCCATTGCTCCTGCGGACAGGCCCAGGTCACTTCGATCGTGTGGCCGTCGGGATCGGTCACGTAGCACGACTGGCTCACGACGTGGTCGCGCGGGTCGATGTCGAGTCCTGCGTCCAGGTGCCGCTGGGTGAAGCGGGCCACGTCCGCGTTGGTGGGCACGAGCGGTGCGAAGTGGCTGAGCCCGGGGCTGGAGGGCGGGCCTGGCCGGAGGGGACGCCCGACCACGAGAGGCCGCTGGCGCCGCGCGGACTCCGGGACGCGCCGGCCGCCGGCCGCACGCTCGCCAGGGCGGGCCGGATCCCGGACTTCGCGGTGTGCTCCACCGCCGAGCGCGCCCGCCACACCTGGGAACTGGCCTCGGCCGAGTGGCAGGCAGCCCCGGCAATTTCGTGCAGGTCGACCAGCACCCGTCCCGGCACGCCCAGTTGCGCTCGTTGTGTATGGCGATCGAGGAGGCGGAAGCCCGCGACCTGGGTGTAGTAGCGCACGCTGCGTTCCAGGTCAGCCACCGTCAGCGTGACCGGCCCGAGGGTGAGTGTCTGGTCCATTCGACAGTCGGTCATGGTCGACCTTTCAACCGTGCTGCGGCTCCCCGGGAACGGAGTGCGTGTGTCGTGAGCAGCAGCGTGGCGGGATCGCGGCCTTGCTCGCAGGCGGAGCGCAGCTCCTTGCTCGCGCGTGAAGCGGGCTGGAGACCGGGCCGGCGTGAGCGGCGAGGCCGGGCGGAAGGTGCTTCAGGAAGCTGCCGGGCCTTCGCTGTTGCGGGTCCGGGCGAGGGCGTTGCTCCACGAGAGGAGCTGGTCGAGCAACGCCGTCAGAGCGGGGCCCTGGTGCTCGCCGGGGGTGAACGTGGCGCCGAAGCCGGCGAAGTCGGTGCGCAGGTTCAAGGTGACGGTTGCGGAGACGTCCGCGAGCTGCAGGGCGCTCAGGACCGGGCGCAGGGCTTCGACAGCGCGCACGCCGCCGTCGAAGCCGTAGGAGACGAGGCCGACGGCCTTGTTGTTCCACTCGGCGTGGACGCGGTCGAGGGCGTTCTTCAGGACGCCGGGGAAGGAGTGGTTGTACTCGGGGGTGACGAGTACGTAGCCGTCGTAGGCTGCGACGGTCGTGGCCCACTGCTGGGTGTGGGGGTGGGTGTAGCGTCCCATGGCGGGCGGGAACGGTTCGTCGATCTGCGGCAGGTCGACCTCTGCGAGGTCGATCAGGTCGTAGTCGGCGTCGCCGCGCTTTTCAGCCTGCTCCAGGACCCACTGTGCGACGCGTTCGCCGGCACGTCCGGTGCGGGTGCTGCCGAGAATGATCGCGATCTTCGTCATCGTGTCTCCGGTAGGTGGAAGAGGCCGCCTGCTCCCCGCCCTGGGCGCGGATCGGTCCGCGGCCGCGCGTGATCAACCGCTTGCCGAGGACAACGCCGACGTCGGCCCGCGGACGGGGAACCCTGATGGCAGGGGCTCAGTGGCCGGTGGCCGAGGGTCGGGGGGTGAGGAAGGAGTCGAGGTGGGTGAAGACCGTCTCGGGCTTCTCGCGGATGGGCAGGTGTCCTGCGCCGGGGATGAGTTCGAATCGCGCGTGGGGGAACCCCGCGGCGTAGGCGCGGCCGAAGCCGGGAGTGACGACCGTGTCGTCGGCACCCCAGATCACCAGTACCGGGCAGGTGACGGTGGAGAGGCGGGTCAGCATGCCGGGGTCTCCCATGGCCGGCCCGGCGTAGGCGCGCATGGCGGCCATCGACTGCGCGGACGGTCCGCCCTGCGGCGCCGGAGCCGGTGGACCGGCGGGCACGGTGACCGGCTGGCCGGGTATGACGGGGCCGATGGCGTCCATGAGGACGAGCTGGGAGATCCGCCCCTCGCGGTCGTCCAGGGCGGTCTGGGTGGCGACCCAGCCGCCGAAGGACGTGCCGATCACCGTCACGTCGTTCAGCCCGAGGTGGCCGAGCAGATCCAGGTAGACAGCGGCGAGTGCGGGCACAGAGTCCAGATCGTCAGGCCGTACGGTGCCGTCCCAGCCCGGATGCGTGGGCGCCACCACCCTGTGATCCGATGCGAGGTGGCCGGTCAGGGCCGCGATGCTGGACGGGCCGGGGCCGCCGTGCAGGACGAGGACCGGGCTGCTGCCCGTGCCGGTCTCGCGCACTTCGAGGTCCAGGCCGGGCCGTAGCGGGATGGTGCGCTCAAGGGACGTCGTCATAGGTTCCTCCCGGATTGGCTGAGGCGGGTGGGTTCGGTGACTGGGGGTGCGGTGGCCGTCGGGGCGGGCCTCACTGGGCTGCCGTGCCGGAGATGAAGAACGCGACCATCTGCTCCAGGCCCCGCTCGCCGAACATCGTGTCCAGGTTGGCGGCGGACTCGGCGGCGGACGCCTCGCTGCGCGGGAAGAGGGCCTCCTCGTACGCGGCCAGAGCGGCTTCGGTGTCGCCGGGATGTGCGGCGATGGCCAGGGCGAGTCCGGCGCCGTCGAACATGGCGAGGTTGGCGCCCTCCCCGGCGAAGGGGGACATCAGGTGGGCGGCGTCACCGAGCAGCGTCACGCCCGCAACACGGTCCCAGCGGTGCCCCACCGGCAGGGCATGGATACGGCGCGGGATGATCGTCTCCGCGTCGGCGACCAGACCGCGCAGGCCCTCGTCCCAGCCCTCGAAGCGGGCGAGGACCGCGGCCTTGGCAGCGGCCTGATCGGTGAAGTCGACCGTGTCCAGCCAGCCCTCGTCGACCTTGAGCGCGGTATAGACGTGGAGACTGCCGTCGCTCTCCCGGTGCGCGAGGAAACCGCGTTCCCCCCCGAGGGCGATGAAGAACCCGCCGCCGATGACCGCGGCGCTGCGCGGGTGGCGGGTGTCGGCGTCGAACAGGTCGGTCTCGACGAAGGAGATGCCGGTGTAGGCGGGCCAGGCGCTCGAGACCAGCGGCCTGATCCGCGACCAGGCGCCGTCCGCGCCGATCAGGAGATCGGCGGTGATGGCCGAGCCGTCGGCGAACGTCACCTCGTGGCGCCCCTCGCCCAGCGCCCGGGCCCCGGTGACCTTGCGGCCCCAGTGGATCGTGCCGTCGGGCAGGGAGTTCAGCAGCAGGTCACGCAGGTCGCCGCGGTCCACCTCCGGCCGGCCGCCGGTGCCGTCGTCCTCCTCGGCCACGTGCACCGTGCCGTCGGGGCCGAGCAGGCGCATGGCCTGACCGCCCTCGTGGACGATCTTGAGGAAGTCGTCGTGGAGGCCGGCGGCGTGCAGGGCCTTCTGCCCGTTGTCCTCGTGGATGTCGAGCATCCCGCCCTGGGTCCGGGCCGCCGCGGACACCTCCAGCTCGAAGATCGCCGACTCGATGCCGTTGACGTGCAGGACGCGGGCGGCGGTCAGGCCACCGAGACCTGCGCCGATGATCGCGATCGGGAAATGACTGGTGCTCATGGGGACCTCCGAAAGCAGTAGGGGAAACGCTTCGGTGCGCCGAGTCATCGCCGCCGACGCCGCAAGGCTCCTCGCAGGGGCGGCGTGCGCAGCGGGCGGCAAGAGGTTGCCTCGGCCACTCACCCCTCAACGTACCGAACGTGTTCGTTGCGAACAAGTTCGTCGCGGCACGGCAGGCGGCGCGGAGAACCTTCCGTCGTCCTGGACTGCGTCCGCCGCCGGGGCAGGCAGCCCGTCCCAGGATCAGCCCACTGCCCCCGGGACGGGTGTGTGGGTGATGCCGTTGACGAGGACGTCGAAGCTCCAGCGGATCCTGTCCGGCACCGAGCCGCCGATCAGAGCGGGCATGTGCGCGGTGATCGCCGGGTACGTGGTGGCGTCCACGGCGCGCAGGGCACGCACGGTGGCGTTCCAGTCGTCCTCGGAGGCGAGGTCGTGCTCACGCGTCGCGTGCTCGGCAGCGGTGGCTGTCGCGTCCTGGAGGAGTTTGTCCACCCCCCAGGCGACCTGCTCGCAGCCGGCCCCGCTCTGCGCAAGGAGGTCGAGGATGCGCTCCACCAGGCGCAGGTAGTTCTCGCCGCTCGGGCGGGCCACGAGCGCGGCCCGCGCGAGCTGCGGGTGCTCGAATAGCACCTGGGTGTACGACGTCATGACGGCACGGAGCTGCTCGCGCCAGTCCTCACCGCCGTCCCGCCCGGTCAGGTCGACCTCGCCGAGCAGGGAATCCAGCACCGCTGCGTGCAGCTCGGCGGTGTTGGCGACGTAGACGTACAGTGACGCCGGGCCGGTATCCAGCTCCTGCGCCAGGCGGCGCATCGTGACCTTCCCCAGCCCCTCCGCCCGCATGATCCGCACGGCGGTGTCCACAATCCAGCGCCGGGACAGGGCGGGCTTCGCCGGACGCTCCCGGCGGCTGATCGGCTCTCTTCTCGCAGTCATAACCCGATCGTAACGAACATGTTCGAAGTGCGGGGTTGCCCGGTTCGCCCTCGGCCTTCACGGATGCTGGTTCTGGCTCGCCCAGGGCCAGTGGGGTTGCCCGCGCCGGGCGGAAGACCTGCCCGGGTCAGGCACGAGAGCGGGAGGACCAGCCGCCGACCTTCCGCGCAACCTGCTGGGCTTCCTGCTCCTGGTGCTCGCGTTCGTCGGCTTCGGCCTGCGCTTGGCCGATGGTCGTGGCCGAGTGCGCGGGACCCGCTGCCCTCATCGAATCCTCATCCTCGCCAGAAGAAGATCGCGGGCATGAAAACCGCACGCTATGTGTATTTCGACGTCCTGCGGGCTGTGGCGATGGTGCGGGTGGTGGTCTTCCACACCATCGGATACGGCGTGCTCAGTATCGTCTTCCCAGCGATGGGGGTCATGTTCGCGCTGGCTGGTTCGCTCATGGCGCGAACGTTGGACCGGGTCGGCCCCAGGGTGGCGGTCACCGGACGGCTGCGACGGCTGTTGCCGGCGCTGTGGGTCCTGGGTGCCATCGGGGTGTCGGTGATGGTGTGGCACGGCTGGTCGGACGCCGACTACAGGCCGTTGAATGTGAAACAACTGCTTCTGTGGCTGCTGCCTGTCGTCGATCCACCGGCGAGCGACTGGGGCGTGGAGTACTTCGCCGCCGTGCTGTGGTATCTGCGCACCTACCTGTGGCTTGTGCTGCTGTCGCCCCTGCTGCTGCCGCTGTTCCGGCGATGGCCGATACCCACCCTCGTCGCTCCGCTCGCCGCACTGCTGGTGATCGGTCTGGGATACGTGTGTCTGGAGAGTCTGGCCGGCACCGCGCTGTACGACTTGGTCACCTGGATGCCTTGCCGGCTTCTCGGTTTCGCCCACCGCGACGGGATGCTGCACCGGCTCAAGGCGCCCGTGGTTGCCGGTCTGGCTCTCCTGTCCGGCGCCCTGGCCGCAGTCTGGTATTTCCGCCATCCCTCAACTGAAATGCCGTGGGACCTCAACGCGGTCCCACTCGCCAACGTCCTGTGGTCGATCGCCTTCCTCGTGGTAATGCTGCGCTGGCGGCCGCAGATGGCCTGGCTGACACGTACACGGCCTCTGCACCGGCTGGTGGGCGTGCTCAACGCCCGTGCGGTCACCATCTACTTGTGGCACATGCCTGCGGTCCTGGTGGCCGGTCTCCTGCTGGACAGGCTGGGGCTGGACTCGCAGGCGGCGCTCCTGGGCGCGGTCTGGCTGGTCACCGGGATGTTCGTGCTGGCGCTGGGCTGGGTGGAAGACCTTGCCGCCCGCCGCGGCCCTCGGCTCGTGCCGGATCCCTACGGGCCGCCGCCCGCGCCGCGCCGTCACTACGATGAGGCCGGTGCGAGTACTGGTGGTGGAGGATGACGACGATCTGAGGTTCGCAGTGGCACACGCTCTGCGACGTGCCGGGTTCGCGGTCGACGAGGCCGCGGACCTGCCCGCGGCCGATGAGGCGCTGTTCGTCAACGCCTACGACTGCGTGGTCTTCGACCGCTCGTTGCCGGCTGGTGATGCCGCCGCGTTCGTGCGGGCCGGCCGCACCCGGGCATGGGACAGCCCGGTGATGTTCCTGACCGCCCGCGACACCGTTGCCGACCGAGTGGTGGGCTTCGACAGCGGGGGGGGGACGACTATCTTGTCAAGCCCTTCGCGGTCGAGGAGCTGATCGTGAGGGTGCGCAGCCTGTGCCGCCGAGCGGGCACACTGCGGCCACCGGTCATCCGGCTGGCCGATGTCGAAATCGACACCGCACGACGCCAGGTGCGCCGGGCCGGTGTGCTGTTGAGCCTGACCGCCAAGGAGTTCACGGTGCTGGAGCTGCTGGCCGCGCGCACGGACCAGACCGTGACGCGTGCCGAGCTGATCGAGCGTGGCTGGGACGAGATGACCGAACCGAACTCGAACGTCGTCGATGTCCTGATCGGCCAGTTGCGCCGCAAGCTGGGAAAGCCACCGCTGATCCACACGGTCCGCGGCGTCGGGTACCGGCTGGCATGCTGAACGCCACGACGAGGATCCGCCGGCTGCGTCGGCGGCTGACGGTGCTGTTCACGCTCACGAGCACGGCGGGTCTGATCGGCCTGACGCTGTATGCCGCGCACCTCAACAACTCGCTCTGGCGTGGACAGCTCGACGACGAACTGCACCGCCGTACCAGCCGGGCCACCGCCCTGCTCGTCTACGACCCGGGCGAACGCCTCGTCTTCGACGGCCTGATAGAGGACGACGTGGACAGCGGCTGCCCCGCCCTGACCGTACTCGCCCATCAGGCGAACGGCCCCGTACCCGTCCGCCGCCCACGGCGCCCCTGCGCCAAGGTCGCGGACAAGGACCTCGTCGCCATCGCCAGGCGGGCGACGGCCGATGTACGGCAGCCGGTTGCCGCGACCGTGACCGATCAAGCCGGCCGACAGGTCCGGCTCTACGCGGAAGCCTTCCCCAACGCCGACTTCAGCGCCACCGGCGGAGCGGTCGTCGTCGCCGACGACATGTCTGCCGACATCGCCGGACATCGGCAGGTGGTCCTGCTGCTGGCAATCGCCTGCGCGGCGTTCGCCGGGTTGTCAGCACTCGCCGGGCACATGCTCTCCGGCCGGGCCATGCGGCCCGCCCTGGCCGCCCTGGCCCAGCAGGAGGCGTTCCTGGCCGACGCGGCGCACGATCTACACACCCCGCTCGCCACCCTCCGGGCGCTGACCGAGGGGGCGCTGCACGACGACGCCTGGCGCGGTGAGGCCCTGAGTCGCGCCGCCCGCCTCGCGGCCAGAACAGGCGACATCGTCGACGACCTGCTGACCCGCGCCCGGCTCGCCGCCGGTGTCACCCCCATTCGCCGCGAGCCGCTGCGGCTCGACCAGCTCGTCGAATCAATCCTGGACGACACGCCCACGGCCGGACACCGCACACGGGTGACGGCCCAGCCGGTCGTCGTCACCGCCGACCCGGCCCTGCTCCGCCGTGCGGTGGCCAACCTGGTCGACAACGCCCTCACCCACGGCCACCAGCCCGGCGCGCCCGCGGACGTGGAGATCACCCTCACCGCCGACGGCACGATCGTGATCGACGACGACGGTCCCGGCATCGATCCCGGGCTCGCCGGTGAACTGTTCGACCGGTACCACAGCGGTGGCCAGTCCACCGGCCTGGGCCTGTCGGTCGCGGCATGGATCGCGCACGCGCACGGCGGCTCACTCACCGTGGGCCCCAGCGCCAGGTGCGGAGCCCGGTTCGTCCTGCGCGTGTGACCGAGTAACAAGGCCCCGCCTGCCTTTGATCGCCGGACGGGCGGAGCGGGATGACGTTGCCGGGGACAGGCTGGTCCTGACTGTCGGGTCGCTGGAGGATGAGGACGGCTGCCGCAAGGGCCATCTGCTCCGAGAACCTCCGCACGCAGATCGACGAACTGCAGGATCGGCTACGGGAGGCCGAGACCCACCTCGAGCACCTGGCGATCACCCGGAAGACCGTCACCGCCCTCGCCGACCGGCTCCCAGCCCGGACGGCTTCGCCGGACCTGCCCGAGCACCCGGACTACCCTCGCATCCTCGCCGCCTTCAACGAGGCCACCGGCCCGCTGAGGGCCCGCGACATCTGCCAAGCCCTCGACCACGAACTGCTGCCGAAGAACATCGAAGGCACCCGCGCCAAGCTGAAACGCCTCGTCAAACTCGACATCCTCACCGAGATCGATGCTGGCAACTTCACCAGGAAGCAGCAGCCGACCGAACACCGCGACCAGCCACCCTGACTCAGCCTCACCCGAGAATGACGTACTCCACGAACCGGTCTTTCATAGGTCAGACAAGGCAGGTGCCGAGCGTTACTGCGCACCGCTCGATGGCGATCGAAAGCCGGCCACGATCTGGTGTGCGTACTGATCGTCTGGGCCGAGGTCTTGGACCACGCGATGGGCTTCTTGAATCCGACTCCTCTCGCACAGCAGCCGAACAAGGACGTACAGGGCACCACGATCACCGTCTCCGGCACGGCTGCGCAGAGCCGCCTCCATCCCCCGCTCGCGAAGCGATCTGTTGAGTCTCCGACGTGCGTGGACATCCGTGAGAGCACGCTCTGTGAGTTCCGAGAGCCGCTCCGCACGCGCAAGCAAATCCATGTGCCAGAGATGGTTGTCGTGCCTGTAGGGATCGATGGAGTAGCACTCGGCGTGGGCGCTTACCAAGGCGATTGCCGCATCCCAATCCCGGCACTGTTCCGCCGCCCGGGCCTGCTCGAACCACTCCACAGGACGAGTATCGCGGAGCACTGCCTCGAACAGCATCGTGAGAGTGGTCGCCAACGAGGGTCCGCCAGGGTCAAGCCCCCACCGCCACCTGCCCAATTACTCTCAAAACGCCCTCTGAGTGGGCGTTCACATAGGGTTCTTCCGGTATGCCTGCTTTACCCGTGACCTATTTTGGGTTTCTTCGCCAGCTAGAGGTGATTCGTTCCCTGCAAGGTCGAACACTCGACTGTCCGCTTCACATGGTTCTGCACTCGGAAACCCGTCCAATTTGAAAATGGCACGGAACCGCCCGACTACAGCGGAACCCACCCATCGGCCATGGCCGTGATCACGCTGTGCTGTGAGCGAGCGCCAGCCGTACCCCAGCGATCTGTCCGACGCCCGATGGGCCCTGATCGAGCCGACACTGACGACCTGGCGAAACGCCCGTCTCGAACGCCGGCCAACAGGTCCCGGCGGCCCACGGCGGCCGTCGGCTGGGTGGGTGAGGGTGGTGGTGGCGGCGTTCCAGGCGGCGCGCCAGGTCCGGGCCGGTGTCGCGGGGCCTGCTGGGACGTCTCCTGGACGGCTGACGTCAGGCGCTGCGCGGCCTGCGGGCGGCCGTCTTCTTCGCCGCGGGCTTCTTCGCCGCGGGCTTCTTGGCCGGCTGCTTCTTCGCGGCCGCCGCCGTCTTCGCCGGGGCCTTCTTCCGTTCCGGCAACTCGTGCACGTCGGCGTCCTCGCCGCGGGGGGGGCCTTCACCTGGGCGACGGACTGCTGGAGGGCGGACATGAGGTCGAGGACCTGGCTCGGCTGCTCCCGCTCGGGCGCCTGGGGCATGGGCTTGTCTTCGCGCTTGGCCTCGATGAGCCTGGCGATGGCCTCGGTGTAGGCGTCCTGGAACTCTTCGCCCTCGAGGTCGTCGCGGCTCATCGTGTCCATCAGGGCGAGCGCGCCCTCGATCTCCTCTTCCGCCACCTCGACCGGCGGCGGGAGCAGCTCGGCAGGGTCGCGGATCTCGTCGGGCCAGCGCATCGAGTGCAGCACGATCACGTCCTCGCGCACCCGCAGCAGGCCCAGCCGCTCGCGGCCGGACCAGGCGTACTTGGCGACGGCCACCTTCGAGGAGCGGGCCAGGGCCTGTCGCAGCAGCTTGTACGGCTTGGCCGCGACCTGGCCGTCCGGGGCGAGGTAATAGCCCTCGCCGATGCGGATCGGGTCGATCGACGACAGCGGCATGAAGGCGACGATCTCGATGGCCTTCGCGGTGGGCAGCGGCAGGTCGCGCAGCTCGTCGGCGGTGATCGCGACGATCTGGTCTCTCGCGTACTCGTAGCCCTTGCCGATCTCCGCGTTCGACACCTCGCGGCCCTCGATCTCGCACACCTTGCGGGTGCGGATCCGCCCTTGGTCTTCCAGGTGGTACTGGTGGAAGCGGATCGAGTGGTCCTCGGTCGCGGACTGCACCTGGATATGGGCGATCCTCACCGGTACCCTGCCCGCCGCCATCATCAAAACCTGACAGCAGCAAACCCGGGCGGGGGTCCGCACAGACGCGAGGTGACGCGCAAACCCCCACCGCATGGCAGCACCACCACACAGCGGATCACCGTACGCGTTCGCGAGACCGGCAGGACGGGAAGCGCGCAGCCCTCCAGACCTCACACTGAGTAACCCTAAGAGCTCGTAACACGATCATGAGCTGTCCCTGAGCGTCACAGTTGGCCAGGTTGGCCAAGCAGCGCGCTCAGGGCGCCAGCTGCCGGGGACGTCAACGGCGGGCCTCGGGGCGGCGCCACGCCCCGGGGCATCGCGTCGGTGCGGTCCCGGCCAAGCAGCGGGAGGCATCGGCTCGCGCGGTGAGGCCGGCGAGAAGCCAGTCGGCCTGACACCCGAAGAGATCGTCGAAGCCTTGCGAAGAAGACAGAGGAAGGTATTCGGCGAGCACGGCCTGCTGCCCTCCACAGCAAATAGTCAGGCTCAGGCCTTGTAGTCGGGGGCGATGCGCTCCACGACGCGGAGCAGTGCCGACCAGGCGAGGTCGTACGCCGCGTCGTCCTGGAGGTCGGAGCTGTCGTCCTCGCCCGAGAGCTGGCGCGCGGTGAGCTCACAGACGTCAGCGGGGGGCGTGACGACCTTCGAGCCGCCGGCCATGGCCGTGGTCTGAATCTCGCACGCCTTGTCCAGGTAGTACATGCGCAGGAAAGCCTGGGCAGGGCTCTCGCCGACGGTCAGCAGGCCGTGGTTGCGCAGGATCATCGCCGGGTGGTCGGCCAGGTCGGCGACGAGACGTTGCCGTTCGGCGAGGTTGAGGGCAACGCCTTCGTAGTCGTGGTAGCCAAGCCTGCCGTAGAACTCCATGGAGATCTGGTTGAGGGGAAGCAGGCCCTGCGCCTGAGCCGCGACGGCGCAGCCGGCCTTGGTGTGGGTGTGCAGGACGCAGTGGGCGTCGGGCCGGGCGGCGTGGATGGCGCTGTGGATGACGAAGCCGGCGGGGTTCACGGCGTAGGGGGTGTCCTCAACCGGCCTGCCCGCCAGGTCGATCTTGACGAGGTTGGATGCGGTGATCTCCTCGAAGAGCAGGCCGTAGGGGTTGATCAGGAAGTGGTGGTCCGGGCCGGGGAGCCGGGCGGAGATGTGCGTGAAGATCAGGTCGGTCATCCGGAAGTGCGCCACCAGGCGGTAGACGGCGGCGAGTTCGCGGCGCAGCCGCAGCTCCTCGGCGGCCCTGGCCGCCTGGTCGGCGTGGAGCGTCGGAACGGTCACGGGGCGATTCCTTCGGTGGCGGGGGTGACGACGGGGGTGAGCGGGCGCCCGGTGCGGTGCCAGGCGATGACGTTCTCGGCCGGGCGTTCCACGTACGCGCGCCGTGAGGCGTCGGAGAGAAACGCGCTGTGCGGGGAGAGCAGCAGCCCGGGATGGGTGCGTACGGGGTCGTCCGGGGCGGGGGGTTCGACGGGGAGGACGTCCAGGGCCGCCCCGGCGAGGTGGCCGCTGTCCAGGGCCTCCAGGACCGCAGTGAGGTCGACCAGGCCTCCGCGGGCGACGTTGACCAGGAAACTGCCGGCCGGCATGCGCTCGAGCTGTGCACGGCCGATGAGATTGCGGGTGGTGTCGTTGAGAGGAGCGTGCAGGGACAGCACGTCGCTGCACGCCAGCAGGGTGTCCAGGTCGGTCCGTTGAACAGCGGCGGGCCACTGTTCGGGAGGGCACAGCGGGTCGTAGGCGGCGACGCGGCCGAAGATCGGTGCGGCCAGCTCGGCGAGGCGGGAGGCGATACGGCCCATGCCCACCAGGCCGAGTGTCAGGTCGCTGGTACGGCGGGGAAACCGGGGCAGGTCGGTGGTCCAGCCGCCGCGGCGCACCACGGCGTCGGCCTGCGGGAGTTCACGTACCAGCGAAAGGGCCGAGGCGAGTGCGTGGACGGCGACCTCCTCGGTGGCGGCGTCGGGCAGGTTGCACACCCACAGGCCGCGGGCGCGTGCGGCTTCGCTGTCGATCATGTCGTGGCCGGCTGAGAGCGTGGCCAGGATGCGGACGTGGAGGAGCCGGTCCAGGAGGTCGGCGTCCACCTTGGCGTACCCGACCAGGAGAGCAACGGCGTCCGAGGCCACTCTGGCGATGGTGTCCGGATCAGCGCTGTCGGCGATCCGCACGTCGAAGCCCGCCTCCGTCAGCAGGGCCACCCCGGGTGCCGGATCGAGGTCGTCGAGGTCGGTGAAGACGGCCAGCGGCCGGGTCATACGAGGCTCCTTCGAGGTGCGGACTCCGGGTGCGGAGTCGATGCGGACAGCGATGGGGTCAACCGCGGGTGCGGTGTCAGGCGGCCGTGAGCTCGGGCTCGGGCGTGCCGGCCGGCTTGGCCGCCAGGCGGCGGCGCCACGCCTCGACCACCGCTTCGTCGGTCGGCTTGGTCACGAGGCTGACGATCACGTAGGCGGCGAGGCTGGCGAGCAGTCCGTAGTAGATCGGCTCGTTGGCGAGAAGCCCGTGCGTCGCCATCAGGGTGATCACTGTGAAGCCGCCTGCGATCATCGCCGTGAGGGCCCCTTGCATGTTTCCGCGCTTCCAGAGCAGACCGCCGAGGATGGGGACCAGCAAGCCGCCGACCAGCAGGTTGTACGCAACGGTGAGGGCTGCGAGCACGTCGCCCAGTAGGCAGGCGATGGCCATGGACGCCACACCGAGGATGGCGATGGCGAACCGGTTGCCGCGGATCTCGTCGTGCTCCTCCGCGTTGGCTGTGGCTTCGGTGGCATGGTGGCCACGGCGGCGCAGCCGGGCCCAGACGTCGTTGTTGGCCACGGTCGCGGAGGCGATCAGGGCACCGCTGGCGGTGGACATCATGGCGGACAGGGCGGCGGCCAGGACCAGGCCCTTGATCCCGATGGGCAGGGCACGTTCCACGATGGTGGCGAACGCCTGGTCGGGGCTGCCCAGGTGCGGGTAGAGCACCTTGGTGGCCATGCCGATCACGGCTCCGGCCAGGGCGTAGACGAGGCAGTAGACGCCGGCGACGGTACCGCCCCAGGCGGCGACCTTGTCGGTGCGGGCGGTGAAGACCCGCTGCCAGATGTCCTGCCCGATCAGCATGCCGAACGTGTAGATCAGCACGAAAGTGAAGATCGTCTGCCCGCCGATGGAGGTCGGCGAGAGGTAGCCGTCCGGCAGCCGGTCGGCCATGGCGGAGAAGCCGCCCGCCTTGACCACCGCGATGGGCAGAAGCAGGACGAGCACGCCCACGCTCTTGATCACGAACTGCACCATGTCGGTGAGCGTGATGGACCACATGCCGCCGAGCACCGAGTAGCCCACGACGATCGAGCCGCCGAAGACTATCGCGGCCCAGCGCGGTACGTCGAACAGCACGCCGAAGACGCTGGCGTAGGCGATCGTGGAGGTGACGACCAGCATGAGCGTGTAGATCCACATCACCAGGCCGGAGATGACACTGGCGGTGCCGCCGTAGCGCAGGGAGAGCATCTCGGCGACGGTGTAGACGCGCAGCCGGGCGATCCGGGCGGAGAAGAAGATGCTCAGGGCCAGCAGCCCGAGTCCGATGGAGAAGACCATGGCGGCGCCGGAGAGGCCGTAGACGTAGCCGAGGCGGACGCCGCCGATGGTGGAGGCGCCGCCGAGGACGACGGCGGCCATGGTGCCGGTGTACATGAGCGGGCCCAGCCGCCGTCCGGCGACCAGGAAGTCGCTCTTGGAGGCGGCGCGCTTCTTGCCCCACCAGCCGACGCCGACGATGCCCAACAAATAAACGATCATGACGAGGTAGTCGACGGCCATCAGGTCCTCCTGTTCGCTGCGGCTCGCGTGTGGTGCGCTGAGCCGCCGAGTGGCTGCTGTCGAGGGAGACAGCGGCTGCGTGCCGGGTACGAAGGGGCGGCACGCGCGTGCTGATGAAAAGGGGGGAAGGTGGAGCGGGAGAGGGGGCGGGGGGAATGCGGGAGGGGGAAGAGTGCAGCGCTGCAGAGCCGGGGTGGTGCCCCGCGGATGCGGCGCTGATCAGGGCCGGGGAGCGCCCTGCTGGTTCACTGAAGGTATCGGCCGTTGGCACTGGCGTTGAAGTGCGGGATTTATCCAATATGGATGCGTCCGTTGGATGAATCCGGCACTCCCGTGGAGCTCCCGGATGGGAGGATCTCTCCTCATGAGCGAGACCGTTCAGCCGTCCGTCCCCCTCTCGGTGCTGCTCGCGGACCCCGGACTGGGCCTGAGTCAGGTCGCCGGGCCGGCGGAGGACCGCCTCATCGGCACGGTCGGCACCACCGAGATCGAGGACCCCACGCCGTATCTTGTGGGCGGTGAACTCCTCCTCACCGCGGGGGTCCGTCTCCCGAAGGACGCCGAGGGCATCGACACATACGTGGCGCGCGTCGTCGCCGCGGGGGTGGCCGCACTCGGTTTCGGCGTCGCACCCGTGTACCAGGAGATTCCGGCGGAGCTCGTCGCCGCCTGCGACCGGCACAGACTGCCGCTGCTGAGACTGCCGCCGGACACACCCTTCGTCGCCGTCGGTCAAGCCACCTACGCCGCGATCGCCGAGGCCCACAATCGCGTGCTGAGAGAGATCTCCCAGGCGCAGTCGGCTCTCACTTCCGCCGCCGCCCGTCCGGACGCGCTGCAGGCCGTTCTCAACCAGCTCAGCACCCACACCAGGGCCTGGGCGGTCGTTTTCGACGCCCAGGGCACCGAACTGTTCAGCGCGGGCTGCCGGCCCCCGGCCCCCATCCCGGGACTTCTGCGCGATCTCGCCAGACGTGTCACGGCCCGCCCAGCCCACGACCATGTGAAGGACAGACCCCCGCCTCCGGCGGCGGCCGCTCACCACCTCGATGGCGTGCACCTGACCGTCCACACCCTGCCCGGCGCGGACAGCACTGCTACCTCACTGGCCCTCGGGCAGGCCGCCACCGAAACCCCGAGCGTGGTGCACCGGCAGATGACCAGTACAGCGACGGTCCTGCTGTCCCTGCTGACCAGCCCCCGCCACGCCCTCAGTACGGAAGCCCGCAGCGTCGGCGCACTCGTGCGGCTCATGCTCGGCGCCGCCCCAGCCGAGGTGGCGCCGGCACTGGCACCCGCCGACGAGGCGACGGGCGACCACTGGATCGTCGTCCACGGCCGCCACGCGCCGGCGCCTACCGGAGCCACACCCCGTCCCGGCGGAGACCCGGCCCAACTCGCCGCCTTGGCCAACGCACTGGGCTCCCCGTATGTGCACATCGACGGTGCTCACTTGCGGGCGCTGATCCCCAGCACACCCGAAACCTCGCCGAGCGCCCCCGCGCTGGCCGCCGTTCTCGGGTGGACCCTCGGCTTCAGCACCCCCGTACCCGCGGCCGACCTGCCCCGCGCCGACTCTCAGGCCGAACGGGCTCTTCAGCGCGCGATCGCCACCAACACACCGGCCGTCATCCAGAGCAACGAGCCACTCACCGTGCACGCCCTCATCCCCCCTGCCGACGCCCGAGAGCACGCCCGTGCGCGCTTCGCTCCGCTGGACCGGGCCGGCGCGCCGGGCGCCTCTGTCCTCCTCGAGACCCTGCGAACGTGGCTGGCTCTGCACGGCAGTTGGGACCGCACTGCCGCAGCCCTGGAGGTCCATCGCAACACCGTGCGTCACCGCCTCACGCGGGTCGCCGAACTCCTCGACGTCGACCTCCAGGACCCGAACATCCGCATGGAACTGTGGTTCGCACTGCACTGGTTGCCCGACGACTAGAGGAGCACGGCCTCGCAGAACGGAACAGCCCCTGGTGGATCCAGGCGGAGGAGGAGCGAAAGGCCGGGCCACCGCCGCGACGCGATTGTCGCCGCCGTCGACCCCGACCAGCCCGGCGAGCTGCAGCCCTCGGGCCGCTCCAACGCCTACGGCGATGCCTGAGTCGACGCGGAATGCGCGCGGGCTGCGAGCGCGCAGCCCGTTTCACGGCCTTGTCAGTGGCAGCAGGCAAACTGTGCCGTATGCGTTCGGTGCGCCCCGCTTCAGCGGGGTGGGGAATCGCTTGTCCGGCTGCCCTGACCCCTCAACTGCCTCCACAATGGGGGCAAGATAGCTCTCGGGGGTCTTGTCGCGTCGAGAAGTCACCCGCGACGAGGTCGAGGGCACCTTTGGCCCGGTCGACGGGAGCGCTCACCCCCTGAGGTCGGCGCCGCGGGGAGCCGGCTCACCACAGCGTGGTGTGGTCGCCTTCCGGCCGTGCAGCCACCCACAGAGCGATCTGCGTGCGTGACCGGAGGCCCAGCTTGTCGCGGACCTTGTCCAGGTGCGTGGCGACCGTATGGATCGAAAGGCCCAGCCGATCCGCGATCTGGCGGTTGGTCAGGCCCTGGGCGACGAGTTCAACCACCCTGAACTCCCTTGCGGTAAGCCGGTACGGCCCGTCGGTGACGTGCACCGAGTCCGCCATGGTTCGGTGGTAGCCGCTCCGCGTCCGCAGTGCGTACGCGATGAGCCGGTCCCCGCGCAGCTCACGGGCAGCGGCGACCGCGGCGTCCCGCGCGGTTGTCGGCAGCCGTGTCCTGGCGCGAGCGGCCACCTGGTCCATCCTGTGTCGCCACGGCGCCTCGGGCTCGGTGTCCAGTCGACGCCTGGCCTGCGCGCTCGCCTCGTACAACCGCAGCGCTCGCTGCATGTCCCCGCTCTCGGCGGCCACAAGGGCCAGGCCCTCGACGGGGTACAGCGAGTGGAAACTCGCCCCGGGTGCGATCCGCAGCACCTCGGCGAACAGCGCCTCAGCGCTTTGCAGCCTGCCCAGAGCCAGCCGGACGGCTCCCGCGGTGTGCAGCGCGGCCGCGGTCCGAGGCCAGGGTGCGTGCTTCCTGAGCACCGGCAGGCACCGGGACATGAGCTCGTCGGCTTCGAGCTCCTCGCCCGCTTGGAGCAGCGCCCAGGCCAAGTGATGGGTGCACCACGCGGTGTCCTGCGGGGTACCGAGCGAGGCGACGACCTCCAGGCACTCGCGCAGATCCGCGACGGCCTCGGCGAACTCACCGCGGCACAGCCGGGCCGCCGCCCGGGCGTCCAGGGCGTTGGCCAGCCCGGCGGGGTCGTGGCGTACCCGCTCCATGTTCACGGCCTGTTCTCCCAGGCTCAGGGCTTCTTCCAGGTCCGCCCGCTGGCAGGCCACACGCGCGGCGAGCGCCGGCACCGAGCCGCCGAGCACCCGACCACAGGTTTCCCGCAGCAGTCCGGTGAGCACCGCGCGGGCGGCCGAAGGCTGCTCCTGCTGGTAGTGCACCCGAGCCAGCTCCAGTGCGAGCCGCCCCCGCGCGCCCTCGTCAAGGCCGGTGGCGCAGGCCAGGAGCGAGACGAGATTGTCCCGTTCCGCCGTCAATGGACTGCTCGCCTGGTCAGCGAACACATCGGCATGGCCTTGATCGGCCACCTCGGTCAGCCATGCGGCAGCTCGTCGCAGGGTGGCGGGTAACTCGCCGGAGACGCACAGGCATTCCATGGCGTAGGCGCGGATGGTGCTCAACTGCCGGAAGCGTGCGGGTGCCTCCTCCTCTCCTGGCAGACGTACGATCAGGGACTTCGCCTCCAGGGCGCACAGGATACGGAAGAGCTCCCGGGGCCCGATGCGACTGTCGACGCAGATCGTTCGGGCCGCGGCCACGTCGAAACCGCCGACGAGGATCGCCAGACGCCGGAAGACCGCCTGCTCCGCCGGATCCAGCAGCCGATGGCTCCAGTCGACGGCGGCAGCGAGCCCGCTGTGGCGCCGGGGCCCGGTTCTGCTTCCGTTGCTGAGCAGGTCGAGCTGGGTCAGCTGGTCGTCCAGTCCTGCCACGATGTCGCTCAGTGCGAGGGTGCCGATGTGACCGGCCGCGAGCTCGATGGCGAGCGTGAGGCCGTCCAGCCGACGGCAGATCTCCGCAATGTGGCCACCGTTGCCGCGGTTGAGGGTGAATCCCGGTGACCGGCTCGAGGCGCGCTCGACGAACAGCCGCACGGCATCCGAGCGCAGGAGAACTGTCACGTCGTCTCCGGCATCGGCCGGTGGCAGGGACAGCTCCCCCACCCGGAACACGGTCTCTCCGGATGCCCGCAGGGCCTCCCGGCTGGTGGCCAGGACCCGTAGCCGCGAGCAGCCACCCAGCAGGGCCGCGACCAATCGGGCACAGGGCTCGGCCACATGTTCGCAGTTGTCCAGAATGAGCAGCCGGGAGGCGTCACCGATCGCACGGACCAGAACGTCGACGCCGGCCCGGCCCTCTCGTTCGCCCACGCCCAGAGCGGCGGCCACGGACTGTGGCAGCAAAGTGCCGTCCTGCAGCGAAGCGAGTTCCACGAGGTCGGCTCGGGTGAAGCGGTTCGGCAGCCCCCTGGCGAACTCCAGCGCCAGTCGTGTCTTGCCCACACCGCCCGCACCGGTCAACGTCAGGAGGCGCGAAGTGCTCAGCAGCGCGCCCAGACGCGACAGCTCCCGCTGCCGGCCGACGAAGGAGTCGAGCGCCAGTGGCAGCGATGCAGCAGTCGCCGTGGCGCGCTGCGCCCCGGGCGAGCCACCCGAGGGCTCCTGCTGCTTCCGGCGGTCATCCCGGTCCGCCAGCCGTTGCCGGAACGCCCGTTGTCTGCAGGCATTGGAACAGTATCGAGCCGGCCGACCGCCGTGCGGTCTCGCGATCAGCGCAGCGCCGCACATCTCACACGTTCGACTCCGGCTCATCCACGATTCCTGGCCGCGCTTTCCAGGGCCGAAACCCACGCCTCCGTCCAGGTGTTGCGCACAACAGCGTTATGGACGTCCGTCGGGTGTGGCAGCCGGGTTGATACCGAGTACGACGGTCCCGGTCACTCCCTTGCCGAGGTCGCTGCCGGCCTGGGTGAGCGTCAGAAGGGTCGAGGACCCGCCGTTGCGGTAGATGCCGTCCCTGGCGTTGAGGGTGCGGGTGGCCGTGTTGTTCCGGTACGGGGAGAGGGCGGCGACCTTGGTGTTGTACGTCTCCGGGAAGTAGAGCTGGCCCGTGTGGGACACGTGGCCTCCGTGGTAGGTCCCGTTGGAGACGGTGCCGCCCACATGTGTCTTGACGTGGATGTGGAGGGCACGGCCGACGTACCAGCCCGGGTAGATGGTGGTGAACTCCGCGACGCCCGCGGAGTCGGTCAGCTGCACGCCCCGCAGGAAAGTCGTGTCCGGGGTGGATCCGCCGGCGACGTAACCCGAGTAGGCCCCGAGCGCGTCACAGTGCCAGATGTCGACCGCCGTGTCGGGCAGCGGGGCGCAGCTCGTGGCGTGCACCACCGTGACGCGGAGAGTCAGCGGAACTCCGGCCTTGCCCTCGGTGATGTTCTCGCGGACCGTCTCCAGATCCAGGTAGTAGGGCCCCTCGGTCTGCTCGGGCGTGAGGATACAGGCCGCGGCAGCCTGGAGCCCGGCGTCGGGCTCTGCGGCGGCGGTCGCCTGCGTGGTGGCAACACCCAGCGCGGCCACGCCGAGGGCGGCGCCGCCCAGGGTGGCTATGACGGATCGCCGGGTGGCGCCGGGCAGAACGTCAGTCGGCTCGGCGCCGCGCTGTGGTTGCTTGGCGTTGTGGTGGGGGGTGTCAGTCATGCCGCGAGCTTGGCGCAGGCGGCGGTCCATGGGATCGATCAAATGAACCATGAGCCGGACACGTTACGAAACACCACGATGGACTGCTGCGTTCGAGGTGGTCGCGTTCAGGTCTGGACGGCCCGGCAGCCGGCTACTTCTCGCCGGGGAACGCCATCTCCCCAAGGAGGGACCAGTCATCCTGCGGAACGGTCATGTTCACAATGCGTGGCGTCTCCACCAGATGGGGCGGCAGCGTCTGCTGCGCTGCCTTGAAGTGCGGGGACTGCACATGAGCGATGCCGGCCTCGTCGTTACGGAAGGCCTCGACCAGGACGTACTCCGTCGGCTCTTCCACGCTGCCCGACCAGTCGAACCACAGGCAGCCGGGTTCAGCGCGCGCGGCCCGGGTGAAGTCGGCGCTGATCTCGGGCCAGCGGTCGGCGTGCTCGGGCGGACTCGGAACTTAGCGGGCCACGGCGCAGGCCCGACGCGCTGCCGGCCGACCGCGGCTACGACCACGACGAGTACCGCCGACTGCTGCGGGTACTGCTGCGGGCGCGGGGCGTCCGCCCCGTCATCGCCGAACGAGGTCAGCCACACGGCTCCGACCTGGGCATCTTCCGTGGTCGAGCGCACGATCGCCTGGCTGCACGGCTTCCGCCGCCTGCGCATCCGCTGGGAACGGCGCGACGAACCGCAACGACTACGGCTGACTGCACCCCCACCCGACCCGGAGTGACGTTGACGCAAGCCTGGCCTGGTGCCGCTCACGCCGTACGGGCCCAGCTCGACCACAAGTCCAGCCGGAGACACCGAGGGGGCGGCACCGCTCGTTGAGCCGGCGGCATGTTCCGCCCGCGTCTACCTACGGACGACGGAAACGTAGCGTGCCAGCGGACCGGGCCACCCACCGGACGTACTGATCGGTCACGGCCACGCTTCCACCGTACGCGCGGTGCCCGGAGGCTCGCAGGTGACCCCTCGGGTCTCGCGAACAGTGCTGCCGTCAGTCGGCAGCGCGGCCTGTGCGACCAGCGCGGTGAACACGCGCTCCCAGGTGCCGTCGATGGCCCACATCCGCAGCCGGTTGTAAACGCCTCGCCAGTTGCCGTACTTCTCGGGGAGGTGGATCCACTGCGATCCCGACTGGAATTTCCAGGCGATCGCGTCGATCACCTCTCTGTGATCCCTCCACCGGCCACCCCGCCGCGGTGTCCGATCTGGGAGTAACGGCTCGATTCGCGCCCACTGCGCGTCAGTCAACGGCACACATGAACAACGACCGGCGCAGCTGGTTGGAACGGCGCTGCTCGTCAGGCGGTCGCCCCAGAGCGGAGCCGCCGCACGTCCCGCACGAGCATGTACGAAGCGCTCAGGAAGATCGCAACTCCAGCCACGAGCCAGAAGAACGATGCTCCCCAGAGCGATACTCACGAACGCCAAGAACGAGCAGCATCCCGCTGACAAGGACACCGAAGGCCGAGATCAGAGCGCTGATGCGGTTAGTCACACGAACATCATCAGCGACAACTTCGGCCAGCGGAAGTGATCCAAACGAATCGGCCTAGCCGACGGGCGAAGACGGGGTCGGCCGGGCGTGTCCGCATCACCTCGCCGGCCAGCCGGGCCGCTGCGTTGATCGGATCACCCGTCATCAGAGGTCTTTCCCCTGACTGGCGCGGGCAGGGTACTCAGCATTTTGCCCGCGCCAACGGTGCTTTTGTCTGAGGCACTTCACGCGTTCCGGTGCAATCCCTGGCTCGGTGGCGCAGGACCGAGCCAGCCTCGGGGGCGTCATCCGGCCCCAGGCCGCCGCGCCTCCTGCGGGCCCGGACAGGACAGGCCGTGCCCTCGCAGTCCCGTCCGGAGTTGGGCCTCAGTCGATCAGAGTGGATCCTCCTCTATGCCACTGCCTTCAGCCCGCGTAAACACGTACCTTAGGGTCGGAACCGGGTACGTCAGCGGGCAGACCTCGGCGTTCGATGCTTCCATCGATGAGCCCGACGAGGAAGGCTAGCGCACCACCAGAGAATTCCCACCACTCCAGGTTCCGACTGTTGACCACAACACTCCAGTCATCCGGATTCTCACTCGTGACGTGCCAGTAGAACACGTCACCAGACAGCGACTCGCTCCATGGAATCAGACCACCGGAATCGGGATAAGCGACATATCCCTCGGACATGTCATCCTCCTGGAGATCTCGCAAGATCTCCAGCTCCCGGAATAGTCCTCCGACGAAGTCTCGTTCTCGGCCCGGAGTCGGGAGAGGGATGCGCAAGAAATCGTCGAATTCAAGCGTTGCGTAGCTTGCAGCCAACTCTTTGAAGTCACTAGGCAGTCCGACTCCAAGTACGTCAGCAATTTCCCCGAAGTTCACTTCCCGTAGCGCTGGGGCTCGATGCGCGGACAGGCCAGTGACCAAGCGTTCCAAATCCGATACTCTCAGCATGTCGTCTGCCAGTCCTGGATGTTCTTCACCGTCACGTCCGATGGGCCCTGATCGAGCCGACACTGACGACCTGGCGAAACGCCCGTCTCGAACACCGGCCAACAGGTCCCGGCGGCCAAAGTCGACTTACGCGACGTATTCGACGCACTCCTCTACCTGAACCGCACATGGATACCCTGGAAATACCTCCCACACGACTTCCCGGGCCACGGCACCGTCTACTTCTACTACGCCGCCTGGCGTGACGAGGGAATCTTCGCCCAGCTCAACTACGACCTGACCGGCCTGGCCCGCGTAAAGGAAGGCCGCAAGCCCGAGCCGACCGCTTCCGTCATCGACACCCAGAGCGTCAAGACCTCCACCAACGTGCCCCTGACCAGCCAGGGAACGGACGCCGCGAAGAAGATCGTGGGCCGGAAGCGGGGCATCCCGACCGATACGATCGGCCTCATCCTCGCCGTGACCGTCGCCAGCGCCGGCCTCTCCGAGAACGCCATGGGAATACGCCTCCTCGACCAGGCGAAAGAGACCTACCCGACCATCGCGAAAAGCTGGGTCGACACCGGCTTCAAGAACGCTGTCATCGAGCACGGGGCCCGCCTCGGAATCGACGCTGAAGTAGTCAACCGCAACCCAGAAAAGCGCGGCTTCCACATCGTGAAAAGACGCTGGGTAGTGGAGCGGAGTATCGGCTGGATCATGATACACCGCCGTCTCGCCCGCGACTACGAGACGCTCACGGCCAGCTCCGAAGCAATGATCACATCGCCTCGATCGACAACCTCGCCAAGCGCATAACGGACGAGACCACTCCAACCTGGCGAGGAACCTACTAGGGCATACAGGGCAATACGCCTAGATCAAATGCCCTCTAAGAAGTCAAGCGGCCTTCCTTGGCTGAGACCGGCTTGTGAGCTATGAGCTGGGAGAGGACAAGACGTGTGTTCATCGCCAGCGAAGACCAGGTGTGGGGTACGGCTGCTGCTGCCAGGGTGTGCTCAATCCGGTGAACGGGGCAATCCAGGACGACTCCGACGCCGTGATCACACCAGCCACACCGAGATGTTCTCACCCGGGTACGGCCGCCTACGGCACCCGTCAGTCGGGCAGGTTGCCGTCACCGCCCAGGTTGGCGACCATACGTCGCAGGACGTTGACTGTGGTCACGAAGTCGGCCGTATCAATGCCTTCATGCATCTGCTGATGTACGCGCAAATTGCGCTCCCTGGCCCGCAGCCGCCCCTCCTCTCCTGCCTCGGTCAAAGTCAGGAGCCCTGCGTCCTCCGTCAGCCAACCGCGGGCAACAAGGTCATCGAAGACACTATTGAAGTCGATCCCGAGGTCCTCGTACTTCGCCAGCCGCTCGACCAACATTGCGCGGGTCCACTTACCCGGCTCCCCGGCAACGTGATTGAGCGTCCACCAATGCGGCTGCGTGAGATCCTCCACCGCTAACTGCGCACGGAGGGCACCGACCACGTGCCGGTACGCCTCGCCGGTCCATGAACCGATGGGCTGAGCAGCCAACTCCTCCTGCGAGTACTCCCTGAGCATCACGCTCACGTGCCCCTCCTTCTCGTGATGGACAGAACGCGAACACCGTAAACCCTCAAGTTCAGTTGAGGTCAAGGCGTTTCAGGGCCCGTTCACAGCATCACGCGAGGCGGAACCCTGAGGGGCGCGGTCGACCGCCGCGGCCTGCCCCTGTCGATCGGCATCTCCGCCGCGAACCTCCACGACAGCCAGGCGCTCGTCCCGGCGGTCCGCGGCATCCCGCTATCCGCTCACGTCGTGGCCCCCGACGTCGACGGCCCGGAAAGCTGCACGCAGACAAGGTCTACGACTGTCAGCACCTACGACGGTGGTTGTCCTCCCGCGGCATCCAGCACCGCATCGCACGCAAAGGCATTGAGTCCTTCCAACGGCTGTTGGCGTTGTACGTGGCGGATGTGTTCGCCTCGGTGCCGCGCAAGGACCAGCGGGCCCAGGGCGACTGCTACCTGCGCGGACTGATGCTGGACGGCCGCCGCAAGTCCATTCAGGCCATGGCCTCGCGATTACCGGACGGCAACGAACAGAACCTCCAGCAGTTCGTGAACCAGTCCACCTGGGATCCGGTGCCGGTGCAGCGGCGGCTCTGTGAGCGGATGCTGCCGCTGATCGATCCGGCGGCCTGGGTGATCGACGACGTGTCGGTGCCCAAGGACGGCCGACTGTCGGCCGGCGTGGCCCCGCAGTACTGCGGGGCCTTGGGAAAGAGGGCGAACTGCCAGGTCGCGGTCAGCGTTCACGCCGCGACCGATACCGCGTCCTGCCCGCTGCAATGGCGCCTGTTCCTGCCCAAGGACTGGGCGTCGGACACCGCTCGCCGGGCCCTCGCCCGCATCCCGGCGGAGGTCACGCACCGCGAGAAGTGGCGCCTCGCCCTGGACATGCTCGACACGCTCGCAGCCTGGGGCATGAAGCCTCCGGTCGTGGTGGCCGACGCCGCCTACGGCACCAACGCTCACCTGCGGACCGCGCTGTCCGAGCGGGGACTTGCCTACGTCCTGGCCGTCCGGTCGGACGTGAGCGCCCATCCCTTCGAGACGAAGCCCGTCGCTCCGGCCCGCAAAGGGGCCATCGGCTGCTGGCCCCAGCCCCGCTACCGGCAGACCGCACCGTCGGTGGCAGCCCTGGCCGCCGGCCTCAAGCCGGAGGCATTCACCCCGCTCACCTGGCGGCACGGCTCGAGAGGCGAGCTACGCTCCCGCTTAGCCGCCGTGCGCGTGCGCCCGGCCGGCAAAGCAGTCGAGCGTCCCATCAAAGCCGCGGCCTCGGCCGAACAAGGCTGGTGGGACGGTGTCCTGCCCGACTGCTGGCCGCTGATCGAATGGCCCGCCGATGCCGAGGCACCGACCGATTACTGGCTGTCCAGCCTGCCGGCCGACACCCCGATCGCCGACCTGGTCCGTCTGGCCAAGGTCCGCTGGCGCATCGAGCACGACTACCGCGAACTCAAGCACGGCCTGGGCCTGGACCACTTCGAAGGCCGCTCCTGGCCCGGCTGGCACCACCACGTCACCCTCGTGACCGCCGCCCACGCCTTCCTCACCGAACAGCACCTGGCCCCAAAAGTGCCCGGACCGGTCTCACCCTCTACCAGACCCTCGACGCCCTCCAGGGCGTCCTGAGGTGCTGGACCGGCGTCTGCACCACCTGCCACCAACCCCTGCCCAGCGGACCGCACTCAAGGCCAAGATCGAGACGGACCTAACGGAGTCCTACTAGTGTCCTGCGCCAGTAGTTGATCGTTAGTAGTTGTGTGACTTCTGCTGTTGGTGCGTCAGTTCCTCGTCGGGGCCCGAAGCTGGAGCCGTTGCTGCTGTCTGATGACGAGCGGGCGGTGTTGGAGCGGTGGACGCGGCGGGCGTCGTCGGCCCAGGCGCTGGCTCTGCGCGCGCGGATCGTGCTGGCGTGTGCGGGTTCGGAGGTGCCACCGATCGTCGTGGTCGCCCGCGAGTTGCGGGTGGCCGCCGACACCGTCCGCAAGTGGCGGCGCCGGTTCCTGGCGGAGCGGCTGGACGGCCTGGTCGACGAGCCCCGGCCGGGCCGGCCGCCCACCATCAGCGTGGATCAGGTGGAAGCGGTCGTGGTCACGACGCTGGAGGAGATCCCGAAGAACGCCACCCACTGGTCGCGCAAATCGATGGCGGAGCACAGCGGCCTGTCCAAGTCCACCGTCGGCCGGATCTGGCGGAAGTTCCAGCTCAAGCCGCATCTGACGGACACCTTCAAGCTGTCGACGGACCCGTTGTTCGTGGAGAAGGTCTACGACGTCGTGGGTCTGTATTTCAACCCGCCCGAGGGTGCGGTGGTCCTCTCGGTGGACGAGAAGTCGCAGATACAGGCCCTGGACCGGTCTCAGCCGGTGCTGCCGATAATGCCCGGCATGCCCGAGCGGCGTACCCACGACTACGTCCGCAACGGGCTGACCACCTTGTTCGCCGCGTTCGATGTCGCCACCGGCGAGGTCATCACTGCCCTGCACCGTCGGCACCGAACCGTGGAGTTCAAAAAGTTCCTGATCCGGATCGACAAGGAGGTGCCCGCGCACCTGCAGGTCCACTTGATCGTGGACAATTACGGCACCCACAAGACTCCCGCGATCAAGGCCTGGCTGGCCAAACACCCCAGGTTCGAGTTGCACTTCACCCCGACCGGCTCCTCCTGGATCAACCAGGTCGAGCGGTGGTTCGGCTACCTGGCCCACCAGATGATCCGCCGCGGCGCACACAAGAACATCCAGGCCCTCGAGGCCGACATCAGGGCATGGGTCAAGGACTGGAACGAAGACCCCAAGCCGTTCATCTGGACCAAGACAGCCCAAGAGATCCTCGACTCCCTCGCCCGCTTCTGCCGACGGATCTCTGGCGCAGGACACTAGGCGACCGCGAGTTCGGAGTCGGTGAGCTGCGGTCGCCTGTCCATTCATCGGCCTGTCTCCAGCTCGTCGTTCGATCTTCACGTGCAGTGGGGTCAGCAGGGTGTTCAGGTCGACATTCAGGCGGTTCCGCTACTCGAACCGTCCGCTCTTCCGAACTCCCGAGCGGACAGTCCGAAGACGAGACAGCCGATCAGGAACCAGGGATTCCACAGCATCAACGTCCACAGCCGCTGTTCCGGGCTGACGTCTGCCTCTTGGCCCGCTGTGTCGGTCAGCAACAGCATTTCAACCGCGATACCGCGCACCAGCAGTACAACGCAAACAGACCACCCCAGAGCCTTGACCACCTGTCCGGCCAGACGATGGGGCCGCGGCCGTGCGAGAAGCCATCCCAGCGCCCCGCCGACAAGGCACAGCATCCCGACACCCCATAAGCCCCCCGCCACGAACCACCCCGGGCGTTTCTCGGCCAAGGGCCCCGCCGAGACACTCAGACCCCAGTTGCCGCCCAGCGCCCAGTAGAAATGAAGCATGGCGAATGCAACTGCCCAGGCACACGCGATACGCCCCCACACGCCCACCGATGTCCTGCTCTGCCGATCTTCATGCATAGCGAGGAGCATGCCATTGCCGTGGCACGCCACCGTGAGAGAGGTGCGGACCCTTCGAAGGGGACGCTGCCTTGGTCTCACAACTGCCGGGCAGAGAGGCTTGCCATGGGGCTCCTCAGGATTGCTGCGCACTCCCGCGCGGCCGGTGAACGGCCTTGCGGTCGGGCGGGAGGACGATGCGGACCGTGCCGCCGACCAGGTCGATACGGGTGTGTGGCGGGGCGCCGTCGTCCTGGTCGTCGCGGCGGTTCGCCGCATGTTGTTGCTGCTCGATCTCGATCGATTTGTTGCCGTTGAATACCAGGTCAAGTTCGTTGAACGCGGATCCTGTCAAGGGGCGGTGCTCAGGACCGCGGCCGCGGTCAAGGACGCTGCGCCGCTTGAATCGCCGCATCATCAACTCGGCTGCACCGCAGACGAACAGCAGAAAGGCCAGCGCCGGAAGCGCGGCACCCCACATAGCCAGCATGCGAGAGAAACGCGGCACCTGCGCCGGAAGTTCCCGTACCTAGTTCGATCCCCGGCACTCCCGCCCTTCAGCTGGCCGTCGCGATCGAACACATCGGACTTGATCGTCCAGGAATAGCAAGAACGACACCTGAACTTCGATGGTTCCGTTCACCAGGAGACAGCCATCGTCACTGTTGCCTGTGGGTGAAACTAACGGCCTGGAGAGCGATTACCAGTGACCGCTGGTGGGGCAGGGTTACGAGACAATGAGCGGCAGGTCTCGGTGGAAGACGGCCATAGCCTGGCCGGGGCCGGTGTAGTCATCTACGACCTTCGGGGACTGCTGCATGATCGGGTGACACCTGACCTGGCCCAGGGGTGGACGGATCCCAGGGGACGAATCAACGAGCAGGCATCCTGCGGCGGTCGCCTTCCCCAGAGCAGTTGCCGCCGGGTGGCCCGGCGGCAGGTTCGGCCGGGTCACCCCGCTGTCAGCGAGTGTCGGTACGTTTTTCGAGGCGGGTGCCGTGGCGAAGGGTGATCGACATCAGGTCGCTGGGGGCGTCCAGCTCCAAGCGGTGCCAGCGGCCACGGGGGACGATCACGGCGGTGCCTGGCTGCAACTGCACCATGTCCTCGGCGCCGCCGGGTTCGGCGGGACGGAAGTAGAGGCGGACACCGCCGGTCAGGCAACACACCGCCTCCTCGGCCTGCGGGTGCATCTCCCAGTGGTCGGCGTGAACGTCGACATCGGTCTCCACGTGGAAGGTCGCGAGCTGCCAGGCGCCGGAGTCGCTGTTCGTCATCTGCCGTTCGGCGGCTTGGACATCGCCGTCGGGGTGGATGTGCAGCGCCGAGGCGAACAGGTCGATGGGTGAGAGGGGTGTCGTCGTCATGACGGCGTTCCTTCCAGTCGGTTCTCTGCGGTGGTGGCGGGGTGCGGGGCGGGTGTTTCGGCCTGGCGACGGGGCAGCACGCTGATCGCCACGACGGCCGCGATCACGAAGAGGGCGGCGGCGATGGCAAGGCCCAGGGCGTAGCCGTCGTTGATTGCGGCAGGGTCGGTTGCCGTGCCGGTGCGGTGTGCGGCAATGGTGGCCAGGGCGGCCAGGCCGATGCAGCCGCCAAGTTGGCGGGAACTGTTCATGAGGCCGGAGGCCGTGCCGGCCTCGTGGGGGGCGACGCCGGTGGTTGCGGCGGCGACGATCGGGGCGATGACCAGTCCGACGCCGGTGCCGGTGATGATGCAGGGGCCGAGCACGTCGGTGAGGAATCCGCCGTCGGGGCTGATGAAGGCGAACCAGGCCAGGCCTGCGGCGGCCAGCAGGGCGCCGGGCACCAGGGACGCACGGGGGGTGCGTGCCGCGGTGACGCGGGTCGCAACGAGGCTGCCCGCGATCAGGCTCGCGGAGAAGGGCAGGAACGCGGCACCGGTTGCCGCGGCACCCATGCCCAGAACCTGCTGCAGGTACAGGGACACGAAGTAGAACGCCGCGAACTGCCCGGCTGTGGAGAAGAACACCAGCACGTTGGCGCCGGCGACCCAGCGGCTGCGCAGCAGGCCCAGGCGCAACAGCGGTGCGGAAGCCCGGGATTCGGTGACGCCGAAGGCGGCCAGGAGCATGGCTGCGGCGACGAGCATCGTCCATGTGGCCGGGGAGTCCCACCCTTGGGCGTCGGTGCGCACGACACCGGTCACCAGCAGTCCGACTCCACCGGTGGCCAGGACGGCACCGAGCACATCCAGCCTCTCGCGCCGGGCGGGGCGTGCTTCGGCGGGCACGCCCGCGCGGACCAGCGCCAGAGCCACCGCGACGATGGGCAGATTGATCAGCATCACCCAGCGCCAGCCCGCGTACTGGGTCAGCAGCCCACCCGCCAGCACGCCCAGCGCTCCGCCTGCGGCGTTCACCCCGCTCCACACCCCGAGCGCGCGCACGCGCTGCGGGCCCTCTGGGAAGGTGGTGGTGAGCATCGCCAGCGCGGCCGGCGTGGCCGCGGCGGCTGCCAGGCCCTGGCCGGCGCGGGCGGCGATCAGTTGCCAGGGTGCCTGGGCGAGTCCGCCCGCCAGCGAGCACAGCCCGAAGACGGCCAAGCCGAGCACGAACAGCCTTCGTCGGCCGTAGAGGTCGCATGCTCGGCCTCCCAGCAGCAGAAAGCCGCCGAGAGTGAGCGCGTACACGTGCACGACCCACGACAGGTCGAGCGGTGCGAACCCCAGCGCGGTGCGGATCGCGGGCAGGGCGACGTTGACCACGGATAAGTCCAGGGCGACGGCGAACTGGGCGACGGCCACGGCTGCCAGCACAGCGCCAGGTCGCCCTCGCGAATTTTTGTACATGTAAGGAAAATAGCGTCAGAGGATCGACGCTGTCGACACCTGGGGGATGATGAGGGCATGCCGCAAACGCCCGCACCGCGCAAAACCCTCGGCCGACCTCCCCGCATCTCCCGCGAGGAGGTCGTCACAGCGGCCCGTCGGATCGTGGACGCGGAAGGCGTGGACCGGCTGACCATGCGGCGGCTGGCCACGGAGATCGGCAGTACGCCGATGGCGCTCTACCACCACGTCCGCAACAAGGAAGAACTGCTCGTCCTGCTGCTGGACGACTACGCAACGCGGACGCTGCACCGACCCGAACTGCCTGCTCAGCCCCGTGAGCGGATCGTCGTCGCCGCTGCCACGATCCACGCGGCGCTCGCCGCCTGCCCGTGGATCGTGGAGGTGCTGACCGCCGACGACCTGATGGCCACATCAGCTCTGTGGTTTGTCGAGCAGATCGTGGACGGCCTGGTCGAATGCGGCCTGTCCCCCGAGCAGGCAGTACACGGCTACCGCGCGATCTGGTACTACACCGCCGGAGAAATCGTGGTCCGCGTGACAGCGGCCCGGCGGCGCACAGACGATGACCGTCCCACCTACCGGGAGCAAGTCTTCGCCGATCTCGACCCGGGCGAGCTACCCCGCTTGGCACAGGTCGCGGACCACTGGGCACCGCTGACCGCCGAGGACACCTATCTGGACGGGCTCCGAGCCCTGGTAGACGGCCTCCTGGCTCCCCGTTGACGTGCTCATTCAGTTCATATTCTCAAGCGCCGATCCGGTGCCAATGCCCCCACCCCCAGATGCCCGCGAAGCCGATCTCATGATCGCTGCGATCTGCTGCTGGTGACCTCCCCGGCGCGGGCGGCGAGCTATTCGGTCCAGTCACGTCTCGCGTAGGCGACCCAGCGGAGCGCGGTGTGGCGGTGCCTCCCGGTCACGTCGGCGAGGATCGGGCTGGGAAGATCAGCCGCGAGGGCGGCCAGTGCCCCGTTGCTCACGGATCGCCGCCTGCGACCTCGCGAAAGACCAGCCCTACGGCCACATCAAGAAGACCAAGAACCGCTCCAGATTCCTGGCGTTGTGCCGCTACCTGCGCAGCCTGGTCGGCCACCGACGCCTCCACCAAGGTCTCGGCGACCGTAGCCAGGGCGGAGAAGGCGTGGGCCACCCAGTCCGTCGTCCAGCGCGTGACGAAACACTACTAGGGGCTGTCTTCAGTTGTGATCAAACCCGGGTTCTGGCCCCGGGGGCGGTGTCGGTCCGGTAGGACTCTGGTGTGACACGTGCGCAACTGACTGACCATGAGTGGGAGTTCATCGGGCCGTTCCTGCCGGTAGGCAGGTTCGGCCCGTACCCCCGAGCGGCTGCGTGAGCAGTTCGAGGGGGTGATCTGGCGGTTCCGCACGGGCAGCCAGCGGCGGGAGATGCCCGAGCGGTTCGGCGCCTGGCAGACGGTCTGCAACCGCTTCATGCGATGGCGGGACGCGGGCGTCTTCCAGACCCTTCTGGAAGAGGCGATCGCCGAGGCCGGCCGCAGGGACGAGATCGACATGTCCCTGGTCAGCGTTGATTCCACCACGACGCGGGCTCATCACGATGCGGCTGGCATGCGGGTCAGCGAGGAGACCCTGGCCGCGCTCGAGGATGCGGCCTCTCAAAAGGGGGAGCGTCCGAGCGACAATGCGGGCCAGACGGCGAAAACGATCCGGTCCAGGCCGAACGGCGACGCATCCGCCGAAGACGGCGGGCCCGGCTGAAGGCCGCCCTGCTCGGCCGGTCCCGCGGCGGACTGACCAGCAAAATCCACCTGGCCGCCGACCGGCGCTGCCGGCCGATGGCGCTGGTCCTGACCGCCGGTCAGGCCGCCGACAGCCCCCAATTCTTCCCGGTCCTGAACAAGTTACGGGTCCGCCTGCCAGTCGGCCGTCCCCGCACCCGACCGGCCGCCGTGGCCGGCGACAAGGCTTACTCCTCCCGCGCCAACCGCGCCTACCTGCGCAAACGCCGCATCAAGGCGGTCATCCCGGAGAAGAAGGACCAGGCCGCCAATCGCAGGAAGAAGGGCAGCCAGGGCGGCAGGCCCGTCACCCACGACACCGGCCTCTACCGTGACCGCAACACCATCGAGCGGGCCATCAACAGGCGCGAGGGCGTACGAGACGCATCGGGCGGTCGACGCGCGGTTTCCGCGAACACCAGGCGAACATCCGTCCACCAGTCGCTGACGGTACGCCAAAAGCGCCCAGCGCACGCGCCTCCGCTCCGTACCGTGTCCGGACGCGTGTGTGACGTGCGAGGATGCGGGGGGCGATCTCGTGGAGTGGTTGAACGCCGAGAACGCGATAGCGGTGGGCACAGCGGTACTCGGCCTCGTGGCCTCGGTCGCCGTCGTCTGGTACGAGCGCCGGATTCCACGCCGCAGACGCATCGGCTTCCGCGTCCAGATGGACACGCCCATCGGCAGCCAGGCCCGTAACGGCAGACGGACCAACGTGCGGCTCGGTTTGTTCAGCGACTTCTCCGACCTGTCCGACGCCACGCTCGTGCTGCTGCGGATCGAGAACGACGGCGTCCAGAGCATCGCCAGCGACGACTACACCAGCCGCGAGCTTCACGGTCTCACCGCGGTCTTCACCGGCCGTACGATCCGCGGCATCGCGGTCACCCAGCCCTCGGAGGCCACCCACTTGATGGGGCACTTCACCCCGGCCGCGGGCCTGCGCTATGAAGGCGACACCCTGCATCTGCCGAAGGTCCCGCTCAACAAGGGCCAGCATTTCAAAGTGCTGGCTCTGCTGACTGGTGGGACGGTCGGCGACGAAGTCGAGGTGACCGGAGGTATCCGCGACGGTGAGGTGAAGCGCAACCAGAGCACGACCGTCGATGACACGCTACCCCTCTTCAGTCGGCCGGCCCGCCTGATCACGGTTCTGTTCACCGTGTGCGTCATCACGCTCGCCTCCATCATCGTCTTACGCAGCGACGTTTCGCCGCCCATCGGCTGCGCCGCGGGAACGCTGACCGTCACCGGATCCACCGCCTTCGGCCCGGCGGCGGAGAGACTGGCGGAGAGCTACGAAAACGCCTGCCCCGGCTCGGACATCACCGTGGATGAGCACGGCAGCACCGCCGGCATACGGGAGCTGGACGCGGCGGGCGCCAAGGCGGCGTCGTCCGGGAGCTCTCCGCCCCTCATCGCCTTCTCCGACGGCCCCAAGCCGAACGGCTACCCGGAGCTCCGCGAGAACCCCGTCGCGGTCTCCCTCTTCACCCTGGTGGTGAACGACCGGGTCACGGTGCGGGATCTGAGCCTGGCCGAGGTGCGGAAGATCTACCAGGGTCAGATCCGCAACTGGAAGGACGTGGGCGGCCCGAACCTGCCCATCCTCCTGGTCAGCCGTGACGCCAATTCGGGTACCCGCGAGGTCTTCCAGCGGCAGGTTCTGCAGCGCAACGAGCCCGCCAACTCTTCCCGGGACTGCCGGACCAAGGACGACCTCGACTCCACGGTCATCCGCTGCGAACTCGACAGCACGACACAGGTGCTGAGTACGGTCGCCCGCCTGCCCGGCTCGATCGGCTACAGCGAACCGCGTGCCGCCTCCGCCACCCATGGCCTGCACTCGCTGAGTATCGACGGGCAGGCGGCATCCATCGAGACCCTCGACACCAGCGGCTACCCCTACCGGGAGATCGAGTACGCCTACACCTATGGTCGCCCGCCCGCCGACTCGCTCGCGGCCAGCTTCGTCAACTACGTGACTCGCGGCGCCGGGCAGGACGTCGTGCGCGACCAGGGGCACTTCCCGTGTCTCAGCCCGGAGGGCCTGCGGCTCTGCGGCGGGCAGAGATCCGCGTAGGCGAAGACCGCGATGCCACCGCAGCCGGCCGTACCAGAAGGCCCCGCGGTAGACGGTCGCCGGGTCGAGCAGGGAGACCCCACCCGAGTGTGCTTCAGGCTGGCGCCGTCGGCACTGCAGGCCTGGCGACCTTCGCAGCCCAGCACGGTACTGACCGACATGGTGGGCCGCTCTGGACGTCCCCTGCCGGGTGCCCGGCAGGGTGGTCTGCTCACGTGTGATCGGCGCAGCAGGGTGTGGGGTTGGGCACTTCGAACGGTGCGAGTGCGCCACCGGCGGCCGGGAGCAGGGCGAGAGTGAGCTGCCCGTCTCGCCATTCGGGCCGTACGTGGTCCTGCGTGAGCACGGGGGTGGCGGGATCGGGTTCCTGGCCATGCGTCGCCGGCTGCCCGATCACGGTGATCCGGTCGATGGCGGTCAGGCCGAGCAGGTCGGCCACGGTGACGGTGCCGGTGAGGCGGTCGACGCCGGGATAGACCACGGCCCGCCCGCCGTGCCGGCGGGCGTGTTCCGCGGCGGCCAGTGCCGACGTGCGGGCCGCCTTCACCGGGCCGAGTTCCCGGTCGGCCAAGGCCGCACTCAGTTCCGGCCTGTCCAGACCGGCGAGTTGCTGCCACACCGACTCAGCCGCATCGACATCGGGGAGGGCCAGGGAGACGGCCGTGGCCGGGCCGTCGTCGCAGCGGATCAGGTGCGTGCACGCGACGGTGCCCGGCGGCAGACCCAAGCCGTCCACCAGGTCGTGAATGAGGCGGTCGGCCTCGCGCAGGTTCTCCAGCCCGGCGTCCACGCCGATGACGGTGTGGACGCCGGGCACATGGTGCGATGCGGTCATGAGGGCAGGACCCACATCGGGTTGGAGTAGAACCACAGGTCGCGCCACGGGTCGGCGTCGCCGACGACGTCGAGAGCCGGGCCGGCTGGGTCGACGGCGGCACCCATCGGGCCGACCGCGGTGCGCTTACCGTCGCTGCCGCGCAACCGGACGTACACCGGCTTGTCCATGCGGCCCAGGGAGTACGTCAGGCGCACGGTGCCGGTGGACTTGTTCACCTCGAAGGACTTGACGACTTTCGTGTCCGGCGTGGTGAACGCGTCCTTGTCGGAGACGGGTCTGGTCACATCTCCCTGGATGACATCCATACGGGCCAGGGTTGGCACGAAGCCAGCCCAGTTGGGGCCGTTGGCCAGGCTGATGTCGACCACCAGATCGACCTTGCTGCCGCGGCGTACGTGCAGCGCGCCGCCCAGGGTGACCGCTCGGCTGCCGGAGCGCAGCTGGGCGTTCAGGCCGCTGATGAGCTGGCCGTGGTCGACCCAAATGCGGCCGGTCCGGATGCCGTCCATGACCGCCTTGTAGGAGAAGGAGGTCGCCCCGACGTGGGTGCGGCTGTAGTAGCCGGGCCAGTAGTCGCCCTCCGTCAGGTCGAGCTTGCCTCCGTAGACGGGATCGGTGTGCTTGCCGTTGGCGGTGTAGTCGCTGTCCGGGCCGCCGCGCACCGCGGTGTCCGCGTAGACCTGGTGGGAGTCAGAGTTGGCGGTGATCCACCACGGCTTGCCCTCGGCGAGGAGGCTGTCCCACAGGCCGCCGACCGTGGAGGTCATCCAGTCGAAGCCGCCCCAGGTGCGGTAGGACTCCAGGGGGTAACCGGGGAAGGAGTTGGCGCTGGGGTTGTTGTCATAGATACCGCGGGCCCGGCCCATCCCGAGCGGCGCGGCGATGCCCGCGGCCTGATGGCCGGGTGCGCCCTCCATGCCGACGGCGATCCGGTGGCGGGGGTCGGTGGCGTCCCGCCAGGCGCGGATCTCGTGCGGGGAATCGATGCCTTTGCGCGCGGGGTGGTTGGCGAGCATCAGCGCGTCCTTCACCTTGCGGCGGCGGACCTGGTCGGCGAGGAAGGTCAGACCGGCGATGGCGAGGGCCTCGTTGGCGGGCGTGGCGGCGCCGGCGCCCCTGACGCCGCCGTCGTAGTCGGTCTCGAACTGCTTGAGTACGGCGACCTCGTTCTTGCCCGGGTGCACGAACACGGTGCCGTGTTCGGCGGCCGGGACGTTCCACTCCAGGCCCTGGAAGACGAGCGTGTCCTCGTACGCGGCCCGCGCCTCGCGGATGTCCGGGTTGACCTTCTCGACGCCGATCCTCGCGTGGGTGGCGTTTCCGTGGTCGGTGATGACCAGCCAGTCCATGCCGTAGCGGGCGCCATGACGGACTTGGTCGACGACGCGGTACTTGCCGTCGTTGCTGTACTGGGTGTGGATGTGATGGTCGCCGGCCAGCCACAGGTACCCCCCGGAACGCGAGCTGTGCGCTGCGGCCATCGGGCCAGTCGACGCGGTTGCCTCCCCCGCACCACTGAGCACGCTGCCCGCCGCCATCCCCGCTCCGAGCAGGCCGGTACGCCGCAGCATGGATCGCCGCGACAGCTGCCCAGGCGTCAGCTCCTCGTCCGGAACGGCGGCGTCGAGGGCCGGCGGCAGGGACGAGGCGTCCGCACTCCCATGGTGGTCATGATGGTGGCCGTGGTCGTGTCTGTGGCCGTGACGCATGTTCAACTCCCGCTGAGGGCAGGGACACTCGTGCTCCAGGACGTGCAGAGTGTGAAAAGCCCGGGTGAATGACGGGAGTCAAGGTGGTGCTGAGGCGAGGAACGCCGGATGTGCAGCCGGAGCGAGCCCTTTCCACCTTCACCGGCGCTCAAAGCACCGCCCGTTCGTTCGGGGCCGGGGGTGATGACGGTCGGCCCGCGGTCGGGATCGAGCCGGTGACTTGTCGGCTCCTCGCCGGGGACGAGGCGGCCGATCCGGCCGCTGTGGACGAGGGTGAACCACAGGGCGCCGTCCGGTCCCGTGGTGAGGGCGTAGGGCCCGGCTGCGCCGTCGGCCACCGTGTGCTCTTCGATGAACATCTAGGTCACATGGCTCAAAGGGGTTTCCCCATACCGTGCTCTGCGGCGATGCGTTCGATGTCGGCCGGTCCGCCGCTTGAGCGCGACGACGCTGCGCCCCTCGGGGAACACCCCCGGATGTGGTCCGTCGGGCAGGCGCTGGCCGGGCCGCGGGACGAATGTCTCGATCAGGAGCGTGCCGGTGTCGGTGAGCATGCGAGCCGCGTTGTGCAGGAACGCCCGCTGGGTGCTCTCGGAGGCCAGCAGGAAGAACGTATTGAACAGGGCGCACACGAGGTCCACGCGCTGGCCTGCCACGTAGTGGGCGGCGTCTGCCGTGATCGGGGTGATGGGCAGGGTGCCGGTCTTCTTCGCCAGCTGGCGGGTCATCGGCTACCAGGGCGAGGGCCTTGGCGACCCGACCGCCGTACTTCGGCGCCGGTCGGCGTCGACAGCGTCGTGGATTGCGGATGCCTGCTCAGGCCAGGACACGACGTTCGCGGTGTCCGTCGCGCTTGCCGGATCCCTGGAGCCACGAGTGCGGTCCGCCTCGGCGTCGCGGGCCTCAACGGCCCGGCGCGATCGCGCGGTCTTCTCCCGCTTCGTCATCTGCGTCGGCCACTGCTCGACCGGGATCGCGGAGCCGAGCAGCTCCAGCAGGACAGGAAGGAGCTCGGCGTCCGACCGAGGCGCCAGGCGCCGTCGGCGGACCTCGCTGAGCAGGTCGTCGACGTTGCGGTCGGAGAAGGCGGGAACTTCGCCTTCCGGCGGCAGCCCCGTCCAGCGCAGCGGGTGCCAGCGCTCATGGTTGACCGGATCCTGGAAGAACACGGTGCGGCGGTCCCGCCGGTCGGAGCGGATCACCCACTTGCCCTTGTGCCGGCCGCCCCGGGCGGAGGGCTGCAGGTAGCGCGGATCATCCAGGACCGGTGCGTGATACCAAAGGCTCCGGATCTTCACTCCCCGCCTCGGGTGGATCTTGACGAAGTGGGACCTGAGTAGCCGGTAGTAGAGGTCCGGCTTGGGAATCTGCAGGGCGAAGCCGCCTTGCTGCATCGCCGCGGCGAACAGCGAGTTGGGACTGTGATCCTCGCCCGGCCCCCAGGCCGGCGCGTACTCACCCAAGGTCCGCTTCTGCCAGACGCCCACGACCCAGCTGGCGATCAGATGCTCCATGCGGTCCTGGGACAACACGGCATCGGCCTCGGGATCGGCCCCGCGGTCGGCGACATCCGGCCCGGTGAACCCCAGCAGGTGCTCCAGCAGCAGAGAGTTGAGCGCGCCGAAGGCCCGCTCGACAGCGAACTTGTCGGTCGGACGCAGGGTGCGGGCCGGAAGGATGTTGCAGCCCAAGGCCCGTTCGGCCTCTACGACCTGGTGGTTCTTGTAAGCGGCACCCTGATCGGTGGTGACGATCTCCGGCGAGAAGAACGGCAGGGCCGCAACTCGGTGACCGGCGAACTGCGCGACCACCGTGGGGGGAACCCCCGGATAGGGCCACTCCATTTCCTCGCCCCAGCCCTCGCGCAGCGGCAGTGGCATCATCACGTCCCGCAGCAGCATCGCGATGTCCACCGCCGTGTCCGCCACCGGCGTCAGGCGGAAGGCAACGATGGAATGGGTGTAGAGATCGAGCGCCAGCCTCAGCATGACCGACACCGGCTCGCCGAAGACGGACTCGCGGACCTTTACCGGCAGTGACGTGGTGTCCAGCGCGACCACCTGGCCCGGCCGGTGCACCACCACCCGGGCCGAGGCGTCCTTGGCCGCTTCGGCGGAACGGACATAGCGCTGGCGGGCGCCGCCGGGTCCGAACCACTCGCGCCAGACGGCCCGCAGCGTGTCGTAACCCGGAACAGCCACGTCGGAGCCGAAGGACTCCCGCACGTACTGGTGGATCAGCCGTTCGCGGCCACGCATGCTCATGCGGGAGCGGTGCAAGGTCTCCTCCCGGACGGCGAAGATCGCCTCGCGCACCTCCTCGGTGATGCTGTGGTGTCCCCCGGAAGCCCGCAGCCACCGGCCATCCGCGCAGCCCAGCAATCCGTCCCGGCGCCAGGCGGCAGCCATCCGTTTCAGCGTGCGCTCACTGACCTGAGCCAGGCCGAGCGCCGCCGCCTCCTCACGACCCAGGGCCTTCAACTCAGCCACCTTCGCCCGGCGACGCTGACCGAGTGTGGTGCGGTCCGGATCGTAGGCCGGCCGGGGCTCGCCCGGTTCGGCCCGGCGGGGGTCACCCGAGCGGTAGCCCGTCTCGGCCTCCAGCAGGTGTGCGGCGCGCAGCCGGGCCTTGGTCTGCTGGTTCTCGGTCAAGTCCTCCCAGGCTGATGGCTGCCGGCCGTCGCTCTGCACTGTCCGGCCGACGCTCACTGCACCGGCTGCCCTGGACGTCGCCGCGCGCGTCTTCATCCCCGTCACCGCCGCGGACGACCACGACGGGGAGCCGTGCGAGCACTCCTTCCTGGCCGCCGCGCTCGGACGCCTGCTGCTGGAGCTCCTGTGCCACAGCGTGCGCCTGGCCGGCCCGCGGGGCATGGCCGACACCATCGTCCGCTTCACCGAGAACATCCTCACCGAGGACCACGGCGGCGTCGCTGACGTCCTGCGCCAGCTGGAGGCCGCGGGGATGAAGCAGGCGATGGAGACGCACCCGGCGCGCCGCACCACCGCGTAGCCGCACCTCCGGGACGGCGATGGTGCGGTGCGGCGCGCATCCCCGGCGCACCACCGCACCACTGTGGTGCGCTCCACCGGCACCACCGCACCGCACCGCGCCACCGCGGTGCGCTCCACCGCACCATCGAACCGCACCGCCGGGCGCCGGCGGCGCGGTCTCCCGGCGTCGCCGCACCGCGCCGGGGCGCGCCACGGCCGGGCGGGCTCCTCTATCGCACACCCCCTCGACCGCGACCTGATCGCAAGCCGAAACCGGCGATGTCAAGGGGAAACGTCGCGGTAGCAGAGCTGGACAAGGGGTGTAGCGGAGCCGGACAAGGGGGTCGCGCGCGTCCGGCCGCACCCGGACAAGGGGTCGGCTTCGGCGAGCGCACCGGTGCGGTGCGAAGCGTCGAGTGCGGCGCACCGCCGCGCGTGAGAGTGCCGGGCACCGTCAGAGTGGTGCGGTGCCGGACGCGGTGGCGCACCATCGCGGTGCGCACCACGGTGGAGTCCATCGTCGTCCGGCGCACCGGAGTGGGCTCCACTCGGTGGAGCCCATCGGGTGGAGGCCACTGAGTGGAATCCACTCGATGTTCTGCATCCGGGACCGGCCCGAAGGTCAGGAACCCCGACACGGCCGACCTGTGGACCTGGCTGATCATCGCCGCTCACACCCAGCTCCGCCTCGCCCGGCCCCTCGCCGAGGACCTCCGCCGTCCCTGGGAACGGCCCGCAGAACCCCGCCGCCTCACCCCCGCCCGGGTCCGCCGGGGGTTTCGCAACGTCCGCGCGACAGCAGTCCGCCCGGCGAGCGCGCCGAAACCGTCCCGACCAGGCCCCGGACGGCCTCCCGGCTCGAAAAACAAACAACGGGCCAGGCGCCACGACGTCGGCAAGACCGTCAAACGCGCCGAATCGATCAAGGAATACCAAGCCCAGCGAGGTTAAACGCCAAGCTAAGCGTGCCAGTGCTATGGGCAGGCGTCGCCGCGCAGGCGTGCAGTGCGAGCTGAGCCGCCGAGCACGAGGACTGCATGCGAGCTCAGATCGCGCACGAGTTTCCCGCGCCGCGTCAGAGGGTGGGTGCGAAGAGGTAGGTGAAGGATCCGGTGGCGGTGCCGCCGGGGGTGGTGACGGTGATGTCGAAGGTGCCTTCCTGTCCGCTGGGCGGGGAGGTGGCGATGAGCGTGGTGTCGGAGACGGTGGTGAAGGCGGCGGGGGCGCCGTTGAAGGTGACCTGGTCGGCTGCGGCCAGGCCGGTGCCGGTGATGGTGACTTCGGTGCCGCCGGCGGTGGGTCCCGTGCTGGGGCTGACGCCGGTGACGGTGGGTGTGCCGAGGTAGGTGTAGAGCAGGCCCTCGGCGCGGCCGCCGGGGGTGATGACGGTGATGGTGACGCCGCCCGACACCGGGGCCCCGACACCGGCCGGTGTCCTGACGTCCAGTTCCGTGTCGGAGACCTTCTGGATGACGGCTCGGCGGGGTCCGAAGTACACGTCGATGGCTCCGGCGAGGTTGCGGCCGGTGATGATGATCTCCTGGTCGCTGCCGGCGACGGGACCTGCGGCGGGGCTGATGCCGGTGAGGGCGGGGACGGGGCGGTAGTAGAAGGTTCCGAGGGTTCCGGTGCCGCCCGGGGTGGTGACCGTCACGGGGACGGCGCCGCTTCCGGCGGGGGCGGTGACGGTCAGCGAGGTGTCCGTGTTGGCGGTGACGACGGCCGACGCGGTGCCGAAGCGGACGGAACTCGCGTTGGCCAGGTGGTGGCCGGTGATCGTCACGCTGGTGCCGCCGGCCGTGGATCCCTGGTCGGGGATCACGGTCGTCGCCATGACGCCCACGCTGCCCGAAGCGTTCTCGGTCACGTAGGCGTAGGTCCCGCTCGGGGTGAACGCGACGCAGGTGGGGCCGTCTCCGACGTCGATGTTCTCCACGACCGTGTGGGTGGCGGTGTCGATCACGCTCACCGTGTCCGGCTCGAAGTTCGCCACGAAGGCGTGGGCGCTGTCGGGGCTCACCGTCACCAGGCGCGGCTGTGAGCTGACCCCCACGGTCGCGGTCACCGTGTTCGTCGCGGTCTCGATGACGCTCACCGTGGAGTCACCGACGTTCGTGACGTAGACGTGAGCCCCGTCGGGCGCCGTGTTGACCAGGATGGGGTTGGGGCCGACGGGGACAGTGCCGGTCACTGTGTCGGTGGCGGTGTCGATCACGCTGACCGTGTTGGAGAAGAGAGACGCGACGTACACCCGCGCCCCGTCCGGCGTGACGGCCAGACCGATCGGTGCGCCCGCGACCGGGACGGTGCCGGTGACGGTGTTGGTGGCGGTGTCGACCACACTCACCAAGTTCGCGTTCTGCACGGACACATAGGCGCGGGCGCCGTCCGGGGTCACCCCCACCACCGACGCCCCCGCCCCGACGGGAACGTCCGCGACGATGGTGTTCGAGGAGGTGTCGATCACGCTGAGGAGACCGTCGGTGTTGACGCTCACGTACACCCGCGTGCCGTCCGGGCCGGCCGCGACGAAGACCGGGTCGGCGCCGGTGGGGATGGTGTGGGTGACGGTGTCGGTGGCGGTGTCGATCACACTCACCGTGTTCGAGGCCCGGTTGGCCACGTAGGCGCGGGTTCCGTCGGGCGTGAGAGCGATGCCCTGGGGCCCGCTCCCGACCGCGATCGTCGTTCCCGACGCGAACGGGAAGGCACCCCGCGGGGAGCCGTGGGCCGGAAGGGACTGCGGATGCATAGACAGCGCCGTCGAGGCGACCATGACACTCCTTGAGACAGGCGAGAGAACTCCTCCCGCGCGGAGATGTCTGCTCCACCGGATGGGCCGACCGTGAGCAGCGCCCGGCCTGACCGGGCGGCGCGTTGCACACGCCTGACAGCGAAATACCCCTGACACGAATGTCGTTAACTCTGTCTGAAAATGTCACATTTTCTGACAGTCATTCAATCAGTGCACTGGCCGCCGGTTGGCTGGGCCTATGCTCGCCGGCCGTAGGAACGGCGTACTTCATCTTGGCAGGGCCCCTGTCAACCGATCATGGGGATCTCCTCGGGGTGACCGTCTCGGCTGTTAGCGAGTCCCTCGCGTGCCAGGAGGAGGTTCTCTCACCAGCCCACCGCTTCCACCGTGGCCACGGCCGCGCTTCAGGGCAAACCGAGCGGGGCTGTTCGTACGCGGGAACACACCCGCGACAGGATGTCCTGCCGTGTGTGACGGAACGGCTGTGATCGAATGGAGCGCGTGATGTCAGCGCCTTCGGCCCCGACCGGTAACGCTGGGTCTGCCGTGTCGCCGGTCAGTTCACACAATGAGTGGGATCCGCTGGAGGAGATCATCGTCGGCCGTCTCGAGGGCGCGACCATCCCCTCCAAGCATCCGGTGGTCGCCTGCAACGTCCCCCCGTGGGCGGCGCGGACGCAGGGGCTCGTGGCCGGCTTCAGGTATCCGCGCGTGCTGATCGAGAAGGCGCAGCACGAACTCGACGAGTTCGTCGCGCTCCTCAAGTCCCTCGGCGTCACCGTCAGGCGCCCGGACGCGGTCGACCACAGGCGGCGCTTCGCCACCCCCGACTGGTCCTCTCGCGGCTTTTGCAACACCTGTCCGCGGGACAGCCTGCTCGTGATCGGCGACGAGATCATCGAGACTCCGATGGCCTGGCCGTGCCGGTACTTCGAGACCCACTCCTACCGCACGATCCTCAAGGACTACTTCCGGCGCGGCGCCCGCTGGACGGCGGCACCGAAACCGCAGCTGACCGACGAACTGTTCGCACCGGCTTTCCGTGCGCCCGGGCCTGGCGAGCCGATGCGCTACATCCTCACCGAGTTCGAGCCGGTCTTCGACGCCGCGGACTTCGTACGCGCGGGACGCGACCTGTTCGTCACGCGGAGCAATGTCACCAACCGGATGGGCATCGAGTGGCTGGGCCGCCATCTCGGCCCTGGCTATCGCATCCACGAGATCCCCAGCCGCTGCCGCACGCCCATGCACATCGACACGACGTTCGTGCCGCTCGCACCCGGCAGAGTCCTGGTCAATCCCGAGTACATCGACGTGGACCGCCTGCCCGACGTGCTCAGCTCGTGGGAGGTCCTCATCGCCCCCGACCCGGACCCGATCGACGACCGGCTGCTGAAGATCACGTCGATGTGCGGCAAGTGGCTCTCCATGAACGTGCTCATGATTGACGAGAAGCGGGTGATCGCGGAGCGCCATCACACCGGCATGCTGCGCGCCTTGGAACGCTGGGGGTTCGAGCCGATCCCGTGCGACCTGCTGCACTACGCGCCGTTCGGCGGTTCGTTCCACTGCGCGACTCTCGACATCCGGCGCCGGGGCACGCTGGAGTCGTACGTCCTCTGATCGCCACGACGGAACCGTAGCCGGTACGCGCGCGGCCTCGAGGATTACACCGGCGTCCTCGTCCACGTTCTCGTTCGGCCACGCACCAGCTACTCACGCACCGGAAAAGGGGCGGAACCAGCCGAGAGGCCGCCGTGCGCGAAGTGTGCGGCGCAGTCTCAAGCGGTGGTGTTGAGGAGGCTGGTGCCCAGCGGGGCCGTGGTGTGGAGGGCAGCGTTGTGGTGGCGGACGGTGGTCTTCAACCCGGCGGTGCGTAGAACAGTCGCGTACTGGCTGGCGCTGGCCGGGGAGATGTCAGATACGGCTGAGGTTCGGCGCTCACGCCCAGTAAAGGGGAAGCGACCCCGAGGAGTCCGCACCGCCGGTCATGGTGAGCTCCAGAACGGCGGCCTCCACTTGATGTGGCAGGCCCTCGCTCTGGCCGGACGCCTCCTCGAAGGGCCAGCCCCGTCGTGATCCCCGCCGACGCGCCGGCCCGCAAGGCTGAAGGCGTCCGCGCACTCGGCGGCACGGTCGTCACCTACCGCAGGGGATCGGAGGACCGTGACGCCCTGGTCACCGACCGCCCGTGACGGCCTTGCCGTCGTCCCCTCGGCGGGCTCCCGCTACGTTTTGGCTGGGGCCGGGACCACCGCCCTGGAACTCCTGATCGAGAACCTCGAGATCGAACTCCTCGTCGTCCCTGTCGACGGCGGCGGACTCGCCGCCGGATCCGCCACCATCGCCAAGCACCTCCAACCCCGGCATCAAGGTCATCGACGTGGTCCCGAGTGACGTTGTCGACACCATGCTGTCGATGCGTTGCGGCCCGCGCGTTGCCCTGCCCGAGGTCCCCGCCCCCATCGCCGACGGCCTCGGCCACAGCAGCTCCTCGCCGCTGACGTGGGCCGCGAAATCTCGACGGCGTCGTGACCGTGCCCCACCCGGGGCATCACCATCGCCATTGCCTTCGCGTTTCGGCACTTGAAGGCCGAACCGAGTGGCGCCTGGGCGTCTCCAGACTCCCGCACGCGACCAGATGGCGAAGCGGCGGTGCACGGTCGACTTCGACGCTCCGAAGCACGGCGGCAACGCCCGCCAGGCGCAGCCGCTGACCAGCACATAAATGATCGCGGCGAAGACCGCCTCATCATCGATGTGCGCGACCCCGCCGCCTTGCGGCCGCACCCGCGCCAGCGGCAGCAACGGCCTCGCGATCTCCCACAGACCGTTCGGGACACCCATCCCCACCGTCCGCTCCCCATGCCCAGCACAACTGCCAACTGACCAATGTCTCGGTCGGCTGCGGTTGTCACTGGCGGCTGCACTCCGCCTCGCCACAGCAGATGCCGCCAGGAGAGGGCAGCATGGCGCGGTGGTCACCATTGATGTCGGCGGGATAGCCGACGAGCGCATGTTGCATCTCCTGCTGAAGCGAGAGCTGCGCTTTCCCGACTTCTACGGCATGAACAGGGCTGTCCGGAGCTGCGGGTCCTGGCCGCGGGCTTCATCGCCGGTGACCACGGATGCTGAGTCTCGCCGGTCGCCGTCGTAGGTGCGCGACTGACCGGCGCTCACCGTCAGCCCTCGATATCCTCCAGCTTCTGGGCGATGCGTTCGACGGCGCTGAGGTCCTCGGGCGGGAGCCGGTCGATGAAGTGGCGTCGCACCGAGGCGACATGCGCCGGGGCGGCGTTCTTGAGCGTGTCCAGGCCGTGGTCGGTGAGAACGAGGAAACATCCTCTGCCATCCGCCGGGTCGGGTGCACGTTGCAGGAGGCCACGCGCTTCCATCCTGGTGGCGTGCCGGGAGAGCCGGCTGCGGGACCATCGCATCTTGGCGGCCTGTTCCCGCAGGGTGCTGGTGTGGTCGGGCCGCTCCGACAACGTGCTGAGCACCTCGTAGTCGGGCTCGGAGAGCCCGACCGCGGCCAGGTCACGCGCCGTGGCGGCCTGCACGGCGACCACCATCCGCCGGTAGGCCCGCCACGCCCTCTCTTCGTCCGGGTTCAGCCAGCGCACATTCTCAGCCGAGGATTTCTTTGACATGTAATCAACTTACCGATATTTTCATTTCCATGTCAACGAAAACGGCGCGCGTCCTCGTCCTGGTGTGCAGCACCAGGCCAGGCGCCCTCGGCCCGGCGGTCGGCACGTGGTTGATCGAGACGATCACGCCTCGCGCTGGGGAACTCGACGTCGAACTCGTGCCCATGGCCCTCGGCGACCTCGACCTGCCCTTCCTGGACGAAGAGGAGCATCCGTCGTCGGGTCTCTACGCGCGCGAACACACCAGACGATGGAGCGCGCTCGTGAACGCCGCGGACGGCTTCATTGTGGTGACGCCGGAGTACAACTACGGAATGCCGGCGACTCTGAAAAACGCGCTCGACTACCTCGGTCGCGAGTGGGCATGGAAACCGATCGGTTTCATCAGCTATGGGAACACCTCGGCGGGCACGCGCTCGGTCCAGCACGCCAAGCAGGTGGTGACCACCCTGCGCCTGGTGCCGTTGGGACGCACGGTCGCGATACGCATCAGTGACGCGGTCGAAGACGGACAGATCCGCCCCAGCGCCACTCTTGCCGCGGCGGCCGTCGGTGTTCTCGACGAACTGGTCCGGGTTGCCCACGCCCTACGTCCGATGCGCGAAGGGGCACGTCCCGGCCTGCCGCCCGGCCCGCTGCCGGGTTCCTACCTGAGGCGGTTGACCCCTGATGACGCTCCGGAGGTCACGGTGGTGCAGCGGTGCTGCTGGGTAGACGAGGCCCTAGCCAACAACACCCTGGCCATCCCCGCCTTGCACGAGTCACCGGAGCAGACAGGCGAGTGGCTGGCGACCTGGCACGCCATGGGATTGTGGCGGGATAGCCGGCTGCTGGGCATGGTGCGGGCCCGACGTGTCGACACCGACTGGCACGTGGGCCGGCTCGGCGTCGTACCCGACCTGCGGGGCCAGGGATTGGGCCGCTGGCTGTTACGCACCGCCGAAGCCGCGGCTGAGCCGCGCTGCCGTCGCATCGTGCTGCACACCGGCGTCCACAGTCGGCAGAACATCGCCCTCTACCAGAGCGAGGGATACCAGTCGGCGTCACTCACCGGCGGTGACGGAACCGCGCGCCTCACCAAGGGCATAGCCCCGTAAAAACGTGGCCTAAGGGCTCGCAGAGAATCAACATGCTGATTTGATCTCTGTGGGGCGGTTGTTCGCGAGGAAGGCGGTGAAGTCAGCGGGCGTCCGGAACCTGGCTGTCGAGGGTGGAATGGTGTAGCCGTGCTCGGCCAGTAGGGGCTGGACTTGGTGGACGGCCCTGGTGAGGGTGCTGCCGTTGACTCCGAAGAGCTGGGCGAGCAGGTCTCGGGTACCGAGTTTGCGCAGGTAGAGCACGGTGGCCAGGACCCTGTCGGCGGTGGTCAGCTTGTCCTTGGCCCCGGCGCCGCGAGCGCGGATGCGTTTGCCTCCTCGCTGCTGGTGTCGTCCTTGCTCCCGTAACTCTTCCAGTTGCGCCGCCAGTTGATCGACGAGCTTGTCCAGCGCAGGTTCGGGCATGCCGGTCAGCTCCGGGTTGCGCAGATACGCCGCGCAAAGCTGCGGTGACCGACATCCGGCAGACCGCGGGTTCCCCGTTGTGCTTGTGGTGTCGCGGGGTTGAGGGTGGAGGGTGTAGTTCCAGTCGCCGTGGAAGCGGTGCCGGTGCATGGGCAGAGCGTCGATATCGCTGTCGGTGACTTTGATGCCGGTGTCGTAGGTGCCCGGGTCGAGTTCGGCGTGGACTGTCAGCCCGGTGCGGGTGGTGGTCGCCGCGATGCTGTTCACGATGACGTCGTGGCTGGTCAACGGGCGGCCGCGCCAGTTCATGGAGATGTGGGAGAACAGCCGGTGCTCGATCTTGTTCCACTTCGAGGTGCCCGGCGGCATGTGGCATACCGTGATGCCCAGGCCCGTCTCGGCGGCCAGGGCTGCGAGTTCGGTCTTCCAGGCGCGGGTGCGGTAACCCGCAGGACGCGCTGGTTCTTGCCGAGGAGTGCACGGGGGCTGTTTGCGGGCGATGGGTCAACCAGGGTGTCGTGCAGGACGAGTACCGCGACTTCGTCCGGGCCGGCCGCCCGTCAGGCATCTCTCCGGACGGGCATCCCTGGCCTGACCTGCGCACCGACCCGTGATGATCTGAGCGCCTCGTTCAGGTGGCCGGTGCCAGGGCCGGGACGCCGGTGGGTTTGATGTGTCTGTAGACCTCGCGGGCGACGAACCTTTTCAGGCACCGTATGACGTCTTTGGTGGACATGCCTTCGGCGGTGCGTCTGGCGACGTAGTCCCTGGTCCGTGGGTCGTATTGCATGCGGACCAGGACGATGGTGTAGAGGGCGCTGTTGGCGTGCCGGTCTCCGCCGCGGTTGATGCGGTGGCGGTTGGTGCGGCCTGAGGAGGCGGGGATCGGGGCGGCCGCGCACAGGTGGGCGAAGGATGCTTCGGACCGGAGCCGGTCGGGGTGGTCTCCGGCGGTGATCAGAAGCTGTCCGGCCGTCTCGATGCCGACTCCGGGCAGGGCGACGAGGCTGGGGGCCGCCCGGGTCACGAGGGGGGCGAGGTCGGCGTCGGCCTCCTTGATCTCCTGCTTGAAGGGCCTGGTAGCGGCGGGCGAGGCGGCGCATGGCCGTCCTGGCCGCCAAGGCAGGGTCGGTCAGGTCCCCGGTGGGCCGGCTCCGGGCGAGGGTGTCGACGAGCACGGCGGTGGGCAGTCCCCGCAGCTTCTCCCGCAAGGCGGAGGGCGCGGTGACCATCAAAGAGCGGATCTGGTTGATGGTCTGGGTGCGGGCCTTGACCGCGCTCTTGCGGACCACGCGCAGTGCGCGGATGGCTTCCACGATCCCGTTGCGGCTCTTCGGCGTTCCGCTCGCGCGGCCGGAGAGGACGGCGGTGGCCGCCGCGTAGGCGTCGATCGGATCGGACTTGCCGTGGGCCCGTCTGGCCCTGCGGTCCGGGCGGTCGACCTCCACGACTGTGATGCCGTTGGCGGTCAGGAACCGGGCGAGTTCGGCGCCGTAAGCTCCGGTGCCCTCCATTCCGACCGCGATGACGTCGCCCTGGGCACGGAGCCAGGCCAGCAGTTGTTCGTAGCCGGCCGCCGTCGTCTCGAATGACTGCGTGTCCAGGTGGCGGCCGACCGAGTCGATCACTGCGGCTTGGTGGATGTCCGTGTGGGTGTCGACTCCGCCGATCACCGCTATCCCGGGCGCGCTCATGCCTGTTCTGCCGTCCTTCGTACGAGGCGTGGTGGAACAGCGTGTGCTGGCCGGGCAGACGGACGAGACAGTGAAGAGACCCGACGGCCAAGCTCCTATGAGGTCACGGACGCCCGCGAGTACACGCAGTGGCATCACCCGCGGGCCGACGATTCAACGCACAGGCAGCCGAAGCGCCAGTCAGACCCAGAGTCAGACCCCCGGGCGATGCCTCACACATCCTCACTGTCAGACCCCAGTGACCGGATGGCGCCGCACACGTCCTGTCCGCGCAGCGGCGTGACAATCCCAGGACCACGGAGTATCCCCATGAACCGCAGTGAGCTGATCGCAGCCATCGCAGAGCGTGCCGAAGTGACCCGTAAGGACGCCGACGCCGTTCTGGCCGCCTTCGCCGCGACCGTCGGCGACATCGTCGCCAAGGGCGATGAGAAGGTCATTATCCTCGGCTTCCTGACCTTCGAGCACACCCACCGCGCCGCCCGTACCGCCCGCAATCCCCAGACGGGCGAGCCGTTCGAGATCGCCGCCGGCTACAGCGTGAAGGTCTCGGCGGGCTCCAAGCTCAAGGAAGCCGCCAAGGGCAAGTAGCCCCCACCTGCGGGCACCAGCTAACCACCGGACGGCCTGAACCCCCGATGAGCAGCGCAGTGGCACGCCGCGACCACGCGGAGCCGGATGGAGGTGCCGCTCACGGGGTAGAACGGACGGCGGGCGTCTCCGGCGACGGAGGCCCCACCCACAGACCAACCGGGAATCACCCCGGCCACATCGAAGGACAAGCAGCATGGCCAGCGGCACCGTGAAGTGGTTCAACGCCGAGAAGGGCTTCGGCTTCATCTCTCAGGACGGCGGCGGACCGGACGTCTTCGCGCACTACTCCAACATCTCCGGCAACGGCTAAGTGTGTCGATCGGCTGATCTTTAGAACCCCTAACGAAATGATCTTCGAGGAGGTTGGATCACTCCGGGACTGATGAACCGGGGGTGCGGGGTGGCGCGGCCGAAGCCGTGGGAAGTCGACGACGCGCTATGGGCGGTGATCGAGCCGCTGCTGCCCAAGGTCGAGCGTCGGACCCGGCACCCGGGACGCAAGCGGCATCCAGACCGGCTGGTCTTCCAGGGCATCTTGTTTGTCCTGCATACCGGGATCTCCTGGGAGCATCTACCGCAGGAACTTGGCTTCGGCTCGGGCATGACCTGCTGGCGCCGCCTGGCCGAGTGGTCCGAGGCCGAGGTGTGGCCCCGGCTGCACGAGGTCCTCCTCGCCAAGCTCCGCAGCGCAAACGCCCTGGACTTCTCCCGAGCGGCCGTCGACGGCTCCCACATCCGGGCGTTGAAGGGGGGTTCCAAGACGGGCCGAAGCCCAGTTGACCGTGGCAGAACCGGCAGTAAGCACCACCTGATCACCGACGCCACCGGAATCCCGCTCGCCGCCACCCTGACCGGTGGCAACCGCAACGATGTCACCCAGCTCATCCCGTTGCTCGAAGCGGTGCCGCCGGTGCGGGGCAAGCGAGGCCGGCCTCGGCGCAGGCCGGACGTGGTGTTGGGCGACCGCGGCTACGATCACGACAAGTACCGCCGCATGGTCAGGGATCTCGGTGTGAAGCCGCTGATCGCCCGCCGCGGCACCGAGCACGGCTCCGGTCTGGGCACTCAACGCTGGGTCGTGGAGCGCGCGTTCGCCCACCTGCACTGGTTCCGCCGCCTGCGGATCCGCTGGGAGATCCGCGACGACATTCACGAAGCCTTCCTCACCCTGGGGTGTGCACTCATCTGCTGGCGACGTCTGAGCTCACGCTGTTGACCCCTCTAGCAAGTTGAACGAGCGGACTGCGGGTCGGGAGCCCATGCTGCTTCCTGGGCGGCCATAACCTCATCGCCGTGCTCGAAGGCCCATGCGCCGACGGCGTCGATGGGCGCCAACAAGGTCCGTCCCAGAGAGGTGAGCTGGTACTCGACCCGTGATGATGCATCGGGGTGCGCCTGCCGATCGACCAGTCCGTTGAACTGCAGCCGCCGCAGAGTCTCGGTGAGGACCTTGGAGCTGATGCCCCCGATCCGCTCCCGCAGTTCGACCGGGCGCCTGGGGCCGTCGCGCAGCGCCCAGAGCACCACGGCGTTCCAGGTGTTGGAGAGCAGGTCGAAGGCGAGGCGGGCGCGGCAGTCGGCGAGGAAGGCGTCGGTCGTCACGTACCAAATGGTGCCCGAACGGCCTTCTAGCGTCGGTACGAACCTCAAAGCAGGCACGGAGAGGCAACGCGTGATGAGAATCGGCGTACTGGGAACGGGCAACATGGCTGACGCGCTCGCCACCCACTGGGTGCGGGCCGGGCATGAGGTGATCATCGGGGGACGGGACGCACACAAGGCGGAGCGGCTCGCGACGCGCATCGGAGGGAGCGTGAAGCCTGCCAGTCTGTGCGTGGCGGCCGAGTCCGGTCAGGTGGTACTGGCCGCGTTGCCCTTCGGGGCGGGAGTAGACGTGGCACGGGACCTGCACGCAGCCCTGGAGGGCAAGGTACTGCTCGACTGCTCCAACCCGGTCGGGCCGGGCTTCCGGCTGCTGACGGAAGGAGGCCCCTCAGCCGCGCAGCAACTTGCCGCGGCGGCACCGGGAGCCCACGTGGTCAAGGCTTTCAACCTCTGCCACGAGGACGTGTGGCGCATGCGGCCGCCCGTCTTCGACGGGCGCCCACTGGCCGTGCCCATCTGCGGGGACGACGAGACGGCCGTCGCGCGTGTACGCGAACTGGTGCAGGACGTGGGCTGCAAACCCGTTGCTGGAGGCGGTCTCGAACGGGCAGGACTCCTGGAAGCAACTGCCGCGCTGTTCATCGCCCTGTGGGTAGGCGAAGGGGCTGATGCGCAAGCAATCGCGCCTCCGCTGGCATACGCGGCCGGACCGAGCCACCAGGAAACGGAAGGCGGCACGAGGGCTTTCCGTTAGGGGTTCTTAGCAATCGCGTGGCCCGCCGGGAAGCATCGTCGGGCTGGAGCCCGGTCCGGCTGGGGCTGTTCAGTCGGCAGTCTCGATCCGTTCCGGGGCGATGCCCAGGATGAGCTTCTCCAGCGCGTCCTGGGCAGAGCCGAACGTAGCCAGCCATGTCTCGACCAGGTAGATCTCGCTGTTCTCGTCGATGCCGAGGAAGAATCTGCCCTCATCGAGTTCGCCGAGGGGGAAGATGGCGCGCCCGATGGTGTGACTCCAGTCGGCGAAGCGGTCTTCCTCGCCGATCAGGTTGTCCGGGTCGAAGTTGAAGGGGGTCTTGGCGCAGGTGATCCCGGGTCCACTGATCTGGACGTCCAGGCCACCGAACTCCGCCAAGAAGGCTTCAGCGGCATCGTGCATGCGGACCAGGCCGGTCTTCTCGAGCGTCTTGCGCCAGTGATCCGTCGAGACGTGCCGTCCCGGCCGCCAGCCTGCTGAGCGCAGTGTCTCCTCGATCACGCCAGTTCCCCGTAGATACGTCGCCGCCGCATCGACCCATGCCTTGTCCACCGGCACGTCTTCTGGCCAGCCGGGCCGCCAGTCCGCCTGCCAGTGGGCGAAGTCGTCACGCAGGAACTGCGGGTCAACTGGCTTGAGTCGCACTTGCTGGCGCTGATCGGCCCACCAGACCTCGAATTCGGCCTCGGTTCCTTGGTCTGGCCAGCGTTCTGCGACCGCAGGCAGAAGCAGAACATCGACGAACCCTCCGACCGGAAGGCCGATGTCAACGAAGATCCCGATCGTGCCCGGCCTCGGGACTGCCGTCACTGTCCCTCGGAACCGTTGTCCGAACCGCAGGCCGCGACGGATTCGAATCCACTCTTCAGCGCTGACCACCGGGACATCCTGGCATCCCGCTGTTGCGCGTGGCGGCCGGACAGTCGTGGTGGTGGGGCTGGGGGCCAGCGACGTTGAGGATGGGGGCTTCTCCTTCCGGGATTTCGAAGACGAAGACGACGCCGGAGGGGGTGGCCTGGATGGCGCACTGGTTGTCGAAGGTCAGGGGCGTGTATGGCTGCCAGGCGCAACCGACGCGGTCGAGAGCTTCGATAACTTCGGCGTACTTGGGGTGGCCGGTGAACGTCTGCTTCTCGACCAGCCCCGCGGGGAGTTCAATGGTGTCTCGCCAGGTCTGGAGGCAGATCAGGATGATCTTCTGGCAGCGGCAGACGCTCAGCTCAAGGTCGCCGTAGGCGAACAGACGCGGCCATGACCGACGCTTCCCGACAACCACTTCATAGGGCTCGCCGAGCGCTTCGGTGACCGCGCCCCAGGCGGCGCCGTTCGCGACCGGACCCAGCTGTCCCGACCCGGCAAGGTCCGTCAGGACGTCGAGTAGCTCCATGTGGCGGAGCCTGCCATCTGCGGCGATGGACTGTCGAACGGCTTTGGGCGGCCTCAGGCCGCTGCGGGCGCCGCAGTCCGAGTGGACGTGAAAATCGGTGGGTCAGGGTGCACTGGGGAGGCAGGATGGGACCGTGGCTGATCTGCTGTGGGACGACGTCTGGTGGTTCTTCGACCCCGAGGTGATGGGGTCGCTGCCGGACGTGTGGGTGCCCAATGCCTCGGTGAGGGACTGGCAGGCGGTCCTCGACCTCGTGGTGGAGCAGGGCTGGACCCTTCAGTACTCCGAGGGCTCGACAGCGCTGCCGCTGCCCCCGGCAGAGGTCGTGCTGTCGCGTCCCGCCGATGCCGAGCAGCCTCATCTGGAGGTTCGGCCGGTGCAAGACATGTTGGCGATCTTTCGGTTCTATGCAGCAGAGGAGATCGACTTCGACGTCGACCTGCGAGAGATTCAGGGGCAGGAGCCACTTGATGCCCTGTGCGGATTCCTCACCGCGATCGGTCGCCGGTTGGGCAAGCCGGTGCTGATGGATGCCGAGGGCGGTGACGGGAGCCGTCCGGTCCTCGGGTTCGACGTCGAGGCGGACCGCGTCGTGATGCTGGTCGAGCCGCCGGTCAGCTGACGGAGGATTGCGCTGCGTCCAAGAGGCTGAGCAGGTGCTCTGCTTCGTGGATGAAAGCGGCGCCCGCGGGAGTGGCTGCGAGGGGGCTGGTCCGTTCGATCAGCTGAACGCCTGCGGTCTTTTCCAGGGCATGCAGCTGATGCGTGAGCGTCGCCGGTAGCGTTCCGAAACTCTTGGCGGCCGCGCAGAGGTTCCGTTGGCCGGCCAGTCGGACCAGGCGTCTGAGGCGTTCGACGCAGTTGCGGACGTTGCTGACGGCTGCCATCGACGCGGACAGGGCCGGTGCGTCCGGCAGGAGCGCGAACGGGTTGCTGGTGGCGCTGTTCGGGCGGATCTCGATGCCCCACTTCTTGGCCGGCAGGTTGAGGCGGTGCCTGTCGAGACCGAACTGTTCGGCGATGTCGGGGATGCTGAGGCGTTGGTGCAGGTAGGCCTGTTCGAGTTCCTCGCGGGTGATGCGAAGGCTGAGCGGTTCGGGGCGTGGTGTGGCGGGCATCCCGGCTTCTTCCAGGGCGTTTTGGACGGTTGAGAGGCTGCAGCCGGCACTGCGGGCGATCAGGCTCTGGTTGAGAGTTCCGCTGGAGTGAGTGGTGCGGAGGAAGCCCGGGTCGAGCATCCCGCGTCGAGGCCGACGCCGACCAAGGCCGGGGGATGTGGGAGGAGGCGGCGGTTGGGTGGCGCCGGTGGCGTCGCAGTAGAGCCGGACGTGCTCTGTGGTCAATCCAAGGGCGGCGGCCGTCTCCTCGGCCGGGGTCCGGGCGGCGATCAAGGTGTCGAAGTCGCTGTCGGAAATTTGTTCGGGCATAGCCCCAGGCCAGTCGGTCCAATCACACCATTCGGTGGGCGGCTCCCAGAGCACGGGTTCGTCGATCCGGTGGGTAGCGAGGTTTGTGGCCGCCTGTTCCAGTACGAACGCGCGCATCAGCGGCGGGACTTGGTAGCGGAATTCGTCACGGCCGTGGATGTTCCTCGGAGGGAGGTCCGCGTGGGCTCCGAGGAGGAAACTCAGGAGCATCCACCTGAGCATGTGGATTCGCCCTGCTCCGCCGCGGGCCCAGCCCTGTCGGCGGCAGAGCTGCGTGTACTCGTCGAGGTTGATCGTGATGCTCTCGGACGTGAACAAGTGACGTCGTCTGCCGTAGTCGATCGGGGAGCCTTCATCGTCGAGGTGACTGGCGAGTTGGGTGAGGCAGCTGGCGATGGCGGTCTCGTGCTCGGGAGAGGCGATCACGCGTCGGAACGCCATCTTGATGATCAACCGGTTGGAGGGCTGGGCCCAACTGTGGTGCTGTGACTGGGCGCCAGCAAGCAGCAGCTTGCTGCGGCAGCCTCGCCTGAAGCCGTCGACGGTTCGCGGGTCGATGGGGGTGTTGGGGAGAAGCCGGAGAGTCCACGAAGGCCAGAGGGCTGTCGGGATCTTGTCCGCCCGTTTCCGGATGTCGGCATCTGTCAGATCTGGCCTGCGGGGATGGGCCGCAGATCGGTAGCGAAGCCGCGTGTCGAGGGGCAGGTCCTGGTCCACGTCGGCGATCACCCGGCTGACGATCTCGGGGCTGGCCCGCCCCCAGGAGAGGAGGCGCTGATCGATGGACAGATTGGCGGCAGAGACGTTCCGGCGGTGGGCCTGGTCGGTTCGTATGAGCCACTCGAACACGGCCTTCCCGGTGGTCGAAGCGGTGTCCGAGGCCCAGATCGCGAGGGTGGTGCCGATCGCAAGCCGGCTGGCGTCGGACAGGTCGTGCGGGCTGTCGGGCAGAAGTCCTCCGTTGCATTCGCGCAGTGCGAGCCCGACGGCCTCGGGTGCCGCCCAGGGGTTGAGCATCAGGCTGCGCAGGCATCGTCGGCTGAGGAAGTACAGATGGTGCAGAGCAGACCTTGCCTGGACAAGCTCATCGAGATGCTGCTGGCTGGCGAGGGCTGTTCCGTCTGGTGGCAACGGTTGTGCCAGCGTCTTGGTGAGGTCGTGTCGGCAGCCCGTCCTGCGTCCGTCGCGCAGGACCAGGCGCATGCAGTGGGCGCCGCTGGTGCTGCGGCCGAGCTGTTGATTGGTGAACAGTTGTGGCCTGTCCCGGCAGCCAGGACAGTGGTCGACCAGTAGGCACTGGTGCTGTTGGCAGGCGAAGGAGAACGGCAGCCGCCAAGTCAGTGGCCAGCGGCCCCCGTTGTCGGCCAGGCATCGGGGGCAGAAGCGGCTGTGGCGACCGAGGTGACGCCAGACGGGGGCCGTCTCGTCTCCGTTCTGCGGGAGCCGCGGCAGCAGGTCGGATCGCGCGACGGACCGCAAAGTCATCCGGTCGAGTTCGGCCGCGTCGGCGTCGGTCAGCCGCGCAAGCGCCTCCAGGTCTGCTTCCTCCAGGCGGAAGACCAAGTGCCTGGCCGCGATGCCGGGAAGGCCGAGGAACTGCAGAAGGCCAGTGGAGGACGTTCGCAGTCGGCGGGCATAAGCCTCGATCCAGCTGTCCAGCGCCTCTCCCGGCAGCGGGGGCAGAACGATCGGCAAGCGGTCGGTGGCCCAGGTCATGCCGACCGCCGCTTGCGGGCCGGGCCTCCCGGGCGAGCGCTGAGGAGGCCGGCCTCGATCGCCGCTTCGAGTTCGCGGCGTGCTTCTTCGGCGGCGGCATCGTTCTTCACCGTGTCGATCAGATCCTTGTCGAGCTTCTCCTCGCCCGAGCGGACGGCTCTCAGGCAGGACCGGTTGATCAGTGCCATCAGCGACGCGAAGTGCCCGGTCGTGCGGGCGAACAGGTAGCCGGCCAGGTCGACGAGCATCCCTGGATGCTTCTCGGCCAGGACGATCTTCTTCTCGATGGTCTTCAGCAGAACCCGCCACTCCTTCCGCCCCTGGTCGTCGTCGATCTGGAAAGGACGCAGAGTCAGTGCGGTGGTGCGGCGGCCGAACTGCGCAAGCAGGGCCTGCTGCGGCGACAGGCCCTCACGCAGGACCCCCCGGTCGGCGACGCCGACGCCGACGTAAAGCAGGGTGACGGGGAACACGTTCGACAGGAACTTCAGATGGTTGGCCATCCGCACCGCCGAGGACTTCCCCGGGGCCAGGAAGTGCACGTCGTCGATGACGAAGACCGCGGTCCTCATACTCAGGACCGCGTCGACCGCGCGTTCAGCGAGGGTGTCCGCGTCGCCGCTGGTCGGCAGGCCGTAGAACCGGCAGATCGACGCGTTCAGACCGCGGATCTGCGTGTTGCCGGTCAGGTTGACGTAGACGACCGGGACTCTCCTGTGGCCCTCCGGTGCGGTCTGCCCGTGCAGACGAACCTGCTCGCGGTGGAAGCCCCGCGCGTATTCACGAATCGCCGTGCTCTTCCCGATGCCGGGGTATGCGTCGAGCAGAGCCGCGGGCTTGGCCTTGTCGCCGTCCTGCCGGTTCGAGTCGACGATCTCGGTGAGGGCTTCATGCAGGGCGATCATCTGCGGGGTCTTGATCGGGCCGAGGTTCGCATGCCAGACGGCCCGCAGGTCGTGGTAGCGCCTGAGCTCCAGCTCGGACAGTTCGCTCATCTGCCGGCGCGTCAGCCGGGGCGGCTGGACCCGGTCCGGCCCGAAGACCAGCTCGAGCCAGCCGGACAGGCGCGTCAACACGTACTGACGATCGTCTCCCTCGAACACCGTGCCGCCGATCGCGCTCACCGGCTCTCCCAGGTGTCGGCGTAGTAGTCGTCCTCATCGATGAACTCGTCGGTCTCACCCGGGAAGGGGGCCTCCAGGTCCTCGTCCTCGTCGTCGTCCCCGCCGAGGTCATCGGCGACTTCGGCCGCAGCGGGGGCCGCTTCCAGGGCGGCGATCGACCTGAGCGTCGGAAGCCGCAGCGGGTCCTCCGGATCTTCCGGGTCCTCGACCTCGTCGGGGCCGACCAGGCAAAGGCGGTCCTCCGACAGACGCACGGCCATCCGCCGCTCGGCCCGGTTCCCGGTCAGGCCCACCCCCCAGCGCTCCAAGAGCTCGACCAGGGCCCGCTTCGGGTCAGGGAACCGGTGCGTCTCGAGCGCGAGTTTGCGCGCGTAGCGCATGGCCTCGCGACTCACCGGCCCGTCCAGCGCCGGAGCGTGCTCCCACTGGAGGGCGTGCCAGGAGTGGTCCGGTCGCTGGAAGTAGACCTGCCGGATGTTGTCCGGGTCCACGGAGACCGGCCACTTGCCCTCACGAACCCCGGTGTAGGGGCTCTTGGCCTCCCGCAACCCGTCCAAGCCGCTGCCGTTGTAGCGCATCCCCTCCAGCTCCACCCCGTAGTGCTGGATCGTGCACCAGGCCTGCTCAAGGAAGTGCAGGGCGAAGTTCGGCCGTGCCGGGATCCGCAGGTTGCCCGCCCGGGCGACACCGGGGTCGAACATGTCCAGCGGGCTCAGCTTCAGACCCGGGACCTCCGGGATCACCAGACCCCTGTGGCGGCGCCGGTGGTAGGTCAGACCAATCCACTCCCGGATGATCATCTCCAGCTCGTCGATGAAGAAGAACGCGAAGTCCTCCACCGACTGGCCGCGGCTGTGGACATCAGGGCCCTTGTAGCCCGGCAGAGCCGCCAGCAGCCCCTGGTTGAGTCTTGAACCAGCGCTCGATCGGAGCCTTGTCCGTCGGCGTCAGCGGCCGTGCCGGCTGCAGCGAGATCTCGAACCGGACGCAGACGCTGCGGACGTGGTTGGACAGGTAGATCTTCCCGTGGTCGTAGACCACCGTCTCGGCCGCGACCGACGGCAGCAGCGGCCTGCCCTCCACGTCCACCAGCTTCTCCGCAGGGACGACCACCGCGGACGGGACGCCAAGCCGGGGCAGGTTCCTTCCCGGCAGCGGCTCCGGGCGCGTCCGCACCGTCTCGAAGAGCACCGCGGCGACATCCACGGCTTTCGTCGACACCGGGGTCAGCCGCAGCCCGGTGATGCACCGGCTGTAGAGGTCCATCGCCACCGTCAGCTCGCACTGCACCCAGCGGCAGGTCACCGGTTCCATCGCGAACACGTCCAGCCGAGTGGTGTCCAGCAGCACGTACTCACCCGGCCGGGTCGCCCGCAGGCGGCCGTAGACGGTCTGCGGACGGTTCGCGATAGACCGCTTCCCCTTGGTGCTGCCCGTGAACGCGTTCGTCCCCGCGTCCAGCTCGCGCAGCACCTCGTAACCGGTCGACTGGGCGGGTATCTTCACCGTGCCCCGGCCGTGCTCGGCCGCAACACGCTCCTCGATCTCCAAGAGGATCAGCCCGCGGACCGGCCGGCTGGCGTTCGTGTAGCTGTCCAGGACCGTCCGGGCGCTCTCCAGCCAGCGGTGATCCACCCTGTCTTGGGCGTTCCGTCGCAGCTTGCTCGTGCGGACCAGGCCCGCCGGACCGGACTTCTTCACCTGCGTGACCCACAGCCGGACGGTGCTCTCGCCGACCCCCAGCTCGCGAGCCTTGGCCAGGTAGCGGTGCATCATCGGGACGCCCGGGGCGTACTCCGGCCGCGGCTCGCCCTCCTGTGCCAGCTCCCGCGAGCCCAGCCGGTAGCCGCAGAGGACTTCCTGCAGAGCGACGGCCGTGGACTCCTCCTCGTCCGGCAACTCGCCCAGCAACTGGGTCGTCGGGTCCCCCAGCAGGCCGGCCACATCGACCAGCCTCCACCGCACCCCACCGGGGCCGGACTGCTGAAGCAGGACCTCGCGCCCTCGCACCTCTGACACCGTGAACGGCTCACCCTGGAAACTCAGGGCGAGTCCCGCCCGCAACGGCACCGTCCAGCTGATCATGCCGCCCTCCGCAGCACCGAGTCACCGTCGATCGGGCGGCTCAGGTCGACCGAGAGCCGCCCCGACCACACCAGCGCGAGGACGGCGGGCCGCACGTCCTCGACCGGCCGGCCCGCCGCCAGGCGCCGTTCGGCGACCGTGAGCGGATCCCCGTCCTGCACCGCCTCCCAGGCCCGCGCGATGTCCTCGTCCGGCACAAGCCCGGCCCGCCGGTAGGCGGCCAGGAACCGCACGTTGGCCAGCAGCACCGGATCCGCCCCCGACCAGATCTCGTACTGCCAGCCGTGGCCCTCCACCAGGTCCCCGGGCCAGGCGAGGGCCTCCGCGATCTTCGGATCAAGAAGGCGGTCGGCCGGCTTCACGTTGACCACCCGCACGTTGCCGTCTCCCAGCACCAGCAGGAAGTCCGGCACGTGCAGCCGCCACCGCCCACCCACCCGCGCCCGCAGACGGCACAGCTGGGCGTAGATTCCCACCACCTGCGGGTCGAAGTCCGCCAGCAGCAGCCGAGCCAGCTCCAGACGGCTCTCGTAGACCACCAGCCCACGCGTCGTCGCCGACGCGTACTCCCCGGGATGATGCTTATGGCCCTTCGCCGACCTGACCCGCCGCCACGGCACGGACCCGTCGAAACTGCCCCGGCGCAGCTGGCTGAACTCCACGCTGCGTACCGAGTCGTCCTCGTACCGGATCGAAGCCGTCGCAGACTCCTGACTGCCAGCCCTCACGCCTGTACGCTTGGTGACCATGAGCTGACCGTAGGAAACCGCCCAGGACCAAGAGGCCGGATGACCGAGAAGTTCCTGGGACTGACCACCACCGACCACAGGTGCTGCTAGCGCGACCCGGAAGATTGCTAGCCGACTGCTAGAGATCGACCGACACTGCTAACGCGGACCCGGAACCTACAAGTGGCGTGACCGACGCGGGGTGGAGCAGCTCGGTAGCTCGCTGGGCTCATAACCCAGAGGTCGCAGGTTCAAATCCTGTCCCCGCTACTGACCGAAGGGCCCGGATCCGTCCGGGCCCTTCGCCGTATCCGAATCCCACGTAGCCCGGGGTGCTCCCCGGCCAGTTCCAAATCGAAGAAGACCACTACGAGGAACTACGCCGGTGCCTGAACGACCCCACGCTTCCGTCGGACGTTCGCATCGCCGCAGCCCTCATCCGCCTCTACGCCCTCCCTCTGACCCGCATTGTCGAACTCACCACCGACCACCTCCACCACGACGCGGATCACACCTACCTGACGATCATCCGCCACCCCATCGTCCTGCCGCCGAAGCTCGCCCGCCTCATCGACGACCACCTCGAAGACGGATCCCGGCACGGCAACGAAGCCACCAGGTACCTGCTGCCGGGCCGAGCCCCCGGGCGCCCCCGAAACCCGGCGGGACTGTCCGACAAACTCGGGCGCTACGGCCTGCCCGCCCGCGCAGCCCGCAACACGGCCATGATGCAAGCGCTCGCCGACTTGCCACCCGTCGTGCTCTCCGACTTGATCGGCATCCAGCCGAGAACAGCGGAACGCTTCGCAGCCATGGCCGGCGAGAACTGGTCCGACTACCTGGCCGCGACTCGCCCGCACCCGCGCCAAACGAGTTGATGGGGTGTGTGCATCAGGCAACGATAGGACGCCCGGCGGGATCGGTGATGATCTACCCGTTCATGCCGTGTTTCTCATGCTTCCCAGAGCAGAAGGGCCAGTCGGCCGCGATTCGGTCGATCGGCAGCAACGTGCCGTCCAGGATTACGAATGCCTTGGTGGAGGCGGTGCAGCCCGCGGGCCGCAGGTCCGAAGCCAGCGCGGCGAGGACCGCACCCGCAGCAACCGCCTCAAGCGCTGAACACTTCGCGAAAAACCCGCTGCAGGCGCCGCGAGCCGGCAGG
>NZ_JBIURQ010000001.1:1398375-1463536 GCF_044740925.1 Streptomyces sp. NPDC088254 | reverse complement strand
GGTCGGCAGGTCGGCAGGTCGGCAGGTCGGCAGGTCGGCAGGTCGGCAGGTCGGCAGGTCGGCAGGTCGGCAGGTCGGCAGGTCGGCAGGTCGGCAGGTCGGCAACGACGAAAGGCGGATCACGGTGCTGGCTCAGACGTGCCTCGCGCCTGGTCGCGGCTGGCGACCACCAGGTATCCATCGCTCTCGGGGTCGAAGGTGGTGGACTGCACCGTGAGCCCGACACTCCGCAACTGAGCCACGAGATCCTCGTACCGGTAGGGCCAGATGGACAACCGCTCCGAGCAAGCCCGCACTTCCCCATCCGGCTCGATCTGGGCGACCACGATCTCAAGGAAGTTTTCCTGCTCCCAGCACTGCTCGATCTGCCAGTAGTAGCTGACAACCGCATTTCGGTCGTCGCGGCGGATGAGTCGATCGCGGACGTCTACCCGTGAGCCGGCGGAGCGCACGAGCTCCCAGTTGCGTGAGTGGAGCACAAGGCGTCCGCCCGGATTCAGCAACCGCGACATCGCTTCCAGTGCGGTCAGGCGCCCGGCTGCGCCCTCAGCGTGCCCGAGCGAGTTGCCGACGCAGAACACCAGATCGAACGTGGCGTCCTCCAGGTGGTCGGGCAACTCGTCCCAGCTCGCACGGAGGGCTCGAAGCGAGACACCCTGCTCGTCGGCGGCCCTCTCGGTCCGGCGAACCATCCCACTGCTGGCGTCCGCGGCGACCACGTCAAGGCCAAGACTTGCGAGACCGATGGCGAGCTGGCCGGTTCCACACGCGCAGTCGAGGACGCGCGCGTTGGGCGGCAGAGAGCCCACGACATCGCTGTAGTAGACCGCGGCTGCCTTGGCGGGGGTCAACCTGTCGTCCCCGATCAGCCACTCGTATACGTCGGAAAGCGCCCCATAACCAGCCACCGCGATAACCTCCATCACTCGACGACACGCGGGCTAGACCGCGCCTGCGATTCGGACCTTGCGCCTCGCACTGTGCCGGGCCGTGTCAGCGCAGGATTGGGCAGGACCCAACCACTTCCGGCCGCTGAGACTCCACCGGATTTCGTGGGAAACCACGACGCGCCGGACCGTCGCAGGTCCCCACTCCACCGGCGCCCAATCGGCCACGATGGGGACCGCGGCCGGCAAGCGCGCGTTCACTGCGGAGCGCTTTAGGCACAGCGGCTACGTCCATCTCGCCGACTTCGGGAGGCGCCAGGGGAGCGAGCAATCCCATCAGTCCCTGATGCAGGCAGAGACAGGCACCACCGGACGCCCGGAATGTCCTGATGCTGCTGCCGGGGGTATTGCAGGGCAGGGCCAGCGCCGTCCATGCTCACCGCGATCAAATCGGGTCGAGGCCCAGCCCCTTAGTACTGCAACGGTGCTTGCCGTGACTGCTGGCCAGCTCGGTCGTTGGTGTGGTTATGGGTGGGGACCTTGCTGATGTCAGGCTGTGGGCCGGTGAACTGGACGTTCTGCATGAGCGGTTCGTGCACCGGTTCAACCGGGAGGAGCCGCGTCAGTCGGCGCTGGCTTACATGCGTGGGCTGGGCGCGCCGCTGGAGCGGAAGAACGGCTGGACGCTGGCGGAGGAAGCCGGGCACACGGGCCCCGATCGCATCCACCGGCTGCTGAACCGGATCGAGTGGGACGCTGACGAGGTGCTGGACGACGTCCGCGACTACGTCGTGGAACACCTCGGCGACCGAGACGCCGTCCTGATCGTCGAGAGAAGGGGGTCCGTTCGGCCGGGGTGCAAAGGCAGTGCTCCGGCACTGCGGGCCGCACCGAGAAACTGCCAGATCGGTGTGTTCCTCGCCTGCGCCACGAGCCGCGGCCGCACGCTGATCGACCGCCGTCTGTATCTGCCCACTCCCTGGACCGGACGCGCCCGGCGGGCGAAGTGGCCGTGGAGGGGGCGTTGGAGGGGCCCGTGGAGGGGGGTTGCGGGACCTGGATCGGAGAAGAGCAACCGGCACGCGCCGACGCCATCAAGCTCACGAACAGCGTCGGCTGGTTCGCCGGCTGTAGGAAGCCGATGGCGTTCGGCCGCGCGTTCCGCACGTTCAGTCAGGGATGTTGACCCACCAGTTAGTTGCTGTTGTTCCGCCCGGGCATTTGACATAGGGCTGCTTACCGCCGGGCTGCATCCACTCGCTGGTGTAGTAGTTACCGTCCGTGCAGCGCACCATCGCCTGGTACGCGTAGGTGTGCCAGCAATAGGCCCAGGAGCCTGACCGATCTGGGATGAAGCCCCCCGAGCAGCCAGGCGGAACATAACCATCAGCAGATGCCGGGGTCGTTGCCCCGAGCACCAATGCCGCGGCAGCCGCCGCAGACGAGGCCAGAACTGCCAATCGTCTCCGAACCCTCATAGATCCACTCCCTTTCGACCGACTGTGGCTTCGAGAGTAGGAGCAGATGCGTTGATCGACTGAGGTACCGGCCGGACAAAAAACGTCCGAAGAACGGGTAGCGCTTAACGGAGTTCCCGATCCTGATCTTTTAGGAGATTAGTCAACCCCGGAGCCTTCCTGAGGGGGCTCCGGCGCGATGCGCCACGCTGCCGCCAACCAAGGCCGGAACGAGGCGCCCTCGGCGGCGCAGTAGTTACTGAGGTTGAACTCGTGATTTCGGGGGTTGCTCAGGCGGGCCGGATGGTCAGGCCGGTCTCGGAGAGGCAACCGTCAGATCGCTGGGCTGGAAAGACAGTGGGACGGCGAGATGCTGCCCCCGTACGATCGCGTGGCATTAAGGATGCCGCAAGGAAGGAATCGACCGTGGACGGGCAGCGGAGGATCTTGAGGCGGAGTTCGCCGAGGAGCGCTTCTCAGAGTTGGCCCGGTTCCTCTTCGCCCGCATGGATCCTCTGCTGCTGAGCCGCCCTGTGGCCCCGGACACGGACCGCGCTTTGCAGGCACTGAATGACGCGGTGCGCGCACTGTTGGGCCAGGCGCGGGCGTTCCGGGAGTGGGGCAATGAACCTGGTCTCGCAGGTACTTGGGACGCCCTATCCACAATCGCCCAGCAGTGGCGGCACCATCGGGACTTCCTCGAGATCTGGGAGTGGGAGTGAGCCGGTCGTCCGACGAAGGCTGTGCCAAGGCTCGGTAGTTGTCACCGACGGCACGCATAGGCTGCACAAAAACCAGGTCGAAGCAGCCGAACTGTCACTCGATGCGGAACTGTTGTGCCTGGTCGTGGTCGGCGCAGTCCTCTCTGGGTTCGAGCAGGTCGCGGCCCGGCTCGTCCAACAGGACGGTGAGGCAGCCGATGCTGAACTTCGGGTGGTGCCACTGGATCTGCACGACGTCGGCGCTCAGCGGCTCGAGGAACACATGCGGTAGTGCGGCCTCCGCGCAGGGTCGTTGCGCGGCCACGGCCGTGCGGTATTGGCCGCTACGATCCCTACCTTCGGTGAGGCAGAGGTCGGGTGTCCGAGCGGGGTGGATCCGTGCCCAGCTGCCCACCGCCAGGATGCACAGCCCGGTCATCGACATCGCCGGCGGAGCGGTTGGCGGCTGTGCGGTGTCGAGCAGAGTGTTGACGCCGAGGGCGCATACGGCTCCCAGGCCCGCGGCGACGACCGAGCCGGCCAGCCGGCGTCCTCGCGCGGCACGCGCCGGGCGGGACTCGTCGAGGGCGCCCGCTTGGCTGTCGCCGCCGTCATCTGCGTCGGTCGCACCCGGGCGAGGTCCGCCGGCGGCAGCTGCCCGGCCTCGCCCCAGTGCCGGGAGTCCAGCGCGTTCCACGACGGGATGCACAGCTGCACGCCTGGCGGTGCCACGCTGGTGCAGCGCATGCGACTGTCAGCGCCGAGGGCTCAGCACGTTCGTCGAACAAGCGCCTCCCCGCATGCGGAGCATGAAGCAGTCGGCACACGGGTCGCCGGCAGGTGGCAGATTTCCCACAAGCCTATGGCAGCTCTGTGGCAGCGTTGGTGTGCACGGGGCAGGCCACGGGCTCGTAACGCGGCGAATTGCTCCGGCGTGGAATGGCTTCCACCGACCACTGCAAGCCGCGGTATATGTGGATGCTGACGGCATGCGGCTGTGAGCCGAGGCTGTGACGGAAGTCCGCCACGACGTGGTCGGCGCCTCCCTTTACCGACTTGAGGACGGGGGCAGGCAGCCGTCGGACGACGCTCTCGACCACGCAGTAACTGCAGGCGTTCGGCACTCGCCGTCGCACGGTGCGCAGTCGGGGCGAGTGGCCCGAGCCCTGGGCGATCAGCCCGATGGGTCCTTGGCTGGCCGCAAGGATCGTCAACTCGCGGAGGCGACGCGCCCGCAGGACCCATGCGACCTCGCGTGCCAAGCGCGCTTCGCTCTGCCTCAGGACCACATACCTCGACCGCAGACGCCAGTCCTCGGGAAACAACTGGCTGATGGCCAGGCCAAGGAACACCAACAAAAAAGGGATTCCCGTGATGAGAAAAGCACCCAGCATGCCGCCCCCCTCCCAGAGCTCTCCAGTATGCGGCACCCTAAACTTGTCGTTTAACCTTCGGCCTCGACCAGGCGGCGTGGTTGGGCGCCTGGGCAGAGGTAGAAGAGTTCGGGGTCGCCTTCGTCCAGGCCGTGGAGCAGGCCGACCGGGCTCCAGCCGACGCGCTGCAGCAGCAGTTGCATGGGGTGGTTGGAGACGTTGGTCGAGGTGAACAGTTTCGGGCTGGTGCACGCGGCCTCGGTGGCCTTGAGGAGACGTGCGCCCACGCCTCGTCGGCGGGCGGTGGGCGCGACCATCACCATGGTGATGAAGCCCCGCTCGAAGAAGGTGTATTCCAGCACGCTGTAGCCCAAGGGGCCGGATGCGTCCTCGGCCAGGAGGACCGAGCCTTGCTCGCACCAGCGTCGGATACTCGCGCGCCGTGCATCGTCGCCCGATGCCGCGATGGAATCGATTCGGGTCAATGCGGGCCAGTCCGAGGCATCCGCGTGGCGTATCACCAGTTCGTCGGGGTTATCAAGATCCATGGGGTGCATCGTGGCAGCACGATGCGTTGGACTGCTCGTCTATTGCGTTCGGCGGGGCTTGGTGCCCTTCCTGTGGTGGGCGGGGCGAGTGTAGGCCTCGCCCGTGACCAGGACCCGCCCCACGTCGTGGCGTGGCGCCGACCGGCGGGTCTTGGAGCCGGGCGGCCGGCCGGGGCCGGGCGCGGCGGGTTTCGGTGCACGCGCTGGGGAGGGCGTCTTCGCGTGGAGGTTCCGGAACCCCGGCGGACCCGGGCCGGGGTGAGCCTGTTCGGCTCGGCCTTCTTCTCCCACGGCCGCCGCAGGTCGACGGCGAGCGGACGGGCGAGCCGGAGCTGGGTGTGAGCGGCGATCACCAGCCACGTCCAGCGGTCGGCGGCCTCGGGGCTGCGGAGCCTCGGCTTCGTCCATCCCAGGGTCTACTTGAACAGGCGGAATGTGTGCTCGACGTCGAATCTGCGCAAGGTAGGACTGCCAGCAGCGGTCGAGGTCCGCCGCGGTGGCGCCGGTGCCCGACCACCACAGCCAGACCGGCTTGTTGACCCCGCCGGAGGGCAGCTTCTCCACGACCAGGCGGATGACGGTGCCCTCGATGACGGGCAGCGGTCCCTGGTAGTCGGCCCAGGCTGCCCGGCGGGTCAGTCGCGGGTGCAGCCGGTCCCACGCCTGCGCGGTCGCCTCCCCGTGGAGCCGGGTGCCGGTGACCGTCACTGCCTGCTCGGCGCCCCAGGTGTCGGGCTGACCGAAGACGAACTCGCCGCCGTGCTTGGGCGGTCGGCCGCCCCTGGGGTTGTAGACGCGCGGTGGTGTCGGGCGGCGCATCACCCGGTCCGAGCGCAGCTGTCCCAGGATCTCCACGGGCAGGTCGGCCAGCAGATGAGCGATGCGCGGGGCGTCGTAGCCGGAGTCCAGCACGATGAGGATCTTGGGATCCCCCTCGTTCCATTGACCAGCGGCGCTGAGCTGATCGACGACCTCCCGCAGCTGGGCGGTGGTGACTGCGGCGAGGTCGGCGCCCGGCTGGAGACGGATCGCGTCGAGCACTGCGGTCCAGGAGGTGCGGCCGGTCTCCAGCGCGGCCACGACCGGGTACGGCCAGCCCGGAATCATCTGGTGCTTGGCCTCGCCCCGGCCGTAGGTGTGGCAGAACGAGCGGTCTGGGCAGGTCGCGGCGTCCGGTCGCAGCCATGGCGAGACGTCCACCGCCAGGACCACGCGGCCGTCGGCGGCCTTAAGCAGCGGCAACCCCGCGATCCTCCGCCGCAGGCGGCCGATATCCACATGCCCCTTGTTCAAGCCTCCGTACAAAGCACCGTGACCACGGCGGTGTTCCGGCGCCAGGGCGAGATCAACCAGTGTCCTGACCGGCCCGTCCGTGCACAGCAGGGCGTCGGTGAGCTCAAACAGTGCGTCAGCCCGTCCCTTCAGGCAGTCGTAGAAGTCGCCACGGAAGCGTGACAGCGTCGCGAACGCCTCATTCCGGTCCCCTTGTTGCAGCACACTCTTCACTACGGCCTCGGTCTGGTCAGGTGCGTCCTTGGTCGGAGCACATGATCAGGCCGAGGCCGCCTGCGCGTCCCGTGGATTCCCAGGTGAACGACCCAGTTCGAGGCACGTTTCGACCTCGTCAGATAAACGACAAGTTGAGTGCCTGTTTCTGAACCCTGAATCGGCAGGTCAAAGGCCGTGGGTCCGAAATGGGGCTTTGCGCAAGCGTTCGGGGATCGGTCACAGCGACCGATCCCCGAACGGCAACCGTGGTGACTGGTGGGGCACGGGCGAAAGACGCTACGAACGCCGTGGCACTTACGGAGGCGGAATCAGTTTGATCAGGAAGTCCTGGTCGGCGGCACCGGAGCAGCGGCCTTGGACGATCTCCGCTCCTTCTCCGGTGTCTTGATCACGCAGGCTCAAGCATTGACCTGTGACGACCGGACGGATGCGGAAGTGGGCGGTGTCAGGCAGACCGTAGCGTTCGAGGCGGAATTGTTGGGCCTGGTTGTCGTCGGCACAGTCGTCGCGAGGCTCAAGGAGGTTCCGCCCCGGCCCTTCCGCCAGGACGGTGAGGCAGCCGATGCCGTATTTCGGGTGATGCCACTGGATCTGGACGATGTTTTTGCCCAGCGGTTCGAGGAACACGCGCGGCTGGATGACCTTCTCACAGGTTCGTTGTGCGGCGACCGCGGTTTGGTATCGGCCGGTTCGGTCCCTGCCTTCAGTGAGGCACAGCTCGGGTGTACGAGCTGGATGAATGTGCGCCCAGCTGCCCACTGCCAGCATGCGCAGTCCGCTCACGGGCATTTCAGGCATGGACGTGTGCGTGGGCTCGTTGGAGAACAGGCTGCCGGCGCCGAGCGTGCCCGCGACGCCGATACCGACAGCGCCGAGAAGACCGACAGCCCGGCGCCACCGCGGGATGGGCACGGGGACCGGCACATCGGTGAGTGGTCTGTCGGGCTTGTCATCAGGATCGTCGCCGGGTGCTGCGGACTCGGTAGTGGCGACGCGGCGGCGGGCCTCGAGCCACTTCTGCACTTCTTCGTCGCTGAGGCCGCAGGCCCGAGTGAAGGCGTCGACAAACCGCTCTCGGGGCAGGGTGACACGCCCGAGAGTGGTCGCGATGGTGCTCGCCGGGAGCGTGTCGGCGCGCGCGGTGGCCTTGCCCTCGAGTTGGCGGTACGTCAGACCGGACCAGACGCGCAGCGTGCGCAGTGCCGCAGTGAACTCGGCAGGAGTTTTGGCCTGCGAGGGTTGTGGTGGATCCTGCAGCGGCTCGGAAAGGCTGTCCCCCTTCTGGCTCATGGCCTCAGCATGACCCCACAGATCATCACTGGGCACCGGTAAACAAGCCTTGTTCGGGCGCATTCCGAACGCCCTGAGCGCAGTTCCGAACGGTTGCGAACGGATCTTCTCCTTGTCACCCCGATGACTGTGCAGAAATCCTCGGCAACGACGGCTTCGTTTGTTGTCACTCGAACGCCGGCGTTCGTTCACGAGCTGTGCCGCATGTCCGGCACCAGCCAGTGCACATCCGAGAGTTCATCGGTCGAGAGAGAAGGATCAGTTATGCGTATGCGCAATGTCCTCGCCGGCGCGGCCCTGGGGTCCGCGTTAGCGCTGGGGGGCTTGGCCGCTCCCGCGCAGGCCGCTCCCACGCCCGTCGACAGCAACACGACGGCAGACGCACCGAGCACCCCTTCCGCCACCGTCGTTGTCGGCTGGTACCGCACCCTCGCGCGGTGCGAGGCCGAGGGAGAGGGCTCCGCCTATAGCTGGTGGGACTGCAGGTGGAGTTCCAGCCGCGGCGCCTGGGGGCTGTACGTAGACACTGACTCCTAGCCTGCCTCCCCCCCGGAGGGGGAGGCAGGCGCAGTAGCCTGACACCAGGTGGCTCCAGGGGCGAGTTGCCGTACGGCAACTTGAGATTGATCAAGGCCGCAGCCGTTTGATGGCCTCTCCATGACGCTGGTGATGGTCAGCGCCACGGCGTTCGTAGCGTCTTTAGCTCGTGCCCCGCCAGTCACAACAGTTGCCGTTCGGGGATCGGTCGCTGTGACCGATCCCCGAACGCTTGCGCAAAGCCCCATTTCGGACCCACGGCCTTTGACCTGCCGATTCAGGGTTCAGAAACAGGCACTGACAGCCGTTGCTACGGGTGCCGATGCGGCGGTTGACGACGGCCTGCCCCTGCAGCCCATCCGCATCCGCCAGCCCGAGGACCCGCTCACCCCCGAGGAGATCGACCTCCGCGAACGCCTCCAGGCCCAGCCCCACCGGAACGCGGAGACCCGCAGCTAGAGTCCATGATTGTTCTCGGCGTCGACGGCTGTACCGAGGTTCCCCAAGACCGCATACCCCTACGCGGCGTTGGTGCCGTCCGTGTAGTCGATGACGGCAGCAAGCTCCTCGTACTGGAACCACTGCGGATCCGACGCGAGTTCTCGCACCCGCTTGACGAACACCGTCCACGGCGGAACACCCGGGCCCAGGCCGGCCGCCGGGCTCGAGGAACCAGCCACCGGCCACCCGTCACTACGCCGGGCGGGTCCTCACCATCGGCGAGGGCGTTCAGCCGTCCCGCCCACCGGCACCCAAGCCCCGCGCGGGCCATGAAGCTCCGCCCGCCTGAACCGGCAGGAAGCCGACGAGGTTCGATGGCTCCATGGTGAGACGAAAGCGGGAGAAGAAAAGGCGTGAAGCTTCCCCTTGATGTTGGACACCTGGAGACTGGGACGTGAGGTTCCAGAGGAAGTAGCGCCAGGTGGGAAGCAAGAGCAACCGCAGCAGGCGGTACTCGGAGGAGTCCGAGCGCGACGCGGTCGCGCTGGTCCGCTCCTCCGGCAGGACCGTCACCGAGGTGGCCCGGGAGATCGGGGTCAGCGCCGAGGGCCTGCGGAACTGGGTCAAACAGGACACGATCGACCGCGGGCAGGGGGCGCCGGGCGAGCTCACGAGCGCGGAGCGGGAGGAACTGCGTCGGCTGCGGCGGCAGAACCGTGAGCAGGCCGAGACGATCGAGGTGCTGCGAAAAGCGGCGGTCTTCTTCGCGAAGGAGAGCGATCGATGAACGACGTGTACGCGTTCATCGAGGCGGAGAAGACCGCCCACCCGGTCGCTCTGCTGTGCCGGCTGCTGAAGGTGGCCCGCTCCTCCTTCTACGCCTGGATGGCCGGCGAGCAGGCCCGCGCCGCCCGCCGGGCCGCCGACGACGCCCTGGCCCACGAGATCACCGTCTTGCACATCGCCTCCCGGTGCACCTACGGGGTGCCGCGCGTCCATGCCGAACTGCGCAGGCTGGACCGGCGGGTCAACCGCAAGCGCGTCGAGCGGATCATGCGTGAGCGCGACATCGCCGGGGTCACCCGGCGCAAGCGCCGGTCGCTGACCCGTCCGGCGAAGAAGGCGGTGGCCGCTCACGACCTGATCGGCCGCGACTTCACGGCCGACGCCCCGGGGCGGAAACTGGTCGGGTGCATCACCTGCATCCCCACCGACGAGGGCTGGCTGTATCTGGCGACCTGGCTGGACCTGGCGGCCCGCGAGATCGTCGGCTACTCGATGGCCGACCACTACCGCGCATCCCTGGTGGTCGACGCACTGGCGATGGCCGCCGGCCGCAGCGACCTCCAGCCCGGCTGCATCGTGCACTCGGACCGCGGAGCGGAGTACACCGCTGACGAACTCCGCTGGGAAGTACGCCGGTTGGGGCTGCGGCAGAGCATGGGGCGAACCGGCTCGTGTTACGACAATGCCGCCGCCGAGAGCTTCTTCGCGCTGCTGAAAGCGGAGACCGGCACCCCCCGCTGGCCCGACCGGACCACTGCCCGCGCTGAGATCCTCACCTTCATCGAGACCTTCTGCAACCGCAAGCGGCTGCGGAGGCACCCAGTCTGGGGCCACCCCACACCGCTGGAGGCAGCGACACGAGCAAGAACACGCCCTCGCAGCGTAAGCATCGAGTGTCCAGCATCACGGGGAAACTTCACTTGCCACGTCCCCCGCGTATCCGGACTCGCCGGGCTGGTCGGAGCAGGAGCAGCGGGAGGTCGCCGCGCTGCGGCAGCGGGAACGCGACCTCACCGCCGTGATCCTCACGCACGCCTTCTGGAACGAGGTCGTCGACCCCGAGCGTCCGGACGCCCGCAGCAAGCTCCGGTACGCCCTCATGGCGGCCTCGGACGGCGGGGAGCAGGAGGCGTAGTTGTGGCGGACACGCCGCCCGAGCCGCCCCGATCACGGTGGTCCTCCCGGACGGACAGGAGTTCTCTGGGGCAAGGGGTGTGGCGCGAGGCGGAGTTCGATGACTCTGTGCAGCTCAGCGCCGGTGTCGTTGACGATATCCGGCACAACAGGTGTGGCGCCATCGCTGAATCGAGCGATGGCACCTTGCCGCAGGGGGACCTCTGTCCGTCCGGGAGCGGGCAGGCCGAGGTTCGGGGCAGCCGCAGGTCGAAGTGCGATGGGTGCAGCTCTGTTGGGACTCTTTGAAAATCCCCACCCGCGCTCGCCGTGTTCCCCAGACCTGTTCGCCTCAGATCCCCGCCCCGGGATGGCATCTGACTTGGCTCGGCCCGCTCAGCTCTCCCCCGGCAGCGGGTGTTCCTTGACGAAGCGGCGGAGCTCTGCGGTGAGGCCGGCTGGGTTGTCGAAGGGGACGAGGGTGCGGGCGTCGGGTATCTCCACGTAGCGCGCGTTCGGCAGCAGCTCCGCGAGGCGGCGCCCCGTGGCGAGCGGCATCATACGGTCCTCGGCGCCCCAGGCGACCAGTGCGGGGCGAGTGAAGGAAGGCAGATTCGCAGCGGCCTTCAGATAGCAGTCCGGGTCCGCGCTGCGGCAGAACTTGGCGAAGTCGCGCCGGATGTCGCGGCTGCCCAGCAGCGGACCGTACCAGCGGGCGATCAGCTCTTTCGGAAGCCGCTTCTTCGCCATCCCGCCGAGTGACGTCTGCATGCGCGCCAAGGGCGGGAAACGGAAGGACTGGAGGAGGAGGAAGAGGCCGCCGGGAATCCTGCTGGCTCGGTGGAGCGTTCTGCCCTGAATACCCGGTGGGTAGTTGTCCAGCGCCTCGCAGGAGGTGAGGACGAGCCGGGCGATGCGATCCTCTCGTACGCCAATAAGGAGTTGAGCCGTTCCGGTGTCGTTCTGGACGAGGGTGACATCGTGGAGGTCCAGGTAGTCCATAAACTCGGCCAGGAGCGCCGCGATGCCATGCGCGGACAGGTCGGCGTCCGGCCGCATCGGACGCCGGTGGCTGCCGAGCGGCAGGACGGGGACCAGCACACGGAAGTCGGGCCGTAGATGGGAGACGACCTCGCTCCAGACCGACTCGTCGAAGCCGAGGCCGTGGACCAGGACCACGACGGGGCCGTCGCCACCCGTGTCCTCGTAGTCGATCGTCCCTGCGCTCAGCTCGATCTCGGGCATGGCGTTGCCTCCGGCTCGGTCGCACGGTTCTTGATAGATCGTTCTAGTGAGAGAATAGATGTACACCGACAACGGCCGCCACCCGGAGGCTCCACCCATGAGCGACAGCAAGGACACCACCCCACGAGACACCAAGCAGCGCATCGTCACCGCCGGCACCGAACTGTTCCGGCGCAGGGGCTACACCGGGACGGGCATAAAGCAGATCGCCGAGGCCGCCGACGCGCCGTTCGGGTCGATCTACCACTTCTTCCCAGGGGGCAAGGCGCAACTGGGCGAGGAGGTAATCCGCACCTCAGGAGCCGTCTATCTCGGCCTTGTCGCCGAGCTCCTGGATCCGCACGAGGACAGAGCCGCCGCCACCAGAGACTTCTTCACCGCCGCAGCCGACACCCTGAGCGAGCTCGACTTCGCCGACCCTTGCCCGATCGCCACCGTCGCACTCGAGGTGGCCAGCACCAACGAGCGGCTGCGGATCGCCACTTCGGAGATCTTCGACAGCTGGATCGACGGCCTCGCCGCCTACTACGCGGCAGGCGGCATCCCACAGCCGGCCGCGCGTGAGACGGCCAGCTCAGTGATCGCACTGCTCGAGGGGGCCTTCATGCTCGGCCGTGCGGCGCGCAGCACCGCTCCGGTGCTCGCGGCGGGCACAGCGGCCGCGGCGATCGTACGCGCGGCGCTGGCCGGCGAGTGACGGTCACCCTCAGCCAAGCCGCGCCAGTCTCGAGACCCGCTGACTATCAGGCGGACCCACCTCTGGTCGTGCCCGCAAGCAAGTGAGGAGGAAGAGCGGGGCTGTCCGTTTTCAAGGAGCGCCAACAGCTCGTCTGTGGGCCTGTGATCGTGGGTGCCCTACTCGGATCGACGGCGGATTACCGGGAGGAGGCGCCGCATGCCGAGTACGTGTCCGCCCGTCCCGATGACGAGCCATCGGTAAAGGGCACCGGCCGGGCCAGGAGCGGCGCATCCTCATCGCCACGGAACGCCACTTCGCCCGGGCCGGAGCCGTCACCCAAAAGTGGGTAACAGCCGGACCCCGCGCCCACCTGCCGGAGACGGCGCCGCCGCGCCCCGCCGCCCCTCTCCCCCGCCCGGGGCGAGGCGGCGGGTTCAGTTCTCCGAGGGGAAGCGCGCGGCGATCTCCCGCGCGAGCCGGTCCGCCCGCATGCCCACCTCCAGCGCGTATCCGACCGGCGTTCGCGTCGCGGGCGGTGGTATCCCCCGGTCGGCCTACTGCGACCGACCTGGCCAAGCCTTATTCGGACGTTGTCTCGCGCCGCACCTCGTATCCGTACCACTTGTCCGCGTCCGTGTCGAAGTACAGCGTCGGGTGGTCGCCCGCCTCCTCGACCTGGAGAAGCGTGTATTCGGAGTCCTCCGAGAAGGAGCCTGCGGCGTCGAAGCGCAGCTCGATGGTGCTGCTGCGGTCGTCATCGCCGACGAGGCTCCACTCGCCCCGCCCGGAGAGTCTCCCGTTTCCGGGCGGGGGATCGGTGAAGCCAAACTCGATGGCATTACGCGGAATGCCCGACATCTCGAACCTGCCATCGTCGTCGAACTCGACCCGGCCGCCGCCGGAGCCCTTCCAGACCCCGTCGACCTGCGCCGAACTCAGTTCGCCCGCCTTGCCCGCTTCGCAGCTGTCGAGAGCGAACAGGCCGCCGAGAAGCAGTACGGGGACGGCCGCGGCCATCGCGCACCCACGAAATACCTTCATGCCTGCCTACTTGTAGATGAGGGAACGGCAAACCCGGCCAGCAGCCCCAGCGCGCCCGCCGCCAGCGGTGCGCCCAGCAGACGCATCCAGGACCGGGGCACGCGCAACTTGTCCGCCTGGCTCATGGGGTAATCGTGGCCGATGAGGTTGGCTATGGCGGCAAGCAGTTTACGGCCGAGGTGAGGAGGGTGACCACGAAGTAGGTGACGACCACGAAGGTCTCCCTCTGCTATCGCAAGAACGACGATGGAGTGTTGGCCGTTGGACGGTTCAGCGTCGAAAGCGGGTGCGAAGCCGTAAGTACTTCTCGATCAGCCACCGCTCGGGCATGACGCGGAAGTCAGGGCCGGTTCGCGGGCACGGTGTCCTTCGTCACCAGCATGCTGTCGGACCAGCAGAGCCGGTAGAGATCGACCTCGTCCAACAAAGGCGAGCGCGGTGGCGTCGTCGGCGGCCTTGACGTCGACGACAAGCAGGCCCGGCTCGCTCACGTGTGTCTCGTGGATCGGGTCCATGTACGGCACTACGCCCGGCGTCCCTGGGTAAGTTCCGCCGCTGCTGCGTCTTCACCCGACCGAGTGCAGGCCGTCAGGGACCGTCACCGCCCCAGTGCCAGCAGGCCGTGGTCGCCCCCGTGTAGCCCGCCGCTGCAAAGCAGGCCCGCCAGGCTGCTACTGGGGGCGGCGTCCGGTGATGTCACCGCCCGGGTCGTCGGGCAGGGCGATGCGGGCGGTGATGCGTTTGCCGACCGGCTCCCGGTGGACCTCGTAGCTCTGGGCGACGGCCATGACGATCTCCAGTCCGTGCTGGCCGACCCTGCCCGCATCGGCGGCCCGGGCCACCGGGAGGACCGGAGCGCTGTCCCACACGACCACTTCCACCAGGTCACCGACGATGCGCAGCTCCATCAGCACCGGTCCGGGCGCGTACTTGCGGGCATTGGTGACGAGCTCGCTGACCACCAGCTGCGTCAGGTCCATGGCACGCGCGGACACGGGCAGGCCGTACTCAGCCTGGACGCGGGCAAGGAAGTCCACCGCGCGGTGACGCGCCTCGGCAATGCAGGATCCGTCACCGTCCAGAGCGACGGTGTCCTGTATCGGATCGGCGTCAGACATCACGCCGCCCTCGCCATCGGGAACTGCTCTCGCCGGGTCCACCCTTGCTTCCCCCGTTCACACGCCGCGCGTACCCCGCACTATGCCGCACATGTCCCGTGAGGACCGTGTAACGGGCCGCACACGCGTTCGCCGTAGCATCGAGGCGGGTTATCGGCGCACTATCGTCGGAGCCTTGAGTCCCCCATCAGCGAGCGCAGCCGAGGACACGGTGACAGACACCCACGGAGCGGCCCGGTCCGGCCTGTCGATCGACCACAGCGCCGTCGACGGCATCCGGGTGCTCACCGTGCGCGGCGAGATCGACCACGATGTCAAGGATGTGCTCAGCGAGGCCCTGCTGTCCTTTGACGGCGCGACGCCACGGACCGTGGTGGACCTCAGCGGCGTGACCTTCATGGACTCCAGCGGCATCAACGTCTTCGTCGCCGCCCACAAGAGCATGAGCGACGCTCAGGGGTGGCTGCGTATGGCCGGCGCCCAGGAGTCAGTGCTGCGGCTCCTTCAGATCGTCGGCCTGGACCAGGCCATCGGCTGCCACTCCACCGTCGAGCAGGCCCTGACCGCGTGACCCGCGCCGTGCCCGGCCGCGGCGTTCTAGCCGGCTTCCCCGTCCGAGGTCTCATGCTGGCGTGACCGCCGGTGCACAGCCGCGTCCAGCTCCCGCCCCACCGGCTCCGGCAGCGGCTGCCCCAGTGCCCAGGCGATCACCGACTCGGCCACCGTGTGCAGCTTGATGTTGGTGCGCTGGGACACCTCACGCAGCACCTCGAACCCGGCAGCCGGCGCAAGCCGGTGGATCGCGGTAAGAACACCGATGGCCTGGTCCACCGTCGCGTGCGAGTTGACGGCTTGCCGCAGCTGCGCGTTCTCCTGCTCCAGACGGGCGTTCGTGGCGTCGGCACGTGTCCCGTCGGGCGCGGGCCGCGGCACGCGGGATGTCGTCATACTGGTCTCCATACAGGGCAAGGCATCCCTGTACGCCTGCCCCGCAACCTTGACATCTTCACACCCCCACCGGGGTGTGAAGATCGGCACAAGAGGAATGACTCTTCGCCGCCCCCAGCGGCAAAGAGCCCCCAAGGGCTGTAGACCCGACCCTTGTCCAGCCGAGTGGCCACCGCGTCCACCTCACACCCTCACGGGCCGTACAGGCGAGGACAGGCAGCCAAGAGGGGTGCCGCAGCCGACCCGGGGATGACTACGGCACCGCCCCGCGCAGCCCTGTAACACGGCAGGAAGAACACGCCCCGGGGCCGACCGTGCCAGTGCCCCACCATCCGGGCGGTGAGGTGAACGCCGTGGAGGAAGTGCGTTCAGTGCCCACAAGAGCAGTGGAGAAACCAGGAAAATCGACCGTGTGTTCATGCATTCGCCGGGCACGAGGAGCGACGGAGGTTGATAACTATGGTTCCCCTGCTACTCGTTCTTCTGTTGGCCCTGATCCTCTTCGGCGCGGGCTTCGCGGTGAAGGCACTGTGGTGGATCGCCGTCATCGTGCTGGTCGTCTGGCTGCTCGGCTTCGTCATGCGCTCCGCGGACACAGGTGGCCGCAAGGGACGCTGGTATCGCTGGTAACCCGCCAAGCAGCAGCACGTTTGTGGGCCCCGGATGTATCCGGGGCCCACAGGCATGTCTCGGATCAGGACATCTCTCCGGGCAAACGGTGTAGCTACCACCTTCCCGGGAACCGGGCCTCACAGCTGGGGCCCGGTGAAGCAGCGGAACCTGCGCCTCCACACCACCGGACCCCAGCCACCCCGACATCCCACACCGCGCGCTCACCAGACAGCAATCTGCCGCCGCAGGCCGCGATTGCCCTACACCTCGCCCAGTCCCAGTTCGGCGTAGTGCCGTCCAGCCGCAGGCTCGGGTGGACATAGTCGGCGCCGTAAACCCAGCGGCGCAGCAGTTGCTCATCACCACGGTCCATCCGGTCAGCCTTGCAGCCGCCACCGACAGCGAGGTCCGGTCGCATCAGTCGCGGAAGCGCGAGATCCAGGTGCCGCCGGCCTTCTGCTCGGGCACGGCCTGGTCATGCTCCTGGTGCCGGTGCTCGGTGTGCTCGGCTTGGCGTTCGGCGGTGATCGCACGCTGCTTGCAGTCGTCGCACAGGTGCGGGTGGGTCTCCCGCGGGGTGTCCCACCCGGCGGTCCCATTTCGATCAAGAAGTGTGGGAAATGCGACCCAATTCGGGCAACACGAACTCGCCCCGACCGAGCGGCAGGTGGGCGGGACTCCCCCACATCAGGCCGAAACTTGCCGTACGGCGAGGGCCGTTACGGGACGTCCTCCGGGGCGCCCTGGTCCGTCTCGCGTGCGTCCGGCCGCACCCGGACAAGGGGGCGGCGGCGTACCCGCAGCTGTCCTGGACCCGCCGGGCAATCAGATGCAGTGGCCGAAACCATGCCCGACCAACCCCGTGCATCGGTGCCTGCCCGGGGTCGCCGCCGGGCTTGACGGCGGCGGAGCGCGTCGGCCCGGGCCGACGCGCAACCGGCTGAGCGCGCCCCGATCCCCGGCCCGGCCGCGCCGCCCATCCCGCCCGTCCCTTCCTCCTTCCCTCCAGCCAAGGAACATGGGCAGAACAGCCGCAACGGGGATGTCAGCGATCCGACCACTGCAAAACGGGCCCGGCTGCCGCTCGGCCAGCCAGCCCCCGCGACCAGGCGCTTCGCCTTCGACCGCAGTGCCTCCACCCGAGCCGGCACCACATCCATGCCGAACGCCGCGGCCATCTCCTGGCACGTCAAGGGCCCTTGATGAAGCCAGGCACGGTCCGCACCACGACGACGCCGACCCCGATCGCCGCTCCCAGCGCTGGGTGATAGGGGGCGACGACAACGGTTAACGCGCCCACCAACAACAGCACTACTATGCGCACGCTGATCTGGTCGTTGTTCACGAAGCCCTCCTCTCCCTGCTCGTACAGGAGATGGGTTGACGGGCTTGTGTGGCTATGCCTGCGGGCGTGCCTGAGCCGTCTTGACTCGACGGCAGGTCATCCGTCCACAACGGGGAGCAGCCGCGCTCCTCGTCACATTCGGGTCGACGTGCAGAAATCGACAACTGTTATGCACGCGCCGTCAACGACTTCCCATTCCCCCTGCGGCAATCTTCTCAACAGACGCCGAGAAACACAGGCGGGCAGCGAAACGGGGCGGTGGACATGACGCGGCAGCCGGGCAGTGACGAAGTACTCGGAAATCTCTTTCCCCACATCGGGGCGCGGGAACTGAGAAAGGCCGTACAGGCGGGCAAGCGGGTCACCGACACCGGCTCGCCGGAATCCCTGAAAGGAATTCAGGATTCCGCACCTTTCGACGACGCACGGACCCTGGTCCGGAGCCATCCGTACGGAGTACGGCTGCACCTGACGCGTTCCCCGGAGCGTTACCGGGCGGACATCGTCGTCGACGGCAGCCAGGGCGCCGCGTTCTTCGACGACGGGGTGTCGGTCAACCTCGAGGAGTTCGACCGGGTCTCCCCCGTGGCCGGCGCATGGCTCGACGCGATCGCCGCGGGTCTCGGGATCCCGCGCCCGTTCTGCGGCTGCTCCGCCTTCGTCTCGCCCGTCGGCAGCGGGCTGCCACTGCACTTCGACGCCAAGGACGTCGTGGTCTTCCAGGTCAGCGGCGTCAAGCGCTGGCGGCTCGCCGACAACACGGGCCTGCGCCACCCCACCGCCAATTACGCGGCGGGCAGCCGCTACGTCTCCAAGGAACTGGCCTCCTACTACCGGCCCGGCACCCCGGGCACCGAGGTGCCCGAGCAGTGCGACCCCGTCGACCTTCGGCCCGGGGACGCCCTGTTCCTGCCGCGCGGCCACTGGCACGGGACCGAGGCCCACCAGCACGCGCCGTCCGTCTCGCTCTCGTTCGGCATCCAAGCTCCGTCATGGTCCGCGGTCTTCCTGGAGCGGCTCAAGGCCCGGCTCCTTGCCTCGGACCACTGGCGGGCCCCGGCCGTCCGGCTGGACAGCGACCATGGGCAATTCCTGCCCGCGGACCTGGTTCAGCGGATGGACAGGGCGATCTCGGAAATGCTGTCCGGTGAACTCGACCGGGCGCTTTTCGAGGAAATCACGGCCGGTCGGGCAAAGGGCCCGGCTGCCGAAATCACCGGTCCATGAGGACCGGAGGATGGAGAGAGAAATGCCCGAGAACATGACCGCCGAGATCGAGGAAGTCGACATCGAGGTCGGATTCATCATCGGATCCACCTGCTGCTCCCTCGAGATGGAAGAGGACGACCTGGACATCGCCTCCGACGAGGCGTGATCCGCGGGTTCTGCCGCCTCTGCGCGGCGGTGCCCCGTAGGTCCTGAGCAGTGCCACGGAACCCACCGCACCCATGAACAGGAGTCCTTCATGACGGGGAGCTCATCGCCCGGACTCGGACAACGCGCCCCCCGTCGGCAGGCTCCGCAGGGCGCGGAAGGCGCCTCGGGCGGCGCGACCACCTCACCGCTGCCCGAGGCGCACCCCCTGCTCGACCGGATCATCCGCCGCGAGCAGGTGTTCTCCGCGGTCCCCCGGGTCAGGGTCGTCGACGGCGACCCGGCGGTGTACAGCCACACCTGCCTCCCAGGGCCGGCGGTCCACGCTCTCGGGCGCTTCGGGCAGTACACCAAGTGCGGAGGCGCCGGCTTCCTGCCGGCCGACAGCTGGATCGCGGCGGCGGCCGAAGGGCTGGAGCGCTACTACGCGATCACCTACAGCAGGACGGCGCCGTACCGCAGAGGACGCTGGAGCGATCATCCCGATGACTCGGTGCACCCCAGGGAGTGGTCACCCTACTCCCCCGCGCAGTACGCCGAACCCGACTTCCCCTTCCGGCCGATGACCACCGAAACCGACCTCAGGTGGTACCCGGGCCAGGAGCTGCTGACCGGCGAGGAGGTCTGGCTGCCCGGCCCCGCCGTATGCTTCCCCTACCTCAGGACCAAAGCCGAGGAACGAGTCCTGCCGGGCGTCACCACCGGCCTGGCCTTCGGACTCGGTCCACGCATGGCCGCCCGCTCGGCACTGTGGGAGGTCGTCGAACGCGACGCCTTGGTGCTCGCCTGGCACTGGCAGCTGCCGGTACGCAGGATCGACGCCGGGACCGGGCTCTGCCGTGAACTGGCGCAGGCCGCGCGACTCGACGACCGCTACGCCGTCGACGCCTTCGACATCACCTCCGACCTCGGCGTGCCCGCCTGCATGGTGATCGTGCGGGTGCGCGGCTCCAAGGGCCCGATCCTCGCTGCGGGCTCGGCCGCCCGAGGCACCCTCGGCGCCGCCCTGCGCAAGGCCTTCCTCGAGGCCCTGCAAGGCGTGCCCTACGTGCGCCACCTGTGCGCCACGATGGCGGACTGGTCCTACGGCGGCGACTTCGCGGAGGTGCGTTCCTTCGAACGCAGCGCGGCCTTCTACTCCCTGTTCCCCGACCAGTTGCGGGCCTGTCTCACAGCTCGCCCGCAGTTCCTCAACGTACGCGGCAACAGTGTCGTCGTCGAGGACCGCCCGGACGAGACGCCCCTGACCCTCGACGAGACGCTGATCGCGCTCCGTGACCACGGCCACCGGGCCTACGCGGTCGACATGAGCACCGAGGCTTTGCGCGCCGACGGCTGCGCCGTCACCCGGGTCGTCGTGCCGGGCCTGTACAGCCTCGAAGGGGCTCACCGCTTCCGAAACGGAGACCCCGCGCGCGCTGCGGCCGTGGGTGCGCTGACCGGCAGTGAGCCGGACCCCCACCCGTACCCGCATCCGCTTCCCTGAGTCACGGCTTCCCACCCAAGCGTGATCCCGTCCCGGACCGAGCCCCGAGGTGCACCGATGAACTGGAAGACCGTTCCCCTGCTGAGCGGCGCGGGACCGGAGGCAGGACGGTGCCCGGTCCACATCCCCGGGCCGGCCACCGCACCGCCCGAGGACGCACCGCCCGGCCACCACCTACGCGAGCTGCGCACCTCACCTCTCGCCCTGCTGCGGCGCTCGGCCGAGGAGGGCGCGCACGGACTGGCCCGCCTGGACACCGGTCCCGGCGCCTGCCTCGTCCTGAACGACCCCACGGCCATCGAGGCCGTGCTAACCGACCGCGACGCCACCTTCTTCAAGCCGAAGATGGACCTGTGGAAGCAGGTCCTCGGGGAGAACGTGCTGACCAGCGAGGGAGCGGACTGGGCCCGCTCGCGGCGCAGGAGTGTGCGGATCACCGGGGCACGGTACGTACGACGTGCCGCCCGGATCGTCGCCGAGGCCGCCGATGAGAGCCTGCGCCACTGGACGGGTACGGACGCCCTGGACATCCACGAGGAGATGCGGACACTCACCCTCGCCGCGACCCTGCGCCATTTGTGCGGCACCGACGAACGCTTCGACCTGCACGGCTTCGGAGACCGTCTGCGGACCGTGATGGAGAGCATCCACACGCTGGAGTCCGCCCCTCCCGGCTCGCCACCCGATGCCGCCGTGGAGAGCCGCTTCTCCCGTGCGGCTGGTGAACTCAGGGCCGCGGTGGTGGATCTGGTGGCCCGTCATCCGGGCGGCGGCGACGATCTGATCGGCCTCCTCACCGCGTCGCCGGTCAGCGGCGCCGCGGAGCCGGGCGGGCCTGAGCGTGCCGCCGATCCACTCACCCCGGAGCAGGTGTGCGACGAGGTGCTCGCCCATCTCATCGCCGGTCACGAGTCCACGGCCACCTCCTTGGCCTGGGCACTGCTGCTGCTCAGCCGCGCTCCGGACGTGACGCGGAGGGTGCGGGCGGAGATCGACACGACCGTGGGGAACCGCCCCCCGAGCACCGCGGACCTGGCCGAGATGTCCCTTCTGCAGGCCGTGTTCCTGGAGGCGCTGCGGCTGTACCCGCCGGCGTGGACCATCATGCGAGCGACCGGCCGGGCCTGTGAGCTGCTCGGCGTGCGGATCCCGGCAGGCGCGGTGCTACTCGCCTCCCCGTACGCCGTCCAGCGCTCAGGCCGCTGGTTCCGCCGGCCTGACACCTTCCTTCCCGACCGCTGGCTCGAGGCGGGCGGGAGCGGCGAATCGAAGTACACGTACTTCCCCTTCGGCGGCGGCCGCAGGTCCTGCCCCGGCAGGCAACTGGCCCAGGTCACCGCCGGTGTGGTGCTCACGCGAGTGCTGCAGGGCTTCTGCCTCGAACCCGTCGGCGAGCTGCCCGAGGTCGCCGTCGACATCATTCTGCGCCCCAGCGCCGGAACGCGGCTGAGGGCGGTCCCCGTGCAACCGGAGCCGACCGGGCCCTCACAACCGGAATCCTCCGGGCATCGAAAGGAGTCACGATGAGGCATGCCACCACCTCCCTGGTCGCGGGGCTGATGCGCAAGGAGGAGTTCTCCGGCCGGTCGCTGGAGGAGGCCATGGCGCGCTATGTCATCAGCCCCACCCTGGCCTCGCGCACCGCCGGGGTGCACTGCAGCCACTCGGGCCGGCTTGCCGCGCCGGGCGTGGTGGAACTGCGGTGTACGACCCGCGTGGACGGTCTCACCGAGCCGTTCGCCCTCAAGCACACGTACACCTTCCCGCTCCTCGACGAGGTACGGGAGTCGGGGCTCGTACTCCACCCGGAGACGCCCAGCGGCACCAGCGAGGTCCTGGTCGCGCTCAAGGACGGCGCGAAGAGCTACGTGAACGTCGCCGTGCACGACGACGAGGGCTACATGCTCCACTCCTCGGTGCTCACCTACAACCGGCGCGGCGACGTACGCCCCTACGTCCCCGTGATTCCCGACAAGTTCACCTCTCCCGTGTCTCTGGGCAAGGCCGAACTGGGCGAGGCGGTGGACGAACAGGGCCGCCGGGTGCTGCGGCTCGTCCTGGGCCTGGAGGAACTGACCGACTGCACCCTGGTGAAGGTCGGCTACAACACCCTCGGCATCCAGCACGTACGCCACTTCGAGGCCACGCCCACCGACCCCATGGTCGTCTCCGACCTCCTGCTGGAGAACAATCCCGAGCTGTTGCCGGGCGAGTGGGTCATCGGGGCCACCGATGCCGAGGACCGCATGCTCGTCAACGGCATCGTCCGCATCTCGCCACTCGACGGCCCCCGCGGGGCGACGGCATGACCAGGTCCGCACACGAGGCGGCCGCGACCACGACGGCCGGGGGCGAGCGCGCCCGTACCGCAGCCGCCGCGGCGCTGCACCGGCTGCGGCACGACCCCCGCCCCGCTCCCGCCAGGCGCCCTCTGCTCCCGCTCGCTGACGAGGCGTGGTTCTACGCGATGCTCCTGGAACGCCACTTCGCGCAGTGCCCGGACGACGTACCGCAGTGGCAGAGCGCCCTCGACGCGCTACTGGACCAGGCACGGGGGCAGGATCCGGCGGCCGCCCTGCACGATCGGCACCCGGCGGACCCGTATGCCCGCGGTGAGGAACTCCTCGGTGCCGCGATGCTCGCCCATCTGCTGCGGATCCGGCACCCCGGAGAGCCCGCCGCGGAGCGCTTCGTCGCGCGCACCCTGATGTCGTTCGGCCCACCCGCACCACCGGTGACCGGTCTGGCGCCGCTGCACGCTCTGTGCCTGGCCCACAACCTGGGCGAGCTCGACGAGCACGCCCTGGCGCGCGCCCTGCGTCCCCCCCGCGACGCGACGGAGGCGGCGACCGGACTCACCGGAGCCGAACGCCTGCTGACGCAGGCCTACTTCCACACCCATCTGGTGCTGTTCGCCTTCGGCACCTTCCGCCGCCCCGAGGCGGATCCGGCGCCGTTGGCCGACAGCCTGGCCTTCCTCCGCCGACACGCCCGCACCTTTGAGCGGTTCGGATGGGCGGACCTGTGCGCCGAGACGGCGCTGTGCCTGTCCCTGTGCGGAGAGCGCGACGAGGACTTCCACCGGCTCCTCGCAACGCTGCACCACCTGCAGCGGCCGGAGGGCGACTGGCGCCATCCGCGCATCGACGAACGCCAGGCCCGGCACAGCACCATGATGGCGGCCCTCGCCCTGCTGGAAGCGGCGCGCCCTGCGGACACGGCGGCGACACCCGCCACAGCGGGGCACGGGTGAGCGTGGTGGACCTCGCGGAGCTGGGCGACCTTGAACGCACGACCCTGACCATCGACACCCCGCAGCACCCCGACTGGCTTCGCGTCTTCCCCGTCGCCCACCTCGCCGAACACCTGCTCGGCCGGGAGCTCGGCCGACTCGCGGGTCTGAGCGCCCTGACCGGCCATCTGCGCCAGGACGTCATCACCGTGCGTTTCCTCGTCTCCAGGACCGGGCGCAGCGCACTCGATCTCCCGCGCCTCCTCGAACTGCGGGACACGACGTCGGCCGACTTCGAGCAGGAACTCCGCGTGCTCGCCGCGGAGGACGCGATCCTTCCGGCGTCGCTGCGCAGCACGGGACGGCTCCCCGCCGGGCTCGAACAGTTCCGGGATGCGTGGCGACGGACCACGCCCCGGCTGCGGCTGGATCGAGAGCCCTTCGTCTCGGGACGGATGAGGGCGCTGCTCGACCCCGGCAGTCCGGCGCCGTGGATGGACGGCCTGGTCACCGAGGCCGCGGAGGCGGCCGGTGGCCGCGGGTCGGCGAGCGGGCGGTGGGTCGACGGGGCGGCGGACGAGCGACAGGAGTACGCCGACGCCCTGGCGGCCGTGCGTCGCCGGCTCGGCGGCAGGGAGCCCGAACTCTTCATGGACGGCGGCCCGTTGGACCAGTACTGCAGCCCTGCCTCCGTCTTTCTCGCCGGGCTGTCCGCCTACCGCTCACCGCTGTTCCGCAGACTGCGGGAGGGACCGCGGCCGGTCTACAGCCTGAAACTGTTCGACTTCCCGTGGCGCCGCCGCACCTTCGTCGCCTGCGTGACCCAACCGGCGACGGGGCCCGCGGCCTTCTCGGCCACTCTCGGCCCCCGCCTCGCCGAGATCGTGGCAGGCCTCGGGACCGCCGAGCTGCGGACCGTACGGGACGAAGGCTGCCTCGCCGTGCTCGACGACCTCGTCGCCGTACTCGACTTCCCGCCTCGTAGGGCGTGGCTCCCGGTGCTCGCTCGGCTCAACGACTTCAGCGCACGGCCCACCGACCTCGCCCGGCCGGTACTCGACTGCACCACCGACGACCTCGCGCGGTATCGCGACGACTTCCTCGACGCGTACACCCGGCGAGTCCACCGCACAGCCTGGGAGGCCGTATGACCACCGCCGCGTACACCCTCGTCGGCTTCGATCCGCTGGGCCTCGCCGACGCGGCGGCCCTGCGGAGCGGCCCCTTCGCGGGCAACGGCAGCCCGGTCGCGAGGACGGTCGACGCCGTGGCCGATCACCTCGCCGAGCCCGCGGCGGCGGGCCGCCGTGGCTGCGTCGTCGCAGTCCTGGACGCGGACTGCGCGCCCCAGGCGGTGCGGCTGCGTGAAGCACTCAACTCGGTTGTGCTCGCGACGGGTTCCCTGCTGGTGCCCTGCTTCGTGACGGATCCCTGGACCGTACGCGTCGGCCCCTGGGTCAGGCCCGATTCGACGCCCTGTCTGGGCTGCTTTGCCCCGGACCTGTTGCCCGCCGTCGACGGCTTCCGGCTCGACGCGGTGCCGGCGGCGGACGGGCCAGAACCCACAGACCCCCCGGTCAAGCCCGACGGCCTGGTCGCCTTCGCACTGGAAGAAGTCTCCCGAGCGCTGCGGAACGGGCTGTGGGGCAGCCCCGACCGGTCACTGTGGGGCAGGGTGCTCACCCTGCGCGCTCTGGAGGACCGGCGCCTGGTCAGGCAGTCGTGGCGCGCGCCCAGGGATCCCGACTGCCGGTGGTGCAGGGCGCACGCCGACGACGGGGCCGCGGCCCTGCCCCGGCTCTCGCGGATCCTGCACGAGAACAGCAAGCTGCGCGAGCACTTCAGAGAGCGGGACGCGATCAACAGCGCGTACGGGACCCCGGCCGACGCGTCGACCGGGACCGACACCGCCCGTGGACCGTCCGCGGAGCCGAATCTCGTACTGCCCCTGCCCGACGTACGGGACGTCCGCTCGCTTCCCCTGGAGGAGGCGATCGCCCGGCGCCGTTCCCGGCGCAGGTTCGGGCCCGCTCCCCTCGCGGCGGACGAACTGTCCGCGCTGCTCCACTACTCCTCGGGCGTCACCGGATGGGGCGCCACGACCGACGGGGGCCGTGTGCCGCTGCGGGCCACGCCCTCCGGCGGGGCGTTGTACCCCATCGACGCGTACGCCTATGTGCGCAGGGTCGAGCGGGTGCCCCGGGGTCTCTACCGCTACGACCCGCTCACCCACGGCCTCGTCGCCACCGGCCGTCCGGCCGACGCGGGCGAGCAGCTGTCGGCTCACTCGGCGCACCGTCACGTGCTCGACGACGCCGCCGTGGTCGTGGTGCTCGCCGGGGCCTTCGGACGGACCCAGGCCAAATACCTCGAGCGGGGCTACCGGATAGCGCTGATGGAGGCCGGGCACATCGCCCAGAACCTCCAGCTCGTGGCAGCGGCGCGGCGGCTGCGGGCCTGCGGGGTGACCGGCTTCGTCGACGACACCGTCAACGGCGTGCTCGGCCTTCCGGCCACAGGGGGGAGCCAGGCACTGTACCTGCTCGCCGTGGGCCGCCCGCCCGAGGCGACGGCGTCCAGCACCTGACCTCCGACCGCCCTGTCCGATCGGGCGCATCAGCCGTGCAGCAGGCCCCGATTGCGGTGGTCGCGCGGCGAGATCCCGTACGCGGCCCGGAACGCCCGGCTGAAGTGTGCCGCGTCCGAGAAGCCCCACCGATTTGCGATGACCCGGATCGAATGTGAACGCAGCCGCGGATCCGCCAGATCGCGGTGGCAGTGTTCCAGGCGGCAGTGCCGGATCCACGCGGCCACGGTCATCTGGTGGGTGTCGAAGATCTGGTAGAGATAGCGGACCGAAATGTGATGCGCCTCGGCGATGGTGGCCGGCGTCAGGTCCGGGTCTCCGAGGCGTCGTTGTATGAAAGCGTCGATCTGTCGGCGCAGGGCACAGCGCCGACAGTGGACAGGCGCTCCGGGGGCTTCACGGTCCGGTTCTCCGGGCCCGCTCGCCCCGGGCTCCACCATGGTCACCGCTGATAAGGCACACTCCGCGACCTGCGCACGGACGGCACCACCGGCTCGTCCGTCGGTACGATTCTCGAGTTCGATCAACATCCGAGAAAACAACGCGATCCCCCGTTTCGACTGCGCCCGCCACAGCACGGAATCGACGCGGTCCGCCCATCCCCATGGGCACGAACCCGTCGCCTCGACGGCACATCCCGTGCGGTGCGCGTACTCCGGACACTTCCGGGGGAACGCCGCTCATGGTCCCGTCCGGCCGTGAACGGCACGTCCGCGCCGGGATCCGGTCGGGACCGGGCGGCGTCGGCGTCTCCGTCCACCCGGTGGGCCCTGTGGCGCAGGGCACATGGTCGGGTTGCCACGCCCTCCCCCGTGGGGCGTAGCGACCGTCGGAATCCGCCACACCGGTCGCGCGCGGCGGTCGACGGGTGCAACGCTAATGCCGGGAGCCCCGGGCATGTGACGGTCATTCGACCCACACACCGGAGAAACCACGGGCGGAGGGCGAACTGGGGTGCACGGCACCGCAGTTGCGGCGACCAGGCTTCGCAGGGTGACGGGGACGGGAGACAGGTGGTGGGCGAGGGGAAGGCTCCGGTCCCCGGCATGGCCGAGGGGTGTGGTCGGGGCCTGGACGCCGGGGACGGCGAGCATGGCCGCAGCACCGGGCGCAGCAAGCGCGGCCGGGAGGCCGAGGAGCGCGAACCGGTGGGCGACGCGGCCCCGGCGCCAGCCTCCGCCGCCGGCACGGACGAGGAGTCCGGGCCCGCGGAGCGTGAGTACACCGGCTTCGCCCGGCGGTACGCGAGCCGTATCCGCCTGGTTGCGGTCTCGCTGTGTGCCGTGCTCGGCGCCGCCGCCATGCCCGTGGGCCCACTGCCCGCAACCGTGGCACTCGGTGTGCTGGTCTGGAGTCTCGTCGAATACCGCCTGTCCCACTCAGGCCGCGGATCCGGGCTCCTGCTCGCCGCCGACACGGCCGTGATGGCCGCGCTGTGCCTCAGCCAGGGGCTCACCGTTCCGGCCGAGCAGACCCAGCACGGCAACACCTGGGTGCTGGTGACGGTCAGCATGGTGATGACCGCTCACCAACTGACGTACCCGCCGGTGCCCGCGCTGTCCGTAGCGGTGCTGCTGGCTGCGGCGGACCTGGCGGGAGCCGCGCTCGACCGCCCCGAGGGCTGGACCTACGCGCTGCCCAACGCGAGCTGGCTGCTGGTTCAGGCCGCACTCGCGCAGGCGCTCCACCGGCTCGTGCTGCGCAGGGCCCGGTCCGCCGATGCGGCGGGCGCGGCTGCCGCGCGGGAGCGCCGGCGGTACGAGGTTGCCCGGGCCCAGCAGGCAGCCGAGCGCGAATACCTCGCCACCCTGCACGACACGGCATGCGCCACCCTGCTCATGGTGTCGTTGCGCGGGCAGATCATCGACCCGGCGGTGCTGCGCGCCCAGGCCGCCGAGGATCTACGGCGACTCGCGGCGGCGACCGAGAACAGCATCACGGGTGAAACGGATGTGGCGGACGCGCTGCGTGCGGAGGCAGCCGGCCGGCCGCTGACCGTACGCACCGACTTCAGTGGCGAGTTGGGCACCGCGTGGCATCCCGCCGTCGTGGCGCTGCAGGGCAGCCTCGGCGAGGCACTGCGCAACGTGGAGCGTCACGCGGGCGTGGACCGCGCCACCGTGACGGCGAGCAGGGAGGGAGACCGCGTGCTGGTGACCGTCAGCGACGAGGGCGTGGGGTTCGACCCGGACGGCGTGCCGGAACACTGCCGGGGCGTGGAACGCTCGATCGTTGAGCGCATGGCCGCGGTCGGCGGCACGGCGACCGTCGACTCCCGGCCGGGCGCGGGCACCAGGATTCGGCTGGAGTGGCCACGTGTCTGAGGAGCCGAGGACCGGGACACCGCGCAGAGAGACGACCGCAGCGACATCGCCCGGGCAGCCGCCGCACACACTGCCGCGGGATCGGCGCGCGTCCGAGCCGCCGTACGCAGAGGGGGCCCGGGACGGCGAGAGAGCCGCGGGGGACCACCCCTGGGAAGTCAGCGAAGACGCCGAGACCATCGCGCAGGACCTGCATCGCGGGCTGCGTCGCGCCGGCCTGGTCGTCCTTACCTTGATCCATACCGGACTCGCCCTTCCGAGCCTGCTGGCCGGCCTGGACCAGTACCGCCATCCGTGGACCCAGCTCACGGCCTTCGTTCTGCTCACCATGGTCATCGTGGCCTACACGGTGCTGGGTCGCACGGACACCAACGGCTCCGTCGGCTGGACCGTCACGGGGCTCGCCGTCTCGCTCGCCGCGGCGATCGCCGCCAGCTCCCAGCTGCCGTCAGCACATTTCTTCGCCACCCCGCACTGGACCTTTCTGGAGCTCGGCTGGTTCGGGGTGCTGCTCCTGCTGGGACGTCCGCTCTGGCACACACTGCTGTTCATCGGCTGCCATGTCATGGCCATGCTGGGGCTGCTGTCGCTCACCGGCTTCCCGTCCCGGCCGGTCGTGGCTGGCATGGCCGTCAGCGCGCTGGCCGTCTGCACCTTCCAGGTGGCGACGGCCGTGATGGCCGGTTTGCTGCGCGGTGTGGCCGCGACGGCGGCCGCCGGGGCCCGCGAGCAGGAGAGGGTCCGTACAGACGGCGAGGTGTCCGTACGCGTCCAGGCAGACCGGCGAACCCGCTACCGGGAGTTGCGGGAGTCGGTACTGCCGCTGCTCGCGGGACTGGCGGACGGCTCACTGGACCCCGCCGACGAAGTGGTGCGCCGCCGCAGTGCCATCGAGGCGGCCCGGCTGCGGCGGCTGTTCGCGGAGCGTGACCATGCGGCCGACCTGTTGGTGCACACACTCCGGGCGTGCATCGACGTCGCCGAACGGGGCGGAGTGGACGTGCAGTTCGCCGTGCGCGGTACCTTCGTCCCGGTGCCCCGCCGGCTGTGCCGGGCCCTGACCGAGCCCGCCCTCGCCGCCCTGGTCTCGGCCGAGCGAAGTGCGCGCGCGACCGTAGTGCGTGTCGGTGGGGTGGTCCGGGTCAGTGTCGTCACCGACGCGCCGGGGACGCACATTCCGCAGCAAGGGGGGCACGGCGTCGAGGTCCGGACTCTGCGCCGCGACGGGCGGCTGTGGACGGAGGCGGCCTACCGCCTGGACGCTCACAGTTCATCGAGCGAGACCCAGCCGTCCTGAACGGCCCTGGCCACCAGATTGGCCTTCGTCGGCGCGGGCCGGCCGACGTTCGCGTACTTGATGCGTATCCGGTCCAGATAGGTGTTGACCGTGCGCACCGAGATGCCCAGGCTCTCACCGACCATGGCCTTGGACTCCGACTGAAACCACTCCAGGAGCACCTCGACCTCGCGCGGCGCGAGCGCGGGGCGCCCGCTGCTGAGATCGCTGCCGAAGGCGCCCGCGAGCATCGGCGGCGTGTAGGGGCGGCAAGCGGCCGCGGCGAGGGTGGCGGCCACCAGGTGGTTCTCGCCCTCCGCCTTCGTCAGGTAGGTGAACGCGCCCAGGTCCAGGCAGGTCAGGGCGTCCTCCTGGCTGTCGCGCATGGTGTAGACGATCACCTGCCGCTCCAGCGCGACGAGCTGTCTCAGCTCGCGGTACACGGGAGTGCCTTGGGACAGTTGCAGATCGAGGACCACCACGTCCGCGGTGGCTCCCGGGCCGCGGAAGGCGAGGGACACGTCCGGCCCCTTGGCCACGGTGACGATCGGGTCCTCCGATGCGGCGAACCAGGATTCGATGCCGGCGAGCACCACGGGGTGGTCGTCGATCAGTGCCACGGTCACGGGCGATAACGGCCTGGCCTCGGACATGCCGACTGGTACCTCCCGTGCGACCGCTACCGAACAGTTCCTGCGATGTGTGCACAACGCCCGACGCACCGGGAAGGTTTCCGCGGGCGGTTGCACAGCGGGCATTTCCGGTCCCCGCCCCGGCCGGCGACCCGCCGGGAAGGCCGGCCCACATCGCGATGGCGACGCTTCCCGGACCTGCGCTAGGAGCCCGCCTCGGAGCGCTGCGGGCGGCGACCATGTCTCCGGTTCCTGTGGTTACACCCACAAGACGATGTGGGCCGTGAACAAGACCGGCCTGCACAACCTCTTCCGGCTGTCCTCGGACGCGTACGCCGAGGGCTGGCTAGGCCGTGTTTCAGGTAGCGGGTGGCTCTTGGGGGGATAGTTCTTCGGCCAGTTCCATACAGCGCAGGCGGGCTGGGGAGAAGTCGTAGGGCATCTTGCCGGTGGCTTCGAGCACGCTCATGGAGTCAGCCTCCCGCCTGCCAGAGCTGAGGTCGGCCTCGTCCTCGCCGTCATCGGCGGTAGCAGGGTGCAAAGTGTCCCAGGCGTCGAAGAGGGCATCGTCGTCTTTCCCTAGGCCGGACTCCTCGATGACGGCCTGCAGGGCGCTTTCGAAGGCGTGCCGCTCGACGGCCACTTGAGCCACCCGTGGATCGTCGACGGCGACGCTGTCATCGAGTGCCTCTTCGGCGTCATCGATGCGGTCGGAATCCTCCCGCAGAGTGGGATGCGTGGCCAGGACGACGAAGCGGGTGGCCTGGATGGCCGCGCCGAGCGGGCCGAAGATCCGCTCAGTGACCAGCAGACTGTCCAGGTCCGCCTGACGCAGGGAGCCCTCAGGCAGGCTCTTGAGGCGCTCGGTAACGAAGTCGGAGAGCAGGCCCATCCGGCTGCCTTCGGTGCGCATCCGCTGCACGGCGGTCCGCTGCCGCCGCAATTCCGCCTCCTGCTCGGCGAGGGTTTCCTCCAGCCGCTCCAGGATGCCCGCGATACCGTCTCCGCTGTCCGCACCGGCGGAAGCCGGGCCGGTGGTAAAGGCGTCACGGATGTCGTCCAGGGCGATCCCGGCGTCGGCCATCTTGCGGATCCACAGCAGGCGGATCATGTCCTCGTACCCGTAGCGGCGGCGGTCATCGCCGCCCCGCTCAGGCTCGGGGAGCAGGCCGATCTCGTGGTAATGGCGAATCGCCCGCGGCGTGGTGCCGGCGAAGGCCGCCGCGTCACCGATCTTGACCTGGCGAGGTGGCATGAAGGGCGAATGCATGAGCAAGGACCTTTCCTCAAGGGAGCGGGACGTAAGTCCACCGGACCACATGCCGCTACGGAAGGTGCAACCCCATACACACCGCCCCGCGCCAATGCCAGGAAACGCGCTGTTCCTCCGTAATGACCGCAGGCCCGTCCTTTCCTGCTGGGGCATCCGCACGACGGCAGATTGAGGTTCACAGCCACTGATGAATCGCCGCGACCTGAACCGTCGCCTCGAACCGAACCGCAAGTTTGTCGAACCGGGTCGCCACGGCCCGGTACTGCTTGAGACGGCTGATCCCGCATTCGACCGCATGCCGGGCCTTGTAGTCCTCGCGGTCGAAGACGGGCGGACGGCCACCGCCACGGCCGCGGCGCCTGCGGTTGCGGACCTGACCGACCGGCTCAGGAATCGTGCACCTGATGCCACGTCTGCGCAGGTAGGCGCGATTCGCGCGTGAAGAGTACGCCTTATCGCCTCGCACCCGCAGCGGGCGGCTTCTCGGCCGGCCGACACCAAGCCGGGGCACACCGATCGCGTTCAGGACCGGCTCGAACTGCGGACTGTCACCGCGCTGCCCGGCGGTGATCAGCGGGGACAACGGCTTCTGTCCCTGCTCACACGCCAGATGAGTCTTCGTGGTGAACCCGCCTCGCGACCTGCCCAGTCCATGGTCTTCAGGTTCGGCGCTCACTCCGCCCGGCGGTTCCTTCTGCACAGCACCGCGTCGCGGGCACCGGCAGCATGCTGGTGTGCCCGGCAGATGGTGGAGTCGACGTTGACCCTGCAGAAGATCAGCCCGGCCGCCAGCAACACGTGAGGGCGAGTTCTGGGAACGAGTGGGGCTACTCAGCTGTCGGAATGTCGGTGAGTTTTAGCAACGCTGTGAAGCCGCTGGCCTTGTGGCTCGGTTCACGTCTTTGTGATGTAGGTGTGGGTTCGGGTGCAGGGAGTGAAGCCCATGGACTCGTAGAGCTGCTGTGGGGCAGGGTAGGCGGCATCTCCGCGGCAGTAGACGGCGGCGCGGTGCCCGCCGGCGTCGGCGAAGGCATGGAGCACGGCAGTGCAGACGGCGCGCGCCAGGCCCAGGCGGCGGTGCTCGGGGTGGGTGCCGACCGGTTCGAACTCGCCGATGCCGTTGGCCTCGTCGTACCAGCCTTGGCAGTAGGCCACGGCGTCACCGGCGGGAGAGACGACGATGAGATCGAGCTCAGGACGGTAGGGCCACGTGCTCCTCATCCGGGCATGGCGCTCGGTGGTGATCCGGGTCGAGCCGAACGCGGCGCGGTGCACCGCCGCTCGTCCAGCGATATCGATGTGGTCCTGCTGGGCCCGGATCAGGTAGCCGTCGGGCAGAGATGGCATGTCCGGCAGGTGGGTGAGGGGTCGGCGCATCACGGACATGAACGGACCGTCCGCGGCGCGCGTGTAGCCGCGCTGCTCCAGTGTGTTGGCCAGGTGCGGTTCCGTCTCAGCGACCTCGACGCTTAAGGCTCCGAGGGCTGCCTGCTCAGCCCAGTCGAGTACTTCGTCGGTCAGCTGGGGGTGGCTCGGGTCGACCTGGAGCATGAGGATGTCGGGCAGTTCGAGCCAGCCCCAGGCAAGGGTCTGGTCCTTGTGGGTCCAGACCGCCGTGTTGTGTTCGTCAGCTTGGTCGAGGGCGAGGCACCAGTTCCAGGCGAGGTCGCCGATGTGACGGTAGCCGGTCGCCGGGAATACTCGGCTGGCCAGATCCTGCATGGCGCGCAGCGCCATGGGACCGGTGTAGGTATGGCGTTGCATGGGCGCCATGCTGCCGAACCGCTTGTGGATCAAGCAACGGGTTATCCCGGCACGTGAGAACCAGCTCAGGTTGCGGCAGCCTGTTCGGCCTTGGCCCGGCTGTGGGCGAGGCGGTAGGAGTCGGTGCCGGTTTCGATGATCGTGCCATTGAAGGTGAGCCGGTCGACAATAGCCGTGCAGAGCCGGGGATCGGTGAACGCCTTGGTCCACCCACCGGGTCACTTCATCCGCCGGCGGGCTTGTTTCACCTCGCCGTCGATGGCCCAGGCGTCGGCAACCGGTCCGAGGTGGCCGAGCTTGTCGGGGTTGATCACCGAGCGGATGGTCTGGATCTGCCCGTCGAGCACGTCGAGGGCCAGGGCATGGAGGACCTTGCCGTCCCTGTCTCGGAAAATGGCGCCGGGCTGGCCGTTGACCTCGTGTGGCTCGAACGTCACTTCGATACGTGCCAGCAGCGGGACAACGGAGGCCAGCAGCCGGGCCACGTTATCGGCGCCGATGACGGCCCTGGCCAGCTGCGGGGCCTTGCCACCGCCGTCCCCGACCATCTGCACGTCGGCGGCCAGCAGATCCCGCAGGCCGGCGACATCGCCTTCGCGGAGGGCGTCGAAGAACCGCGTCGCCAGCTCCTGCCGCTCCTGACGGTCCGCTTCGAACCGCGGCCGCCCGGCCTCCATGTGCCGCCGCGCCCGTACCAGCAGCTGCCGGCACGCCGCCTCCGAACGCCCCACTGCCGAGGCGACGTCGTCGAATCCGAAACCGAACACCTCCCGCAGCACGAACACCGACCGCTCCAGCGGGCTCAGCCGCTCCAGAAGCAGCAGCGCCGCCATCGACACCGAGTCTGCCAGCTCCGCCGAGCGCGCCGGATCCTGATACGGATCACTCAGCAGTGGCTCGGGGAACCACGGGCCCACGTACTCCTCCCGCCGCACCCGCGCGGAGCGCAGCACGTCGATCGAGATCCGCGTCACCGTGGCGGACAGAAACGCCTTGACCGACGTGGGAAGGGTCGTCGAGCCATCGAAGCGCAGCCATGTCTCCTGCACCGCGTCCTCGGCCTCGCTCACGCTGCCCAGAATCCGGTAAGAGATCGAGAACAGCAGTGGCCGCAGCTCCTCGAACTCGTCGACCTTGTTCACGCCGCATCCCCCTTGAGGTCTTCCCGCCCGGCCGTATCTCCCGGCTCGGGACAGTTCTGGTGACCTTGCGATCCGTCAGCCGGGCTGTGCAACGCCCCCGCGCCCGGGGTGACAGTGCCCCGGGCGGCTCATGGATGGCCAAATCAGTGGAACTGCCCGACCTTGTAGTCGCCGGCCGGCTGCTGGGCGATGATGTTCAGCCGGTTCGCCGTGTTCATGAAAGAGACCAGGACTACCAGGGCGGTGAGCTGCTCCTCGTCGAAGTACTTCGCGGCACGCGCCCAGACCTCGTCGCTGACCCCGCCGGCCGCGTCCGCAACCCGGGTCCCCTGCTCCGCCAGCTCCAGCGCGGCACGCTCGGCCTCTGTGAAAACCGTGGCCTCTCGCCACGCCGTCACCAGGTTCAGCCGCACCGAGTTCTCGCCGGCCGCGGCGGCCTCCTTGGTGTGCATGTCGATACAGACGGCGCAGCCGTTGATCTGGCTCACGCGCAGGGCCACGAGTTCCTGTGTCGCGGCCGCCAGCGGCGAGTCCTTGAGCGTCTTGCCCGCCGACATGAGGTGCTTGAGGGCTTTTGCGGCGGTCGGGCTGGCGAAGTAGTTCAGTCGCGCGTCCATGGTGTGCTCCTGCGTGCTCGTCGGTGGCTACATCCCCTGGGACGAGACAGCCCGACGCCCTGTGACACTGACGCGTGTGATCCACGTCTCCCCGAACTCGGATGTTCGGAGATGTCACATGCGGGGGCGCTGTCTCGTCCAGTCGACGATCTACCTCCAGTGGGCGCTGGGGGATGAGGAGACCCGGCGGCTGATCGAGGCCGCGCACGAGCGGGTGATCGAGCGGGTGCTGGAGTGGATCGAGGACGAGGTCGTGGTGATCCGGTACGGCAGGACGGCGTCTACCGGGTGCGGCCGCCCGGCGGTCTGGTCGCCGCGCGCTTCCGTCACTATGAGGCGCGCTCGGGTCGGCCCTGATGCACACCAGATGCACCGCTACTACCTGCGCCGGACCGTTGTCGGCGACGGCCGCCCGGCCCGCAAGACGGTGCTGGCGGGGTCTCTCTTCGCCGATTCGGGCTTCGCCGTGCTGGGAGCGCAGGCGGAAGTGGAGCAGCCTCAGGCGGTGCCGCGGTGGGAGTTGTTCGAGACTGCTCCGGCCGCGGCGCGGGAGAAGGCGCTGGCCTAGCAGCGGCACGTGAGGGAAGTCGAATGCGGTCTGCCCGGCGGGCCGGATAGCGGCGGGGTGGTGCGCGAGCAGTACGACCCCGAGCGGCACATGCTGTCCGAGCGGCGCAGGCCGAGGCCGAGGAGCTGACCGCGCTCGGCTTCGCCCGGGTGTCGCGCACAACGGTGCAGGCACATGCGCCTGCTGCTTGTGCAGCGGTTCTTCGGGTACTGCGTTGGAATGGGCGCGATATCCGACTGGCCTTGGGTTTACTGAAAGTGATGTGTTGGTGACCGACCAAGGTAGCTCAGGCGATGGCCAGGCCAGGGGAGCCGGCGATGGCGCGGAGGCCGTCGCCTCGGAGATCGCTGATGCCGTGGAGATTCTGACGGAGCTGTGGTCGCTCGCCGTACAGGAGACCTCCTTGCGGTTGTCCCTTCACCAGCTTCGGGCGCTGCGTACGTTGGAGACCACACCGGAGTTGAACCTCACGGCTCTGGCGGAACGGCTGGACACAGGAATGCCCACGGCGAGCCGGCTGTGTGACCGGTTGGAAGCAGCCGGCCTGCTCGAGCGCGGGCTGCACCCGCACAAGAGGCGGGAGGTGCAGTTGCGTCTCACCGCGCACGGTCGGCGTGTGCTCGGTGACGTGGCGGAGCGGCGCACGCGGGCTCTCGCCGAGGCGCTGCGGTCCATGGACGCGGCGGGTCGGGCGCAGCTCAGGCGCGGTATGAAGGCCTTTCTCGCCGCTCGGGATGATGGGTTGCCGCGGGATGGGGGGCCCGGCCGCCGATAGCGGCGAGTGTCAGCGTGGGCGTGCTGCTTGTGCGGCGTCGACGGTGCGGCCCTTCCAGTCCAGGCAGACGACGGCGGCGTCGGCGGTGAGGTCCTTGCTGCCGAAGTGTTCGATCAGGGCGGCGACGACGGCGCGGGCAGTCTCGTGCGGGGGCATGGGGCTGGTCGCGCTCAGGGTCTGGCGCAGTGCGCGTTCACCGAAGAGTCCTCCGTCGGAGGAGCGGGTGCCGTGGACTCCGGTGCTGACCGCGATGAGCCGGTCGCCTGGTTCGACCTGGAAAATCTGCTCTTCGTAGGGGGTCTCTTCGAACATCCCGAGCGGGAGTTGCGCTTCCAGGTCGATCAGCTCGAGCGTGTCGCCGCGTCGGCGGTAGAGCTGGGGGGAACCCGCATCGACGGCGTGCACGGTGCCGGTGTCGAGGTCGAAACTGAGCAGCAGGGTTGAGGCGTATGCCTTGCCGCCGTATTGGGCGTAGAGGGCCTGGTCGGCGAGGCAGGCCTGGTCGGCGAGGCCGATGCCGGCGCGCCGTGCGTTGCGCAGGGCGCCGACGGCGAGGTTGGTCAGGAGGGAGGCGTCGATGCCCTGGCCCATGCCGTCGGTGACGGTGAGAGTGAGGTGGTCGGTGCTCGTCGACCAGTCGAAGTTGTCGCCGCCGATGGTGTAGGCGGGTTCCAGGTGAGCGCCGATGACGTACTCGGTGCGGGCGCAGCCGCGGCCCGGCAGGAGTTGCCATTGCATCTCGGCGGCGAGGGTGAGGCGCCGGGTACGCCGTGCTTGCAGGTACAGGTCGGTGTCGCGGCCGGCGGTGGCGACCTCGTGGCCGAGGGCGGTGGCGAACTCGGCGAGCTGGAGCACGGCGTCGGGGTCGATCGCGCTGCCGGGCATGTGGACGGTCAGTACACCGAGCCGGTCGCCGCGGACGGTGATGGGCAGGTGCACCGGTTGGGTCGTCGTCAGTGGGCCGGTGACTTCGATGACCGGGCTCTGGGTGACGAAGGCCTGGCCTGCGGGCCCGTCATTGGCGGGGACCGGTTCGCCGGTGTGCGGCAGGTGGGTGACCGGTTGCAGGACGCTCAGTGCGTAGTCGGCCAGGAGCAGGGTCATCTCCTGGGCGGCGAAGCGGTCGGCCAGGATGCGGTACGCGGTGGCGACGAGCGCGTGGGGTGGGGCGGCGCGTAGCTGGCTCTCCGCTGACGGGACCGGCGGTTCAGTGATGCTCACGGCGTCCACCCTCTCCCCTTGCGGCTTCCACGCTATCGCGCTGTCGCTCGTTGTTGGGATGCTTGGCGGGATCAGCGTCGGCGTTCGTGGGGGCGCCTGTACTGGAAGCTGTGCGGCCCGTATGGCGCGGCAGGAGGCAGGCGTCGTCCCGTTCCGATCCGTGAAGCAAGGGCACGAGCAGTGCCTCGGCGCGGCCGTCGAGATCGTGTTTCGGTTGCGTCGTGCTGAGCGTGCTCAGGGCGCGTCGGCAGTGGTGTGGCCGTCGCGCAGGGCCCATGGCGATGTCGCCGATGTCCGGTCCGGTGTCCGTGGCAGTGAGCTGCACCGATGGTCCGGTGCCGTCGCTGGGGCCGACGAGATTGATCAGGATGCGTCCGCCGTCGGCGTGTTCGAGGAGTTTGGTCGCCGGTGGCGTGGCCGCCAAAGCGGCGACGGCTGTGCGGTGCGGGTCGAGCCCGGCGTGGGTCGGCGTGGGTCGTTCGGCCTCCCATATGGACGCGTTGACATCCCGGACCCGGGTCGAGTCGTGCACCGGGACGCGCCAGAGCCTGCTCATGCCGGTTCCGCGCGAGGCGAGGGCACACCCGACACCCAGGCGACGACGGTCACGGTCGTGCCTCGGCCCGGACGGCTGTCTATGGCGAATTCGTGCACCAGCCGTTTCGCCCCGCTCAGCCCGAGGCCCATGCCGTTGCCGGTGGTGTAGCCGTCGGTCATCGCTCGCTCGATGTCGCAAATGCCCGGGCCGGCGTCGACGAAGGACAGCCTCAACCCGGCGGTCGGCCCGCTGCCCAGGACCGTGATCTCCATATGCCCGCCCTCGCCGTGGACGAGGGTGTTGCGGGCCAGCTCGCTCGCCGCGGTGACCAGCTTGGTCTGTTGCACGAGACTGAACCCGAGTTCCGCGGCGATCTGCCGCACCTCGTGCCTGGTCCACCCCAGGTCCACGTCCGAGGCGATCGGCAGGGTCCTGGTGACGGCGTCGGGGAAGGCCTGCATCAGGTGCCCTCCGCTGAGGTGGCCGATTTGAGCAAACCCATCGCAAGGTCGACGTCAAGGGCCGTGACCAGCCCGGGCAGGGTGAGCCCCAGCTCAATCAGAGTGATCGCCACCGCAGGTCTCATCCCGGCCACCACCGTCCGTGCGGCCAGCAGCCGGGATGTAGCGGCGATCTCCGCCAGGACCCGGCCCAGATACGAGTCGACGATGTCGAGCCCGGAAATGTCGATCACCACACCGCCGGCGGTCCCACCCACGACGTGTGCGGCGATGTCGTGACGCAGCTGTTCCGCCGTGGCATCGTGCAACTCGCCCTGCAGGGTGACCAGCAGGACGTCCCCCAGTACCAGGACCGGCACCGGCGTCGCACGGCCGAGAGCCGAGATGGTCATCGCATGGCCGAGCTGGCCGGTGCCCGGGCGGAGATCTCGGCACCCTGCTGTCCCAGGGCGTAAGCAAGAGCGTCGGCCAGAGCGGCATGGGTGCGCACGGACCCGAGCTCGATGCCGAGGTGGACGATGGTCTGCGCGATCGCGGGGCGGATTCCGGAGACGAGGCATTCGGCGCCCATCAGCCGAGCAGCGGCCACCGTCTTCATCAAATGCTGGGCCACCAGCGTGTCGACCGTGGGCACGCCGGTGATGTCGAGGATGGCGTATCGGGCACGTTCCGCGACGACGGCGTCCAGCAGACTCTCCATGACGACCTGGCTGCGAGCACTGTCCAGAGTGCCGATCAAAGGGACGGCGACAACACCGTCCCACAGCTTGATCACCGGAGTGGCACTCTCGAGGAGCTGCTGGTGCTGGCGCTGCATCAGTTCTTCGCCCGCGTTGAGCGTCGTCTCCATCACCACCGTGCGCAGCGTGCCCATCAACACCGTCAGGGCCAGAACACAGTCCTGTGCCTGCTCTGCGGCGGGGTCGGAGAACTCGCCGCGCAGCAGCTCGGTCACGGGTGGGCGCAGGGCGGAGACCTCGTCTGCGACCTGGGCTGGAGTGAAACCGCTGCGGCCGCGGGAGGCGGCCATCCGCCCCAGCTGCTCGCGCACCGACCCGAAGCCGGGTGCCGCGATGTACTCCAGCCGGCCGGAGGCGGCCACCGCGGACAGGGCGTCCACCACCGCCTTGCATGCCTCCACCGCCTCATCGCGGGAGACGGTGAACACGGTGCGGAACAGCGCGGCGTCCGCCCACCGTTGGGCCACCTGCTCTCGGCGCCGGTCCAAAAAGGCGCTCACCCGTAGTGCTGCGGAGTCGCCGGCCGCTTCGTGACTCACCTGCATGCTGCCCCTTTGTTTCAGGGCCGTGTGGCCACCGGTCGACATCCGGTCGCCAATTGTTGCCCTGCGACAAACATTAGCGCTGGCGGCTCTGAGCAAACAACACGTGATCGGTGAATGTTGTCCGGGCGGCGTGAACACCCCACCCCGGTCCGGTTACCGGCCGATCCAGTCCAGGCAGACGACGACGGCGTCGTCGGCGGGGAGCTGTTGGCCGCGGTGGCCTGTCAGCTCGCGCAGGATGGCGCGCGGGACCTCCGCGGCGGGCAGCAGCCGGGTCGACATGATCGCCCGGGCAAGCGCGGCCTCCCCGTAGGCTTCTCCGAGCGGAGAGGCGACGGCGTGGACGCCGTCGCTGACGAAGATGAGCCGGTCTCCGGGTTCGACCTTGAACTCCTGCGTCACGTAGTCGGTCTCCTCGAACATGCCCAGCGGCAGCTGGGCGTCGAAGGTGATCCGCTCCACCGCACCGCCCCGCAGCCGCAGCGTCTGCGGGGAGCCGGCGTCCACCACCCGGGCGTGCCCGGTGGCCAGATCGAAGTCGAACATGAGGACGGACAGGTAGCAGCGGCCCTGGTAGTGGGCGTAGACGGCCTGGTCGGCCAGGGCCGCCTGGTCGGCGAGCGGGATGTCGGCCCGCCGCGCGTTGCGCAGGGCGTTGATGGCCAGGTTCGTCAGCAGGGAGGCCTCGATGCCCTCGCCCATGCCGTTGGTGACGTACAGCATGAGCCGGTCAGCGGTAGCGGACCAGTCGAAGTTGTCGCCGAAGATCGCGTACGCGGGCTCCAGCTGGGCGCCCAGCTCATACTCAGGGCGGGCGCAGGCGCGGCCCGGGAGCAGCTGCCACTGCATCTCCGCGGCCAGGGTGAGGCGGTCCTTGCGTCGCGCTTGCAGGTACAGGTCCGTGTCCCGCTCGGCCACGGCCACCTCGTGCCCCAGAACCTCGGCGACCTCGGCCAGCGCCGTCACACAGCCGTCGGCGCTCTCCGCGCTCGGCAACGTGACTGAGAGCACGCCGAGGCGGTCTCCGCGCACACTGACGGGCAGATGCACTCGCGCCTCGCGGCCGGCGAGACGCTCCACGAAGGGTTGCTGGGACCCGAAGGCCCGGCCGGCCGGGCTGTTGTGCACCGACACCGGCTCCAGGGTGTGCGGGAGCACGGACACCGGCTGCAGCACCGTCAGGCCGTAGTCGGCCATGAACAGCTCGACCGCTGACGCCGCGTACTGCTCGCGGAGCGCGCGACGAACGGCGTCGAGCAACTCATGGGGCGCCGCTGTGCGCAGGGCACGCTCAACGGCCACGAATCTGTTCACGATGGTAAATCACCAATCTTTCACCGGATGCTGACATGTCCCGCACGCAGTGCGGATTCTGTCGACAAAGTCGGTCCGCCCACCCACCTGATTACCGGCTCGGGCACCTAGTACGCTGACGGGCATCCCGGTGCCTGCGAGAGTGTGACTGTGACTTCCTTCAGCCCCCGCCCAGAGCCACGTGAGATCGCCCGTGTGACGTCCACGGCCGGGGAGTTGCTGGAAGTGCTGTGGGGTCAGGCCGCGACCGCACCCGCCTCCGCGTCCCAACTGCGTGTACTGCTCGTCCTCGAGCACAACGAGGGCATCAACCTGCGCACTCTCGCCGACCGCCTCGCCTCCACCCCTCCGTCGACCAGCCGCCTGTGCGACCGCCTGCAGGCCGCCGGCTTCGTCGAGCGCGACATCAGTCCGGCCGACAGGCGCGAAGTGCGCCTCTACCTCAGCAGCCGGGGGCACGCCTTCCTGGCCGACCTGCGCGCGAGGCGGGAGAAGGTGCTGCAAGCGGTCCTCGCCCAGATGCCCGCCGCCAAGCGGGCCGCGCTGCTGGAAGGGCTGGAAGCCTTCTGTCAAGTAGCTGCGACACAGATGCACGACGAGGCCGAGCAGCCCGACAGCCGGTCCGCCTGAGCGGATCTGCGCGATACCGACTCCTCACCCCGCCCCGGCGCCACGGGCTCGATGCACGGCATGGCCCGGCCCACCGGAACACTTCCAGATCCTCTCCGCACAAATCTGACAGGGCTACTTTGTTGCCCTGTGAGCATAGTTGTCAAATGGCAACTGTCGGTGGTTGATACCGCGCTCACCGAGCGGGAGGGGCGGACCGCCAAAGCTGTGCCGGGCCGGGTGGCGGAGCCCTTGGCGGACCTCGGCGTGCGCCAGGCGTGCAGCCGGCCGAAGGGGACTCCTTCGCGCAGCCAGCTCCAGCAGTGGGATGAACACGGCCTGGTCTTCCATCCGCAGGCGCAGCTCGGTCAGCAGTCGCGCCCGCCGACCTACCTGGAGAGGCTCCGCATCGTCCGCGCATTCCTCCAGCACCAGATCACGCAGGTCGACGACTGGATCGCCGAAGAAGAGCGGAAGGCGGCCGAGTGGCGGTGCGGCATCGAGGCCCGCCCGCCGGCCCGGACTGGCTGCTGGAGCTGAGCCTCGGTGGCCGGCATCCGGTGCAGGTGCACGTCGGTGGCGGCCACATGGCGGACCAGCGGCCGCGCGGCGTCGCCCGGGAGGAGGCGCTGCGGTGGCTCGCCGAGGGTTTTCCCGCGTGCGGGCACTGCCGGCCGGACACCGAGCTCGGCTTCCTGGACAGATGACGTCAGGCGCTGCGCGGCTTGCGGGCGGCCGTCTTCTTCGCGGCCTTCTTGGCCGGCTGCTTCTTCGCGGCCGCCGTCTTCGCCGGGGCCTTCTTCCGTTCCGGCAACTCGTGCACGTCGGCGTCCTCGCCGCGGGAGGCCTTCACCTGGGCGACGGACTGCTGGAAGGCGGCCATGAGGTCGAGGACCTGGCTCGGCTGCTCCCGCTCGGGCGCCTGGGGCATGGGCTTGTCTTCGCGCTTGGCCTCGATGAGGTTGGCGATGGCGTCGGTGTAGGCGTCCTGGAACTCTTCGCCTTCGAGGTCGTCGCGACTCATCGTGTCCATCAGGGCGAGCGCGCCCTCGATCTCCTCTTCCGCCACCTCGACCGGCGGTGGGAGCAGCTCAGAGGGGTCGCGGATCTCGTCGGGCCAGCGCATCGAGTGCAGCACGATCGCATCCTCCCGCACCCGCAGCAGACCCAGTCGCTCGCGGCCTGACCAGGCGTACTTGGCGACGGCCACCTTGTTGTACTCCGCTGTGCCCTCCAGTGCCCGCAGCCGCTCGAGGAAGTGCTCTGCACGCTCGGCCAGCACCGCGGTCACCGTGTCGTCGTCCGCAGCGGCGCTGCCGAACCGCATGCGCAGTACGACGCCGCCTGCTCCGGCTTCGGCCAGTACCGCTGGTGGGCGAGCAGATCACGGCGCTTGGGCCGCAGCTTGTCGGGAGCGTCGCTGACGACCGCGGCTAGCTCGCCCTGGCGCTGCACGCGTACCGGCCGCGGAGGGTCGCCGATGCCGTCCAGATCCTCCGGAGGGAGGGGTGGGAGGCGCGGATGATCCCGGAGACGTAGGTGCTCATCTCTCATCCCGCTCTGCCGCGCGCGGCGGGCCGCTCGGCCTGACGTTCCCGGCCGTCGTCGCGTGTCTGCTGGAAGGCGTCGGAGATTGTCTCGGCGGCGCCGGACAGGGCTCCCTTGGTCTTGCCGCGCGCGCCGGACTCAGTCGCTTGCCCCGTGAGCTCGGTAAGCCCGGCCGGCTTGCGCGGGCCTGCTTCCAGGTCGAGGCGGTTGCACGCCTCGGCGAAGCGAAGGTAGGTGTCGACGCTGGCGACCACGATGCGTATGTCGATCGTGAGTAGCTCGATACCGATCAGGGAGACCCGCACGTAGGCGTCGATCACCAGCCCGCGGTCGAGAATGAGTTCCAGAACGTCGTAGAGGCCGCTGGAGCCGCCCCCGCCGCCCTGCTGTGTCGCGACGGTCATCGCGACCAACCCCTTGCCATCTGTCTTTGCGCGGTCCCGTCGGCGCTGTTCCTCGCTGCGACGCAGGCTTGCAGCTGCGAGTAACCCCGCCACCCATCACCAAACGCGCATACGAGCTTGGCGAGATGGACGCCACCTGGTCCGGCCCGAAGTGAGAGCAGCCTCCGGGACGCACTTGTCGCTTCCCGATTCAACATGCTTGTGCTGGTTTCACACCTTTGTGGTGGTGAGCCGGACATGAAGCGAGCCGCACGCGAGAAGAGAGAGGGTGAGCAGACGGGGATTACCCACGAGCAGAGCCCGACTGCGCTCGACCACCCGGTCTTCGACACGGACGGCAACAAGATCGGCGATGCCAAGCACGTTTTCCTCGACGACGCCAACGGCCAGTCCTAGCTGGGCCCTGTCCTGTCGATCTCGGCCGTCAGCGGTCACACTCCGATGAAGCTCACCGTTTCCGTCATGTCCGCCCGCCCGGTACGCAGCCTTGGCACGCCTTCCTTCTCAAATCCCACTGAGATGCCGCAGTACAGCACAAGCTCGTCATCGGCTCCGACTGTTCGACTGACGGTCTTGCGGTACATGGTCCACATCACCTGGGGGCAGCTGTGCAACCCTTCCGCCCTCAGCAACAGCATGAGCGTCTGTAAGTACATCCCCGCATCACCCCACTGGCCGGGCCCCATCGTCCGGTCGAGGTAGCAGAACAAGACGACCGGCGCTCCGAACCCTTCCGAGTTCAAGGTAGCGATCTTCCGGGGCCGGTCGGGGTCGTCGCGCTCAATCCCCAGCGCCTCGTATCGCTGAGCCGCCGCAGCGGAGAAGCGGTCCAGATACGGCGAGGTCAGATCGTCCGGGTACATCGGATACTCCCGCTCATCACCCGGGTCTCCCGCCTGCGCCCTGGCCGTGGCGCGCCTCTTCAGTTCGGCCAAGGGCTCGCCGCTCACGACATACATGTGCCACGGCTGGAGGTTCCCGCTGGACGGAGCCCGCGTTGCTGCGGTCAGCACTCGTTCGAGTACCCCCTTGGGCACCGGCTCATCACTGAACGCCCGTACGGCCCGGCGGCTGTCGACGGCCTCATACACATCCACGTCTTAGCGTCCTCTCATTCAACCGGGCCCCTCCACCGTATTCAGCGGTCAGGACCGAGCATCGCTGGGGGCTGGACGACGTTCCGACGATCAGTCAGTCGTTGAGACGACTATGGAGAGCAGGAGTGATCTGACAGATGCCCAGTGGGAGCGGCTGGTGCCGCTTCTGCCGGTGAGCAACGGGCGTTGCGGCAGGTGGCGGGACCATCGTCAGGTCGTGAACGGGGTGCTGTACCGGATACGCACGGGCGTGCAGTGGCGCGATCTGCCGGAGCGGTACGGACCGTGGAAGACGGTGCACGAGCGCCATCGCCGGTGGTCGGTGGACGGAACGTGGGAGATGCTCCTGCGGCGGATCCAGGCCGAGACGGACGCGGCCGGCGAGATCGACTGGGACGTCTCGGTCGACTCGACGTCCGTGCGCGCGCACCACCACGCCGCCGGCGCCCGGCATGCTCCGCCGCCATCCTTCAAAGGGGGCTCTGTCCAGACGGTCAAAGTCGCTCAGATTCGGTCGGAACTGATCGACCGGGTGGCGGAGGTGGCGCGGGAGGTGAGGCGCTCGGCCGCTCGCGTGGCGGGTTCACTACCAAGATCCACCTGAGTGCGGACGGCCGCTGCCGGGTGCTCTCGCTGGTCATCACACCCGGGCAATACGCCGACTGCACCCAGTTCGAGTCGGTCATGGACAGGATCCGCGTGCCGCGGCTGACCTGCGGCAGGCCGCGCACCAAGCCGGACAGTGTCAGCGCCGACAAGGGTTACAGCAACCGCCGAACCCGCCGTTACCTGCGCAGACGAGGAATCCGGCACGTCATCCCGGAGAAGGCCGACCAGGCCGCCAACCGGGTCCGCCGCGGCAGCGCCGGGGGTCGGCCGCCCGGTTTCGACAGGGACCGCTGCAAGAAGCGCAACACCGTTGAACGGGCGATCAACAGGCTGAAGACCTTCCGCGCGGTTGCGACCAGGTTCGACAAGCGCGGCTACGTCTACCTCGGCACCGTCACCGCAGCCGCACTCGTCATCTGGCTCCGCTCGTGATCGCCAGGACAGCCCCTAGTGGGTCAGCGTCAAGATCGGCATGTTCGGCACCAGCGAGTCCTTCGTGCCGATCCACGACGCGTCCATCGTGGAGGACCATCTGGTGAAACGAGCCTGACAGCTCCGCATCGGGTGGGCACCCAGCGGAGAGGTCGACGCGAAGCGGGCACCGAGGGGAGCGCGTCCGCACCAGGCTGCTGGCGTGGGTCTCGGGGGCCGGGCCGTGACGTAGGGGAGGGCGTGGACGCTGGCCAGGTCGGGCCTTGCTGCCGGCTCCTCTGTTCACCCATCTGATCCGCTGTAATGGCGGGGCCTTCGACAGATGGCGAGGGTGGGAAGTGCTGTCTGCGTCGGTCAAGCCCTCTCCCCCCGCCTTGAAGGAGCTCCGCCATGTCTGAACGCAACACCGTCATCCGCAGCCTGCACGATCTGGGTCTGGCGGCCTGGTTCGGTGGCTCGCTGATGGGGGCGGTCGGCCTCAACGGTGCGGCCGAGGACGAGGGCGGCACGGAGGCGACCCGGGACCGGATCTCCTCGTCAGGATGGGCCAAGTGGGTGCCGGTCAACGCCGCCGCGATCGGCGCGCACCTGTTCGGCGGTGGCGGGCTGCTCGCCGTGAACGCGCACCGTGTCGCCACCCAGCAGGGCGTGGCCGCCTCCACCACGGCCAAGACCGTCGTCACCGCCGCGGCTCTGGCCGCCACCGCCTACGCTCGCGTCCTGGGCAAGAAGGTCGAGCTGGCCTCCTCCGCCGACCCGGATGACGCCGAGAAGGCGGCCAAGCACCCGGTGGACTTGGAGAAGGCGCGGCGGCAGCTGCACCTGGCGCAGTGGGCGGTGCCGGCCCTGACCGGATGCCTGGTGGTGCTCAACGCCCTGCACGGCGAGCAGCAGCGGCCGAGCGAGCAGGTCCCCGGCATGTGGGAGCGGGCCCGCTCTGCAGCCCACCTGATGCCGTAAGCGCCTGGCGGCACGTATGGGAAGTGACTGGCACCACCGCCTGCACCTGGTGCGCGCCTCGTAGCTGCGGCGCGGTTGTCCTCTCAAGGTTGGAGCCATAAACGGATCGTGGCAACGGTGACGGTGCCGTGGAAGACGTAGGCACGTTTGTCGTACCGCGTGGCCACGGCCCGGAAATCCTTGAGTCGGTTGATGGTGCGTTCGACTTCGTTGCGACGCTTGTAGATCGCCTTGTCGAAGCCGACGGGCGTCCTCCGTTGATCCGCGCCGCTGCCGGTTGGCGCGTTGGCTGCTCGGTTCGGGGATGGTGTGCTTGATCTGGCGCCTGCGCGGGTAACGGCGGTTACGGCGGGAGCTGTATGCCTTGTCGCCGCTGAGATGGTCTGGTCGGGTGCGGGGGCGGCCGACTGCGAGCCGGGGGACGCTGAGGCGTTCCAGGACGGGAATCAGCTGCGGGGCATCGCCCCACTGGCCCGGGGTGATCAGTGATGCCAGAAGGTCGGCGCCCACCCTCACCGACCAGATGAATCTTGCTCGTCAGGCCGCCCCGGGATCGCCCGAGTCCTTCGTCGCGGCGGTGCTGGCGGCGAACGGCACGGCGCCCTGGGATGCGTGGCGGGGCTGTGCGTGCTCCTGCCGCGTGCTGGTGGGCTCGGCAGGAAGTCGAGTCAACGCTGACCCAGGTCCAGTCGATGCGCCCTTCAGCGTCGGCATGGGCCAGAAGGGAGCGGAGGATCTTGTCTCAGGTGCCGTCTGCTGACCAGCGTCGATGCCGTTCGTAGACGGTCTTCCACAGCCCGTGATGAGGGGGGAGATCCCGCCAGGGGACGCCCGTCCGCAATCTGTAGAGGATCCCGCTGACCACCATGCGGTGGTCGCTCCACCGACCGCCTGGTCGGCCGCTGCAGGGCAGCACGGGCGCCAGCCGGTCCACTCATGATGTGTCAGATCTCCCCGCCGGCCGTCGGGCACGACGCCCCCGTTCCCCGAACAGATCGTGCGGACTGTTACGCGGTGGGCCGCCGCGCGTACACCTCAATAGGTGCGGACGGGGAGCGCCATGGTCTGGGCCCTCTCGAGCGGGGGCGCGCCCCGCCCTGTGGCGGTGGCCTCGCGCAGCTCCGCCATGAGCGGTCGAACTCGGCGGGCCTCTTGTTCGTCCAGCCGGGCGACGCGGGCCGGCCGGGGCGCTCCCGGCCCCGCATGGTCTCCCCTCCCGCCATCCCGCGCGCGGCTCACGCGGCCACGGCGGCTTGGAGCGCGCGGGGCTACCCGCAGCAGCAGCCCCACTGTCCCCTATCACACAACTCCGGTGTTCTGTCGCAGCGTTGGTCTGCCAGGGCTCTGTACTGTCGCCAAGTAGAGGAAACGGACACTGAAAGAACGTGTACACGGCCATGCCAGGCAGGTCGGTCTGTCGAGGCCGCGTCGGCCTGTCGTGCTGAGTGGCGGGAACGACGCCACAGAAGTGTGACCCCGATGGTGATACCCCGCTGGTGATCAGAGCGGCCAGGGCAACGGCAGGGCCGACCCGCTGAAGAGACGTTGCGGCGGCGTACCCCACGCCGGCTTCGGCTCTGGCCCACAGGCAGGCTGCGGTTGCGCTGTAGGGAGCGATGCGGTGGTAGGGCAGTCGCGTGGCGCCTGCGAAGTGGGGGGCGAGTGTGCGGACCACGGGCAGGAAGGAGGACAGCCCGGCCGCCGTGGCGAAGCATCAGTGTCTCGGCCTGGTGCCAGGCAGCGTCCGGGACGCGGCGGCCCGCCGGTCCCGTGCGGAGCCGGTCGCCGAGGAACCTGCCGGCGCGGTGGGCGAGGAGGTCACCGGCCACGACAGCGCCGGCTGCGGTCGCGATGACCAGCGGCAGGCTGATGTGGCCGGTGCGGGCGAGCGCCCCGGCGGTCAGAAGCAAGGTGGGGGTCGGGATGAAGGCGCCGACCAGGAGGATCGACTCAGCGAGGACCGCGGCGGCCACCACCTTGTAGGAAGCGGTCGGTGGGAGATGGGCGAGGATGCCGGAGAGGGCGTTCACGGCCCCGGCGGACTGCTTGGAGCGGTCGGCGTCGACGAGGGCCTGTTGCAGGTGCCAGACGCGGGCGGGGGCGCGTTGGCCCATACCGTCCGGCGGCCGGTGCCGTAGGCGCGCTGGTAGGTGGACATCACCTGCTTCCACTGGTGGTGTGGCCGGCGGGCGTCGGCCCGGGAAGCGGTCAGGGCGCGGAGGGCGCGGGTGCCAGTGTGAGGACCGGTGGCCAGTCCCGAATGGTCGCTGAGAAGTCGGTGAGGCTTGGCCCACCCCTGACGCTCCTGATCGCCGCTCGGTTCAGGAGCCTTCGATCGGCCCGGCCCGATCCCATCCAGGCGCCCGCACGTCGATCGTGAGACCTCCCGACCTGACCTCCTCACCGCAGGTCCGGCACGTCGACGTCAGATCGAGGTCGTGCTCGGTGTCGTGCTCCGAGCCGGGCCCGCCGCGATGGCGGAAGGCGACCGGCGGCGTGTCCACCGCCCAGCGGTCGCCCCAAGCCAGCAGTGCGCGCATCACCGGTGCGAGATCGCGGCCGGCCTCGGTGAGGTGGTATTCGAAGCGCAATGGGCGCTCGCTGTAGGCGCGGCGCTCGACTACGCCCGCCTCTCCCAGTGCGCGCAGTCTGGCGGCGAGGCGGTCGCGGGGTGCGCCGGTGTTGCGGACGATCTGGTCGAAGCGCTTGTTGCCGTAGAAGATCTCGCGGATCGCCAAGAGGGCCCAGCGTTCGCCGACGAGTTGCAGCGCGGCGGCCATGGAGCATGGCCGACCGGGCACTTCGGGGTGCGGAACGGAGTTCTTGCCCTGCTTCGCGTTCGAGGTCACGTCCCCATTCTCTCCCGAGTCCGTTGCGTTTTCAAACCCACACGGATAGCCTCCGGGCCATGGTAGTTGGAATTTCAAACCCACAAAGGGTGTCCCGAGCCGTGTTCGCGACGGTCACGGCCGCGGTCTTCATGTCGAACCTCGATCTCTTCATCGTCAACGTGGCCCTCCCGGCGATCGGCCGCTCGTTCGGGGGCAGCGGTCTCGGCTCCCTCTCCTGGGTCCTCAACGGCTACGCGATCGTCTTCGCGGCGCTCCTCATAGTCGCCGGTCGCGTCGCCGACCGCTCCGGCCACAAGCCGGTATTCCTGACCGGACTGGCGGTGTTCACCCTCGCCTCGGCCGGCTGCGCACTCGCTACCGACGTCGGGACGCTGATAGCGGCACGGCTGGTGCAGGCCGCCGGCGCTGCGCTGCTGATGCCGACGTCGCTTGCGATGCTGCTCGACACGACGGCGCCCGAGAAGCGCGCCGGGGCGGTGCGGGCCTGGGCGTCGATCGGCGGGATCGCCGCCGGACTCGGGCCGGTGGCAGGCGGGCTGCTGGCCGAGGCCGGATGGCGCTGGGTGTTCCTCGTCAACGTGCCAGTGGGGATCGCGGCGTTCGCGCTCGGGGTCAAGGTGCTGCCGTCGCCCGGTCGCGCTGGGGCGGAGAAGAGTCCGCTGCCAGACCTGTTCGGCGCCGCCCTGCTCACCGGATCGATCGCAACGCTCGCGCTCGGCCTGGTCAAGGCTCCTGACTGGGGTTGGACGAGCGCCGGGACCCTCGGCAGCCTGGCTGCCGCGGCGCTGCTCGGCGTCTGGTTCGTCCTGCGCTCGGCCCGCCACCCCGTGCCGATCGTCGAACTGCCGCTGCTCCGGGTTCCGGCGTTCGCATCCGCCGCGGCAGCCCTGACGCTGTTCACCGTCGCGTTCGCCGGAATGCTGCTCGGCGCGGTGCTGTGGTGCCAAGGCGTGTGGGGTTACTCAGCTCTGCGCACCGGCCTCGCCATCGCGCCGGGACCATTGCTGGTGCCGCCGGTCGCGTTGCGGATCGGGCCCGCCGTCGCCAGATTCGGTGCGGGCCGCATCGCGCTGGCGGGAACCGTCCTGTTCGCGGCCGGCATCCTGTGGTGGGCCGCCACGCTCGACACCGGCTCGGCCTACGCGGCCTCGCTCCTGCCCGGCATGATGCTGACCGGCCTCGGCGTCGGCATGACGCTCCCGGTCCTAACCGGGGCGTCGGCGGCCGCCCTGCCGCCGGCCCGCTTCGCCACCGGCTCGGCCATCACCTCGATGGGCCGCCAGATCGGCGCGGTCCTCGGCGTCGCGATTCTGGTCGGCATCCTCGGTACCCCGGTCCCCGGACACGTTGTCGCCGCGTTCCAGCACGGTTGGTACGCGGTCGCCGCAGCGTCCCTGCTCGCCGCGTGCGCGACGGTCCCGCTCGTCCGCAAGCCGCGACCGGCCGCCGCCAAGGCGGCCAACGTCGCAGAGGCCGCGAAAGCCGGTGCCGCCTGAGAAGGGAGTCCCGTCCGTCGATGGACTGACGGGACTCGCACTCGCCCGAGCGGTGAGACACCCTCAAACCATGCAGAGAACACCTGGCGCAGCATGACCCCGCCCTCGTAGCTCTCCACGATCTCCCGCGCCCGGTCCACCACGGCGGGCCACCGCACCCGCTCACGCGCCATAGCGGTACATACCGGTCTCAGGCGCGAGTCGATGAAGCCCGAGCATCTGGCGCGGGCCGCGTTCGAGGGCATGCTCTGCGGGCTCGCCGACGCGCTGGACGTGCTGCGCGGGCGGGGTATGGACGTGCGGCGGATCTTCCTGCCGGGCCCGCGGCCGCCGAGCTGCCCGCCGTGGGTACCCATCGCGGCCCACGACCGGCAACGCGGGCTTGCCAGGGACGCCTTGGGCTTGCCCGCATCGCCGACGGGGAGGCTTGACCGGGTCAGGTGCGGAAGCGCGAGAGCCAGATGGCGCCAGCCTTCCGCTCGGGCACGGCCTGGTCCTGCACCTGCCGCACGGGCGGAGTCTGCTCAGCCTGTCGTTCGACGGTGACGGCGCGCTGCTTGCAGCCGTCGCAGAGGTGCGGGTGGGTCTCCCGTGGGGTATCCCACCCGGCGGGCTCGATGGCCTTCCACCGCTCGTCGGTGAACCTGGTGCCACAGTCGGCGCACACGGGACGGCGGGCCTCCCGCTCGGCCGCGCGGCACAGCTGCTCCTTGTATGCGCGCTCGCGGGCTTCGTACTCGGTCTGCTGGCGGGCGTCGTGGGCTTCGCGGCGGGGATTGCCGATCGCCTCCAGGAGTGTCTGGTTCTGCGGCCGTCCGAAGTCTCATCGTCTTCCCCGTGACCGCGCTGTCCGACGACACCGAGCCCTGCGCCGACTCCTTCGTCCTGGACGAGGTCGGCGTCATCTACCTGATGGCGATCCGCGAGTGGGCCACGCACGCCCCCGCGACTGCCGCGCCGGGGATCGCCCGCACCATCGCGCACTTCGTCCGCCAGGTCCTCGCAGACGCACCGAAGGACGTCGTCCCGGCTCTACGGGCGCTGCGCGATGAACAGGTGGCGCGGGCCCGTGCGGTGATGGAGAACGTGGTGGCTCTGCACCGCTGACCGCACCACCGCACCGGGTGGGTGCGCCCGGTGCGGTGAGCCTCTGCCAACTTGAAGACGCAGGTCAAAGGGCTGGTGTGACCAGTTCTCAGCGTGCCGCTGGTCGCGGGCGGAAGCCCATTGAGAAGATCATCCGACAACGGTCCACTTCAATGTTCGTCAGGACGAGCAGAGCGCGGACCAGCTTTCGGGGTGCTCACGCTGGTCGTGGATACATGCATGAGGAGTAGATCGTCTGTTGGGTCAGCCAGCGCGTGGAGGCACGGAGTTCGATTCGGTGCGTCCGCTTCCTTGTGGCTGCCCTGACCGATGGTGACATCGGGGCCGTCCACCGACGGTGGGCGTTCGAGCCGGAGCCAACACCAACACCATGCTCACCACCGGACGACCCGTCGGGAAGTGGTATGTACCACTCAACAGGATACCGAGGGTGTGCGCACCCGGCTGCGATCTGGCCGACCGTCTGAGCGGCACCGAGGCGCATGATCTTGTCGCCACGGGCGCTTCGGCTGTGTCGCGACCATACGGCGGCGGGCCGGACGCATGGTCGCGTCCGGCCCTCCGTGCCAGTGGCCTTGATGTGACGGGGCGTGTCAGCTGCAGAGGGCGCGTGCCACGGTCTTGCCGTGGAACTGCCTGGCGTACCAGCCGCTACCGTCCTGGGTGGGGGCGTTCGCGATGACGTCGTCAGTGGACTCGCCGTAGCCGTTGCGGTACCAGCTGTCCCTGACGTAGCCGCCCGCGATGGCCTTGGTGCCCGCGGGGCAAAGCGCGACAGAGTCGCCTTCCTCGGCACTGACCGGACCGACGACAGCCTGCGGCGCCTGTGCGGCAGGTACGCACACCGCGCGGGCGCGGACCTTCCCGGTCATCAGCAGTGCCACCCACCCCTTGCCGTTGGCGAACGGAGCGTTGACGGTGACACCGTCGTAGGGGTCTCCGCCGCCCGAGCGGCTGAAGGTGACCGACTGGAAGCCGCCGTTGAGGACGCCCATGCCGTCCGGACACTGTGCGTTGGACGGCTGCCCAGGCGCGCTCTCCGGGCCGACGACGATCTGCACCTGCGACACGGGTGCCGCGGCCTTGGTGTTCGCCTGCGCGATGTTCACGGCACCGATCGTGGCGGCACCGATCAGTGCCGCAGCGGTGGCGCCGACGGCCAGGCGATGCCTCTTCAGCTGAAACACACGTTCCCCTAAGAACTCAAGGTATCCGGATACTTACCTTGGGTGATCATCGTGGAGGGGGCGAGGGTGCTGCGTCAGAACAGTGGAGCAGGATGCTTAAACCACTCTTTGTGAGGGAATACGAAGCAGGCGTCTGCCCGTCGGCGCGAAGCAAATGTGCCCGTGATTGGTCACTGATCAGCGATTGACCTCAATGTTCGTCAGAACGAGCAGAGCGCACAGGAGTTGGGTGGCACGTGCGGGGTTGGTGCGGAGCTTAGTGAGGATCCGCCAGTTCTTGAGGTGGGCGAAGCCGTGCTCGACCGGTGCCCGTCCGACGGCGAGCACGCGGTTGGCTTCCTTCTGGCCCGGGGTGACCTTGTGGGTGCGGCTGGCGGTGTAGCCGGTGACGATCACGGGGTCGAGGATGTTGTTGTCCAGGCCGCGGAAGCCGAGGTCGGCCAAAGCTCCGGCCGGCGGCGCGCAGGTGGGCCAGGATGTGGTCGTGACGGGCGGCAGTGTTGTCGTGGGTGCGGCCGGGCCGGGCGGCGAATATCCAGATCAGGCGCCCGTTCTCGTCGGTCAGGGCGAGGAAGTGCAGGCCATGAGTTCGGTGTTTGCCGGAGTAGTTCCGCCGGTCAGCCTTGCCAGTGCGGCGCTGGGTGCGGATGAGGGTGCCGTCGATCAGAACCAGCTCCCCGCCCTGCGTGGCGACCTTCTTCAGGACGCGGTCCAGGCGCGGGGCCAGGGCCGCGAGCAGTCCGATCAACTCGTCGCGCCAGCGGCGGACCGTGGACTCGGACACGTCGTTTCCGCCGGCCATATCGGCCAGACGCTGGTCGTGGTGCAATACGGCCAGGACAATCACCGCGATCTTCCCAGGCGGCAGGATCCGCCACCGGGAACGGATCGTCTTCAGATGACGCCGTAGCAGGTTGGCGAGGTGGTTGACGGTGCGCGTGGACAGCGGCAGACGGCACTGGTAGACAAGCGGGCAGGTGTCCTCGGTGCGCTCTTTGGCATTCGTCACAAATTTCAACGGCTGCCGGGGACACCCCGGTTACGCCCGTTCCGAGCCGCTCGGAGTGGCGGTACTGCTGGTCACGGACGGGTGGTGAACCGGCCGTCGGGCAGTTTGCGAAGCCAGCCGCGGTCGACAAGTCTGACCAGCTTGCTGCGCAGCGGTTCCAGCTTGGACCGCACGCTGACGTCCACCCCCACCACCTCTCCCACCTCGTGGGCTATGACCGGTCCAGCTGCCTGCCGCACGGCGGCGATGATGCGCTGGTAGTCCCACGGGAGCGAGTCCTCCTCCACGCCTGGTGTGCGATGCGGGATCAGCATCACTGCTCGTCCGGCCACCTGCCCAGGCACAGGGGCGGCCGAGGCACGTTCCTCGGCAAGCTGCCCGGTCATCCGTTCGAGGACGCGTTCGGCGACGGCGAGTTCATCCCGCTCGGTGCGCACTTCCGTCAGCTGTTTGGCCAACTGTTCTTCGAGTCCGTCCAGTTCCGCGCGACGCGCGGTGATCCGTTCCAGCAGCTCGGGATCCACGTGGACCGGATGGTAGAAGGCCGCCCGGTCCCGCGGTGAGCGGGAACCGCCAGATCGGCCCATGTCAGAGCACGCGCTGGTAGCGGAGTTCAGTGAGCGTGATCCCGTCGTAGACATCGTCCTGAGCCGCACCGTCAGTCTGGTAGCCGGCCCGCTCGTAGAAGTGCCGAGCTCGTTGGTTGTCACACGACACCCACAAAGCCGATGCCTCGAAGCCCTGGGCCTTCATCTGAGCATGAGCCTCGCTCAGGAGAGTCCGGCAGATGCCCTGGCCGATCAGAACCGACGAGATGTACAGGGCGTAGACCTCACCGACCCGTTCCAGGCCGGGCATCTCACTCCGGGCCACGGTCACCGAGCGCCACAAGGTCTCGTGACGTTCGCCCGGGTTGAGAAAACCGCTGCCGCCGTTGACCGGCATCACCTTCCACCGTCACGGCATCCAAATACGACTGAGGAACGATGCCGGCGTACGCCGCCTGCCATCCTCGGACTCGGATCCTCGAAACAGCCTCGATGTCGGCCTCATTCATCTCCTGCACCTGAACCATCGCGCCACCGTACCGGCACGGGTGCCTCAGGACGGACTGCTTTACCCCGCTGGCGAGGCCTCCCGACTCCTGCCGAACGATCTTCTCCGCAGACTCCCGCCCACGACCAGCGTTAGCACCCCGAGCGCCGAACACACCGGCCTTTTGACCAGCGACTTCAAGTTGGCGGAGGCTCGTGGGAGTGCACCACATCGTCGGCGGACGCACCGGTGCGCCCGATGCACCGCACCGAACGCACCGGATGCTGGGATGTTCGCACTCCCCCACCGGGTGAAGCGCACCGAGTGGACCGCCCGATCCGCGCCACCGTGGTTTCACCGTGCACGGTGCGCGGTGGAGTCCACCGTGGCCGTTGGGTCATGGACGCTCGATCGCACCGCCTACCGGCGCCGCAACCTCGTCGAGCGCTGCTTCAACAAGCTCAAGCACAACAAAGCCCTGGCCACCCGCTACGACAAACGCACCCGCCACTACGAAGCCATGGTCACCCTCGCCTGCCTACGACTCTTGCTCCCCTGACTTTGCGGACACGACCTAGGCTTGCTGCCATGACCACGCTAATGACGTACGCCGGTCCGGTCGACGAGCGAGCTCCGGTGATGCGCACGGGCGGGATTCCTTTGGTGCCCGCCGTCTTCACGTGGCCGCTGTGCGCGACCTGCTCCGGACCGATGATGTTTCTCGCGCAGTTGCCGGTCGACGGCCCCGGAGCTCACACTTCGGGTTCTGTTGCGGACGCACGGCATGTCCTGTCCGTCTTCATGTGCCAGAACGATCCGGGGGCGTGTGAGGAGTGGGATCCCTTCGCCGGTGGCAACGAGGCGTTCCTCTTCGATGGATCCGGCCTAGCAGCCGCCGCGGTGCCGACGGATGGCGAGGCCCTCGCTCTCGAGACCTGCGGTATCGACTGCGCGGTGCTGAGCGAGGACGACTATGGCGGGGCGCGAAGCCAGTGGTCCCAGGCTCACGGCCGACTTGCGCGGGATGTCCTCGGCCAGTTGGCCGGAACTCCGTCGTGGCTGCAAGGCGACGAGACTCCCGCGTGTCCCTCGTGTGCCGCCCCGATGGGTTTCGTGGCTCAGCTGGAAGAGGGAGACGGCCATCGGACGTCGATGAACTTCGGTGGAGGCGGCCAAGGGTACGCCTTCGCCTGCTCGCCCTGCGGGGAAGGTTCCTTCCTGTGGCAGTGCTGACCGTGTGCAGCCCGCGAGCAGCAGACAGCCGGAGACCTCTTTCACGAGGTCTCCGGCTGTCTCACGGGGACTACGGCCGGCCGGCGTCCGGGGTTGCCACCGACGGGAAGCACCGGCAGACCCGCGGTCCGTCCGTCGCGTCGGCGGCACAGCGGATGCGCTCGACGGCCGAGGGGTCGAACCGCAAATAGGCGGGAACCAGGGCCCGGATGCGGGCTTCTGGAACGTCACCGGCGATGGCCTGGACGGCGAGCTCTGTCCCGGGCGCAGCTGCTGTTCGCTGGCGCCGGCGTCGTGGGCGTCGAAGAGGCGGGTCGCGTCCCGGCGTTGTCGGGCGCGGGCGCGGCCGGCCTGCTCCATCTCCTCCTCGGTCAGCTCCTTCTTGTGGGCCTGCCATCCGTACGGCGGAGCGCCGTAGGCGTACTGGCCCTTCTCCCCCTTGATGCGGCGGCCGCGGCGGAGCTTGGCCACGGTCATGCCGCGGTCCAGCTGTGCGAAGACGCCCATCATCTGGCGCATGGTGGTGCGCATCGGGTCCTCAGGGTCGTCGGGCAGGATCTCGCCCTGATCGGCCAATGAACGCGCGGCCGCCGTGCTTCCAGCACTGGACCAGGCTGCCTCCTGCACCACCAGTTCGCGGGCCAGGCGGTCAAGGTTCGGCGCCACGATGGCAAGGCGCGGCCGGAGACTCGATCGGCGCCGTGGCCACCCTGGCGGGACTGGTAGCGGACTGCACGCGAGCATCCGGGCCCGACCACGCCAGCACCCTCAACTTCCGCGGCTTCGCGGCAATCTCGCGTGGATCGGCCGGAGATCTGGCTGGCGCCACAGCAGCCCTAGGAGGGCCACTGACCGGACCGACGCCGACCGATCGCGGCACGAACGGATCGAAAATCCACCTGCTCACCGACCGCAACGGCCTGCCCCTGTCACGGTGTTCGACCGCCGGGCGGTTGGCCAACCCGGCCCGCCTCGGGGTCGCGGCCCCCATCGCCGCTAACCCCGAGCCGTGAATCCTCCTGTTTGCGGCGGGAGTTCACGCTGGCCTGCCCGGCTCGTTCATCGTTCTGCGTTTCGATGACCATCCGGATCTGGCGTACACGGAGCGCTAGATCCACCCCTGCACGACGACCGACACCAAGGTCGTGGCGGTGCGCGATTCCAAGGGCCCCGAAGGCCCGGCGCTCACCTTCGCCCCCGAGGCGTTCACCGCCGACGTCGACTTCCGCTGACCGGCCGCCGCGCCCTGACCCAGGGCGGGGCCGCCCCGGGTCAGTTGTGGCTGCCTCTCCACTGCGCGTAGATGTCGGTGTCGACGTCGCTGTAGACCGCGCCGCTCTCGCGGCCGGTGAGGCAGACGCTGGGGCTGGGCAGCAGCGAGCAGATCAAGTTCAGGTGCGTTGAGGCTTCGTAGTGGAACCGCATGCCGTCCCGCCAGTCGCAGGTGCTCGCCCAGACGGCGTTGTTGTGGAAGCTCTTGTTGTCGGTGGCCAGGCACAGCCCCGTGGCCTTGTTCTGGAGCTGGAGGTAGCTCGGATCCACGGTGTCGGTGCCGCGCCAGTCCCACTGCTGGTAGTTGCTCCCGTTGCACGTCGTCAGGAATACGCTGGACGTTCCCCTGTCGTTGATCTTCCCGCCGGTCAAGCACTGGTCGTCGTTGCCCACCGTGAGGTTGCGGAACGTCCAGTAGACCGGGGCCGCTTCCGCCGACGTGGGCTGGAGGAGGGAGAATCCGGCGGCGAGTGCGACGACCACGGACGCGGCGCTCATGCGTTTCTTTAACCTGTTGATCAGCATGGCCGAGAACGTAGCCGGGAGAACCGGTGCCACGCCAGGGTCTTATGCCGGGGACGGCCGGAGAAAAAGGGGCAAGGGGTGGTGAACGGGCGCCACCTTTTCCCTGGGGGGCGGGCACGGTAAAGCAGGTGTGCGGCGGGGGTTGGCGCGTTGTTCACCCGGCCGGGCCGGAGGCGTCGGCGACCCCGTGACCGGGGAGGGAGCGTCCACGTCGCGGGTCGCCTGCTGAATGGGGCCGCGCCTCCCGGACGGCCTGCCACCGGCCGGTGAACACCCGGTGACGCGGATCTTCAATCTTCGGGGCCGGGGCAACCCTTTCGGCGTCTCTTTCCCTTTTCCTCCGCCCGCGCCGGTCAAACGGCCCTGGCGGGGGACGGGGCTCCGGGCTACCTTTTGGCCGCATGAATCTCACCAGGGTCAGGAAGTTCACCGGCTCCGCGGTCGCGCTCGTCGGCATGGCGGCGGGTTTCGGAGTTCTCCAGCCGACCTCCGCGCAGGCCGCCCCCCAGGCCTCCACGTACTGGAAGTTCCTGAACAACTTCCATCACGAGAACCAGTGCCTGACCGGCGGCAGGGTTAACGACAACGGCAGCGGCAGGGCTTTCATGTCCTCGTGCAGCGACAGCCAATACCAGCAATGGGACTGGCGGGGCACGGATTCCACGGACCCGAAATTCGTGCAGTTGCAGAACAGGGCCACCGGCCTGTGCCTGGCCACGGACAACATCAGCGACATCAACACCGTCTGGACCAGCAAGTGCGAATGGCGCTCGGGCATGCGCTTCCGCTACGACTACCGGTCCGGCGGCGGCGGCGACCTGTGCGTGAACATCAAGAAGAGCAACGGCGACTACAGTTGCCTGCATGTCGCGTCCACGGGCGCGGTGTACAGCGGGTACTCCGACGGGAACTGGTCTGGCGTCCGCTGAGACCATCGAGGACTGAACGAACGAGTCAGCGGTGCGGCGAGCCCCTGCTCACCGCACCGCTGGTGCGCGCCCTCCGCGCCGTCAGTGGCCCCCGTGCCCGGCCGGGGCCGACGGGGACGCAAGCCGGTTCACCCTCCGGTCGCCGCGGAGGCTGGCCTGCAGTGCCTCGGCCTGGTCGATGACCGCGACGAGAAGAGGGTCGGACGAGGCGCTGCGCATCCGTGCGAGGGCGGCGTCCCGGGGGACGGCCCGCCACACCCCCCGAGCCGGTCCAACGCCCAGTCCTTCCAGACATCGCGCAGGCCTGCCCAGACGCCGGCGACGGGCAGCCGTCTGGGCGAATACCGGCCGGTGAGGTGCGCGCGCAGCAGCGTGCTCGCGCTGCGCAGATAGTCGGTCTAGGACGCGTAGGAGATCGCGGCGGCGGTCGGGTCGTGCGCTGCCCGCTCGGAACGTCCTGCACGCGCTGCGCGGCGGCCCGGGCCGCGTTGCCCTGGGCGCTCAGCTCGGCGATCGCCCGATGCCAGCGGCTGCTCACCGGACGCCCCCCCCGTTACTCAGAGGCGGTGCACAGTGTGGAGTGTGGTGGCGTAGGTGCCGGTGCCGTCGAGGACCGAAGCGCCCCCCAGGTCGGCCATGGTGGGGCCGTTGACCGTCTTACGGCTGGACAGGAAGCGGCGCTTGCCCGTCGTGTCGGTGCCGAGGTGGATGCCGACGTGGTCCACCGTCCCGTCGCCGTCGGCGCTGAACAGCACCAGGTCGCCGGGCTGGAGCAGCGGGGTGTGGGCCGGGCCGGTGCCGTCGGTACGGGCGAGCCGGACGCCGGAAGCGTGGTCGGCCATCTGCTCGGAGGTGCGCGGCAGCCGGGCAGGCGAGGCGTCGTGGAAGTCGGCCAGCGGCACACCCAAGTGGTAGCCGTACACCATGCGCGTGTAGCCGGAGCAGTCGAGCATGCCCTTGAAGTTGGCGTCCGCCGCCTTGCGGGCGCCGTCCGGGAAGGTCCAGTCGACTCCCGCGTACTCGTGGAAGTCGGCGCCGACGAAGCGGTACCCGTGGGCGTCGGCGGGGCTGTACTCGGCCTCGCCGAGGACCTGCTTCCCCGCGGCCGGGCCGGCTCCGGCGATCACCGAGGGGGCGCCGGGCAGGAACATGGCCGCGTAGGCGAGGGCGTCGGGGGCCAGGGAACCGATCCAGCCGCGTACGGTCTGCTCCACGGCCGGGGTCCAGGCCCCGTCGAACGGCTCGGGCAACACCCGCACCCAGTCGCCGTGGGTCACGCTCGGCGGGTTCTGCCACGTCGCTCCGGTGACCTTGAAGCCGGTCGCGGACAGCGTGACGGGCAGATTGGCGCAACCCTGGTTGGCGAGGGCCCGCAGACCTACGCGGCCCTTGGCGACGGTGGCGTCGGTCAGTTCGAAGTTCCAGCCCGCCGGCTGCCCGCTGGACGCGCGCCAGGCCTTGACCCGGACGGCAGATCCTTCGCGGAGCACCCGTATGCCCCAGGCGCTGCCGGCCGGCACACCGGTGGCGAGGGTCACCGTCGGGGCCAGCTGGGCGACTTGACCGGCGTTCACCCTCTCCACCTTGAGTTCGACGGCGCCCGTGGTGAGGAAGGAGAGTCGGGCCCGGTGGTGCCGGTCCGGCGAGGCATACCCGAAGACCAACGCGTACGAGCAGGCGTCCCCCGTCGGCACCTTGTCGAAGCCTGCCACCACCTGCACGTCGACGTCCGTGACCTCGTCGTCCTTGAGGGTCGCGTAGCGGCTCACGCCGTCGGTGGTGAGGGCAATGACGCCCCGGCCGGGGTTCACCGAGAAGTCTGCGGTGACGGGCCCGTCGGTGTCCCAGACACCACCGCCGGGCGATGCACCCCAGTACACGCGTCTGTCCACGGGAAGGCCGGGGTTGGGCAGAGTGCGGTCGAAGTCCTCGGTGAAGGGCTGCTTGTCCTCGCTGAACGTCCGTCGCGGGCCGCTCACGAGGACCGTGCGGGCGCCGTGGGTGAGCAGCGCGATACGACGGCCGCCGGAGGCGACCTCGGTCCGGGCGGGGCTGCCCGGCATCACGGTCGTGGTGAGCGGGGAGGCGAGTGTGATGCGGGTGAAGTAGGAGGCGTCCAGGGCCGCCAGGGTCACGTGGGAGGCCGGTCCGGCGAGCCCGGCTGCTGCTGTCGCGCCATCGGTCATGGGGACGGCCGCCCGGGCGGGAGCGGAAGCGAGTGGGGCGGCGACAAGCTGACATCGACTTCAACTCGCCGAACGGCGGCTTCAGTCGGGCAACGAGGGCGTTCGCCCATGAGGGTGCGCGGTTCGAACGGCATCGTGCTGGACGTGCGGTCGTGGGTAGTCGGGAGGACGGCGGCACCCCAGCGCGCCGGGACATCGACGTCGACGTGGCCCTGGAGGGGCGGCGCAACCCAAGTTCAGCTTCGGCGTGGAGCTGGCGCCCCAGCGCGGGTCTGCTACCGCTACTTGTAGCGGGGGCACGTCCGCGCCTTCCAAGGATATGCGCTCACCAAGTGGCCACCACTGCCCGAGGGTTTAGATCAATTCGGCGGCTGGCCATCTGCTGTCAGCGAATCCGCCTGGCCGAGCGGTGAACCCGGTGCTTGTGTGTCGGTATGGAGATCCTGGTTCTGGGCGGAACGGCATGGGTGGCTCGGGAGCTGTCGCGGCAGGCGATCCAACGCGGCCATCGGGTGACCTGCCTCGCGCGTGGCGAGAGCGGAGAAGTCGCGGCCGGAGCGACACTGGTCGCCGCCGACCGGCGCGATCCGTCGGCGTACGAGCCCCTGCACGACCGCGTATGGGACGCGGTCGTCGAGGTGTCATGGCAGCCGGGCTTCGTTCGTGGAGCACTCGACGTGCTGGGCAGCAAGGCCGGGCACTGGGTGTATGTCTCGTCCGGCAACGCCTATGCCTCCCACGCCACGCTGGGGGCGGACGAGTCCGCGGCCCTGCTCGCCCCGACCGACCGGAGCGAGGTCGACCGCGAGTTGTACGGCGAGGCGAAGGTAGCCTGCGAACAGGCGGCGACGGCCGCTGTGGGCGACCGCCTCCTCATCGCACGAGCCGGGCTCATCGGCGGCCCGGGCGATCACAGCGGGCGCTCCGGCTACTGGGTCGCCCGCGCCGCCCGCGATCCGCGAGGCCCGATGCTGGTCCCCGACACACCGGCCATACCCACCCAGGTGGTCGACGTGCGGGACCTCACCTCCTGGCTGCTCGAGGCCGCGGAGACGGGAACCACCGGCCCATACAACGCCGTCGGCCCGGTCGTTCCGTTCGAAGAGTGGATCGAGCTGTCCCGCGCCGCCGGCGGGCACACCGGTCCGGTTGTCACCGCCGAATCGGCGTGGCTGCTCGCCAACGGTGTGGCCCAGTACATGGGGCCGGAGTCGCTGCCGATGTGGCTGGTCGAGCCGGGCTGGGAAGGATGGTCGGCCCGGAACGGCTCTGCGGCGCGTGCCGCGGGGCTGCGTCACCGGCCCCCGGCGGAGATGCTGGCCGACACGCTGCGCTGGGAACGCGAGCAGGGGCTGGACCGGGAAAGGCGCGCAGGCCTCAGCGCGCAGCGCGAGCGCGAGTTGCTCGACGCCCTCGGCTGACGGCGCTGGACCGGTCTCGCACACTCGAGCGTCTCTACAGGCGCCTTCCGTTCTGACTTCGCGATCTCGTGGTGGGCCCGACCGAGAACCGGTACGGCCACCGCGTGATCATCGAGGGTTGTGTGGACTCCTGAAGATCGGGCGGTGGCCGCAGGCCATAGCGTGGACCCTGCCCGCTGGCGGGCGATGTTCGACCAGGTTATGGCCCGGATCGCGGGCCGGTTCGGGCGAGTTGAGCCCCGGGCCGCGGCCCGCGCCTACCTGCTCGGGCTGCTGTCGAACGTCGAACGGAAGAACTGCTGGCAGTTGGCCGAACAGGCGGGCCATACGCGGCCCGGGCCAATGCAACGTCTCCTGCGCTCCGCCCGCTGGGACGCCGATGCCGTCCGCGACGACCTGCGCGCCTACGCCGCCGAACACCTCGGCGCTGACGGCAGCGTTCTCGTTGTCGACGAGACCGGCTTTCTGAAGAAGGGCCGGTCATCGGCAGGAGTGCAGAGGCAGTACACCGGCACCGCGGGACGCATCGAGAACGCTCAGGTCGGCGTGTTCCTCGCCCTGGCCACCAACCGGGGACAGGCCCTGATCGACCGACGGCTCTATCTTCCTGAGCACTCCTGGTCCAATGATCCCGAACGCCGCACCGCGGCCGGGATACCCGCGATGGTGCAGTTCGCCACCAAGCCCCGCCTGGCCGAGCAGATGATCGCAGACGCGCTGGACGCCGGGATCACCGCCTCCTGGGTGACCGGCGACGAAGCCTACGGCCAGGACCACCAGCTCCACGCCGCCCTCAAGGCGCGCGGCATCGGCTATGTCTTGGCCGTCGCCTGCTCGACGCGGGTGAGGATCAACCACGGCCGCACTCCCGCCCGCGCCGATACCCTCGCCGGCCGCCTGCCCGCCACGGCCTGGCACCGCCAGAGCGCCGGAAACGGCGCGAAAGGACCGCGGTACTACGACTGGGCCTGGATCCATATCGGCGCCGGCAGCCACCGCCACCTGCTCATCCGACGCAACCGGTCCACCGGCGAACTCGCCTTCTACCTGTGCTGGTCACCCACCGAAGTGCCCCTGTCCGAGCTGGTCCGCGTCGCCGGTGCCCGCTGGAGCGTCGAGGAGTGCTTCCAGGCCGCCAAGAGTCAGGTCGGACTGGACCACTACCAGGTCCGCAACTGGACCCATGGCACCGGCACATCACGCTCGCCATGCTCGCCCTGGCCTTCCTGACCGCCCTCGCCGCAGACGCCGCCCCCAAACCGCCTGCAGATACGCGCCACTTCGTCCGCAGCCGCGATCCGATCACGCTGACCGTCCCGGAGATCCGCCACCTACTCGTCGCTGTCTTTACCCCACCAGCCGTGACCGCGGCCAGGCTGCTGCACTGGTCCACCTGGCGCCGAGGCCACCAGGCAACAGCGCCGCAGCCACTACCGACGACGAACCGCCAGCGAACCCGCTGGATAGATCACGAAACCGCACTGGAGTACTAGCGTCGCGGGGGGCGCAACCAGGTCTGTCGCCGTCGTGCGGCACGCCAGGCAGCCGAAGCTGTCTCCAGGTCGTCGAGGGTGCGCACGGTGTGCGGGTGCTCAGCGCCCAGCACACGGACGCGGTCAGCGAGGGTCTGTCGCAGCAGGCGTACCGCCTCTTCTTGCTCGCCCATCCTGGCCAGGGCGCTGGCGAGGTTGTGGCGGCTGGTCAGGGTATCGGGGTGCTTGAGGCCCAGCACCCGGATGCGGTCGTCAACG